>NZ_VFVN01000007.1:0-408448 GCF_006442185.1 Mesorhizobium sp. B2-4-1 | reverse complement strand
ACTCCCCTACTCCCCTACTCCCCTACACATTGAGCAACAAATACTCCCTCTCCCAAGGACTGATCACTTCCATGAACGTCTCGAATTCCGCCCGCTTGATCGCCGCATAGGTCGCGGCGAAGGACTTGCCCAAAAGCGCGCAGAGTTCCTCGTCGCCCTCGAACAGATCGACGGCTTCGAGCAGGCTGCGCGGCAGGTCGATCTCGTCGGCATTGGCGGTGGTCAGCACCGGAGGTTCGGCCTTGATCTTGTTGGTGATGCCGATCAGCCCGCAGGCGAGCGAAGCGGCCATTGCCAGATAGGGATTGGCGTCGGAGGAGGGGATGCGGTTTTCGACGCGGCGCGCCGCCGGATCCGAGCGCGGCACGCGGAATGCCGTTGTGCGATTATCGTAGCCCCATTTGTTGTTGACCGGAGCCGAGGCGGACTGCGTCAGCCGGCGGTAGGAATTGACGTAGGGCGCAAACATGACCAGCGCGTTCGGCACATGCTTCTGCATGCCCCCGATGAAATGGAAGAAGTCCTCGGTTTCCGAGCCGTCCTCGGCCGAGAAGATGTTCTTGCCCGTCTTCTTGTCGATGATCGACTGATGGATGTGCATGGCGGAGCCCGGCTGACCCTGGATCGGCTTGGCCATGAAGGTGGCGTAGATTTCGTGTTTCAGCGCCGCCTCGCGAATAGTGCGCTTGAACATGAACACCTGGTCGGCGAGTTCGACGGGATCGCCGTGGCGCAAATTGATCTCGAGCTGGCCGGCGCCCTCTTCATGGATGAGCGTGTCGATCTCCAGGCCCTGGCTTTCGGAAAAATGATAGATGTCGTCGATCAGCTCGTCGAACTCGTTGACGCCGGCGATCGAATAACCGGCGCCGCCGCCGATCGCCCGCCCCGAACGGCCGACGGGCGGCGTCAGCGGGTAATCCGGATCCGGGTTTTTGCGCACCAGATAGAATTCGATCTCGGGCGCCACCACCGGTTTCAGCCCGCGCCTGTCATAGGCGGCCAGAACACGCTTCAACACGTTGCGCGGCGTGAATTCCACCGAACGGCCGTCCTGGTGGACGAGGTCGCAGATGACGGCCGCCGTCGGGTCTTCCTCCCAAGGCACCACCGTCAGCGTCGACAGGTCCGGCATGAGCTTGAGGTCGCCGTCGTCCTCCGGATAATGGAAGCCGTTGCCGTCTTCGGGATAGCCGCCTGAGATGGTGGTCATGAATACGGCTGAAGGCAGCGCCAGCGAGGTGTTGGAGGTGAATTTCTTTGACGGCATCATCTTGCCGCGGGCAACGCCGGCCTGGTCAGGCGTAATGCATTCGATGTCTTCGATGCCGCGCCATTGCAGCCATTCGCTGACTTCCTTCCAGTTCTTCACACCACGCAGGTTTTTCACGAAGGCAGGCGTGCGGGCGCGCCCTCCGCGGCTCGACGGACGGACTTCCTTTTTTGCAGGCGGCATCATTCACCAGATTGGGTTGCGGATTTAGGAGTATAGCTGTGCCCGGCGACCGAAGGGAAGGGGAGCAGCCGGCATTGGCCGTTGCGGTTGAAAATCGCGGCTGCGAGACTAGGTTCAGCCTCGTTCACATATGAGATGCGTCGATGCAGAAGACCGGCGAACTGACCACCATAGGCTTCGATGCCGACGATACGCTGTGGCAGAACGAACAGTTCTTCCGCATGACCGAGAAGCGCTTTGCCGCCATGCTTGCCGATCACGGCGAAGAGGAACATATCTCGGCACGGCTGCTGGAGGCGGAGAGACGCAATCTTGCCGTCTACGGTTTCGGCATCAAGGGCTTCACGCTGTCGATGATCGAGACGGCGATCGAGGTCACGCAAGCCCGCGTCCCGGCTTCGGTCATATCGGAGATCCTCGGCGCCGGCCGCGAGATGCTGAGCCACCCGATCGAGGTCTTGCCGCATGCGCGCGAGACGGTGGAACGGCTCGCCGGCGCCTATCGCCTCGTGCTGATCACCAAGGGTGATTTGTTCGACCAGGAACGCAAGCTGGCCGGGTCCGGCCTCGGCGATCTGTTCGACGCGATCGAGATCGTCAGCGACAAGAACGCGGCTACTTATGCGCGCGTTTTCAGTCGCCATGGCGACGGCCCGGCCAGGAGCATGATGGTCGGCAATTCGCTGAAGTCCGATGTGGTGCCGGCCATCGAGGCCGGCGGCTGGGGCGTTCATGTGCCGCATGAATTGACCTGGGTGCTTGAACATGTCGAAGCGCCCATTGCCGAACCGCGCTTCCGGCAGATCTCCGATCTCGGACAACTGCCCGAACTGATCGAAAGCCTCGCCGGATAGGCTTGCTTGCCGCCTTCAGCGGTTGACCAGCCGATCAATCACCGGCTGCAAGCGCTCGGGCGTAATCGGTTTGGCCACCACCGCGTCGACGACGTTTGAAAGGCCAAGGCTCTCCGGCGTGCCGTTCTTGGTTGAAAGCAGTACCACGGGCGGGAGCGATTTACCCGAAGCCCGCCGCAACATCTCGATGCCGGGCATCAGAGTGTCGCAGTCCCTGTTATCGGCGCCGCCGTCCAGGACAATCACGGCCAGGACCAGCAAGCGCAAGGTCTTCGCCGCCATGTCGGGTGATTCCGAGATCGGCTTGAGCCCGGACCGCTCGACGATCTTGGAAATCACCACCCGATTGATCGGCGACTTGCCGACAACGAGCACCTGCGAGGTCTGACGGATCGTCTCCGTGGCTGAATCCCGGCTCACCAGATTCGGATGTCTCGCGCTTTCGTCGTCACGCTTCACTGGGCACCCAAGTCAGCCAAGAAACTCGTCCCATTTCAATGCAGAGTTGAAATCAGGCGACAATTGGCGTGAGATCGCGGTCCCTGTCAAGCCGAAATAAAAAGCTGGGGAAAGCATTCCCGCAGCAGTCAATTCAAGCAACAGTACTGTACTGCTCTGTCCATTCCTTGGTTGCATGAAAATAAAATTCACCTGCGCATACACTGCGCAGGTGAGAGGCGGGCCTGCGCGATCTTCGATCAGCCATGGCTTTGCTGCGTGACGATGACCGGGATCAACAGGTCCCCCCAATTGCCGTCGCCGCCATGGTGTCGTGCCGAGCGCACCAGCTCGACCGAGACGCCGGCTTCCACCGCCTTCATCACCGACTGGTTGAGCCGGTGCAGATCGTTGGCCAGCATGCGGATCGTCGCTTGCTGGTCGATGCTCATCGTGGTCGACTGCTCTTCGGCCCGTTCCTTGACGCGGCTTATCGATGCCATTGGTCTTCTCCTTGCTGTATGCCCTTGGGCGTTTGCCGAGATCCCTGGTTTGCTATTCCGCAGCCGGTTTGAACTGGGCGTGCTCGGTCGATTCATGCATGGCCGTGGTCGATGACCGTCCGCCGGTGATCGCCATCGACACGGCATCGAAATAGCCGGTGCCGACCTCGCGTTGGTGCTTGGTCGCGGTGTAGCCGTTGGCCTCCGCCGCGAACTCGGCTTCCTGCAACTCCGAATAGGCTGCCATCTGCCGCTCCTTGTAGCCGCGGGCGAGTTCGAACATGCCGTAATTGAGCTGGTGGAAACCGGCCAGCGTGATGAACTGGAACTTGTAGCCCATGGCGCCGAGCTCTTTCTGGAACCTGGCGATCGTGGCGTCGTCGAGGTTCTTCTTCCAGTTGAACGAAGGCGAGCAATTATAGGCCAGCAGCTTGCCGGGGTGATGCCTGTGCACGCCCTCGGCAAATCTCCTCGCCTGCGCCAGGTCGGGCTTCGAGGTTTCGCACCAGATCAGGTCGGCGTGGGGAGCGTAGGCGACGGCGCGCGCGATGCAGGGCTCGATACCGTTCCTCACCTGGTAGAAGCCTTCCACCGTGCGGCCGGCGTCGTAGTCGACGAAGGGCTGGTCGCGCTCGTCGATGTCGGAGGTGAGCAGCTTTGCCGCTTCCGCGTCCGTGCGCGCCACGACCAGGGTGGGCGTGCCCATCACGTCGGCTGCCAGGCGTGCGGCATTGAGGTTGCGGATGTGGGCCGCGGTAGGGATCAGCACCTTGCCGCCGAGATGGCCGCACTTCTTTTCCGACGCCAATTGATCCTCGTAATGGACGCCGGCGGCACCTGCCTCGATGAACGCCTTCATGATCTCGAAAGCGTTGAGCGGCCCACCGAAGCCGGCTTCGGCATCGGCGACAACAGGTGCGAACCAGGTATCGACCGAAAGCCCCTTGCCTTCGGAGGTCTCGATCTGGTCGGCGCGCTGCAAGGTGCGGTTGATGCGCTTGACGAGTTCGGGCGCCGCATTGGCCGGGTAGAGCGACTGGTCCGGATACATGGCCGAGGCGGTGTTGGCGTCGGCGGCGACCTGCCAGCCAGACAGGTAGATCGCCTTCAGCCCGGCGCGCACCTGCTGCATGGCCTGGTTGCCGGACATGGCGCCGAGCGCGTTGACGAAGTCCTCCTCGTGGATGAGCTTCCACAGCCGGTTGGCGCCCATTTCCGCCAGGCTCTGGCGGATCTGCACCGAGCCGCGCAGTCGCGTCACATCCTCCGGCGAATAGGGGCGTTCGATGCCATCGAAGCGGCCCTCGGGGGCCGAGGGGACGAGGTTGTAAAAATCAGTCATGCTCTACTCCGGAGGATTGTTTCTTTGCGGCTCCACGGCATTCCTCGCCGCGTTCGAATGTGACTGAATTTACAGTGCGAGGCGAAAAGAACCATGGAAATCGAAGAATCAGGCCATCAATAAGGGAAAATCTGTATTGTGTTTGACAGATGGGCGAGGTAAATTTGTAATTGTTGTAAAAAATCGCATGGAAGCGTAGCAGCGACGGCAATGTAAATTCCTGTTAAGGAGCCCTATGGCCGACCAGAAGATATTTGCCGGGCCGCGTATCCGCCGCATCCGCAACGCCAAGGGCCTGACCCAGACGGCAATGGCCGAAGGCCTCGGCATCTCGCCATCCTATCTCAACCTGATCGAGCGCAACCAGCGGCCGCTGACGGTGCAGTTGATCCTGAAGCTGGCGTCCGTCTACAAGGTCGATCCGCATGAGCTGCAGGGCGAAGCGGGCGGCTCTGTCGCGGCCTTGAGGGAAGTGTTTGCCGATCCGCTGCTGGCTGGCGAATTGCCGGGAGACCAGGAACTGATCGAGCTTGCCGAAGCCGCGCCCAATGCCTCCGCGGCCGTGATAAAACTGTTCCGTGCCTATCGCGAACAGGCCGAGCGCCTGTCCGATCTCAACGAGCTTCTTGCGCGCGAGGGGCGGGTGACGGCGCTTTCCAGCGCCCGCCTGCCGATCGACGAGGTGCATGAGATTTTCGAGCGTCGGCCGAACCATTTTGCGCATATCGAGGAAGAGGCGGAAGCGTTCACTTCGGTGCTCGATCCCGGCGATGATTTGTCTGCTGCGCTGAAGGGCTGGCTGAAGCGCGAATACGGCATCGTCGTCAAGGTGCTGCCGGTCGCCACCATGCCGAACTGGCGCCGCCGTTACGATCGCCATTCGCAGCGCCTGTTCCTGTCCGAGCGCCTGTCGCCGTTCGACCAGTTACGCGAAATGGCGATGGAGGCATGCCTGATCCGCATGACCGTCGCGATAGCCGGCGAGATCCAGGCGTTGAAACTGTCCACAGATGAGGCCCGCCGCCTCGCCCGGTTCGAACTCGGGCGCTACGCGGCGCATGCGCTGATGATGCCTTACCAGGCTTTCCACGCGGCGGCCGTTCGTGCCCGCTACGATATCGACGTGCTGCGCTCGCGCTTCGGCGTTTCCTTCGAGCAGGCGGCCAACCGGCTGACCACGCTGCAGCGGCAAGGCGCCTCGGCCGTGCCGTTCTTCATGCTGGAGATCGACAATGCCGGCAATCGCTTCCGCAAAGCCGGCAGCCTGGGCTTTCCGCAAAGCCGCTTCGGTGGCGCTTGTCCCAAGCTTCCCGTGCACGTCGCCTTCAGCCAGCCCGGCCAGATTTTTGTCGAAGCGGTGGAAATGCCCGACGGCGCCGAGTTCCTCTGCATCGCCCGCACGCTGGAGGGGCCGCAAGGCGCGTTCTCCGAGCGGCCGCGCCGCACCGCACTGCTGCTGGGGTGCGACATCGGCTTTCGCGACGACATCGTCTATGGTGCGGCACTTCCCGGCCCGACGGCCGGAAAAGGCGGAGCTGGCGCGGTAGCGGCGACGCCGGTCGGGCCCGCCTGCCGGCTTTGCGAGCGCGTCGGCTGCCTGACGCGCGCCGAGCCGCCGGTGACGCGCCCGCTTGGCCTCGACGAGATGGTGACAGGCCTGAGCGCCTTCGATTTCCAGTGACGCTTCGCAAGGCGGACTTGCCACAATCGCCGGCGGTCTCTGGATCACGCCGGGCCCGCGCCTTTGCGTTACGCGAATGAGGTACGTTTTTGTCGTCCCTTGCGCATTGTGCCGTTCTCAAACATCGACAGTCGTACCCATGACCGACACAGCATCATCGCCGATCGCTCGTTCATCGACCGTCCCGCAGCGGGAGGAGCGCATCGGCTTCCTGCTCGTATTCCTGTCGGCATTGATGTGGAGTTTCGGTGGCACGATCGCCCGCTTCATCACCGCCGGCGACAGCTGGACGGTGGTGTTCTGGCGTTCCGTGTGGGCGGCGGCCTTCCTGCTCTGCTTCATGGTCTGGCGTGACGGCTGGCGCGGCATGCTGAGGTCGTTTCGCGGCATGGGCCTGCCTGGCCTTGCCGTGGGCTTCTGCTTCGCCACCGCGTCGACCTCTTTTGTCGTGGCGCTTGCCTACACCACCGTCGCCAACATCCTGTTGATGCAGGCCGGCGTGCCGCTGCTTGCGGCGCTGTTTGCCTGGGCGCTCTTTCGCGAAAGAGTGGCGGTCGCGACCTGGCTGGCGATTGCCGCCGTCATCGCCGGTGTCGCCATCATGGTGTCGGAATCGCTGGATGGCGCCGTTTCGCCCATGGGCGACGGGCTGGCGCTGCTGATCGCCGTCATGTTCTCGATCGCCACGGTCATCACCCGGCGCTTCTCCAGCGTGCGCATGACGCCGGCGACCTGCCTCGGCACGATCCTGGCGGCAGGCTTTGCCGCCTCGCAGGCTTCGGCCTTCGCCGTATCGGGCATCGACATGGGTTTTCTCTTCGTGTTCGGGGTGGTCAATCTGGGCCTTGGCCTCGCCTTCTTCGCCACCGGCGCGCGGCTGATCCCGGCCGCCGTTGCCGCGCTGCTAGGCACCTTTGAGCCGATCCTCGGGCCGATATGGGTGTGGCTGATCCACTCCGAGGTCCCGTCGGGCCGCACCATCGTCGGCGGCGCGGTGGTGGTCACGGCGCTGCTCGTCCATATCGGACTGGAGTTCAAGCGACAGACGCGGCCGGTACGGGCAGGGGTCACCGGCGTGCCGTCGCCGAATTGATGCGGCGCCCTAGCTTTGCCATTGACAAGTTCGCTGCCGCGCGGGCAGGCTGGGACCACGGCAACAACAAGACAGGCTTATCTTGCCAAGTCTCCCCGGCGACCCGATCGAGACCGGATCACATCCCAGTATTTCTGCCTGCGCGGCGGCGAAAGCTTCTGACGATGCGGCGACTCCTTCCAGCCCAGGACAGTGGCGCGCGAGCATCGCTTGCGACAGCCGGCGGCGCGGCAATTGGCGCTTGTCGCCTCCTGGAAAGCTCAATAGTCTGAAGCAAATGCCCGGCCGCGCGGATACTGCGACGCGCCGGCGATGGAACACTCACCAAAGGAGAATAGCATGATCCGCAAAGCGCTCTGGCTTTCGGCGACTTCGGCATTTCTGGCGCTCTTTACGCTCGGCGGCCAGGCCGAGGACCGCGTCGTCAATGTCTTCAACTGGTCGGACTATATAGACCCCACGGTCATCGACGATTTCACCAAGCAGACCGGCATCAAGGTGGTCTACGACACGTTCGATTCCAATGAGATCCTGGAAACCAAATTGCTTGCCGGCGGCAGCGGCTATGACGTCGTCGTGCCGAGCGGCAATTTTCTTGCCCGCCAGATCCAGGCCGGCGTGTTCCAGAAGCTCGACAAGTCGAAACTGCCGAACCTCTCCAACATGTGGGACACGGTTTCGGAACGGACCGCCAAATACGATCCCGGCAATGAATATTCGATCAATTACATGTGGGGCACGGTCGGCCTCGGCTACAACATCAAGAAGGTGCAGGCAGCGCTCGGCACCGACAAGATCGACAGCTGGGACGTGTTCTTCAATCCGGAAAAGCTGGCCAAGCTGAAGGATTGCGGCGTCTATGTCCTGGATTCGCCGACCGACATCTTCCCGACCGCCTTCAAATATCTCGGCATCAATCCTGAGACCACGTCGCCGGACGATTTTGCCAAGGCCGAGGAATTGATGATGAAGATCAGGCCCTACATCAGGAAGTTCCATTCCTCCGAATACATCAACGCTCTGGCCAATGGCGATATCTGCCTGGCGGTTGGCTGGTCGGGCGACGTGTTCCAGGCGCGCAACCGCGCCGAGGAGGCCAAGCAGGGCGTCGAGATCGGCTACGCCGTGCCGAAGGAAGGCGCCGAAATGTGGTTCGACCAGATGGCAATCCCTGCCGATGCGCCGCATGTCGCCGAGGCACATGAGTTCCTGAACTATATGATGAAGCCGGAGGTGATCGCCAAATCGTCGAACGCCGTGCTCTATGCCAACGGCAACAAGGCTTCCCAGCAATTCGTCGACAAGGCGCTTCTGGAGGATCCCGCTGTCTACCCGGACGCCGCGACCTTGCAGAAGCTCTTTACGATCTCGCCCTACGATCCCAAGACCCAGCGCGTCATCACGCGCACCTGGACCAAAATCGTCACCGGTCAGTAGTCAGTCCGAGGAGGCCCGGCAGTCACCCTGCCGGTCTCCTTCTTTTCGATGGGGCAAAGCAGCAGGACGGAGTGGGCACATGAAATCGCTTGGCAGCATCCGCAGGGATTTCGCGCCTTGGAACGATCCGAACGCCAAGCCATACATCCAGTTCGACAATGTCTCCAAGAAGTTCGGCGACTTCACCGCCGTCAACAACCTCTCGCTGACCATATTCGAGCGTGAGTTCTTCGCCCTGCTCGGCGCCTCCGGTTGCGGAAAATCGACGCTGCTCAGGATGCTCGCCGGCTTCGAGGAGCCGACGGCCGGCCGCATCCTGCTCGACGGCCAGGATCTGCGCGGCATCCCGCCTTATCGCCGGCCGGTCAACATGATGTTCCAGTCCTATGCCCTGTTTCCGCATATGACTGTGGAGAACAACATCGCCTTCGGCCTCAAGCAGGAAGGGATGGCCAAGCCAGACGTCGAAAGGCGCGTCGCCGAGATGCTCAAGCTGGTCAAGCTCGAGCAGTTCGCCAAGCGCAAGCCGCACCAGCTCTCCGGCGGCCAGCGCCAACGTGTCGCGCTCGCCCGTTCGGTCGCCAAGCGGCCGAAGGTGCTGCTGCTCGACGAGCCGCTCGGCGCGCTCGACAAGAAGCTGCGCGAGGAGACGCAGTTCGAACTGATGGACCTTCAGCAGGAACTCGGCCTCACCTTCGTCGTTGTCACCCACGACCAGGAAGAGGCCATGACCATGGCCGACCGTATCGCCATCATGGACAAGGGCGAGGTCATGCAGGTCGCGACGCCGGCGGAAGTCTACGAGGCCCCGGCGTCGCGCTTCGTCGCGCATTTCGTCGGCAACGTGAACATGTTCGAGGGCAAGGTTGCCGAACGGACGGACAAGACGGCGCGCATCACCGGAGCGACCGGCGCCCAGATCCTCGTCGAGAATGCCGGCAATGCCGCCGCCGCGGGCGCCGATATCGTCTTCGCGATCAGGCCGGAGAAGATCAAGGTGTCGTCCAAGAAGCCGGCGGATGGCGTCAATGCGCTGGAGGGCGAAGTTTACGACATCGCCTATCTCGGCGACATGACCGTCTATCACGTCCGGCTGGACGACGGGCAGCTCGTGCGGGCAAGCGCCTTGAACGCGGCGCGCATCACCGAGGACCCGCTGACCTGGAACGACCGCGCCTGGGTCTCTTTTCGGCCGGATGCCGGCGTCGTACTGACGCGGTAGGGGGCTGACATGTCCGACATCGCCGCCACCGACGCCGCCCTACCGGCCGCGGCAAAACCGTTACTGGCGCGGCTGGGCGCCGGCTTCGTCAACCGTCTCGTCATCTTCATTCCCTATCTCTGGCTGCTGTTCTTCTTCCTCGTCCCCTTCATCATCGTCTTCAAGATCTCGTTGTCGCAGACGGCGATCGCCATGCCGCCCTATACGCCGGTGCTTGATTTCAGCGATGGCGTCTCCGGCTTCTTCGCGGGCTTTCGCGATCTCAACTTCGACAACTATGCCTGGCTGACGCAGGACGCGCTCTATTTCAACGCCTATGTCACCAGCCTGATCATCGCGGCGATCTCGACCGTGCTGACGCTGATCGTCGGCTATCCCATAGCCTACGGCAT
The DNA here is from genome assembly GCF_006442185.1 of Mesorhizobium sp. B2-4-1. Lineage (NCBI taxonomy): Bacteria > Pseudomonadati > Pseudomonadota > Alphaproteobacteria > Hyphomicrobiales > Phyllobacteriaceae > Mesorhizobium > Mesorhizobium sp. B2-4-1. Next base: position 398,030 of record NZ_VFVN01000007.1, on the reverse strand, counting down.
GGCCCGCGCGCCGGCGACGATCCGCCCGACCTTGCTGATGCTGGTCATCCTGCCGTTCTGGACCTCGTTCCTGATCCGGGTCTATGCCTGGATCGGCATCCTGAAGCCCGAGGGGCTGCTCAATCAGTTGCTTCTGTCGCTGCATCTGATCAACCAGCCGCTGGTCATCCTCAACACCTATACGGCGATTTTCATCGGCATCGTCTACTCCTACCTGCCGTTCATGGTGCTGCCGCTCTATTCGTCGCTGGAAAAAATGGATTATTCGCTGATCGAGGCGGCCAAGGACCTTGGTTGTCCGCCGACCAGTGCATTCTGGAAGATCACGTTCCCGCTGTCATTGCCCGGCGTCATCGCCGGCTGCCTGCTGGTGTTCATTCCGGCGGTCGGCGAATTCGTCATTCCCGATCTACTTGGCGGTTCGCAGACGCTGATGATCGGCAAGACGTTGTGGAACGAGTTCTTCGCCAATCGCGACTGGCCGGTCTCTTCAGCCGTTGCGGTCATCCTGCTGCTGTTGCTGACGGTCCCGATCATGATCTTCCAGCAAGCCCAGGCGAAGGCGCAGGAGCAGGACAAATGAACAGCAGCTGGAGCCGCTTCAACATCACCTCGATCGTGCTCGGTTTCGCCTTCCTCTATCTACCGATCGTGCTGCTCATCGTGTTCTCCTTCAACGAATCCAAGCTGGTCACCGTCTGGGGCGGCTTTTCGACCAAATGGTACGTGTCGCTGTTCCACAACCAAGGCCTCATGGACGCCACCTGGGTGACGGCGCGCGTCGGCATCATTTCGGCCACGGCGGCGACCGTGCTCGGCACGCTGGCGGCGCTGACACTGACACGCTACACGCGTTTCCGGGGCAGGGTGCTGTTCTCCGGCATGGTGTTCGCGCCTTTGGTCATGCCCGAAGTCATCACCGGCCTGTCGCTGTTGCTGCTCTTCGTCGCTGTCGGCCTCGACCGGGGCTTCCTCACCGTCACACTCGCACACACCACCTTGACGATGTGCTTCGTCGCCGTCGTCGTGCAGTCGCGCCTCGTATCTTTCGACCGCTCGCTCGAGGAGGCGGCGATGGATCTCGGCGCGCCGCCGGTCAAGACATTCTTCCAGATCACGCTGCCCGTCATCCTGCCCGCGATCGTGTCGGGGTGGATGCTTGCCTTCACGCTCTCGCTCGACGACCTGGTCATCGCCAGCTTCACCTCGGGGCCGGGTGCGACCACGCTGCCGATGAAGATCTACAGCCAGGTTCGTCTCGGCGTGACGCCGGAGATCAACGCCGCCTGCACCATTCTGATCGCGGTCGTCGCGGTCGGCGTCATCATCGCTTCGCTTGCCAACAAGCGTCGCGAGGTGCAGCGCCAGCGCGACGAGCAGGCCGCGCAACGCGGCTGAGCATGATCCCGAAAAGTGGGCACCGGTTTTCGCGGACAAACGGTTCCGTTTGTCGAGATCATCCTTGAACAAGAGGCCGAAAGGCGCTTATTCGCCCGACACGCCGCGGTTGATCGGCGAAATGAACGGCGTGCTCCATGTCCCCCCAACGAAGAAGGACGATTGCTTGGGGCCTTGCTGGCCGTTTGCCTGCGTGGCGACCTGGTCCGGCTGGATGACACCGCCTGACAGCGCCAGCCCCCGTCCGGCATAGGAGGCGATGCCGGAAAGCCAGATCTTGTACTTCGCCGAATTGGCCTCGGCCTTGTCCAGTCTCGCCACGCCTTTCGAGATGGTGGCCTTCAGTTCGGCGCCATCGATCGGCAGCGTCCCGTCCGAGACGTCATCGAGCGCGAAGAAGCCGCCCTGTTCGGTATGCTTGAGAAAGGCCGGCAGGTTGAACTTGCTGAGCGCGCCTGGCCCGAACGTCGCCGAAACCGAGCCGTCGGCGGTTTCAAAGATCGAGTCCCAGGTCCTGCCGGGCCCTTTGAGGATGACGGACACGGTCCCCGTGCCGACCGGCACCAGCCGCGTCATCCCGGCCGCCGTGCCGAAAGCGCCGCCATCGATATCGGAAGCCAGCAGCCGGATCTCGACCTGGCTGCCCTCGGGCTTGCGGTCGAAGCGAAGGCTGCTCTGTATGTTGCCGCCAAAGGCCGAGGCATCGGAAATGTCGAAAACGGACAGGCCATCCTTGACCTGCGCCGTGGCGGCGACGTCGGCAAGCTGGATGGAGCCGGCCGTGGCGTGCGCCGCCGACAGCCTGAGGTCGAGATTGACCCGGTCGGCGAAATTCGTGTCGACTTCGCTCGGACCTGCCCCGCTTGCCGGCCCGAGCGGCGTGAAGGCGGACAGGAACGACCTCAGATCGAGCGTGTCGAAGGCGAGCGTGCCGGAGATCACCGGCTGTGCGTCGCCAAGCGACAGGTCCAGCGCACCCATGCCTGGGTTATTGTCGAGGGAGAGTGCGGTGTTCTCGAATTTGACGCGCCCCGCCGTCGCGGTCACCTTGCTGGAGATGCTGACGGAGCCGATCGCGGCGCCCGGCGCGATATCGGCCTGCGACCATTCGAGCACACGGCGCAACGAGGGCGCTGAAAACTTGGCCTGGCCGTCGAAATAGGCGTTTTCGGACATGCTGGCTGTGCCGTCGAAGGAGAAGGTGGCGGGCGCCGCCTTGAACGACAGGGTGAGCGGCGCCATGCCGCCGGCAAATAACACCAGCGGCTTCGGCGATGCGGCATCCACGGCGACGCTTTCGCCGCGCCAGATGCCGGTCGCCGAGAGCGTCGCATTGCTGTTCATCGCCGCCCATGTCGCCTGGCCGCTCAGGCTACTCAGCACCTCTTCGTCCTTGCCGTTGACGGACGCCACCATGCGGCCGTCCCTGAACTCCACCGTGCCGAAAGTGTCGGCCGGTAGCTTGTCAAGATCGGGTTTGGCGGGGTCCGCACCGACCACGCCGCGCGCCACGTCGATGGCGCGTGCGATGCGGCCGCCGGTCGGAGCGGTGGGCAGGAACAGGCCGCTCGCCGTGCGCTGGACCCTGATCGTCGGCCGCACCAGCCGCGCCGTGGAAAACACCACGTCGCCGCGCAGCGCCGCCATGGCCGAGAGGTCGACCTCGACCCGTTCGGCCTCGACGACCGGCGGTGCGTCGACGTCGGTCCACTTCGAAAGCGTCACATCCGTCAGGATCGCCCGGAAGTTCGGCCAGACCTCGATGCGCGGCGAGCCTTCGATGGCAACCCGGAAACCGCTCCAGGCACTCAATTCCCAGGCGATACGATCGCGCACGATACGCGTCGAAGCGATCAGCGGCAGGGCGGCGACCACCAGCGCGATGACGATCACGGCAGCGCCGATCGCCCATGTTCCGCGTCGGATCAAAGATGATGGCATATCGCCCCGTATGCTTTCGTTCCGACAAAAATCGTCCGGCGGGTGTAAACCCGGTCGTCACCACGACTTCCAGTCGTCACCACGACTTCCAGTCGTCACTACGACTTCTAGTCGTCACTACGACTTAGGGTCGAGGCATTTCAAGTCTTTATGGCCCGGCGATGGCATTTGCGCACATCTGGACGCCTCGGCCGAACAAAATCTTGCTCTGCTGCGGCGCAATATGCATAAGCGGTGGCGATCCTGGGAGGACCCATCATGGCTGCCGAAGTACCACTCTGGACCCCGACGCAGGACCAGATTGACGCTGCGCCGCTGACCGCCTTCATGAAGGCCGCCGCTGCAAAAAGCGGCATATCCGTGACTTCCTATGCCGACCTTCACCGTTGGTCGGTGGCGGACCGCGAAGCGTTCTGGAGCCTGGTCTGGGATTTTTGCGGCATCGTCGGCGACAAGGGCAGCGCCGAAAGTGAGCGTGTGCTCGTCGCTGGCGAGAAGATGCCGGGAGCGGCCTTCTTTCCCGACGCGATGGTGAATTTCGCCGAGAACCTCCTGAAGAAGACCGGAGCAGGAGAGGCGATCGTGTTTCGCGGCGAGGACAAGGTCGAGCGCCGGCTGTCCTGGAACGAACTGCATGCGCTCACCTCGCGCTTCCAGCAACTCTTCTTGTCGCTCAAGGTCAAGAAAGGCGACCGTATCGCTGCGATGATGCCCAACATGCCGGAAACAGTCGCCGCGATGCTCGCGACCGCCTCTATCGGCGCGGTGTGGTCGTCCTGCTCACCGGATTTCGGCGAGCAGGGCGTTCTCGACCGGTTCGGGCAGATCGAACCCGTCGTCTTCATCGTTCCCGATGGTTACTGGTACAACGGCAAGGCGATCGAGGTCGCCGACAAGATCGCCGCGGTGGCCGCAAAGCTGGACACTGTCCGCAAGGTGGTGGTCGTTGACTATCTCGGCACCTCGGCCGATGTCGCTGATACGATCGATAAGGCCGTGGCGATGGAAGAGGCGCTGTCGCCCTTCGCGGTCAGGCAGGTCACCTTCGAGCGGCTGCCGTTCGCGCATCCGCTCTACATCTTGTTCTCGTCCGGAACGACCGGTATTCCCAAATGCATCGTCCATTCGGCCGGCGGAACGCTGATCCAGCACCTCAAGGAACATCGCCTGCACGCAGGCCTGCTCGACGGCGACCGCTTCTTCTACTTCACCACCTGCGGCTGGATGATGTGGAACTGGCTGGTGTCGGGCCTCGCTTCGGGCGCGACGCTGCTGCTCTATGACGGCTCGCCCTTCTATCCCAACGGCAATGCGCTGTTCGACTTCGCCGACGCCGAGAAGATGACCTTCTTCGGCACCTCGGCGAAATTCATCGATTCGGTACGCAAGGCCGGCCTCAAGCCGATCCAAAGCCATGATCTGTCGACCGTGCGCGCCATCTCCTCGACGGGCTCGCCGCTGTCGCCCGAGGATTTCCGCTTCGTCTACGACGGGATCAAGAAGAATGTGCATCTGGCATCGGTCTCCGGCGGCACCGACATCGTTTCCTGCTTCGTCCTCGGCGTCCCGACTGAACCGGTATGGACCGGCGAGATCCAGGGACCAGGCCTCGGCCTTGCTGTCGACGTCTGGGACGACGACGGCAAGCCGGTCAGGCAGGAGAAAGGCGAACTGGTCTGCACCAAGGCGTTCCCGGCAATGCCGATCGGCTTCTGGAACGACCCCGAGGGCAAGAAATACCGGGCTGCCTATTTCGAGCGCTTCGACAATGTCTGGTGCCATGGCGACTTCGCCGAGTGGACCGCTCATGGCGGCATGATCATCCATGGCCGCTCCGACGCGACGCTCAATCCGGGTGGTGTGCGCATCGGCACGGCGGAGATCTACAATCAGGTCGAGCAGATGCCGGAAATCCTGGAGGCGCTCTGTATCGGTCAGGATTTCGACAATGACGTGCGCGTGGTGCTGTTCGTGCGGCTGGCCGCCGGCGTTCAGCTCGACGAGGATCTGGAGAAACGCATCCGGGCGAAAATCCGCGCCGGCGCCAGCCCGCGCCACGTGCCGGCCAGGATCATCGCCGTGTCAGACATTCCTCGCACCAAATCGGGCAAGATCACCGAGCTTGCGGTGCGCGACGTCGTGCATGGCCGCGCCATCAAGAACAAGGAGGCGCTCGCCAATCCCGAGGCGCTCGAGCTGTTCAGAAACCTGCCGCAATTGGCCGAGTGACCGCCCCGCCCGGCATGGTTAATCAAATCTGCCGCGCGAATTTACCTAGATTTCACGAGTGGTACACATTCGTAAATTTTTTCGGGACCTGGTAAGGACTTGTTAAGGCCCGGCGTCGATAGTCGCACGTAACTTGAGGGAGAAATCCCGTTCCTCAGCCCCCGGAGGATCTGAATTCGCTCAAGCCCCCGTTGTGACAGCAAATCCCATCTTTCAAGGCGTCCTGTTGGGCGCCTTTTCTTTTTCAGGCGGTTGGATGGACGGGAGCTTGCCTATTCCGCAAGCACGCGCGTCGACGGGAACGCGATCTCGACCAGGGTTCCTTCGGCGGGCGTCGAGGTGATGATAAAACGGGCGCGGTTCGCTTCAACCATCGCCTTGGTCAACGGCAGGCCGAGACCGGTGCCGTCGCCGCGCCCCCGTTTCAATGCATTGATCTGTTTGAACGGCTTCAACGCCTGCTCGATCTCGGCTTGGCTCATACCGATGCCGGTGTCGCGCACGCGCATGACGACATCGCCTGATGTCTCATAGGCGGTCGAGACGATCACCTGGCCGCCGGCCTGGGTATAACGGATGGCGTTCGACAGGATGTTGAGGGCAATCTGGCGCACGCTGCGCAGGTCCGCCACCACTTCCGGCAGTCGCGACGCGAAGCTGGAGCGAATGATGACGCGCTCGCGGTTGGCCTGCGGCTGCATCATCGCCACCGTCTCGGCCAGTGTGTCGTTGAGCGACACCGCTTCATAGGCCATTTCCTGCTGGCCGGCCTCGATCTTGGAGATATCGAGAAGGTCGTTGACGAGATCGAGCACATGATTGCCCGATCGGTTGATATCGCGCAGGTAATCGCGGTAGCGGTCATTGGCCACCGGCCCGAATTTCTCGTCCACCATCAGTTCGGAAAAGCCGATGATGGCATTGAGCGGCGTACGGATCTCGTGGCTGATGCGGGCGAGGAAATCCGTCTTCTGCGAGGAGGCGCGCTCGGCCACCGCACGCGCCTGGGTCAGGTCCTCCTCGGCCCTCTTCCACTGCGTGATGTCGCGCACCACCGCGCAAAACCCGCTGTCGTTGGGCAGCCGGCCGATGGTCATGAACAGCGGAATGAAGCGGCCCTGCGCCTCGCGGCCGATGACTTCGCGGCCGTCGTTCAGGACGCTCGCCACGCCGGGCTCGGACAGGCTGTCGAGATAATCGCGCGCCGCGCGCTGGCTTTCGATGGCGAACAGCGAGGCGAACGGCTTGCCGGTCACGTCGTCGCTGTCGAAGCCGAACAGCGCCTCGGCTGGACGGCTTATGGAACGAATCGCGCCGTCACGGCCGATCAGCACGACGCCGTCGGTGGCGGTATCGATGATGGTGCGCATCTCGGCGATGCGCGCCTTGAGCTCGGAAATATCGGGCTGCGTCTGCTCGTCGCCGGCCGCATGCAGTGCCGCCGATGCCTCATCCTCGCCCGAACGGCGCACCACCAGCATCAGCGCCTTGCCGTCGCGCCACGGAACCGAACGCAGGATAGCCTCGATTGGAAATTCCTGCCCGCCATGCGTCTTCAGCCGCAACGCCCGGTCCGCGCCCTCGGCGGCGCCATCATGGCCATAGGGATCGGCAAACAGCGCGCCCAGCCCGCCGGCGTCCGCCAGTTCATCGAGCGTCTCATAGCCTGTCAGGACGAGAAACTCCTCGTTGGCGTAATGAAGTTCATCCCCGGAATGGATGAGCAGCGGCACGGGCAGCTTGCTCAGGAGCGAGGTGTCGGGAGCCTTGCTCTCGTCTCCGACCGCAAAGGCCGACGGCACGAACCCTTCGAGCTTGAGCGGAGGCACTTTGAGGCGTGGCCGCTCGACCGGAGCCTCCACCGCGTCGCTTGTGCCGGCGGCCCCCTCGGCGGTCGCGGCCTGCTCATCGGACGCGGACGCTTCCTCGTCCTCGACCCAGTCCTCACTGTCCTCGGCATCGCGAAAATCGGCTGATGTCATGCTCTCGTCGTGGGCAATGTCATCGTTGGTGCCGGTGACGGCCGGTTCGCCTGCCGCCGCGACGGGCTCTTCGCTCTCCCGTTCCGTCCGCGCCGCCGCCGGTTCGGAAGCCGGGGTCTCGTCATTGTTGTCGGCGATCGGCGCTGGTTCCTCGCTCCGCTCGGCATAGTCGAGCAGCGAACCCGTCACTCCGGCTACCGTGTCGGCGGGCTCCCCATCAGCCGTTTTGTCCGGCCGTTCGCCATCAAGCCGGGCGAGATCTTCTGCATCCTCGGCATCGACGTCGGTTTCGGACGGCTCAGCCGGTGCGGCTTCGCCCTTTGGCGCAAGGTTTTTGCGGGCGTCCGCTGGTTTCTCGGATGGCCCCGCCGGCGTTGCCGCCTCCGGTTGCCCGGCATCGTCCGGACCCGGTCTTTCGGCCTCCGGCTCGGCCGGGCTGCTTTCCTTCTTCAGCCGCTCGCCGATCTCGCGGAAGGCGCTGCGTTCCAGGGTCGACAGACCCTTGTCGTTAGCCGGCTGGCGATGTTCGGCCAGACGGATCACCTTGTCGGCAAAACGGCGTTCAGGCTTCGGCACGATGGTCAGCGCCGGCACCTCGCCCCGGAACGGGTCCGATGGCTTCAACTCCTCGGCCTTCGGCTCCTCGGGTGCGGGTTCGACCGGTTCCGACGCCGGGGGTGCCTCGCTGTTGGGCACCAGCGCCATGCCGATCGCTTCAGGATCGACAACGGCGTCGCCGGCGCGGGCGACGCCGAAACCGCGGAAACCCTCGAAGGCACGGCTGCGGCCATAGACGGGCAGGGCCGCTAGGTCGACGGGGATCTTCAGGTCCGTGCCGACGACCGGCCACAACACGGAACGGCCGGACCAGGTGTCGCGCCGCTCCAGGAGACCGGCGATCTCGCCGGACGCATCCAGCCCGAAGGCCGCCGCGACGTCCCTGAAGCGCCTGCCGATGACGTCCGCGGCCGGTTTGCCGACGACGTCGGCGAATTCCGGCGACAGCGCGCTGAACCTGCCCTCGGCGTCGGTTCGCCAGACGAAACGCAGCGGCGCCGCCGTGCGGTCCACGGTCCTGGCGGCCGGGGCTGCCGAAACAACTGGAGCCTGGGCATCGTGCTTCGCGTCCTCGGCTGGACCTTCGGCGGCAGCCGGCGAAAGTGCAGCTTCGGCGTCCGGCGCGGCTGGGCCGCGCGCATGCCTCCCGTCCTCGCCGGCATTGAAATACCAATGGTCGTGCTGTGCCCGCGTACCGTTTGCCGCCGGTTGTCCGGGTTCTGCCGCCGCCGGTTCCTGCACGGCCGCTTCGGCAGCGGCTTGTGCCTTCGGTTCCGAGATATCCTTGGCGACGGCCTGTGAGCGGTTACGTCCTTCCGAACGCTCGGCCGCTGGAGTCCCCTCCGCCAGCGCACGGTCGTCGAGCCTGTTTTCGTCGATCACCACCAGCAAATGTCGCTCAGGCGTCAGTCGGGCGAGGCCCGCCGGATAGGATGTGCCGCCGCCCGGAACCAGGCGCTTGACGATGCGGTCGCTCTCATTCGCGACGTCGGCCACCAGCGCGGCCAGCGTCGCGGGCTCGATGCCGAGCTGCGAAAAGCTCTCCGATGCCGCTTCGACATTGCCGCTGGCGTCGATGAAGGCGATGAAATGACCATCTTCCGTGAAGCCGCTGATGGCCCTGCCGGCGATTTCGGCCGCACTGCGCGAGCCGGTCTGGGCCGCCGGCACCGCCAGCATGATGGCGTTCTCGCCGTCGGGCAGCGTCACAGCGCTTGCAAGGAAGCCGATGGCGCGGCTGGTCATGCCGGTCGCCAGCCTGACCGTGATGCTTCGGTCGCTGCCGATGTCGGGAAATCCACTAGTTGCCATGATCTGGCGGCGGGCGATCAGCGGCAGCCGTGCCTCGGCGCCGATGATGCTTTCGATGTCGGGATAGCCGAACACTGCGGCACCCGGTCCATTGGCCCAGATCACTTGCTCCAGATTCGCCGACAGGATCGCGATCGCGTCGCCGGCGGCGAAGCGCTGGCGGACCGCGTCGAGCACGGCGACGTCAAGAAAGGAATATTCGGACGGCATGCGCTGGCGAAATCCTCATGCAGCGGGCATTTTTGCAGTTAACGCTTTGTTAATAAAAGCCGGCGGCGCGAAGGTCCACAAGCCAGAACGTGCATAGGCCTGAATTTCGGCTCTTGGTTAACGGCCGAGACGGGAATCTATGGTGCAGTGCAACAAAGATATTGCAATGCACAAAAATTGCCTTTATATTGCCATCATACATGAACGAGACGGCTTTCCGTCAAAGCCGCTACCGCTGAAAAGGATGGAAAATGTCCAGGACCAAGACTGCCGAGACCATCGAAAACGTTGAATTCCCGAGCTTTGACGCTTCCAAGGCCACCGACCAGATCCGCGCTTTCGCCGAGAAGGGCGTTGAGCAGTCGAAGGAGGCTTACGCCAAGCTCAAGACTGGCGCCGAGGAGACCCAGAAGGCCCTGGAATCCACATACGAGTCCGCCAAGACCGTTTCCAGCGACCTGTCGCTCAAGACCGTTGCCGCACTGCGCGCCAATGCCGAAGCGGGCTTTTCGCATCTCGAGGCGCTGATCGGCGCCAAATCGCTGTCGGAAGTCGTGGAGCTGCAGACCGCGTTCCTGCGCAAGCGCGTCGAAATGACCGTCGAGCAAGCCAAGGAGTTCCAGACCGTCGCCTCCAAGGCGGCCGAGGATGTCTCCAAGCCGATCAAGACCGTTTTCGAGAAGGCGATGAAGGACATCAAGGCCGCCTAATATTTGCGCATGATCAGAAGATGTAACAAAAGGTCGCATTTTCTTCGAAATGATCGTGTGTATGATGGCAGCCATCAACGAATACCCGGTCGGCGGAACCTCCTCCCTCCGCCTCCGGGGTGACCAGCCAGCACCTCCTCCCGCTGGCTCGTAACAGGAAAAGGCCGGCACCTCCTCCCGCCGGCCTTTTTCTTGTCCGCAGATCCGCTTCCATGTGGGCAAGTGACCTTTGCTTTGCAAAAGCCTTGAATTAAAATCCATAAGCCCGTAAGGACGCATCGCCGAACGACAGAGCACTCGAGGGGACTACGTTCCGCCGATCCCGCTCAGGCAAACGTGCCGTTGTAGCTCAGCTGGTTAGAGCGCCGGATTGTGGATCCGGAGGTCGCTGGTTCGATCCCAGCCAACGGTACCATCGGCTTTCCTCTAAACAACTGGTTTGCTCAATAAAATTTTGACCGTGGACTTCCGGGCTTGCTCTGTAAAGCGACAGCCTGCTCAGGCTGTCGAAACCGCCGAAGTGATCCATGTGCATATGCGTCACGAAGACGTGCGAGATTCGCAGGATTTCGCGCAGCGAAAGCGTCGAAAGCTCTCCGAGATAGAAAAGGATGGCCCTGTTGCGGAAGCGGAAATCCAGTAGCAGGCCCGGATCGGAAAAAGGTTCGTTTACCAAGCGCGGCTGGACAAAAAGCGTGACCGGGAGAAGACCGCCGCGAGCGATGCTGGCTTCCTCCGTTCAGCTTCTCTTTGCCCGACCGGCATATTGGTCGACCGCGCCGGCCATCTGGAGCATGAGTGTGTCCATGGAGATGGAATTCCCGCCATAGGGGTAGAAGTCGGATTTATCGCCTTTCTTCCATTTCTCCCGCAGCTCGGGTTCGGTGATGTCCCAGTCGCGATAGGTCCTTTGCGCCAGTTCGCGCAGTTCTGCGTGCAATTCGGCGGTGGAGGGGCGGCCCCAGTAATAGTAACCGTTGTAGACCTTGAAGACTTCGAGGTCCCGCCCGAGCACGATCGTGTGCGGGATCATCACGTCGTGCGTGGTGTCGGTGTATTCCTTGATGTCCAGGTCCTTCTGCACGAGCCGTTCCTCGTCATAAAGAAAGGGCCAGGGCGCGGAGGTCTGCTGGCGGTAATTGTTGGTCGTATGCCAATCATCCGTGGTGATCGTGACGAGCTGTGTGTAGCCGACGACCAATTGCGAGTGAAACCGCACCAGTTCGAGCATTTGCTGCCGGTCTTTCGGACAGAAGAACCCACGCGTCAGCATCACGATCATCAGCTGGTCGCCCTGCAGGTCCGACAGCCGCCGTGGTGTCTTGGTGTGGTCGGGAAGAACGTAGTCGGGGAACTTCGCGCCAGCCACAATGTCTTGTCTCATTTTCAGTCGCTCCCATCGATCCGGTTCTGTAACTCCCGAACAAAAGACCCCCCCCCATGTTCCTTGATTCCAGGCAAGCCGATATGACGGCCGTCTGCCGTCGAACCGGCGACCCCATCGAGAGCGCATCCAAGTCGAGTTCGCCATCGACGATCGGCTTGCCGCCCTTTTCCAAACTCGAGCTTCGACCGGTTTTCGGTGCCTGCTTTTGAGTTCGTCAATCACTCCCTTGATCATCGCTAAACGGATTTCCGCGTAACCGCCGTGTAGCGCGTGATGGCACCCTCGTCGGGATCCTGAAAATGCACGGTAGCGTCGGCTGCGGCCGAGAATCCGCCGCTTTCAAAGTGTCGGCTCGGGAGAACGTGTTGTAGCCCGGCAAAACCGCAGCGCTGATCCGTTCAGCGAATTCCGCTGGCCAGTCACCTGGCCGAAATACGGACGCGCCGGTCACGCCATGCGTGATGACCTTGGTCATTGCCAGCCGGGTAGGAAGCACGCCGCCAAAGAAATCTTTTGGGCCTGCGAGGGACGCTGCGGATGTTCCGATGATCCACACCTTTGGGCTACATGCCCTGCAAAAGTTCGAGATCATCACACATGCGGTGTAACGAACCAGGTCATTGGCCAGAAGCTGAGGAGGTGCCAGTATATGGACCAGCGCACGCTTTGCGCGGTTAGGCCATGGCCGTCCTCTAAATCGCGAGATTGCAGATAGGTCCCATCATGCCCCCTGCTTTTATGACATCGAAGTTGGCAACCGTCGTGGCGATGATTGCTACCGTCGCCATTCTTTACGTCGCCAAGGAGGTCCTACTGCCATTGGCAATAGCGGTCCTTCTCACATTTGCGTTGGCGCCGATTGTTTCTTTGCTCCGAAAGTTGAAGCTGCCGCGAATGATCGCTGTGCTTGGCGCGGTTGCATCGGCCTTCGTCCTCGTGTCGCTGTTCAGCCTGATCGTTGCCACGCAGGTGAGCCAGGTCGCGCAGGACATTCCGACATACCAATCCAACATCCTCGAGAAGATTCGGACTTTGAAAGAAACAGGATCCGAAGACGGCCTTATCAGCCGGCTCGGCAAGGTGTTCGAGCGCGTCAACACTGAGATAAACAAATCCCAATCCAGCGGGCAGGCAGATGTGGAGCAAACCACGAAGCAGCAGGATCCGCTTCTGGTTCAGATATTCTCGCCCCAGCGTCCGATAGAGACGCTGAGGAACATCATCGAGCCGCTGATCGGACCACTCGCCACGACCGGCCTTGTCATCATCGTGGTGATTTTCATGCTGCTCGAGCGTGAAGAATTGCGGGATCGATTCATCCGCCTTGTGGGCTACAGCGATCTCCATCGCACGACCCAGGCATTGCAGGATGCAGGCAGTCGCGTCGGACAATATCTGCTCATGCAATTGGTCGTGAACATCGTCTACGGCGTGCCCCTTGCGATAGGTCTTTGGTTTCTTGGCATTCCCAATGCCCTGCTATGGGGCATGTTGGCCGTTGTCTTGCGTTTCGTACCCTTTATCGGTCCGGTTATCGCGGCGGTGATACCTTTGTTTCTTGCCTTCGCAGTGGCTCCCGGCTGGAGCTTACTGGTATGGACTGGCGCTCTCTTCATCTTGGCAGAGCTCGTAATCAGCAACATCGTCGAGCCCTGGCTTTACGGCTCGCACACGGGCCTCTCGCCGCTGGCGATCATCGTAGCCGCCGTTTTCTGGGCCTGGCTATGGGGCCCGGTCGGCTTGGTGCTGTCGACGCCGTTGACCGTCTGCCTTGTCGTGCTTGGACGGCACGTGCCCCAATTCGAATTCCTGCAGATCCTGTTTGGCGATGAGCCGGTGCTTGACCCGAAGGAGCGTCTGTACCAGCGGCTTCTTGCCGACGATATCGACGAAGCCACCGACAACGCGGAAGAAATGCTCGAGGAGAAATACCTGATCGAGTTCCACAGCACGGTTGCCATTCCGGCGTTGCTGCTTGGTGAACAGGATCGGGCTCGGGGCGCGCTAACGGCAAGTCAGTTGGCGAACCTTGCCGAAAACGCCCGCACCCTGGTGGCCAATCTCAACGAGATCGCCGCGGAGGAAGAAGAAGAGGAAGAAGAAGAGCACGCGGAAAAAGAAGGCGCGAGCGCAGATCCGGGCGAAGAGGATGAGGATCAAGCCGAGTTTGCGCCTGATCTCCCGGATGGTGCTGGGAAGTCAGTGCTGTGTATCGGCGGGCGCGGAGACCTCGACGATGTGGCCGCTGCGATGCTCGCGCAGGTCATTTCGATCGAGGGTGCGGATTGCGCGGCCGCGAGCCACCGTGACCTCCTCCCCGCGCGGATCCGGAAACTTCCGCTTGAAGCTCGCGACGCAGTCGTCGTGGGCTTCCTCAACCGCGATTCGTTCAAACACGCGGTGTTCGTCGTGAGGCGCTTGAGGCGACTCGCACCGCGTGCACGCATCGGAATCGCGCTCTGGCACGACACCCATGACAAGCCCAGGGAGAATGCGGCGGGCCTCGCCGAGCAATTGGAAGCGGACTTTGTTGCGTTCAACGTGGTCGACTGCGTGACGGGTGCGCTTTCAAACGAAGAACCGCGTCAAGTGAAAAAGAGAAAGCAAAGAAATCTAAGGCGGCCTCGCGCTCGTCAGGGCGTGGCGGCGACGGTGCAATTGGACGATTCGTTGGCTCAGCCGGTGCGGTGATCGTCAACGGCACGGCCTCTTTTTGGACCAACTTCGGCTACCTGATAATGATCATGTGAGCGGTACCTCTGGCACCGGCAGGTAGTTTCGAAAGTTCGCTAGCAATCGCGCATCCACAGCGAACATCCGGGTGTTCGCTCTCCGTTCGACCTTAAGCAGATTCTGAAACAGCTCTTGTTCCGGCCCCAATTACGGAATCCTACCTATCTGTTACATTCGACGACGCGCGCTTTCGACGGTGTTCGAGCAGGAAGGGCGGTGCCGGATTATCTGCTGCCCGGCTTTCGCTGGGCCTGAAATCTAAACGGAGACGGGTGCGATCAACTCCAGAGAAACGAGTTCGCGCGCGACTTCGTCCCAGTCGGCGCAGATGGTTCGGGCGCCGGCCACGCGCAGTTTCTCGGCATGCCCCGGATAGGTGTGGCCGCCGCCGATGAAGCCGATCGCCGTCATGCCGGCGGCGACTGCGCCCTGCACGCCGAAAGGCGAGTCCTCGACAACCGCGCAGTGCTTCGGTTCGATGCTCATCTGATCCGCGGCGAACAGGAAGATGTCGGGGGCGGGCTTCCCGCGCGCGACCATTGACGATGAGAATATGTTCTCGCCGAAGAATCTCGCGAGCCCTGTGACCGAAAGGCTGTGATGTATCCGCTCCAGCGAGGAGGATGAGGCGACGCAGCGGGGATTGGACAGCCGTTCAAGGAAGGGCTTCAGGCCCGCCATCGGCTGCAGACTTTCGGTGAAGAGCGCTTTCACCTCGTCCCACAAATCCGCGGTCTGGTGCTCCTCAAGGCGATGGCCGGTCGTGAGCCTGATGCGCTCCAGGATATCGGTCTGCTTCATGCCGACGCATTGCAGGACCGCCTGCGGGTCGAGTTCCATGCCGTGTTTCGAATAGACCCGCCCGTAGGCAAGCGCCGCCAGCGGTTCGCTGTCGACCAGCACGCCGTCGCAGTCGAATATGATCAATGTGTCTTGCATGCTCGCTCCGGTTTGCGCGCCAGGTGTCACAGGCCGCGTAGCGCTTCAAGAAGTTCGTCGTGAATGAGCCCGTTCGAGCCGACCTTCTGCGTGTCCTCGTCTGTGGAGTCGACACCTGAAAGCGTGGTGACCTTGCCTCCTGCTGCGCGTAGCAGCGGCATGGCAGCCGCGTAGGACACGACGTCGGCCTTGATCGAAACCGCCGCATCGAGCTGGCCGGCGGCGACCATCGAATGTTCAAAGGCCCCTGAGACGATAACGCGCACGCCGCGCGCGCCGACGCCGAGCCGCCGCACGATCTCTGCGGTGCGCGCCACCTCCTCGGCCGAAAAGTGCGACGTCAGCACGACGGCAATGACCGCATCGGCCAGTCTTGCAGTTGTCGACACATTGGCCGTCTTGCCGTTGACGGTCGCGATTCCGTCGCTGGTGTAGTGCGCCTCGAAGCCGGCGGCGGGTGCGACGGTCAGGCCGATCTTCGTCGCACCCTGCTCCTGATAGGCCATGGTGACGGAGAACCACGGCAGGCCGGACGCGTAGTTTATCGTGCCGTCGAGCGGGTCGACGATCCAGCGGCTTTCGCCCAAGATTCCCGTCGTGCCGGCTTCTTCCGACAGGATGGAAGCTTGCGGCGTAAGCGCGCGCAGCCCGTCGATGACAATGCGCTCCGAAGCGAGATCGGCGGCGGTGACAATGTCCAGCCCTTCCTTGCGAGTGACGTCGAGGCGCTCCTCGCGCATCGACATCAACGTCGCGGCTGCCTTGCGTGCGACGGCATCGGCGTCTTTCAGGATTTGACGGTAGTCGCTCATGTTTCGTTTTTCCCGGGGTAGTCGACATCGGTGATGAAATCGTGGGCGGGGCCAAAATCGCCGATCGGGACGACGTGCGAAACGATACCGGTCTGCGGCGACCAGGCGTGCAGGGCGAAAGCCGGCGGTTCGAAGATGAAGCGATTGGGCTCGCCCGGACGAAGATCGAGCGCGACCTGGTGCGCGACGCCCGGCGCGACGAAGCCGACCGTGCCGGCAAAGCGCGTGGTGATGGGCCGGTGATAGTGCCCGCAGGCCACCCGCTCAATTTCGGCGTGGGACCTGATCATGTCGCGGAAGCCGTCGCCGACGACGCACATCATGATGTCCATGCCGTGCACGCCGACGGGAAAGGGCGGATGGTGCATGAAGACGAAGGTCGGGCGGCCGTCGCCCTCGGCGAGACGCTCACCGAGCCAGGCTTCGCGCCGCTCGCAGATCGCACCACCGTCCTCGCCCGGCTGCACCGTGTCCAGCCCGATAAGGCGGACCGGAAGGTCCTCGATCGTATAATGCAGGAAATCCGGCGACTGGCTCAGATAGGGGAATTTCGGCGCCATCACCTCGCGCATTGTCTCACGCCGGTCGTGGTTGCCAGGAATGACGAAGACGGGCATGGGCAGGGCCGACAGCATGTCGGCGACCAGCGCATACTCTTCCGGGCGACCGCAATCGGCGAGATCGCCGGTGACGAGGACGCAATCGGGCGCCGGATCGAGCGCGGCGACGGTCGCGATGGCGCGACGAGTCATGGTGTTGGTCTGGAGACCCTCATAGGCCATCTGGCCGTCGGGTCGGATATGAAAATCGCTGATCTGTGCAATGAGCATCGGGAGGTCCGGCAGTGTGAAGGGAGGGCTGACACAAGAAGGGCGCCACATCGGCGCCACCTTAAAAAGGGCGCGCCAGCCGAAGCCGGCCGGCGCGCGTGGCATGGCGACTTATTTCATGAGTGCCTGTGTTTCGGAGACGAGGCTGTCGAGCCCGTCCTTGATGGATACGTCGCCGCTCATGACCTTGCTGATGATCTCGCGCTGGGTGCGCCAGATGCGGACCGTGTTGCCCGCCGAATAGCCGGGCCACGGGCGCGACAGTGCCATCTGCTTGGCAACGGTGGCGTAATTCGGGTTCGCTTCGTAGAACGGGCCGAGATAGTCGGTCCCGGTGGCGGCCTTGTTGGTCGGGAGGTAGCCGCTCATCTTCACGACCTGCTCCTGCGCCTTGGGGCCGGTGACGAATTTAAGGAATTCCCAGGCCGCCTTCTGCTTTGCCGGGTCGGAGGCAGTGATCACCGCCGCGTTGCCGCCTGTGGGCAGGCCACCCTTTTCCTTGTCGTCGACCGGGAAGACCGCGGTACGCAGCTTGAATCGGTCGCCGATCAGTTCGGTATCCTGGCTGAGACGGGCAGGCGTATCGAAGAAGATGCCAATCTGGCCGGCGATAAAGGCCTGGCGCGACTGATCCCAGTCGATCAACGGCATGCCGGCATCGGTGACGAAGCTGCGGAAATATTCCAGCGCCTTCAGGCCGTGCTCGTCGCCGAAGGCCACTTTGCCGTCCTTGGTCAGCTCGCCCCCACCTTGCATCAACATGGCGTCCCAGAGCCATTCGTCGGGCCAGTCATGAATATTGTAGGCGAGGCCGGCGATGCCGGAACCGGTGGCCTTGATCTTCTTGGCGAGTTCCATGATGCCCGGCCAGTCGGTGGGCATGTTGTCGGGATCGCCCCCGGCCTTTTTAACCAGGTCGGCATTGTAGAACATGATCGGCATGGAAGCGTTGAAGGCCAGTCCGTAGAGCTTGCCGTCCACCCGGCCGAGGTCGAGAATGTTGCCGGCGTAGTTGGCGTCGCGCCATTCCTTCGACTCGGCGTCCATCATCGTGCCGAGGTCCAAGATCTGGTTGCGCGCCTTCAGCTTGCCGACCAGTTCATGCAGGACGTGATAGCCCGAATAATAGACGTCGGGCAGGTTGTTGGTGATGGAGGCCCGCAGCATGGCCTGGTGGCCTTCGTCGTAGCTGGCCGCCGGCGCGCGGAACTGGATCTTGATGTCGGGATGTTCCTTCATGAATTCCGCGGCCAGCGGCTCATGGAACTTCGCGAAGGCCGGGAATGCGTAGTAGACGTCGAGCGTCACGGGAGACTGGGCCAGCGCTGTCGACGCCGCTCCCAGCAATACGGCCGAGGCCGCGATGATCTTTGACAGGAATTTCATTAAGGCTTCCTCCGGTTATGCGATTTGCCCGATGCTCTTGAGGCGATGATGCCGCCTTGCCCCGCGAAAGGTGTGGGGGAACGGCGCGACCGGGCTTCTAGCCGCGCCAGTTGTCAGTTTTATTTCACGCCGGTCATCGTGACGCCCTCGATGAAGCGGCGGCGTGCGAACAGGAACGCGAGCAGCAGAGGCGCGGTCAGGATGGTCGCGGCGGCCGTCAGTGCGCCGTAATTGGTGCCGGCTTCGGCGTCCGAGAAGAACATCATGCCGAGCGGCGGCGGCGCCAGGTTGACGTCGGATATGACGATTAGCGGCCAGTAGAGGTCGTTCCAGTGCGCGACGAAGGAAAACACCGCGAAGGCGGCGATCGCCGGCATGGCGCTGGGCGTGACGATGCGCCACACGATCTCGAACTCGCTCATCCCGTCGAGCCGCGCGGCATGAATGATGTCGTCGGGGAAGGAACGGAAAAACTGCCTGAACAGGAAGATCGCGAAGACTGAGAGGAAGAAGGGCACCATCATGGCGAAATAGGTATTCAGCAGGTCCATCTTCGCCAGCGCGATGTAGATCGGCAGCGCCGGCACCTGTTCGGGCACGCATAGGCCGAGCAGGACGAGGACGAAAAGCAGGTTGCGGCCCGGGAACTTCAGCTTGGCCAACGCGTAGGCGCATGGGATGGCGACCAGAAGCTGGATGATGAGGATGCCGCCGCACACTATGACGCCGTTGAGAGCGAAGCGCAGCAGCGGCGCGCTGGTCAGCGCCATCGCATAATTCTCGAAGCCGTAGAAATGCTTCGGCCAGATCCTGAGCTGGGCGTTGAACACCTCTTCCGGCGGCTTGATCGAGGTCACCAGCATCCACAGGAAAGGCAGGAGAATGAAGGCCGCGCCGGTGATCAGGATGCCGTGAGTGATGAACAGAGAGGCGAAGCGTCGGCCGGCGGAGCCAGCTGGTGTGGTTGTTGTGCCCCCCATCGCGGGAGCAGTGATGGTTGTGTCGGTCATCAGTAATGCACCCTGCGGTCCATGACGACGGTCTGGAGGATCGAGAAGACCAGAATGAAAATGAGGAAGATGAAGGTGAGGACCGACGCATACGCCATGCGGAAGTACTGGAAGCCTTCGAGGTAGACTTTGTAGAGCAGGACCTCGGTCGATCCCACCGGACCGCCATGGGTCAGCACCGCCACCGTGTCGAACACCTTGAAGGCGGTGATCGAACTGGTGACGATGACGAACATAGTCGTCGGTCCCAGCAGCGGCCACGTGATCGTCAGGAAGCGGTCGATTTCGCCGCCGCAGCCGTCGATCTCGGCGGCTTCGTAGAGGTCCTTTGGAATGGTCGAGAGGCCGGCCAGGAACAGGATCATATTGAAGCCGACCAGTTGCCAGATGCCGATCACGGCAAGCGTCGGCAGCGCCAGCGAGGGATTGCTCAGGAAGGCGACCTCGCCGATGCCGAGCCAGCGCAGCACCGCGCTCACCGGGCCGAGGCTGGGGTGCAGCAGGAACTGCCACACGGTCGCCATGGCGATGAAGGTCGAGGTCACAGGCAGGAAGTAGATGATTTCGTAGAGTGAGCGGGTGCGCTTGCGGCGGTGAACGAGGACGGCGACGAGTAGCGACAGGATCACCGAGCCGGGCAGGACGATCGCGACGTAGACGAGCGTGTTCTTGAGTGCGCGGCGGAATTCCGGATCGGTCAGCGCGTCGGTGATGTTTTGCAGGCCGACATAATGGACATCGACCTCGCCGAGCTCGTAGTCGGTGAAACTGAGATAACCGAGCACGCCGAGCGGCACGAGGATCGTCAGCACCAGCAAAAGCAGGGCAGGCAGCGCGAAGCCGCCGGCGACCAGCCTCTCGATGAAGGCCTGCCGGGCACCGGGCCGGGCGGGCGGAGCGGGGACCGCGGTCAGGCTCATGATGCGCGCGCTCCCTCTGCGAGGCGCAGCTTTCCCTTGGCGGCGGTGGCCGCGTCTTGGGAAACTTGGGGTTCCACGCGGTTTCCGGCGGCATCGAAGACATGGCAGGCCGAGGGATGGAACAAGAGTTCGGTGTTCTCGACCTCACCGTCCGGCACGCCCGCGCCTATGCGCGAGGTCACCAAGATCCCAGGGAGCGAGGGAACATCGAAATGCAGGATCTTCTCGGAGCCGAGATGCTCGCTGCGCCGCAGCTTCGCCGGAAGCGGGACCTGGTCCGCCGACTGGCCCGAGACCGCGCCGGGCAGGATCATTTCCGGGCGGACGCCGATCGTCGCTTTCTCTCCGGCGGGGAGGGCGGTGCCGATCGGCAGAGGCTTTCCGAGCAATTCCAGCCGCCCACCGACCTCCACCGTCACGGGAATCAGGTTGATCGTCGGGCTGCCGATGAACTGGGCGACTTGGATGTTGGCCGGCCTGTCGTAGAGTTCGTCGGGCGTGCCGAGTTGAAGGATGTCTCCGCCTTCCATCATGGCGACCCGGCTTGACATGGTCATCGCCTCGACCTGGTCGTGCGTGACGTAGACGAATGTCGCGCCGAGTCTCTGGTGAAGCTCGGCCAGCTCGCTACGCATGTGGACGCGCAGCTTGGCGTCGAGGTTAGAAAGTGGCTCGTCCATCAGGAAAGCGGCGGGCTGGCGCACCATGGCGCGACCGAGCGCGACGCGCTGACGCTGGCCGCCGGAGAGCTGGGCGGGCTTGCGCTCTAAAAGAGGTTCAATCTGAAGTTGCGCCGCGATGCCCCTGACCTGCTTGCCGATCTCCTGCATCACCTTGCGGCGCCGGGACGAGAGTAGGCGGACGAGCGGCAGGCGCTCGTAGAGGCTAAGCCCGGTCATCGTCAGGGGCAGCGCCATGTTGTTGAAGACGGACATGTGCGGGTAGAGCGCGTAGCTCTGGAACACCATGGCGATGCGCCGCTCATGCGGCCTCAGATGATCGATCGGCGCGCCATCGACGAGGATCGAGCCCGAGGTTTGCGGCTCGAGGCCGGCGATGATGCGGATGAGCGTCGATTTTCCGCAGCCGGAGGGGCCGACAAGCGTCAGGAACTCGCCATCGTTGATGGACAGGTTGATGTCTTTGAGAACCCGGTGGGGCCCGAAGGACTTCGAAAGGTTCTTTATTTCCACTGCAGCCACGGGGGTTGCTCCGTTTCGCGAACAATTGGGTAGAGGCGCTATCTCGGTGGATAGACCTCATGCACGACATCACCGATGAAAAAGGGTGTGAGGCCCGGAATTTCATGAGGCCGCACGGTGAAATCGGACCCGGAAAAGTCGTAGACGAGCACGCCCAAGGTGGCTTCTCCGGCCATCCCTTCCGGCTGCAAGTGCGCCTCGACGAGGAAGCCGGACGACGGCCCCCACAGGTACCGGACGCCGCCGAGTTGACGATCGTAGAGTTTGTGCAGGTGGCCGCTGGCCACGAAGGCCACGTCGTAGCGGCGCACCATGTCGAGCAGTTGCGCGCGAGGCTCGGGAGTGGGCGCCCAGTATCCAACGTCGCCTTCGGTCGGCTCGCCGATGAAGAGCGGGCGATGGGTGAACCAGCCGATCCGGCGCCCGGACGCTTCGCGCATGGCGTTTTCCAGCCACGCGATCTGCTCCGTTTCGGCCGGCTCGTCGCTGCCGAACAGCATCGAATCGAGTCCGATCAGGCGCCAGCCCTCGATGTCGCGATGCCACCAGTCCGGCCCGAAATGACGTCGCCAGCGGGCCAGGCGTTCTGCGTTGACTGGCTGATAGAGATGCTTGGGCTCGCCCACGTCGTGATTGCCCGGCACGGCGAGATAGGGCAGTCCGATGGAGTCCATCATCTCGGCGCAATAGCGCATGTCCTCCTCGACATCGGCGCCATCCACGGTGACGTCGCCTGTATGGATAACGAGGTCGGCATCGCTTTCCTTCAGCCAGTCGAGGAGCGGCTGGCTGTTGGCAAGGAAATGCCGCTTACCAGGGCTGAGATGGGTATCGGAAATCTGCACTATTCGCGTCATCGGACGTTCTGGAACCTTTGCCGCGTCTTGCGGTGTTGATCTCGTCGTGTCGAAAGAAGCGCCTGAAGGCGGACGCATTCTTTCCCCTGCCTGTGAAGGTGTGACGACGACGTCGGATTTTTAGGTCCAGGACGCGGCGTCTCCCGCAGGAAAGGCTCACTCGGTTGAAACGGCTTGGACCGGCATATTGAACCTCCCATCGTGTTCTCCGTCCGATGCCCATTGTCAGGGCATTCTGAGGTGCGGAAAACTTCCTCCAGCATTTAATTGAAAAAAATTTCACAGCTTGATAAAAATATCAAGATAAAAATCGCGACCGTAGCCGCACCTCTAATTGCCGCGCCTATGAGGGTGCTGCCGAAGCGGTGCAGATCGACCAGACCGAGATCGAGTATTTGAGCGCGGCCGTGAACCGCTACTTCAAAAGAGAAGCTGCGCCCCAGGACTTGCTGTATGCGTTCTGGGGCGTGCGGCTGTTGTTCGACGACGGCAATGGGAACCCTTCGGCGGTTACGCGCGACTACGTCTTCGACGTTGACGAGACCGGGGGCGCGCCACTGTTCAATGTCTTCGGCGGCAAGATCACGACCTTCCGGAAATTGGCCTAGCGCGGCCTCCATCGCCTCGAACATATCTTTCCGCAGATGGGGGGCGACTGGACCGCGAGTGTGCCGCTGCCGGGCGGCAACATGCCGAACGCGGACTTTGAGCCTTCCGTCAACGGATTATGCGAAACATGGCCGTGGATGCCGCGCGCCCTCGTTCATCATTACCGGCGGCTCTACGGCACGCGGCCAGGAGGTGGTGGGCGCCACGGCTGGCATGTCCGACCTCGGGCAGCACTATGGCGGGCTGCTCTACGACTCGGAAGCGCGTTACCTGGTGGCGAGGGAGTGAGGGCGCACGCCCGAGGACATCCTCCCGCGGCATAGCGGGCCTCTTGGGACGACTTGCTGTGGGTCATAAGCTGGACGGTTTGACCGGCGCTAGCTGCCAAGCCAGTCCCGGACAACTCCATTGAATTCGCGTGGGCGATCGATCATGACCATGTGAGCGGCATTGGCGAAAATGTGCATGTCGGCTTGCGGCGCGCGTTCCAGCAGCTTGATGCCGCGCGCCACCGGCACGGTTTCGTCGCAGCCTGACCAGGCTATGAACAGCTTGGCCTGCATGGTGGGCAAATGCGGAAGGAGATGGTCCTCCTGGATCTGGGTATATTCGGTGTCGTCCTTTTTCCGGGCAGCCTGCTTGAAGCGCTCCAACTGACCGGACTCGCAGGCCAGGCGGTAGTTCTTTTTTAGCAGCTCCACGAACTCCGGCGGATTCTTTGTGCTTAGCCTCGCATTGGTGCGCAGAAAGTCTTTCTCGGTGTCGCATCCCTCGAGCACATTATACGCTGCTGCCGCTGCTGCCTGCCAAGCGTGGTCCTCATTTCCGCCGAGGCGCGGGGAGGTCGCACCGCTGCTCACGACAACCACCTTATCGACCAGACCCGGCTTTTCAACGGCGAGCATTGCCGCGATGAAACCGCCTTCGGAATGGCCGACGAGCGCGCATCGGGTGACGCCGAGCGCTTCGATGAAGGCTGAAACGTGATGCCGCCTTTCGAGGCGGGGAACGTGTTTCCCGTCCACCGGCGCATCCGAGAGACCGAAGCCGACCAGATCGGGCGCCAGCACCCGGAAGTCATGCGCGAGTGCCGGGATGGTGTTGTGCCAAGTGGACCAGGCATCGATCGCCAGTGACGAGCCGTGCAGCAGGATCACGGCCGGTCCGCTGCCAGCTTCGAAATAGCGCGTACGGATGCCGCCCGCCACGACATAATTCTCCTTCACCGTCGCCGCGGGTAGCGGCGGACGGGCGGCGTCTCGCGCTTTCAAGCGCCGCCGATCAGCTGACGGATTGGTTTTCAAGCTGTTCGATCATCCCGAGCGCGAACTGGGCGGCTTTGCGTACATGCTTTTTTGCAAGCCGCTCGGCATCCGATGCCCTGCGATTCACAAGGGCGTCGAGCAGGGCTGCCAGCTCTTCCTGAGATGCCTTTCGCCGCTCTGCATCGGAAAGAGAAATCATGCGCAACTGTGAGGCCCGCATATGGATGCTGCGAAGCATCCGTTCCGCCTCGGAATTGTTCGCGCCCGCTATCAAGACGTCGTAGAATCTAGTCTTTGCAGCTATCATTTCGCGCGCCACACCGACGCGATAGGTTTCCATCAACTCGTCATACACGCCCCGACAACGCGTGATATGATCGTCAGTCGCATTCTCGCAAAACAACCTGCATACAAGCGCCTCCAGCGCCTCGCGAAGGTCAAAAATGTCCTTCGCGATCTTGGGATCGACGACAGAGACGATAAGCCCCCGGTTGGGCAGGTTCGTGACCAGGCCCTCGTTCTCGAGCTCGCGCATCGCTTCCCTGAGCGACGTCCGCGAAACGCCCATGCGCTCGCAAAGCGTGCGCTCCACCAGCCGCTCTCCCGGCGCCAGTTCTCCGACGACGATGGCGTTGCGGATGGTATCGGCCACCTGCGTGTACAGGCGCGGCGGAGCATGGACTCGCAGATCATACACGGCGGATTTGCTCCCTTGAAACGTGCGCGAACGAGTGCAATTTCACAAGCATATCAGCTTACCGCAAGCATTGTGCTTCATTCAGTGGCCTGAGGCGTTCAGCGGCCGTGGCTCGTAAGCCCCGTCGATGCGGTCGATATGTTCGGGCGTAAGCACTATGTCCAATGCCGCGACTGCCTCGTCGACATGGTCTGTCGAGGTCGCTCCGAAGATGGGCGCGGTAATGCCGGGGCGCGCCAATGTCCAGGCGAGAGCCACCTGCGCCGGTGTCTTTCCGATGTCGGCGGCAACGGCAGCGACGGCTTCGCGCACGGCGTGGTCGCCGTCGCGGTGGTAATATCTCTGCGTATAGTCGTCGCTTTTCGTGCGCGCCGTCTGCTGGCCGGGATTGCGGCGGTCCGCGGCAAGGAAGCCGCGCGCGATCGGGCTGAACGGTATCAGGGCAACATCATCGTGGCGGCAGTAGGCAAGCAGTTCCCGCTCGCACTCCCGGTGAGCGGGATTGTATTCGCATTGCATCGAGATGAATGCCGGAAGGTCGCGTGCGCTGGCAGCCGCACGGCATTTTGCGAGTGTCCAGCCGGGCATCGTCGTGACGCCTACATAGAGCGCCTTTCCGGCGCGCACGATATCCGCCATGGCATCGACCAGTTCGTCGAGGTCGGTGTCCTTGTCCCAGATATGCGTCTGGAAGAGGTCCACGTGATCGGTTCCAAGGCGGACCAACGAATCGTCGATTGCCTTGAACAGGTGCTTTCTGGAGTAGCCGCGGCCGTTGCAATGCGCGGCCATCGGGTTTCCCGCCTTGGTGGCGATGACGAAGCTGTCGCGCGGCTGCTTGAGAACGAGTATCTGGCCGAGAATGCGTTCACTCTCGCCAGCCGAATAGAAGTCGCAGGTGTCGAAGAAGTTGATGCCGTGGTCGAGGGCGCGCGCAACGATCGGCGCCGACGCCTTCTCATCGAGCACCCAGGCCCGCCATCCCGCGGATCCGAATCCCATCGCGCCGAGGCATAGCCGGGATACCTTCAGATTGCTCTTGCCGAGCCTGACATAGTTCATGTGTCGATCCGTTGCTTGCGTGATGAGGATTTGGCGTTCTGCCCAGAGTCCCGCAGCAGCGACAGCGCGAAAGCCGCGGATCTTTCGACATACCCGCGCGTGAGCTTTTCGGCGAGGTCGGCATCGCGCGCGCGCAGCGCGTCGAAAATGCCGTGGAGCAAGGCCATCGTATTCCTGCGCCGTTCAGCCGAGGCGACGCGGGTGGTGACGGTGCGCAGATAGGTGACGCGGCCATGCAGGAGAAAGGTCATTTGCCTGGTGATGTCGTTGCCTGCGCCTTGCATGATGATGTCCCACACCGCGTCGAGCTTCTCGGCATGCTGCCTGGCAAGCTCGGAGGTGTCGGTTTCGCCTGCTTCCGAAATACGCCGCGCCAATTCGTCCATTTGTTCCTGGCTGGCCCGTTCGACAAACAGGCGCGCCATGGCCGATTCCAGGATTGCGCGGGCCTCGTAGATCTGCCGGACTTCCCGTTCCGACAAGCGGGTCACGAACATGCCCTTGCCGGCTACCCGAGTCACAAGCCCTTCGGACTCAAGCTGGCTCAGCGCTTCCCGAATGCTTGTGCGGCTTACGCCGGTCTGCTCGGCAAGCTTCCGTTCCACCAGCTTGTCACCCGGCTTGAACACTTCGTTGAACAACGCCTCGCGCAGCGTGACAACGGTCTGCTCGCGCAATGTCGGCGAATCCGCAATCGACCAGTCCGTCCATTCATGCATCGCGGCGTCCTCTCCCGTCGTTCCTTCCATGACAGCTACGCGTTCGACTCTTTCATCACAAGTAGCCGATTCAAATACGGTTGACCATATGCCTGTCTGTCGGTATACCAAAAAATCGAGTTCGAACGAGGGACCTGGGATGGCGCCGATGCGCACCAAAGACGATCTCATCGCCTATGAGAGAAGCGGTAAGGGCCATCCTCTCGTGCTGGTGCACGGTGTCGGCGCCAACCTGCAAAGCTGGGAGGACGTCAGCCTCCAATTGGAGGGCAGCTTCGACATTATTCGCTCCGACCTGCGCGGTCATGGTCAGTCCGCGCACATCGATTCGGAATATTCCGTCGAGAAGTTTGCCGCCGATATCGTTCGGGTGATGGACGACGCCGGCGTGCGCAAAGCCCATCTGGTCGGCTTTTCATTGGGGGGCTTGATCGCGCAAGAACTGGCCTGTTCCTATTCGGACCGGTTTGAGCGCGTCGTGCTTCTTTCCGCAGTTGCGGGGCGCACCCCCGCCGAACGTGAGAAGGTTGTGGCGCGCCTGCAGATGATCCGCGACGGCGGTATGGACGCAGTCGTTGGTGCTGCGCACGACCGCTGGTTCACCAAGGAATTCGCCGAGCGCCATCCCGATGTGATCGAGCGGCGAATTGCCGAGCTCAAGGCTGTCCACGTGCCGTCTTACCTGGAGGCGTATCGGGTGTTCGGCCTTACCGAATTGGTGGATCGGCTTCCCGAGATCAGACAGCCAACGCTGGTGATGACGGGCGAATTCGATCAGGGGTCGAATGTCCGGATGGCCGAGACGATGCACCGGCTGATCCCCGATTCGGAATTACGCATTCTGGCCGGCCTGAAGCACAGCGTCCTGGTCGAGGCATCCAAGCTGGTGTCCGACCATGTCCGCGAGTTCCTTTTGCGTCCACGCTGAAAATGAAGGGAAGACGAATGAACGAGACGCTATTTGAGCGTGGGCTGGAGCGGCGCAAGGCGACGCTCGGCAGCGAATATGTTGAAAATTCGCTGAGCAAGGCAACCGAGTTTTCCAAGGGTTTTCAGTCATTTATCACAGAATATTGCTGGGGAACGGCCTGGGGTGACGACAGGCTGGATGCCAGGACCCGCAGCATGCTGAACATCGTCATGATTGCCGCGCTCAACCGCATGCATGAGTGGGAACTGCATTTTCGCGGCGCCCTTCGCAACGGGGTCACCCGTGACGAGCTGGACGCGTTGATAACCCATCTCACGATTTATTGCGGCGTTCCTGTCGGCGTCGAATGCCATCGCATTGCCAACCGCGTGCTTGCCGAACTCGCAGCCGGCGGAGTGGAAAAATGACTGGGGTCCTGATCCGCAAGATCGTCGATTTCGTCGAGGACACGCTTATCGAAGGGGGGCGCGTCGCGCCGGTTCCGCTTCGCATGGCCGCCTGCGCGGCGGTAATCCGCAATCCCTGGGCAGGATCGGCATTCGTCGAGGACCTGCAGCCGCACATCATGGAGCACGCCAAGGCTCTCACGGATGCCCTCGTGCCTCGCCTGGTGGCGATCATGGGCGGTCCGGACAGGATAGAAGCGTTTGGAAAGTGCGCGGTGACCGGGACGGACGGCGAAGTCGAACACGCGGCCGGCCTGATCCACACGCTGCATTTCGGCAATGTCTTCCGCATCGCCGCTGGTGGCGATTCCTTTCTCCCGTTCACGAACAAGCGTGCCGGCGCCGGCACCGCGCTCACCGTTCCCTTGACCCACAAGGACGCTGAGAAGAAGGGAAGCCGCGCTCATTTTCTGACCGTGGAATTCACCATTCCCGACGCGCCTGCGCATGACGAGATCGTCATCGCCTTGGGCGCCGCGAGCGGCGGGCGTCCGCACCATCGCATCGGCGATCGGTTCAACGACATGCGGATCATGGGAGTCGATCAGGCCGGCCGGCCGCTGCCAGCCGAGAGCAAATAACGCGCAAGCCTCCGGGTCCTTGCCCGGAGGCCAATAACGGCAATGCCGATAATATCGGGAACTGAACCAACGGAGGATTTGTCATGGATAGAAGGCAATTTATGGCCGCCGTCAGCGGCTTCGCAATCGTGGCCTCTTTGCCGGCGGTAGCGCTGGCTCAAGATACCCAGCCGGTCACCGGCGGCATGCTCAACGTCGGCTTCATCAGCGACGTCCGCACGCTCGACCCGCTTCAGTCGTCGCAATGGACCGAGCGGCAGATCCTTTTCCTGATATTCGATACGCTTCTCGAGACCGAGGCGGACTTCTCCCTGAAGCCTGCCCTGGCGAAAAGCTGGGAGTTTTCGGACGACGGCAAGCGCGTGGTCCTGAAGCTGCAGGAAGGCGTGAAGTTCCATGACGGCACACCGTTCAACGCCGAGGCCGTGAAATGGAACCTTGATGCACGTCTCGATCCGAAAGGCAACTCATCGCAGCTCAAGTTGCTGGAAGGCGTCAAGAATGTCGAAGTGCTGGATGAATTCACCGTCGCCATCGACATGAAGGAACCTTATCCGCCGCTGCTGGCGCTGTTTGCCGACCGCGCAGGGCTGATGGCTTCGCCAGCTGCGGCCAAGAAATACGGCAGCGACGTCGGTTCCAATCCTGTCGGGACCGGTCCGTTCGTTTTCGGCGAATGGGTCCGCGGGTCGCGCATCGCGCTCACCAAGAACGACAGCTATTGGCAGAAGGGAATGCCATATCTCGACGGCATTACCTTCCATGACATTCCGACGAACGTCGTCGGCATTCAGCGCATGGCCATCGGTGAACTGGATTTCATAAGCCAGCTTGATCCGTTGGATACGCGCCTTTCCAAGGCCAGCCCGGACATCGAGCTTGTGCCGTCGAAGGGTGGCGTCTGGTATTCCTACCAGTGGCGGTGGGACGCCGAGCCATATAACAAGCCGGAACTACGCCAGGCCATCGCGCATGGCCTCAACCGCGACCGCATCAACCAGATCATATGGGCGGGGCAAGGCAAGATTTCCGACAGCTTCACGCCAGACGGCCTGTGGTGGACCCCAACCGATCTGGTGCACTACGAATACGATCCGGAAAAGGCGCGCAAGATCGTGGCTGATTCCGGCCTGAAGGGCACCACCATCAAGCTTGCGGCGCCAAGCGGCGATACGCTGCGACGCTTTGCCGAACTTGCCAAGGAAGACCTCGACGCGATCGGCCTCAACATTGAGCTCGAGCCGGTCCCCCAAAGCGACTACTACGCAAAGGCGGTCTCAGGCGAGATACGCTTCACGCCGATGCGCTGGACGCAACGGGCGGATCCCGACGGCCTGATCCACTATCTCTTCTCCAGCAAAGGCACCGCGAACTCCACGGGCTACAAGAATGACCAAGTGGACAAATGGATCGATGAAGCGCGGGTAATTTCCGATCAGGCGCGCCGCAAGGAATTGTACGAAAAGATCCAGCGTCAGATTTCTGCCGATCTGCCTTACATGCCCGTCGGGTTCAGCATCGAATTCAACGCCATGCGCAACACCGTCAAAGGGTTCGCTCCGATGCCGGACGAGATCCCGCGGTTCCGTTACGTCTGGAAAACGCAGGCCTGATCTTCATGCTTTGCCGCGGCGCGCCGCGCCGCGGCGTCTGGCGCGGGTAGACCCGGTCCCGCCTGCAACCGGTAGAGGAACTTGATCGCCATTATGACCGCCGCCCATCGGATGTGCCCCAACCGCCCGCTTTGCGAGACGGGCTCCCCGGAGACGTTTCTTCAATCCTTCGCGATGAACTGAGGCCGGCATGCTTGCGCTTGTACTTTCCCGCATAGCGATCATGGTTCCGAACGTTATCGTTCTGACGTTTCTGCTGTTCACGTCGGTGACGTCCTTTCTGGGGACGCCGGCGGCGATCATGCTGGGGGAGAACGCATCCCCTCAATCGATCGCCGAACTCAACGCGAAGCTAGGCTTCGACCAGCCCATCCTGTCGCGTTACTGGAACTGGATCAGCGCCGCATTGTCGGGCGACCTGGGCCGGTCTTATTCCACCCAACAGCCTGTCGCGCAAATGATCGCGGATGCCCTTCCTCTAACGCTTGAGCTGGCATCCTGGGCGATCCTCATCGCATTCCTGGGGGCCACGCTGATCAATTCGGCGACGTTCATGAAAAAGCTGGTGGAGCGGCTCACCGCCGCCGTCAGCATCGTCGGCATCACCGTGCCCAATTTCTTTCTCGGACTGCTGCTGATCTACCTTTTTTCGGTTCAGCTCCGCTGGCTGCCGACGACCGGATGGTCGCCGTGGTCACGGGGCGCCGGGCAGCATCTCATCCACATGATCCTGCCCGTCATCACGCTTACGACCTTTTATTTCAGCTCCTTCACGCTCGTCTATAAAGCCGAATACCAGTCGGTGAAAGGCAGCCTCTACATCCAGGCCGCGCGTTCGAAGGGGCTGTCCGAGGCGCGCATTTCCTACCGGCACATTCTGCCCAACAGCATATTGCCCTTGATCACCTATGCCGGTCTTTCGCTTGGACAACTGGTTGGCGGCGCGGTCGTCACCGAAACCGTCTTTTCGATGCCGGGCATGGGCCGGCTTCTGGTGGAAGCGATCTCGTCCCGGGATTTTCCTGTCATGCTGTCGGTTGGAATGGTGATCATCGTCGGCGTGATGATCCTCAACCTTGTGGCGGACGTGACCTACAGCCTCGTCAATCCGCTCGTGCGAACATCGGCTTAGCATCCAATGAGAAAACTTCCATTCCGATTGGTCCTTGGCCTGACGCTTCTGGTGATCATCACCTTGATCGCGGTGTTCGCGCCCTTGATCGCGCCCCTGCACCCGACCGCCACGACGGTAAACGTCCTCGGCCCGCCTTCGGCTGAAAACATCCTTGGCACGGATCAACTTGGCCGGGACGTGCTGTCGCGCGTCATCTACGGAACAAGGGTTTCACTGCAGGTGGGCGCTTCGGCGGCCATAGTGGCTGTGCTGATCGGCGCCCCCATTGGCCTGATCGCCGGATTTTTCCGTGGCTGGATCGATTTTGTCCTCGTCCAGATCATCGACATTTTCATCGCCTTGCCGGGGCTCGTTCTCGCATTGATCATCACCGCGATGCTCGGGCCATCGGTGGTCAACCTGGCGGTCACGCTGGGTGTCGTCACCGCGCCGACGGTCGCCCGGCTGGTTCGTGGTCAGGTCTTCGTCGTCCGGGAAATGGTCTTCGTGGAAGCTGCGCGCGCCACGGGCGCAAGCTCTTTCTGGATCATCCGCCATCATATCATGCCAAACACGATGCGCGTGGTGTGGGCGCAGTTCGCAATCAATGTGGCCTTCGCGATCTTCACCTCCGCAAGCCTCAGCTTCCTGGGGCTGGGCGTTCCTCCGCCGGCTCCGGACTGGGGCGGCATGGTACGCGACGGTTCGATGTTCCTGCCGATCCTGCCGCTGCTCAGCCTCGGGCCGGGCGCTGCCGTCGCCCTTACAGTTTTCACATTTTATCTTGTCGGGTCGAGCATGAACGAGGCCGCGTCCCGCAATGATCGCTGATTGGAACAGGGAAATGACGTCTAACCAGATCGAGCCGCCGCTGCCGGCATTCATAGAACAACGCCTGCAGGAGTTTGCCGGCCGGGAAGGTGCCCTGAAAGCGCGGCGATGGATGCGGCCGGCGGATGTTCTGATGCGTGTGGAGAACCTTCGCTGCTTCAAGGCTTCGCGCGTCAGTTTTGCCGACATGTTGTTGCGCAGGATCGTTCGCGAACGCTGGCAGATAAGGATGATCTCGGCGGAATGCGGCGATGACGGCGCGGCGAGATTCGTCTACCGGATCGACGCGGAAGGCCATTCCTTCTCCTATATTGCCCGAGCATATCCATGGGACGGAATCGAAAAAGTCGGACGCCGCTCCGATGGCGCGGACCGTGACATGTTCGGCGCGCTCTTCGTCAATCTTGCCAGCCAACAGCGTATCGAGCGGGAATTTGAAACGTTCGACATCAAGGCTGAAGGCCAGATGCGTACGGATTCGGATGTGGTCGGCTGGACCCCGGCCAATCGCAGCAGCCGGCATTTCGACGCCGTAGTCGAAGCACTGTCCCGCGGCGAACAGCCCGCCCCCGAGCTCGGCATCGCCTATCTCATGCGGAACGGTGGCTTTCAAAGCAGCGGCCGGAATGGCACGGTTTCCTATCCGGGCATTCCCGAGGGGCATCCGCTGGCGCACCCGTTCTTTGCGGATATCTTCGCCATCTACCTGGTGCGGCTCGTCTCCATCGATCTCGTCAATGCCGTGGCGCGGCGGCGCAATCCGGACGCAGCGCAGCTCGACATTTCGATCGCGCGCGGGCTTGGAATAGGCAACTCCTCAGGCCAGGGCATGTGCGTTGCCCTCCAGCGCTGGCCGCATTGGGTCGCCACATGGGTGACCGTACGCGAGGCGGCTCTTGGCTACGCAAAAAGCCTGCCGGTCGATGCGGGAAGCATTTCAGTTGTCCGCGGCTCGATAGAGAGCACCATCCGCATCTATGCGCAGACCGACCCACAGACGCAGGACTACGTGGTGGCCAACGAAACCATCATCGAGAACCTGACACGCATATCGGCAAGCCTGCGCGAAGGACAGTTTCGGTGCTGGGGCGACGTTGCTGCGCACGTCGCAGAAGTCATGGATGGCGAGACCAGTGAGCAGTTCCACAGCGTACTTCTCGACGTGGTACCGGACTTTTGTGACGCCATCGCGCCCTATTTCCAGATCGGCGCAGCCCGCAAGCGGCAATTGCAGCCAGCAATGGCGGTCGCTGAATTGCGCGAGATCCTGCGCAGGAACTACGTCTGGGCTCTCACCGCCGACCGCACGCTTGCCGAAACCCATCAGCACTTCTGGTACCATTCGATCGACAATGGCGAACAAAGGCGCGGCGAGCGGGTCATCGACCCGCACGAGCGTTTCGAATCCTTCATCGATCATATCGGATTGATCCAGAGGCTGGCGGCGGTGCTGGTCAGCCGTGGTGACAAGGAGCGCGCCGGCGACGTCGTCCTCGACCATCCCGACTTGCATTACGCCATTTCGCGGGTGCAATATCTGGATGGCCTGCTCTATGCGGAAATACGCGATCCGCTCGCGCATCGCGATTTCGTCCCCGCCGATCTCATACGGTTTTTCCTTGCGTCGCTGGGCATTCGCGGCTCGACGCCGCTCAGCATCCGCTATGTGCGGGGGACTTTCTTCCAAGACCAGCCGCTGCCTTCGGAATTCCTCGAGCCTGACAGGCCGGGTTCCCGGGTTCGCAAGCATGAGAATGAGGTCGCCCTGTGAGCACGAGCATGTTTGTTGCCTATTCCGAACTGACTCGCGTCCTGCCGTGGTCGCTCAGGGCGCTGGGCTACGCGTTCGGAACCGCTGACCGGGGCGCTCATCTCGTTGCAACAGGTGCGGCGCTCGATCCGGCTATTCTGGATGAAATTCGCCAGGCGGGACCGCGGCCCTCCCATGGCTTCCGCTACCGGAAATCGAACGGGCTCACGATGCTGGACGCCGCCGGCGTTTCATTTCTGGAAACGGGACCTGCCGCGATCGATGCTCTCGCCGCGCATGCAGGCGGCGCCAAATGGGAAATGTGCCGGATATTGGCGGCGACCGAGCTGTCGCTTGTTCCGGCCACGCTGGTCGGTGCGATGGACTACAATCTCTCCTCTATCGGCATCATCGCCAGGGATGGAACCTTCGACTGGCTGTTGGCTGACCCCGACGCACGGGGTGCGCTTTATTCGGGCCGGGGCCGGGATGCCCTGGCGGCGCTCCTCGGTGAGGACACGGCGGTTCTGGAATCGATCGACGCCGCCGGGCTGACGCCGGGCTGCGCGCTTCTCATGGTCAGCGCCCGCAGGCCTGAACTGAAGGCGTCCGGGCACGTTGCCGTTCGGCCTCGGGAAAAGATCGCCATGGCGCACCAGAAGGGCATTCCCCTGTCGCGCGAGACGCTGGATGCGCTGTACGCGCTCGAAATGCTCACCTGGGCTCCAACTTCGGAGCGCTCTCGCTCGCAGGCGGGCTTCACTGTTGCACCGGCGCCAAACTCATGAGTGAACGGAAATCCGATCCAGTGGTCGAGGTAAAAGGCCTCAACGTCGCTTTCGGCAAGCATCAGGTGGTGCATGATGTCGATCTGGCCATCCATGCTGGCGAGACGCTGGCGCTTGTCGGCGAGTCGGGGTCCGGCAAGAGCGTCACCTCCATGACGATCATGGGACTGCTTTCCGGCAATACCCAAGTGACCGGTTCGGTCATCGTGGATGGCCAGCAAGTGGTGGGGGCGTCGACATCGACATTGCGGCGGGTGCGTGGCGGC
The DNA here is from genome assembly GCF_006442185.1 of Mesorhizobium sp. B2-4-1. NCBI lineage: Bacteria > Pseudomonadati > Pseudomonadota > Alphaproteobacteria > Hyphomicrobiales > Phyllobacteriaceae > Mesorhizobium > Mesorhizobium sp. B2-4-1. Next base: position 362,943 of record NZ_VFVN01000007.1, on the reverse strand, counting down.
ATTGCCAGCATGATCTTCCAAGAACCGATGATGAGCCTGAACCCGGTTCTGCAGGTTAGCACCCAAATCAAGGAAATGCTGCGCCAGCATCGACCCTTAAGCGATGCGGAGGCGCGGGAGGAGGGCATCCGGCTTTTCGACCGCGTTCGCATTCCTGACGCGCGGCGGCGGTTCAATGACTATCCTCACATGTTCTCCGGGGGGATGCGGCAGCGGATCATGATCGCCATCGCATTGGCGTGCTCGCCGAAGCTGCTTATCGCCGACGAGCCGACAACAGCGCTCGACGTGACGATACAGGCGCAAATCCTCGATCTCCTGAACGAGGTCCAGCGCGATACCGGCACCGCGATCCTGTTCATCACGCATGACATGGGCGTAGTGGCCAACATCGCCGACCGCGTCATGGTCATGCACAAGGGACGCGTGGTGGAGACGGGAGCAGTAAAGGACGTTTTCGAGCGTCCGCGCGAGGACTATACGAGGATGCTGATCGACGCGGTCCCCCGCCTGGGGCAAGGCGTCGCCCGCTCCTACCGCGCGCCCGCCAAGGATGCTGTGCCGAAGCCGGTTTTGAGCGTGCGCAAGCTGGTGACCCGGTTCGACGTGCGTGGCGGGGCGATGCGTCGCAAGGTGGGGCGTCTCCATGCCGTCGAGGGTCTGAGCTTCGACATCATGCCTGGAGAAACGCTGTCGCTGGTTGGCGAATCCGGCTGCGGCAAGTCGACGACCGGACGCAGCATCCTGTTTCTCAATCCTCCGGATTCCGGCGAGGTGGTCTTCGACGGACGCACGGTGCGGCGCGACAACAGGTCCGATCTTTCGGATCTCCGGCGCAATGTGCAGATGATCTTCCAGGATCCTTTCAGTTCCCTGGACCCGAAGCAAAACGTCGGTGCGATCCTGGCGGAGCCCCTGCTATGCCATGGGTTGGCGACCAGGGCCAAGGCCCTGGACAAGGCGAAACATCTTCTGGAGCGTGTCGGCCTCGAACCGTCGATGATCACCCGTCTTCCGCACGAGTTTTCCGGCGGACAGCGCCAGAGAATCTGCATTGCGCGGACCCTGATGCTCGACCCGAAGGTCATTATAGCCGACGAGGCTGTCTCGGCGCTCGACGTTTCGGTAAAGGCGCAGGTGATCGACCTGCTGCTTGAGTTGCAGGAGGACCTGCGGTTGTCCTACCTCTTCATCAGTCACGACATGGCCATTGTCGAACGTGTCAGCCACCGCGTGGCGGTCATGTATCTTGGCGAGATCGTGGAGATCGGGCCCAGCCGCGAGGTGATAGGGAATCCGAAACATCCCTATACCCAGAAGCTGATGGCAGCGGTGCCGAACCCGGAGCCGGCCGCGGACAGGCACCGCTTGATCGGCAAGCCGGTGACGGAATTGCCGTCTCCCGTGCGGCCGCTCGATTTCATTCCGCCGAAGCGGCAGCCTCGCGCGGTCGGACCCGACCACTTCGTGATCGAGTGACAAGCTTTAACGAGGGCGCTTCAGATGGACGCCCTTGAACGAATCCGGGCAAGGCGCTTCCCGATACCTATGGAGAATTCGATGAACACACATGCTGATCAGTTCCGAATTGGAGAGAAGGCGACTTCCTTTTTACGCCAGGAGAAAAAACTCCTTATCGATGGAAAATGGGTGCCGGCTCAGTCCGGGAAGATTTTCGACACATATGATCCGGGCACGGGACGCATAATTGCACAGGTTCCGGAGGGCGGCGCCGCCGATATCGACAATGCCGTCAAAGCTGCGCGGCGGGCCTTTGAAGAAGGCCCATGGAGCCGCATCACGCCCAGCGAACGTGGACGTCTCATCTGGAAACTGGCGGATCTGCTGGAACAGAACGCCGATGAACTGGCCGAACTGGAGGTTCTCAACAATGGCAAGCCGCTTGCCAATGCCCGGAATTCCGACGTCGCGCTCAGCGTGGATATGTTCCGCTACATGGCGGGCTGGGCGACCAAGATCACAGGCGAAACCATTTCGATCTCTGCGCCGGACAAGTACCATGCCTTCACGGTGCGCGAGCCGGTCGGCGTCGTCGGGCAGATCATTCCGTGGAATGCGCCACTGCTCATGCTGGCCTGGAAGGTAGCTCCGGCGCTGGCCACCGGCTGCACGATCGTGCTCAAGCCGGCGGAGCAGACGCCGCTGACGGCGCTGCGCTTCGGTGAACTGGTCCAGGAGGCCGGCATTCCCGCCGGCGTGATCAATATCGTGACCGGTTTTGGACCTACGGCGGGCGCAGCGATAGCCTCGCACCCCCAGATCGACAAGGTTGCCTTTACGGGTTCCAGCGAGGTCGGCCGCATCATCGTCAAGGCTGCCGCGGGCAATTTGAAGAAAGTGTCGCTCGAATTGGGAGGGAAGTCGCCCGTCATCGTCTTTCCCGATGCTGACATGTCGGTTGCCATTCCCGGTGTCACGCAGGGCATTTTTGCCAATAGCGGCCAGGTCTGCACCGCAGGATCGCGGCTGTTCGCCCACAAGAAGGTGTTCGACCAGATCGTGGATGGGATCGGCCAGCGGGCGGGGAACATCCGCGTCGGTCATGGCCTCAGCGAAGGCGTCCAGATGGGGCCGGTCATTTCCCCGGTCCAGTGCGACCGCGTCATGAGCTATATCGAGCAGGGCAGGAGCGCCGGTGCAACGGTGGCGTTTGGCGGCACGCGGATAGGCAATGAAGGCAACTTCATTGCGCCGACGGTGCTGACCGATACCCGACCCGACATGGCGGTGGTGCAGGAAGAGATTTTCGGTCCTGTCCTGTGCGCCATGAGCTTCGATGACGACGACCTGGAACAGATCGCGCGGCAGGCGAATGACAGCATCTTCGGACTAGCTGGCAGCGTCTGGACGCGGGACCTGAGCGTCGCCCACAAGATGGTACGGCGAATTCGCGCGGGCCGGATCGGGGTCAACGTACACGGCTCGGTGGACGCGGCGATACCCACCGGCGGCTTCAAGCAATCCGGCTGGGGCAGGGAACGGGGACAGGAAGGGCTGAACCTTTATACGGAGACCAAGTCGGTCATCATGTCGCTTTGAAGGCCTGCCAAACCTTTCGCGAACAGCCGGCAAGGTCGATCCTATCCATGCCGGCCATATGGCGGCGGCATGACCCCCGGTAACGAATATGACTGTGGCGCGCCATCGACCAGGAAGGCTATGTAACGATCGAGTACCGGCAAGCAGCGAGGTTCTGTTGAGCGCTTTGGATCGCCCGCTGTCACGCGTCCTGCGCGACGTGACCAGCCTCATCAATTCCAGCGTCGACCTCGAGACAACGCTGCAGCACCTTGTCGATGCGGCATGCCAGCACGATGCCTGGTCGATGGCGGCGGTGATGAGCATCGATCAGGCGGATGGCAATGCTGTGGTCGTGACCCGGCATGATCCTAGCCAGTTGACGAAGTCCTATCGCAACCGCTGGACGCTGGCGACAAGTCCATCCCTCATCGCGTTGACCCGCAATGATCCGGTGATCATTCGCGATGCCCAGGAGAGCATCGAATTTCCGGGCTATCGGGAAGAGGCAATCCAGCGCGGTTATCGCACTGTCGTGGTTTTGCCTCTGGGCTGCCGGGACATGGAAGACCGCGCGATGGTCTTGTCGGTGCAGTCGCGCGACGTTGTCGATCTGTCAGCGGCCGATCTCGCATTCCTGCAGACGATCGTCCATCTGGGCGCCATAGCCGTGGACAAGGCCCACAGGCTAAGGGCGGAACATGCTGCCGCCGCGCAACTCCAAAACGCACTTGCCGCGCATTCCTCCCTGATGCACCAGGTCCTGTCGGACGGTTCCGTCGCATCCGCGGCTTCCATGGTCGAAACCTTCCTGCCGAACGCAATCGTCGTGGTGGATCTGACTGCCAACCTGGTCGTTGCCGGACGTTCGCCCAAGCCGGACCTCATCGACACCGACCGCTGGCGCGAGGAGATGGACGATTGCATGAGCCGCCAGTTTCTCCGTCTTGCTCGCGATATCTCGGACCAGGCCGGGCTTGAAATGCGCAAGCTGTACCTGAACTGCGGCGGCCATCACCTCAACCTGCCGGCGGCGGTGGAGCCGTTGGTCGTGGATGGCAAGACGGTAGGGGCGCTGATCGTGTTTTCGCTCGACGCCAATTTCGGCGACCTCGATCATCTTCTTCTTCAGAGCGCTCGGTTCGCGCTCAGCGTTCAGTTGATGCGGAGCCATTTACGGTTCCAGACGGAATCGCAGACTTCCAGCGAATTGTTCATGGAAATCGTTTCCGGCAACTGGCGCAACGTGGACGATTTGACGGCGCGGGCGCGCCGGCTCGGCATTGACGTAAACGCCACCGCCAGGCTGGTCGCGATCGGCCTCCCGGAAACTGTGCCGGAAAAGGGCAAGACTATACCCGAACTGCACCGCTCCATCATGCGGCTCGCCGGCCAATTGGCGCCGCAGGCGACCGCCGCCGCATTGGGCGAGATCATTCTGTGCCGCATTCCCGACGCGCCCCGCGACGCGGACACGGTGGTCAAGACGTTTGTGCGCAAGCTGATCGAGGAAACGCAGTGGCTGATCGGCACCAAGCCGATCATCGTGGCGGGTAAGACCTGTTCGAGCATTCACGACTATCCCCAGGCATGGCTTGAATGCGAGCGCATGATCCGTCTTGCCGTCCGCTTCAACCGTACCGGGTTGCTTGCGCCCCAGGACTTCGGTCCTTTTCCGCTGCTGCTTTCGGCGGCCGACAGCAAGGAAGTGAGGTCGTTCGTGGATATCGCCATTGGCGCGGTCGTGCGTCACGACGAGGCGCATGCAACGGACTATATCAGGACCCTGACCGTCTTTCTGGAGCACGGTTGCCGCAGCCAGGCCTGCGCGGACGCGATGGAATTGCATGTTACAACGCTTCGCTACCGCCTGAACCGTATCCAGGAACTGTTTGGCATCGAGATCGATTCACCCGAACGTCGGTTCGCGCTTGAACTGGCAATACGCCTCAACGAGACCATTGCCCGGGAGCAACCTGTCTGATGCGGTCTCTGCTTCGTGTCCTAGGAGTCTGACTGCCGCCTCTCCTGCGTAGAGCAGGAAGACCCTCTCTCACGTCCCTTTATCCTTCCACCCTCCTGGAGAGGCAGGACGCATGACGGACAAGAGGGAAAAAGAGCTGAGCACGATCGATCCAGTGGAACTGCGGCGAACGTTCGGCACCTTCGTCACGGGCATCACGGTGGTGACGACGCGGGACGAAGATGGTTCGCCGCGCGGCATGACTGCGAATTCCTTCACCTCAGTCTCCCTTGAGCCGCCGCTGCTGCTCGTCTGCATAGGAAAGAGCGCCAGCAGCTTTCCGGCGTTCAACACGGCCGAAGGCTTCGCCGTCAACGTACTGCACGAGCGCCAGAAGGAGGTGGCGAGCCTCTTCGCCTCGAAGTCACTCTCCAAGTTCGAGACGATAGCCCATACTACCGTGCATACGGGCTCGCCGGTGCTCACCGACAGCCTTACCTGGTTCGACTGCACGGTGCATGACCGTATCGAGGCGGGAGACCATGTGATCCTGATCGGCCGGGTGCGTGCTTTCGGCACCAGCCCTGCCGCTCCGCTAGGGTTTTGCCGGGGGCGCTATGTCTGCGTGGAAGACCCGATGCCGCCTGGCTGGACGCCTTCCCATCGCATGATCATCGGCTACCTGGTCGAGCATGACGGCCGCATCCTGCTGCGCGACGATGGCGCCGGAGGCTGGGAACTGCCGACGGCAACGCACCGTAAGCCGGGCGACATGCTCAGCTTCGAAGGCGGCGGCGTGGTTGCGCCGCTCACCAGCGATGCGTTTCTCTATTCGGTCTTTGATGTGGCCGACCAGCAGCCCGGTTATGTCGTTTACCGTGGCGCGCTCGCGGGCCCGCCTGGCGAAATTCCGGATTTGTCGCCGTCGCTGAGGTTCTTTGCCCATGAAGAGCTGCCTTGGGACAGCATTCCGATCAGGCAGATACGCGCAACGCTGCGCCGTTACCTGCATGAGCGCGCGGACTCTCGCTTCGGGATCTACGTCGATTCCAGCGATGGCGGCCGGGTGGCGATGATAGACGGCGCCCCGCGTCCGTGGCGGTCGCTTAACGGCTTGGCCGGCGACCGAGAAACCGCGAAGGGATGAGATGATGGACCTGACGCTGAAAATGATCGAAGGATCGCGCCAGGATCTTTTGATTGCCGGGGAGCGCGTCGCGCCGCGGTCCGGCCGCTACATGCCGAGCTACGATCCGACGAACGCGGCGCCTTGGTATGAGGTTGCCGACGCCGGGGCGGATGATGTCGACGCCGCCGTGCAGGCAGCCAAAAGAGCGTTTCACGATCCGGCCTGGCGCAGGCTGACGCAGACGGATCGCGGCAAGCTGCTGCGCCGGTTGGCCGATTTCATCGCGGAACACGCCGATGAACTCGCGGCCATCGAGACGCGTGACAACGGCAAGCTTCTGAAAGAGATGCGTGTGCAACTGCGCGCGGCGCCGGACAGCTATCTCTATTTCGCCGGAATGGCCGACAAGCTGCATGGCGAGACCATACCGGTCAATAAGCTCGATATGCTGAACTTCACGCTGCGCGAGCCGATCGGCGTGGTGGGCATGATCTCGCCGTGGAATTCACCGCTGATGCTGCTGACCGGCACGCTCGCACCCTGCCTGGCGATTGGCAATACGGTCGTGGTCAAGCCATCAGAGCATACTTCCGCGTCCACCCTTGCCCTCGCCGAACTGATTGCAAAAGCGGGCTTCCCGGCTGGCGTTTTCAATGTCGTTACCGGCAAGGGCGCCACGGCGGGCGAAGCGCTGACCTTGCATCCCGATGTCGCCAAGATCGCCTTCACGGGCAGTACGGCAACCGGCCGCCGCATCGCCGCCAACGCTGCCAGCCGACTTGTTTCGTGTCAGATGGAACTGGGCGGCAAGTCGCCTCATGTCGTATTCGCCGATACCGACATCGAGCGCGCGGTGAACGGCGTGGTTGCCGGCGTGTTCGCCGCTGCCGGGCAGACCTGTATCGCAGGCTCGCGCTGTTTCGTCGAAAAATCCATCTATGCCGCATTCGTAGAAAAGCTGGCGGATCGTACCAGGCGCGTGCGTATCGGCCATCCGACCGATGAGGACACGGAAATCGGTCCGCTGGCGCTCGCTGCCCAACTCGACAAGGTCGAGCAGTATGTGGACTACGGCGTCGCCGATGGCGCGCGGCTGGTTGCCGGAGGCCACCGGCCGCGGCGGGACGACCTCCCCGGCGGCTGGTATTACGAGCCCACGGTTCTGGCGGATGCGCGCAACGACATGCGCTTCATGCGCGACGAAATTTTCGGGCCCGTCGTGGGCGTCGTGTCGTTCGACAATGAAAGCGAGCTGATTGGGCTTGCCAACGACACCCATTATGGGCTGGCGGCGGGTGTCTGGACCCGCGACATCGACCGGGCGCTGCGCTTTGCGCGCAACGTTGATGCCGGCACGGTCTGGGTCAATACGTATCGCTCTGCTGCTTACATGTCGCCCTCCGGCGGGTTCAAGGAGAGCGGTTACGGCAAGCGCGGGGGCTTCGAGGTTATGCGCGAGTTCTCCCGCCTGAAGAATGTCGTCATCGACTACTCCGGCGCCACGCAGGACCCGTTCGTAATCCGTTTGCGCTGACGCTCATCCGACGGTTCCCTAATATTCGAAAAGGTCATTGCCATGAAATTTTCCGTTTCCCTGAACATGGAGAGGTTCAGTCCCGACAAGGATATGCGCCAGGTGGCGGCTGAGACGCTGGAACTGGTCCGTATGGCCGATGCCGGCGGCTTCGAGACCGCCTGGTCGCCCGAGCATCACACGATTGAATTCACGATCGCGCCCGGCCCGTTCCAGTTGCTGGTCTGGTGGGGAGCTCATACCGAACAGATCCGGCTTGGCACCGCCACCATCGTCGCGCCGTACTGGACCCCGATCCGTCTCGCGGGAGAGGCCGCACTTTGCGATCACCTGACGGGAGGGCGGCTGGAATTCGGCATCGCCCGCGGCGCCTATCAGTATGAATTTGACCGTATGGCGGGAGGCATCCCGCAACAGGAAGGCGGCGCCTACATGCAGGAACTGCTGCCGGCAGTCCAGAAATTATGGGCAGGCGACTACGCCCACGAGGGTAAGTATTACCACTTCCCGCTGGCAACCTCGGTGCCGAAGCCCTTGCAGCAACCCAACCCGCCCATCTGGGTGGCGGCGCGTGACCCCGGCACATTCGATTGGGCGGTGCGCAATGGCCACAACATCCTCTCCACGCCGTTGTCGCGGCCGGTCGCGGAAATCGGCATTCTCGGCGACAAGTTCAAGAAGGCGGTCCAGGATCATCCCGAAGTGCCGAGGCCGCGGTTCATGATGCTGCGCCGCACTTGCGTGTATGAACGTCCCGAGGACTGGGAACTGCCGGTTCGCTACAGCTATCAATATGGGCGCAGCTTCGAGAACCTGTTCCAGAACATCGGCACGGTGAAGAACGGCTTTCCTGAAGCGGTTTCTTACGACACCGTTGGCAACAGCGGCGACTACGATCCGCGGTCGATCCGCGACAATCTCCTGTTCGGCACGCCGGACGAGGTGGTCGAAAAGCTGATGGTCTATGAAGCGGCGGGCGTAGACCAGTTCTGCCTCGGCCTCGCCTTCGACCTGCCGTTTGAAGTGCAGAAGAAATCGCTGGCGTTGTTCATCAAGGAAGTGATGCCCGTATTTGCGATGCGCGAGAAGGAAGCGGGCAGGGAAAAGTCGCGGGTGATCGCCTGATGGGAGCTGTCGCGCCATGATTGTCGAGGAACGCATCTACAAGATAAGGGCCGGCCGTCTCGCCAGATACATGCAACTTATCAGCGAGGAAGGCCTTGCCATCCAGCAGCCGATCCTGGGCAACCTGATCGGCTATTTCCGCACCGAGATCGGACCTCTCAACCATGTCGTGCATCTATGGGGCTATAGCGACCTGAACGACCGCGCCGAGCGGCGTCAGCGGCTGGCCGAAGATCCCGCGTGGCGGGCGTTTACGGTCAAGCTCACCGAGAATATCGAAACGATGGAAAACCGAATCCTGATCCCGACCGATTTTTCACCGCTGCGGTAGGTTCAAGACCTCGCATCCCGCTTGCCCGACCGCGAAAGAATCCAAGAGCCGGTCCGTGGTCATCACCCAGCCGTAGTTGCGTGCGAAAGCATCGAGCATGGCCTGCCGGCTGGGCGGATGGTTGGAAGAAACAGCATCCTCCACCACAATCGTGGGATAACCGAAATGCACGGCGTGACGGCAGCTATCTTCGACGCACATCTCCGCTACCGTGCCGACGAATACCAGACCGTCCACCGCAAGCAGCTTGAGCGTCTTGGCAAGATCCGTGGCATGAAAGGCGCTGAAATAGACCTTGTCCAGCACGATGTCGTCGTCCTGTGGCGCAAGCTCGTCGATCACCTCCGCGGCATCCCGCAGGCCCTCGACATCGCCGTAGGATCGCATGAAGCCCGGCACGCACGCATGGGTCGGCGCATCGGTCAGCTTGATCCAGGTCAGCTTGCCGGCCAAGGCCTGATACAGGGGGTCGGCAACGTATCGCGTGAATACCACCGCCTTGCCGTTGCCGCGAAACGCCGCAATGAGTCTGCTGATCGAAGGTATGGTTTCGCGCGCGGATGCAACCTCCATCGGCGCATGCCTGCGCACGAAATCGTTCTGCATGTCCACGACCATGAGGGCAGGGTTTTTAAGCGAAGCCAGCACGCCGTTCCTCCATACAGGCGTCCCGGATTATACCTATCCGGGTAGCGGAGAGCCTATATCATCGAACCCGCGAGCCGTATGCTTTCCTTCGTAGCATTGGGCTAGGCGGGTATCCTGCCGAACGGGGGAAGACGGCGGGTGCAGTTCTATCTTCATTAATCGGGATCGTGGCTCTGGAATGTGCTGACTATCGTCCGCCAGGCCAGGAGTGGAGGACAGGTGTGACGGATCGCATAACGGTCGAGGGCGTGTACAAGATTTTCGGCAGATCGCCGGAATCGGCTTTGGCCATGCTGAAGTCTGGCGAGACAAAGGAAGCTGTGCTCCAGAAGACCGGGCAGGTCGTCGGCTTGAGCGACGTGTCGCTGTCCGTTCCCGTCGGTTCGATTTACATGATCATGGGCTTGTCCGGCTCCGGTAAGTCGACGCTTGCGCGATGCATCAATCGCCTCATCGAGCCGAATGCAGGGCGCATCCTTATCGATGGCGAGGAGATCACCGGCGCCAGCGAAGCGCGGCTGCGCGAAATCCGCCGGACGCGTATCTCCATGGTGTTCCAGCACTTCGGCCTGTTGCCGAACAGAACGGTGTTGGAGAATGCCGAGTTCGGCCTGAAACTGCGCGGTGTGCCAGCCGCCGCGCGCAGGAAGAAGGTGATGGAGGTGCTGGAGGTCGTCGGGCTGGCTTCGTGGGCAAATCATCTTCCCGGTACGCTGAGCGGCGGCATGCGTCAGCGCGTCGGATTGGCCCGCGCACTCGCCACGGATGCCGATGTCCTGATCATGGACGAGGCTTTCAGCGCGCTGGACCCACTCATCCGCAGCGAAATGCAGGACGAACTGCTGCGCCTGCACAGGACTTTCCACAAGACCATCCTGTTCATCACGCATGATTTCCAGGAGGCGCTGAAGCTCGGAAGCCGGGTCGCCATCATGGCGGATGGAATGGTGATGCGCGAAGGCGTTCCGCAGGACATCGTGACCAAGCCCGGCAATGACTACGTCGCCGCCTTCACCCGCGACGTCAACCGGGCCCATCTGTTCGATGCGAGTTCCGTGATGGTGGAAAGCAGCCCGCTCCGGCTAGACGGACGTGCGTCTGGCGGCCGCGATGCCGAGGGCGAACCGGTGTTCATCGTCGACGATTCGATGCAGGTCGTGGGTGTCGTCGGACCACGCCAGTTGCCACGCCTCGCCGATGGTTCGGCGATCCAATCATTGATGAGCAAGGACTATGAGACGGTATGCGGCACGGAAAAGCTGTCGGTGGTGGCCAGCCTGTGCCATCGAGACCGGCCGATAGCCGTTGTTGACGAGGGCGGCCGATATTTGGGGCGTGTCGATCCACTCCAGATCCTGTCCCGCATTGGCGCTCCGGCGGCGGCTTCCTCGCAATCCCGGGGAGCGGAGGCCTGATCATGCTGGATGTCGATAATCTCTATGTCATCCCGCTGGACCAATGGATCCAGGTCGGCGTCCGCTGGCTGGCAATGCATTTCCGGCCGCTTTTCCAGACCATCAAGTGGCCCGTCGAGACCCTTCTGACCGCGATCGACCATGGACTCCATGCCATTCCGTTTCCGATCCTGATCGGGATCTTTGCCCTCATCGCATGGCGCTCCGCATCGCGTGGCGTGGCCATATTCACGCTGCTTTCGCTGACCCTGATTGCCTTCATGGGCCTGTGGGCGGAAGCGATCACCACCCTGTCGCTCATCGCCACGGCAATCGTGGTGTGCGTCATCCTTGGCATTCCAATCGGAATCCTGTGCGCGCGCCACGATCGCGCCTGGACCATCGTGCGGCCGGTGCTCGATGTCATGCAGACGACGCCCAGCTTCGTCTACCTGGTCCCGGTGGTCATGCTGTTCGGCGTCGGAACGGTGCCTGGGGCAGTCGCGGTCATCGTGGCGGCGATATCGCCGCTGATCCGCTTCACCAATCTCGGGATTCGTCTTGTCGACAAGGAGATGGTCGAGGCGGGGCGGGCCTTCGGTGCCACCGATCGCCAACTTCTCTGGGAAGTCCAACTTCCATTGGCCTTGCCAACCATTCTGGGCGGCCTCAACCAGACAGTACTGATGGCCATGGTCATGTCGGTGATCGTATCCATGATCGGGGCCGAAGGGCTCGGACTTGTGGTCCTGCAGGGGCTGGGACGTCTCGATGTCGGCATGGCTGCCGTCGGCGGCATCGCCATCGTCCTGCTAGCCATGATCCTCGATCGCATCACGCAGGGCCTGGCCAACCAGGACAAGGCCGGACCAACCCGGGGCATCCGGGCCGCCCTGGCTCAGTTGCTGCGTCCCAGAAATGAGGAAGCGGGGAGTTTCGAAACGAACCACCAGCAGGTTTGAACACCGTCTCGATCAGGCGGAACGACGCAACAAATATCACAACAAGGGGAGAATACATGTCGGCGAATTATCGATACCGCAAAGGGCTGAGACTGGCCTGCGCCATGGCTGTTGCAGCAACCATGATGGGTGGGCAGAGTTTTGCGCAGGATAAGCCTGGCGAAGGCAAGACCATTCGTTTCACGTCCTCCGACAGCCTGGGCGCCAACTATATTCAGGACCAGGTCCTGATAGCGGGCCTCGAGAAACTCGGTTACGACGTAAAGTTGTCGACCATGAACATGTCGGCGATCCTGCAGGCCATTTCGCAGGACGACCTCGACATGACCGGCGACATCAACTGGCCGCAGGCCGAGCCCGCCATCGCACAGATCTCGGATACGGTCGAACTGATCAATGAAGGCACGATCGCGGGCGGCGGCATCAACGGCTACATGATCGACAAGAAGACAGCCGAAGCCAACAACATCACCAATGTCTCGCAACTGAAGGACCCGAAGATCGCCGCCTTGTTCGACACCGACGGTGACGGAAAAGCCAATCTGGTGAATTGCGATCCCGCTTGGAAGTGCGGTGACGTCGTCGATTTCCAGGTCAAGGAGTTCGGCTTGAGCGATACGGTGCGCTCCATCCGCGCCAAATACGAGCCGCTGATCGGCGAGGTCTTTGCACGGGCCGACCGAGGAGAGCCGATCCTTCTTTACACCTGGAGCCCATCCTGGATCGTCTATCGGCTGAAGCCCGGCAAGGACGTGGTGTGGCTGCCGATCCCGTATGACGCTCTTCCCGAGGGCGTATCGAAACCGAAGACGCACGAGGTCAAGGACGTGGTTGGCTGTGCGGGGGGGCAGAACCCATGCCGCATGGCGGTTGGCCCATGGAACTGGCGCACGCTCGCCAACAAGAAGTTCCTGGCTGACAATCCGGCGGCCAAGAAATTCATCGAACAAGCGAAATGGTCGCTGGACATCTGGAGCCAGTGGGAAGGCGATCTGGGGGCCGGCAACAAGACCGACGCCGAGATCAAGAAGATCGCCAACGACTGGATTGCCGCAAATCAGTCGGAGTTCGATGGCTGGGTAAAGAATGCGGCTGCCGCCGGGAAATAATCCGGGCAGGCCTCTATCGTGGCCTGTTATCACAATGGTGGCGGACCCTGTCCGCCACCATTGTCGATTGAGGAGACCGATTGCCGGCCAAGCGTTTTCGCTTCATGGCGACGTTTCCTTATGGGGAGCGGCTACACAGGCTCATGCAAAGGGCAGGCGATCGTTTGGACATGCGGCCTCAGAGACGATTATCTCGGGATAAATAGCTGCCGCCGCGCCTGATCGAGCGCGGGCCGCTTGGTATAGTGAGAAAAACTGAGTGAAGCCTTATTTCACGCGCAGCTATTACTCTAGGTCGCGCGTGAAGGTTCCGTTCTCCTTGAGCCCCCCGCTGTCGTGGAACTTGACATCCAGACGCCAATGCGAACGGCGGCGGCATGTCGTTACAAGCGCGAAACCGTCGCCAGGGGCGAAACTTGTCTGCACCTCGCAACAATACGGCCCCTGCTCAGGATCGGGATCGGGAAAGCAAAAAGTCTCATTGGCCTGGAAATTGTCGGCAGTTCCGTTCGCAAACGGATATGGCGCGTACAGCGCCGAACTGTGGATACAATGCAGGATGCTCTGCTTGCCGGTTTTGCTGTTTGTTACACGAGCGGTGACCAGGCTGCTCACGTGCTCGTCACCCGACAGGAATACCAGTCCCTTTATTTCCTTGTTGCACACGAACCTGAGCAGCCTATGTAAGGAAAACGGGTATCCATCCCACGCGTCCGAACGCAAGGCACAAGTGGGGGCCTCGGCCACCTCCCGCCGCCGCGGCAGCACTGCCGAGGATGTGAGAACAAATTTGGGCATTTCGGTGTGTTCAGGCTTGGTAAGCCATTCACAAAGTTTGGCGAATTGCGTTGAACCCATGATCCGCGCTTCGCACCAGTTCGAAACCGTCCGTCCTTGACGTTCGGTGCGCGTGTCGCAAAGGAAGAATGGCATACCGTTGTGGGTTAAATCGTCTCGCCAGATGTGTGCCGGCAGGCGCTTTTCCAGCACCTCGGTCTTGCCACGTTCGTACCTGAAGTAAGCCAGCTTCCCAGGCTTTATGACGATATCATTCTTGCGCATCGCCGGGTCGGGGTCTTTTGCCCAATTGTCGCGAATCTCATGATCGTCCAGCATCATTTCAACCGCCATGTCCAAGCGCTGCATCACCGCCTTCACACCGCGGCTCTGGCCCCGGCGTTCGTAGGGTATTCGGAATCGGTCGTTGACTACCTTAGGGTCGAAAAGCCCTGCCGTAGCGTCGATATATACCTGATCGCCGGCCAGCAGCAGCAACGTTGGGGCGCCGGGTTTGCCCAGTAGATCGCCGAGCGCGAGCAGAGACGCATCCGCGGGCCCTCGTGTCGCATGCTGACCGTCGGGCATGTGGTCGAGGAAATCACTGGGGTATTGGCAACTTGCGAGAGCGAATGAAAGGTTCGATACCGCGCGGGCATCGCTCTTGTGCCGATGGCTTCTGTGCGACCTTCCAGGCCTGCCGACGATCAGGCCACCTCGCAAATCATCCAATGTGTCAGTCTCGAGCGCATACCGAATAGCCTCGGCGGCCCTCTTCACCGCGTTCTTGGCATGCGAACCTGTGTCGAGGATTTCAGGTGGTGATCCCGCCGCGTCGGGCAGTTTCGGTAACCGAGCCAAGCCGCCAATACCCTGCGCCTGAACGTACAGCAGCAAGACCAGTACCTGCTGCGCTTCAGGCCACTCATGGAGCGGAACTTCAAATACGTAAGGAGATGCGGGTTGCTTAATATAGTAATGCGGAAGACTATTATAGAGGCTATCGTCCCTCTGTCCTTTCTCGTCGCCGCGGCTCGTAACCGGCGGACCGATCATGTGCAGGCGGTCGCCCTTTGCGTAGACGGGAACAATGAAAGCTGCATGAGGCAAGCCCCGCCCTCCGCTATCGGCCGCTTGCACCAGGATCTTGCCCGCCTCGACCTCTACGCGCACCCCGAAGGCGGGCGCCCTGGCTTCAGAGGGGAGAGAATGCGTCATGGCTTGTCCTCCAAGGGGCCCGGCATATCGGAGATATCCGGCATTCCGAGGTATTTCGCTATAACGCCGCAGATCGACGAGGCGTCTTTGCCGATCAGGCAATCCTGATGACCGTGGCCGGCAATGCACCAGGTCAGGTAGGACGGTTGGCCGAGCGCCAGGAACTGGCCGCTTTTGTCAATAAGATCCCTGATTTCTTCCTCCGATTGCACCGCCTCGACCGCATGCAGAGATGAGTTCAAATGCGGCACGCCGGCCCCTTTGAGCATATTTCGCATCAGTCTTAGCGTTGAGGGGGCGACCAAACCGTTTTCCGCTCCATGGATCGACATCATCGGGAACTTCAGTCGATCCCTCACCCGGTCCGGCAGCACATAGCGATTTATGCCGGCGCGATCGGTCACGGTGTTGAAGCCAGCAAAATGTATGACCTGCGAGACTGTCTCGACGCTGAGCGGGCCGAAGAAATCGTCGATGTGGTCGAGTACGAGGTCAGAGAGATTGTTGAGCGAGAAGGTGCGTGCATAGAGCGCGTCCATCCGATGTCTTGTGCCGACCCAAGGCGTCGCTTTGCCTGGGGGCCAGAGGGGATTCTCGCGCCGATACTCGTCGGACGGCAGCCACATTGCCGAGAGCGCTCTGTCGAGCAATTGACCGGCGAGCGAGATATCGCCATGCGGACTAAACACATAGTCTTCAAGTTGAAGAAAATAACGTACATATCGCATCACATATGCGGCGAGCACATTTGCCGAACTCAACAGCATTGCCGGGCCGACTTGCGAAAACACCACGCGCCCGATCTTATTGTGCAAATTCCTTCGATCATGCTCGCCAAGCACTGCCATGCTGAACATTGCCGCGCCCATGCAATGGCAGACGACATCGAGCCTTTCCTGCCCTGTCGCAGCCAGCACGTGTTGGACGGCGATCGGAATGTCATTCTCCGCCATCTCCTCAAAAGACCAACCGCCTGTGGCGGTAGTCAGGCCTGAACTCGATCGCATATCGAGCACCCAGACATCGCGCCCAGCATCACACAGCGATTGAGCGAGGTTGCCGGGTACGGCAGCATGAGCAAATGTGGTGCCGCTTGCACTGTAACCATGGATGAGCAAGACGGGGCGTTTCGGGACGCCCTTCTCGATACTGCCGTCATAGCGGGCCAGGCGAATGCGGATCGGCGGGCTGAGCTGACCTTTCAAGGTCAACCAGTCGATTTGGGGCGCTGGTAAGCCCGGCACCGCCCCGGGCAACCGTTGTGGTTCACGCGCAGATGGCGGGTCGGGGCGGCGAAAACTCAGTGCATGTATCTGAAGCACGACGCGAAAACCGTAGAGTATGAAAGAGGCCAGATCTGCCAGTGCCGCGACACGGTCTTGCTGCCCCACTATCCGCAGCAGAGGCACCGATTGCCGCGCCAGGTATCGTTTGTTTAGCTCTAGCGACGGTAGCTTCTTGCCAATGACGGTCTTGCTCATCTGCGGGAAAACTTCGACCGACATCTCCATCAATTGCTGCCAAGGGCTGGCGCCGCGCGCATAGGTGAGGCGCTTAACCGCTCTGATTTTCTTCTGCGTGAACAGAGAGCTGTCGAACCTCACGCCCGTGCCGAGATCTTCCGGCTCGACAACCTTGTCGATGTGCAAATCGTATTCGATCAGGCGGACCCCGCCCGCACGCGAGCACAGGTGCAGAATGTCGAGCAGTCTGAGATGGGATGCCCCTCCGCTAGGCGGCGTGAGACGCAACCATTCCTGGCCCTGGCGGACCAAGCGGTAAGCAAAGTCGCGCATCCCGCGGTTGAGCGCCCACGCAAGGATAGCGCGCAGCATTCGGGGCACGGGGCGCGATTCTTCCAGATCGAACAGGTGGAGCGATCCCGAGATCTCCGCCTCGAGCGCAACATGGCTTTCATAGGCCTGATCTGCAATGGGGTCGAACTCCTTTCCTGCACGCAGAATGCGCAGCCGACCATGGGCAATCGGCAAACACCGTCCACGGGACGTTTGCAGCGCGTAGAGATCGGTGAGCACCACCGGCTTGGTGGTTAGCGTCAGTTCGACCATGTGTGGTTTCACACCGCTGCCGCGCATCGCCAGAGGGACCTTGCCGCGCACCTGTTCGGTCAGTTCGATGCTGGTAGGCTTAGGCGCAGGGTTCGTCCGCGGCGTGGAATAGATCGGCCGCGTTTCGCCACGAGAGTTCCCAGGCAAGGGGGCGTTGATCAAACGGCCGCCACTGAGTTGCCATTCCTCCTTGAGCTCGGTGATCGCTCGCAATGCCAGAACGGCTATGGTCAAGGCGGGATTGATACCCAGAGACGTGGGCACGACCGAGCCATCGAGCACGATCAACCCTTCGTGAGTGCGTCTGAGGCCGACCGCGGCGGCATCGAACACGCGGCCGCAATGATCGGTCACGCCTTGGCGAACGTCGTCACCCATGGCGCAGCCCCCAAGGGGATGCACCGTCAGCAGCGGCCCGCGTTGGCGACCGAACACGGCTTCGAGCCTGTCGGACAAAGGTCGCCACAACAGGTTGTTCACCAGCCGTCCGCCCAATCCAGACTCTCGAAGCAACTTGCCAAGGCGCGCATGATGGTTCTCCAGCCGGGGGTCCAGTCGCAACTCCGGCCAGCGCACCGTGAGCATCCCGTCGGCGAGCATTTTTTCAGCATCCTTTTGCACCCCGTCGGCGCGCAATTTTTCAGCATCCTTTTGCATCCCGTCGGCGCGCATTTTTTCAGGATCGCCTTGCATCTCATCGGCGCTGTTTTGCATCGAGGGCCCTAGCGCAAGTGCTCCCTCCGCGTCGTCGCGGCCGATCATGGCCAGCACCAGGGAGTTGGTGATGGCGGCGGGATTGACGGCTGCGTCGTCTACTCGTGAAGGATCCGGCTCATGCTTCGCCCAGTCGCCATCGGCGACGCGATTGAGCACATCGAATGTGGTGGCGCTTTCCTCAAACAGGCGGCGCAGCGGTCCCGGTACGGCAAGATCCTGGATCACCAGGTCAGTAGCCGCGTTGCCGTCGCGCAGATCGATCATTGCGGTTATTGTCGGGCCGACCGCGCGACCGCAATCCTCGCTTTTGGTGTTTGGGGCCGGATCCTCGGTTTCATCAGCGACGCCATTCACCCTTGCCGCCAAATCATGGGCAACGACGAGCATGTCACCATTGGCGGAGAACTTGCCTCCCAGCTGATCGGAGAACTTTATCCCGCGGATTTGCGAGCGCATCAAAATTTCCGTCGAGCCGAATGTGCCTGCTGCAAGGATCACGCGCCTCGCCAGCAGCGCGAACGGGTTCCGCTGGTTGTCGCGTAGATGGCCATCGGTGTGATTGACGTCCAACTGCCATCCTTCGCCCGCGCGCAAAACGCGCAAGACGGTGGCGCCAGTGACGATTCGTACTCCGCTTTGTCGAGCCAGCCGCAACAAATTCAGGTCGAGGGATTCTTTGGCATTGTAGTTGCAACCAGTGGCGCAGTCGCCGCAACGGCGACATTCGCTCATCGCGACCCCGGCGTGGTTGGTGTGGCAATCGGAAGCGACGGTTATGTGAGCGGGTCGTGCTTTGCCACCAGCCAAATTTCTAATTGCTTCGGACTTGGCCAGGAAAGGCTTGGTGACACGTATCGGCTTGGCTCCCAGCCAATCGCCCAGCCGTTTAGCCGTCTCTGTGAGCGTCGTATCTCTGCGGATTTTGGTGGGCCAGCGTGCTTCCCGGAAAATCTCCGGCAGCGGCATCTCCATCACGCCGGCGTTAATTAATGAGCCTCCACCCAAGCCACACGCGACGAGAGCTACCGCGTCGTCGCTGCAGCGCAAGTCGTAAAGACCATCGAACACGCCGCGTTGGCGTTTCGCAAAGGGGGTGGCAAAGCGGACGTGGCCGCCCAGATCGGCCAATCGCGAAGGGAACATTCCGGCCAGGTACTCCTTGCCGCGTTCCAGTACGCAGATTTTTAAAGATTGGCCTTGCACATCCTTGCAGGCGCTCAATTCGGCGGCAGCCACCGAGCCGCCATAGCCGCTGCCAACGATGGCAACATCAAAGTCATATCCGCCCTTAACGGTTGTCCTTTCCCTATCGGCGATCTGCGGAAAATCGTGGACCAATGTCTCGAGTCGGTGCGAGAGCCAAGCCGTCGCACGTGGCGGCTCCGGCGCTGCCTTGATGTGTACAGGCAATGCGTCCTCCCTAATTTAGATATCAATCATATACGAAATTTGGTGTAACGTCAGGAAGTCACGCAATCTATCGGGGCGATATTCATTCCCTTTAGAAGTGCGCGGTCGGCGGTGCCTTTCTCTGCCCTGAAACCATGGGCACGGCTGCGGGAAGGAACCCATGGAGGGTACTTGCGAGCTACTTGAGAGTTTTCTGCCGCTGGAATTACTCGGTAGAATTCACGCACTTCGAGCGGATGGCCCAGTAGCCGTCGAATTCCCGGCTGCAGTGGTGTTTGTCGATGTGTCCAGATACACGGCCTTGGTCGAGCAACTAGCACGACGGGGGCAAGAAGGACTTGAAAGAATCCCGAGCCTGCTTAGTCACTCCTACGCGCGATGCGTGGAGCAAGTATACAATCGTGGAGGCGAGATTTTGTACCTCGCTGGCGACGAACTGCTAGCCTACTGGTCGGCGGATGTCCGCGGACTTGAAAGCGCGGTGCGAGCGGCGACAGCCTGTGCCAAGGCAATCTGCGGCGGCCAGAACGAGCGTTTGGAGAACGGAACAGCTGAAATCGCACCCGCGCTGCATGTTGGAGTAGGGGCGGGGCCCCTCTGGGCGGCGGCTTTGGGCGGCCAGCCGGTCTGGACGCTCTTTGCAGGGGGAGATGCCATCATGCAGGCCGCTCAGTCCCAAGCGGCTGCGCGCCGATGGGAATATGTACTTTCCGACAAAGCCAACTTGGCCCTTGCGCAGCCGTCTCAATCGCGGCGCAGCCGGCCTACGCTGGCTTCTCCGCCTCCGGGCTGGCTGGCAAGGTTTTTGCCTTTGCAGCTCAGGGACCTGCTGTCCGAAGCCGACTTGCGCTCAGTTGCCGCGGACAGCGCCGTTGCCATCCGTTCCGAAGAAGATCGTCCAACGACCGCCCGCTTAGACGCCCTGGCGGAGATTAGGCCGATCACCGCCCTTTTCGCGCGAATTGCCGGACTTGACCATCGTCAACCTCAGGCGCTTGCGCGCTATCAATCGCTATGCGCGACCCTCCAGGAGGATCTGCGTTCGCGCGGTGGGCCGGCCGGCGAGTTGCTCTTTGACGACAAAGGTCTGATTTTCTTTGCGACGTTCGGAGCGCGAGGCAGTTTCCACCGCGACGATCCTTGCCGTGCCGTCGATGCTGCTCGCGCTATCCGTCTGACGGCCCAACGCTTGGGCCTCTCCGCGTCGATGGGCGTGGCTACCGGCGATGCGCTTTTTAGTGTTGTCGGAAGCGCACGTCGGCGCCAGCTGATGGTGATCGGCGCGCCCGTGAATCGGGCGGCGCGGCTTATGACGGCGGCATCGGCAAACGTTCTCTGCGATGCACCAACAGAGCGAGCCAGCCGGACGGCGTTTTGGTTCGAAGAACACGGCACGTTGCAACTGGACGGACTTGGGGACATGGCAACGGTATTTTGTCCCATGGATCCGCGCGCCCCGGTCCAACCTCTTAGTCCGCTGATTGGTCGGCAGAGCGAGCTGGAGTTCCTGAAACGTACGTTCGAGGAGACCCGCCGTGGAGGCAGGCGTTTGCTCGTTGTCTTGGGTGAGTCGGGCATTGGAAAAACCGCTTTGATCAGAGCTTTCACGGACGAACTGCGCTCAACCGCAATCGAGGTTTTGACCGCGCGCGCCGAACGTGACGATCGCCGGACATCGCTCCTGCCATGGCGGCGGGTGCTTGTGTCCCTTCTCGGCCTACCGTCCGACAGCGATGGATTTGCGGTGCTTGATGTCGTCACACAACGGGTTCAAGGCAACTCGTCGCTCGTTGGGCGACTGCCCTTGCTAGGTGATGTTCTGAGCATCGAAATTCCCCAAAACGACGGGACGCGACATCTGGAGGGACCTCATCGCGCTGATGCCACCATGCGTCTTTTGGGTGATCTCATGGATAACTTGGCACCGCGCCCGTTGGCATTGGTCCTGGAGGACAGTCAGTGGCTGGATTCGGCATCGTGGCGCCTCGTCGAGTGGGTTCTCTCATCTCTGTCCTCGTTGCTTCTGGTCCTGTGCGTACGCTCGGACGAAGTTCCGGAGGAGTTAAAAAACCTACGAAGGCGAGCCGAGGCCACAAGAAGGAATACATCCGGAACGGAACCTGACGATCCCGCGCGCCTGTGTCGTATCCTGGATCTTGAGGAACTCAGCGAGGCGTCGATTTGCGAACTGGTCGCCCGCACGCTCGGGGATGTGCCCCCACATGGCGAACTGGCGCGCCGGGTCTCGGCCTTAGCCGGTGGCAATCCGTTTTTCGCCGAGGAGATAGCGCTGACATTAAAGAGCCAGGGGCTCATCGCCATACGCGATGGTTTGTGGTGTCCGATCCGCCCGCTCGAGAGCCTTCGATATTTCGAAGGTGTCGATCGGGTCATTCGGGAGCGCGTTGATCGATTGGAGACCTCAGTCCAGCACGTTCTCAGGGCTGCGGCCGTGATCGGGCGTTCATTTACCGGCGAGGCCCTGGCGACGTTGCTCGAGGGCGAGTTGGATCACGACGGTGTGGGTGCAGCTGTCGAGTCGCTCGTGGCGGCGCATCTCGTGCGTCAGGGCACTGGATCAGGGAACTACGAGTTCCGTCATGATCAAATCCGAGACGTCGTTTATGGCTCAATTCCCAGTGAAGTGCGACAGCGACTTCATGCAGCTCTGGCCGCTTGGATCGAGTCGAGCCAGTCGGCCGCCATGGGCGCGGATGTCGCGGCCCTCGTTCAGCATTTTGAGGCCGCCGGAAACAATTTCAAGGCAGTTGGATATGCCAATTTGGCAGCAATCAAGGCGCTGCAGGTCGGTGCGTTTCGAGAGGTCGAGGCGTTTCTGGAAATCTGCTTGAGATACGAGTCGAAGCAGCCTTGGAGTGCTGAGCAAAGACTTCAGTCGGTGCGTTGGCGCAGGCAGCTCGGCGAGGCCCATTACAGTCGTGGCGACCTCCATGCTCAGGGCATTTCGGTGAGGCGCGCCCTCACCTTGGCGGGCACGCCGGTTCCACGTTCCTCGGCAGCCCTTTTGATGCGGCTGCTTGGGGGTGGAATGCGGCTCGCGTTCCAACAAGTGTTCCCTCCTTCGCTATGGTCAACTCAGGGTGGTGTGCTGGACTCCTGGGAGCGAGAACTAGCTCGCTGCTTTAACCAGGCGGCGGTCGTGGACTATTTCGAGCTTCGCTTTTCGCGAGCGTTTTCCCACACCGTCGCGGCTGTCGCCCATGCGGAGCGCACGGGGCTCACCATGGAGATGGTGATCGCGTCCGCCCAACTGGCATGCGGGCTGGGAATTCTGGGGCGCCGGCGCGCTTGCAACTACTTCATGGCAAGGGCAGAACGGGTGGTGACTGCGCTCGCCGATCCAGCGGTCCATGCCCACCTGTGTAATCTCGATGCGCTCTGGCGCATCGGCCGCTGCGACTGGCTGATGGTAGATCGTCGTCTGGATCAGTCTCAAGAGCTGTGTCTAAAGGCGGGCGATCAACTAAGTTGGTGCAACGCCCAGGCCATGCGCTTCTGGTCAATGTACTACCGCGGTGAATCGGGTGCGCTGGAGTACACCGCCCAAGCGCTGCTCTCCCGCGCACAGAACAGCGGAAACCTCCAGCAAGAGATTTGGGCGCTCCGATGCAAGTCGTTGTGTGTGCTCCACACGGATAGCCCCCGTGAAGCGGTCGACATCCTTCGGCTGACCACGTCCGCTATGGCCGGATCCGCTGATCTCGCCGACTTGGTCTCCGCCAAAGGGTCGCTTGCGCTCGCGCTTGCACGGGTCGGGCTCCATGCTGAGAGCCTTCGGGCTGTGGTCGAGACGCTACGCCTGCTGCGCGAGATGCGTCGGCCGACTGTGCACAGCACACTGCCCGGCATTGCCGGCGTGTGCGAAGTGCTTCTGCGCGGCAGGGAGGCAGGCCTCTCGCGCGAGTACGACCAGTGGCGCCACTGGGAGCGCCAAGCGCTGCATGAGCTCAAGCGCTACCGCCGCGCGTTTCCTGTCGGCACCGCCCAATATGGGCTGTGGGTCGGCGTGGCCCATTGGCTGGACGGACGCGGTGACCGCGCCGTCTCTACTTGGCGGCAAGCACTCGCGGCTGCGCGGCGCCTCTCGTTACGCAGGGATCAGTCGATCATTGCGGCCGAGCTGAGGCGCCGGCAAGACAAGACCTAAGATACTCTCCTGCGTTGGAGTTATCCGATCGGCAACTTGGGGGCGACATGGCTTTTGGCGGCGCGAACGAAAGAAATGATCTGCCGCGCCTTGCACGGATCGATCCGCGCCTGTTCGATCTTCTTTTCGGCGGCTGCAAGGTTGAACGCCACGCGGCGGGCCAGATTCTCTTCGTCCAGGAAGATCCATCCGATCGTATTTACGGGGTTATGAGCGGGACGGTGGAGATCTCGATGTATTCGCCGGGAGGCCGGAAGCTGGTGGCCAATATCGAGCTTTCGCACAGCTTGGTCGGAGAGATCGGCGCGCTCGACGGGCGCTCGCGCACCGCAACCGCTACTTGCCTGACCGTTTGCGATCTGGCCTCGCTCGGTCGGAAGCAGCTCTTCGATCGGATCGAAAAAACCCCACCTCTGGCACGCGCCATGATTGAGCTTTTGTGCGCACGGCTGCGTTGGGTCAGCGGCGAACTTGGCGATCAGGCTTTCTTCGGCATTGAGGCCAGGCTGGCAAAGCGACTGGCCTTTTTGGCCGGCGTTATGGCGGATGGCTCAGGTTGGATACCGATCTCCCAGTCCGAACTGGGGGAGTTCCTGGGCGCCACGCGCGAGTCCGTCAACAAGACGCTTAACGATTGGCGCAACCGTTCGATTATCGCAATCAAGCGTGGTGGCCTGCGCATAACGAATGCCGGTGCGCTTCGTCACATTGCCGAGTCACAGGACGATGACTGATGTCGCCATTCGCAATCGGCGCGCGCATCAGAGCCGCGAATCAGATTGCGCAACGAAGACCGGATCGGCATGAAGGGATAGTCCTCCACCTGTCGTGGTGACGAACTGGGAACCTCCGTTCAGCATCCTGACGCCGTCCCAGGCGATTGGACCTGCCACGGCTGTCGCGCGATCTATGGTGGGGCTTTTCTCAATAGTCCGTCGGTCAGTCGGTACCCGCTCAAGGAGGCAGAGCGGTGGCGCTAGCCACCGCTCTTATCTGGATCAATTCCGGCAGTCCGGGCTGACAGGATCGTACTGGTGTGGGCTGACCCCCATGCACTTGGAGTTCGAAGCGCCACCAGGCAATCCGATCGACCCGGTCGGGAAGCCATACACCGCTTCTTCTGAAGCCAATGAATGTTGACCCTTCAAGTCACCCGGGGCTTCGAAGTCACCATTGTCGGCTCGCAGACTGTGGACGAAGGTCGAGTCGATCGCGAACGAAGGCACCGTGAGGATGAAGAATGCAGACGCAGCTGTAATGATCTTATACATGTTTCTCTCCCTTTGGTTGATGGCATCACAAAATTCGTGATGAGAACGAAATTGGCTTAGTTTAAAAACCAACTTCCTCTTCGGGCTTGATCTTTGCTATTTTCTTTATGATCTGTCCGAAAGAGAGACTAAATTGCCTGCTCTGTCATCTCTTGTACGCCGCGGGTGAGATTTGTATGTGAAGGAATTCACGCAGGGTGCTAATATGATCGACGGGACGCTTTTCATTCCCGCTGCTTCAGCACCGGGATCGGAACGAGGGACATCGGCTGGTACTGAGCCAGTCTTCGAAGGCCCGCAAGATCAGTCAAGTCGATGAAGCGCGCGTTGCTGGTGATAAGCTGTTCGGCGCGCAATTGCTGAATGATGCGATTGAGATGGGGCACGCTCAACCCGAGCGCGTCCGCCATGATTTCCTGTGAAAACGGCAGATCGAAACTTGCTTCGTCGGCGCGTTCGACTTCCAGGAGACGCGCGTGAATCTCCAGCAAAAGGTGCGCCAACCTTTCAATCGGAGTGCGCCGACCTAGATTGACGATGTGTTCCGCATAAGTCGCTGCCTCTTGGGCGGCGAGCCAACTTAACACCAGACCGAATTGGGGCTGCTCGTAGCAGAGACGAATGTACGCGTCGAACGAGCAGACGGCGTAGGTCAGTTCGCTCACGGCAACGACCGAACAAGTGGATCGATCGAAAAAGCTGACCGGGAATCCAATGACATCACCGGGCAGGATGAGCTTCAGGATTTGCCGCCTGCCGCTGCGCAGCAACCTGTAGCGGATCGCGTAGCCGTCTTTAACAAAGCACAGGTTTCGGAACTCGGAGCCGTGAACGACGAGTTCCTCCCGTTTCCGAATGGTAAGATCGCGCTCGAAGATTGCCTCAAGACGTTTGATGTCTAGCGAATCCAGCTTCATTGCACGTGTCAGTCGGGTCACGATCGGGTGGCCGGTCAGCGGCATGCCATGCTCCAAATGTTCATGACCTTCAACGAAACTTTCCTATGCTTATTAATCCAGATCAATGAACAGAATTATCAAACGAAAGTTGTATTGACTGGCAGGCCTACGCCACTGCGAATGCCCATGCAAATAGGCCATTTTCAGCGTTTCGCTGGAAAAAACCGGTTTGCGGGAACAACAAATGAGAGCCGTCCGACGGCTCCACGCTAAGGAGGAACAGCTGATGCCGCTCGACGATCAAAATACTTCCAATATATCCCGCCGCACCATGCTGCACGCGGGCGCAGGTCTTCTCAGTAGTGCCGTTCTGCCCTTATCCAGCTTTGCGGCTTTTGCAGCCGACGACAAGCCCGCGATAGGCACCTGGCCGGCCGGGTCGGCGGGCGACACCGTCCACATCGGAGCCGCGGTGCCCCTTACCGGTGCCTATGCCGTGCAGGGTGCTGATGAACTTAAGGGCTGGCAGCTGGCGGTCGACCACATCAACAACGGCCATGAGTTGATGAAGGCGTTGGCGCCGAAAGTCGACAAGGGGTTGCTCGGCAAGAAGGTCGAGCTGTTGTCCGCCGACAGCGCGGCCAAGCCAAATCAGGCCGTCGAGCTCGAGCAGAATTTCATCCACCAAAACAACATCATCCTGATGACCGGCTCGACTTCATCAGCGGTCGCGGTTGCGCTCAACAAATTCGCGCAGCGCGAGAAGATCCTCTACGTCGCGGGCATCTCCGGCTCAAACGACACGACAGGCAAGGACTGTGTCCGCTACGGCTTCCGCCAGAACTTCTACGGCCAGACCGCAGCCAACGCGATCGGCCCGATCCTTCTGAAGACCTACGGAAAGGGAAAGAAGGCGGCATTCATGACGCCGGACTACACTTACGGTCACACCGTCACCAAGTCGGTGAACGACTACCTGACCTCTCAGGGCGGATGGGAGATGGTGACGGACCAGGTCTCGCCGTTGGGCACCCAGGATTTCAGCCAGTATCTCACCAACATCGCCAATTCAGGCGCCGAATTCATTGTCAACGTCAACTGGGGCCGCGACGCAGTGCTGTCGATCCAGCAGGCCAAGCAGTTCGGCCTGACTCCGAGCATGAAGATGGTCATCCCCTACCAGATACCCTTCCTTGCCAAGGAAGTGGGCCCCGAACTGACAGCCGGGGTTTTTGCCGCTACCGATTTCTGGTGGACCCTGCAGGACAAGTATCCGCTCGCCAAGCAGTTCGTGGACGCGTTCCAGCAAAAGTTCGGCTATCGGCCGGAATGGGGCGCCGAAAATGCCTATGTCAGCTTCGCTCATTGGGCCCGCATGGTGTCGCAGGCCGGTAGCTTCTATCCGCCGGACGTCATCAAGCAATACGAGAAGAGTGAGACCATCCCTTCACTCGTCGGCGACGTTCACTATCGGCCGGAAGACCATCAGTGCGTGCGACCGGTCGTACTCGTCCAGGGTAAGGACCCCAAGGACATGAAGAGCGACGACGACTACTGGAACGTGGTCGAGGTGGTCGATGGCGCGCCGCTGATGCAGAAGCCTGACGAGTTCGGCTGCAACCTGGGCAGCTACACCTGATATCCCGCAGCGCCTTCTCCGCCCGCCACGGGTGGAGAAGGCGCTCGCACCGGGACTGGCTCTGGCTGGACGCAGACGGTTCGTCTCCCGGCGGTCGGTGGAATGTCGATTGTTCGCGACTTATCAACCAAACCCTTGCTGGCGCGAGGGCAGGGCATATTTTTCATGATTAAGGTGGGCGCAGAGTGATCAACTGGGCAAATTTCATCTCGCAGTGCTTCAATGGGCTCGTGCTCGGCGCGCTTCTGGCGCTGATCTCCTCCGGGCTGACCATCATCTACGGGACGCTCGGCGTCCTGAACCTTGCCCATGGCGCGATGTTCATGCTCGGAGGCTATGCCGGCTGGCTCGCCTACACCTACACAGGTTCATTCCTCGCCGCGGTGGCGGCCGGATCGCTGTTCGTGATGATCGTCGGGGTGTTGATCGAGCGGCTGATCATTCGCCATTTCTACACGCGGCCGCTCGAGGACCAGCTTCTCGTCACGTTCGGGCTCGGCATCGTCTTCGTCGAGACGGTCCGCTTCTTCTTCGGCAGCCTCTCGCGCACGGTGCCGCCGCCCGCCTCGCTGGTCGGCATCACCCATCTGGGCTTCATGGTCTATCCCACCTACCGATTGGCGCTCCTCGGCATCGTCGCCCTGGCGCTGCTGATGCTCTATGTCGTGCTCTATCGCACCCGCATCGGGATGATCGTGCGAGCAGGCATCGAGGATTCGGTAATGGTCGATTCGCTTGGAATCGACGTCTACAAGATCTTCATGCTCGTCTTCGGCATCGGAGCCATGGCGGCCGGCTTCGCCGGCATTGTCAATGCACCCGTGGTGTCGATCGCGCCCGATGTCGGGGAAGCCATACTGGTCCAGACCTTCGTGGTCGTGGTGATCGGCGGCGTCGGTTCCTTTCCGGGCGCGATCCTCGGCGGCCTCATCGCCGGCGAAATCATCAGCATCACCTCGATGTTCAATCCCGGTTATTCCTATGTCATGCTGTTCGTGGCGATGACTCTGGTGCTGGTGCTTCGCCCGCACGGGCTGCTCGGCACGGCAGGGCGCGAGTAGATGCGGTCGCCATGAACATCAAACATCCCTTCCTTGTCGAGCTTCTGACGGCGCTGGCGCTCGTCCTGGCGCCGTTCGTGCTGCCCCATCTCGGCTTTTCGCCCAGCACGATCAATCGTATCCTTATATGGGGCCTGTTCGGGATCGGCTTCGACATCCTGTTCGGCTACACGGGATTGCTGTCCTTCGGCCAGTCGGCCTTCTACGGTACTGGCGGGATGTTCGCCGCCTATCTCCTGACTGAAACCGGCTTCTCCTATGTCATGGCTGCCATCGTCATGGGCGCCGTCGTGTCGGGTGTCGTCGGCTATGTGATCGGCCTGATCGCCCTGAGACGCACCGGCATCTATTTCGCCATGATCACGGTGGCGATCGCCGAAGTCTTCTTCTTTGTCGAGTTCAATCCGCTCTCGGCATTCACAGGCGGCGAGAACGGCTTGCCTGGCGTGCCAACCCCGGTCGTCAACCTCGGCTTCACGGTACTCGAATTCAACACCGACTGGACGATGTATACCTTCCTGGCGTTCTGGTATTTCGTGGGCATTGTCGTCGCACTTCGCATCGTACGCTCGCCGGTTGGCGCGATCCTTTCGGCAATCCGCGACAATCCGCTCCGCGCCGCGGCGCTCGGCCACGACATACACGGCTACAAGCTCACGGCCTTCGTGATTGCGGCGATCTATGCCGGCTTTGCCGGCGGCCTGTTGGGCGTCATGCAGGGCTTCATGCCGCCGGACGCTTTCATGTTCGACACGTCCGGCCAGGTCGTGATGCAGACGGCGATCGGCGGTGCTGGCACACTGTTCGGGCCGCTGGTGGGCGCGACGGTGTGGCTGTATCTGAGCGACTTTTTCCAGAACACATTGCATCTCGGCGCCACATGGAAGTTGGTCCTCGGCATCGTTTTCGTGCTGCTGGTCTGCTTCCTGCGGCGCGGCATCGTCGGTGCGATCGTCGATCTCTATGGGTTGACCGGCGGCCGCAAGCGCATCGAACGGGCCAATACCGCGGTCGAGAGTGCGCCGCACGTCGTGACGGTCGTCGAACCGATGCCGGCGCGCCGGCATGGCACTGCGCCAGCATCCGGACCGATCCTGCAGGTGCAGGGCCTAACCAAACGCTATGGCGGCATCACAGCCAACAGCAACATCGACTTCAGTGTCGATCATGGGGAGATACGGGGCATCATTGGACCCAACGGCGCGGGCAAGACCACATTCTTCAAGATGCTCACCTGCGAGATCGCGCCGACCTCCGGCCGCATCATGCTGGCCGGCCGCGACATTACGGGCATGGGCGTGTCCGAGGTGTGCCAGCTCGGGCTCACCAAGAGCTACCAGATCAACCAGCTGTTCGACCGCCTGACGGTGCGGCGGAACCTGATGATTGCCGCGCTGGGCGAGGCGCGTGGAAAGTTCCGGCTTGACCTGTTCAAGAGTATCCACAGCGTTCCCGGTCTCAATGAGCAGGTCGAGCGAACGGCGGCGCTGGTGAACCTTACGGCGCGGCTCGATCGGCCCGTTTCGGAACTGGCCTATGGCGAGAAGCGGCGGCTGGAAATCGGCCTTGCGCTGGCGACGTCGCCGAGCCTGCTCCTGCTTGACGAGCCGCTTGCCGGCATGAGCCCGCGCGAGCGCGTCGAGACCGTGGCGCTGCTCAAGTCAATCGCGCGTGGACGCACGATGATCATCATCGACCACGACATGGATTCACTCTTCGAGCTGGTCGAGAAAGTGACCGTCCTGCAGGAGGGCAGGGTACTGGTCGAAGGCATGCCCGCTGAGATCAAGACCAACGCAAAGGTGCAGGAAGCCTACCTCGGCGGGGTACATGGAGAGGTGGCATGAGCCTGCTCGAAGTCAGGGCGTTGAACAGCTATTATGGCGACAGTCACATTCTGTTCGACGTCTCATTGAGGGTCGAGAAAAACGAGGTCGTGGCGCTGCTCGGGCGCAACGGCGCGGGCAAGTCGACGACGCTGAAGAGCCTGATGGGCGTGGTGACGCCACGAGCCGGCTCGGTTGAGCTCGACGGGGTTGAGCTGGTTGGCAGGAAGGCGCACAGCATCGCTCGGGAAGGCATGCAGCTCGTGCACGAGAATCGGCGCATCTTCGGCAGCCTGAGCGTCGAGGAAAACATCATTCTGGCCGGATTGACCGCCGACGACCGCTGGCCGCTGGAACGTATCTACACGATGTTCCCACGGCTGAAGGAACGGCGCACCAGCCGGGGCACGGATCTCTCGGGTGGCGAACAGCAGATATTGGCCATAGCCCGTGCATTGGTGCGCAACCCGAAGATCCTTCTGCTTGATGAACCCTTCGAAGGACTTGCTCCAGTCATTGTGCACGATCTGGTGCGCGCCTGCCGCGAACTGGCCCAGGCAGGGCAGACAATCGTGCTGGTGGAACAGAACATCGCCGCGACGCTGGCGCTCGCGAGCCGCGTTTATATCATCAACAACGGCCATATCGCCCACGAGGGCCCGGCCGCCGAGCTCAAGACACAGCCGGGGCTGCTGCAGCATCATCTCGGCGTCTAGGGGCGAGCAGCCGCGGATGGCGTTCGACTTCCGACCGCCTTCGGCCATCCGTGCTTCATGCCGGCGACTATCCAGGGCCATCGCTTGCAGGACCATATCGCCTTCTGGCACCAGCCGCTGATCGCCGGAAATATCAGGACAGTCTCCAGGTTGGAGTCGGCCTGGATGATTGCCGACCTGCCGTGTTGGAAAAGAGAGGCACCGTTCGATTTTCGAGGAATTTCAAGTCGAGCCGGCGCCGGCTTCGGCGGCAATCGAGCAGATGATCGCGTGGAACCCGGAACGGATCGTGTCGACGCACGGTTGATGGTCTCCGGCGGTGCGGTGGGCGAACTGAGGCGAGCCTTCCGCCGGGTCTTATAAAGAGTGTTTCGCCGGCTTGTGCACCGCAAACGAGCGCTCTGATATTTGGCGCGAGGACACCGAGATGACTGAACGACCGGAGAGATATCGAAATGCGATTGTCCCTCATATCTACGTCGACGGGGCGTCGGATGGGATCGCGTTCTACGAGCGGGCATTCGGAGCGATGGAATTGTTCCGAATTGCCCACCCAGGCGGCAAAATCATGCACGCCGAGATTTTGATCTGCGGAGCCGTGATCATGATCGGGGATCCGGACGAGAGACTATACGGCGAGCCGCGGACACTTGGTCGCTGCACAGCTGGCCTTCACATCTTCACTGATGATAACGCGACCTTGCTGCGGCGCGCGGTCAAGGCTGGCGCGGAAGAGATTCAGCCACCCACGAATATGTTCTATGGCGCCAGTTCCGCCACCGTGCGCGATCCCTTCGGCCACGTCTGGGTGCTCCTGTCGTGGAGGGAGGACCTCGATCCGGCAGAGATGGAACGGCGCGGGAATGCGCTCCTGGCCTAAAGAAGAAAACGCCGGCGACATGCTAAATGCGGCTGTTCGCTGTGCGGCTCGTTAGTGAGAACCGGCTCGAAAACCTCCGCGAGGCAGTGAGCTTCGCCCGAGCGGCGTCGCAGCATTCTCCATAGGACGTGAGAGGTGTGGGGCATCGAGATTGCTCCCGGATCTCTGAACCCGCAGCGTCAATCATTCAGATGCTTCGCGTCAGGCATCGGCCTTTGCCGCTTTCCATTCCGCCGGCTCCGCCCCGCGCCATTCGGTTTCCCCTGCGGCGTGCCGAGCAGCACGCGAACGGCGATTTCATGAAGCGGTTGCGCGGCGCCTTGGACGACGTAGTCCAGGCTGGAGCGATCGGAGATCAGGGTCGGCAGGCGCAAGGTGCCGATCAATCCTTCCGCCTCGAAGCGGGAGCGTAGAAGTTCGTAGAGTCCGGCATTGCAGGTAAACGGGCCGGTGATGAACGCCTTCTCGGGGAAAAGCAGCCTGCAGGCGTTCCCCAGCGCGCGCGCCATAAGATCGACGGCGACCCGGATTTCGGGAATATCCGTCAGCTCCATCGTCTCGATTTGGCTGGAGAGGAGTTCCTCCTCCCCCGAAGCCCACGGATATATCTCCCGTATGACCGGCAACAGGGCTGACAGCGAAGCTGCTGTTTCGAGACAGCCCCGGTTGCCGCATCCGCAGGGGCGATCCTTGAGCACGTTGAAACGCCAATGGCCGATTTCGCCGAAGGGGCCGCCCTGGCGCATCGGCGCATCGTCGCTGCCGCGATAGGCCAGGCCGATGCCCCAACCCCAATGAAGAATGAAGGCGCCTTCCAGTCGTTCCATGCCCGGCACGGCGTATCGGGCGCTCAATTCGACATCCAGTTGGCGAAACAGGAACACGCGCGGCGTGATGCCATCGAGCGCCTTGCCGACGTCGAAATCGCGAACGTTCGGCCATCGCGAGGTCAATATCCACGTCCGGGTCTTCACGTCCACGATGCCGGAAACGGCAACGGACGTTCCGACATGACGCATGCCAGACGGGCAGCTGCCGAGCAGACCGGCGACAAGGTCACGCATCGTCGCGGTCATGCGGGCCGAATCGGCGTCGGACGGAACATGGGCGGTTTGCCGGGCGAGGACACTTCCGCGGAAATCGACAAGGACGCCAACCAGTTCCTGGCTGGAAACAAGAAGGACGGTCGCGCCCGCGCAACCGGGGTTCAAAACGATTTGCGCCGGTGGGCGGCCACGGCCGCTCACCTGGCCGACGCTTTGCTCGATGATGCCCCTGCCGACGAGGTCGGCGATGGCGCGCGAGATCGCCATCGAGGTCATGTCCAACTCGGCGGCAAGTGCGGCGCGGGATTTGCCGCCGCCTTCGTGCAGGCTGGCGATGACGCGTGCGCAGTCGCGTTGGCGGGCGTCCTCGAAATCCGCGGTGTAGAGCGTCAACATGCCCGGATTCTTTTCCTTTCGCATTTCTGGATAACATTATTCAAAAATGGCTTGCAAGCGGTATCAAGCCGTGTACTCTCCGCGTAAGGAATCTTGGCGATCGGCCGCAACATGATTACTCCCGGTCTGGTCGACATGCAGGTCAATGGCTTCGCCGGCGTCGATTTCAACTCGGGGACCCTGACGGCGGCGGAACTCGACGAAGCGCTGGAGGCCCTCCTGGCGTGCGGCGTGACAGCGTGCCTGCCGACGATCATCACGGCAAGGCCGGACGAATTGTCGGCGCGGTTCAGCGCTCTCGACAAGGCTGTCTCCGAAAGCCGCCTCGGTCCCCTCATGTGCCCCGGCTATCATCTGGAAGGTCCGTTCCTCAATCCCGCCCCGGGTTATTCCGGATGCCATCCCGCCTCGGCGATGACCGCTGCGGATCCTGCGCTCATTGAGCGCCTGCAGTCGCTGCTCAAGCGCCCGATCCTTTTGACGACGCTGGCACCCGAAGTGGAAGGTGGCATTGCTTTCATTAGGGCCATGAACCGGCACAACATCCTTGTTTCGATCGGCCACTCGGCTTGCGGTTTTGAGCTCGTAGCGCAGGCCGCGGCGGCTGGCGCTGTCCTTTCCACCCATCTCGGCAACGGGCTGCCGCAAACCTTGCCGAAACTGGACAATACCCTGTTTGCCCAACTGGCCGAAGACCGTCTCGCCGCGACATTCATCGCCGACGGGATTCACGTTCCGCCAGGCGCGTTGAAATCGCTGGTCCGGGCAAAAGGGCTGGACCGGTCGGTCCTGGTTACCGATGCCGTTTCGGCGGCCGGTGCGCCGCACGGATCTTACGAATTTGCCGGAATGCGGGTCGAGAGCCGCGC
Organism: Mesorhizobium sp. B2-4-1; assembly: GCF_006442185.1. Classification (NCBI taxonomy): domain Bacteria; kingdom Pseudomonadati; phylum Pseudomonadota; class Alphaproteobacteria; order Hyphomicrobiales; family Phyllobacteriaceae; genus Mesorhizobium; species Mesorhizobium sp. B2-4-1. The sequence goes on along the minus strand of NZ_VFVN01000007.1, from coordinate 328,747 downwards.
CGATGGCTCGGTCCGCGTTCCTGGCGGCATCGGGCTCGCCGGGTCGGCGCTGCGACTGGACGACGCCGTGCGCAACCTGGTGCGCTGGGGCATTGCCGGTTTCGCACAGGCTGTCGATATGGCCTCGGCAAATGTGATGGCGCTGCTGCAGCCGGTGCTGGACGCGCATGGCCTTCGCGTGCCCGCCAGCGAGATCGAGTGGGCGCCGGACATGACCATCACCCGTGCGCGCGTCGGAGAAGAAGAACGCGAATACGACCGGCAAACGACAAAATGGGAAGGAAGACAACCATGACTGCTCGTGAACTCAAGGTGAATCGCCGCACCATCCTTGGCGGCATTGGCGGTACATTCCTCGCCGGCACGACGCGGGCCTGGGCGCAATCACCCAAACTGCCGGCATCGCCGGTCGTCATCTCGGTGATGGACGTGGGCGGCGCGCTGGCGCTTTCGCAGCCGGCCTTCGAAAACTACGCCAAGAAATATCCCGAGCGCACCGAACGCATCGTCTTCACCAAGGCACCGGTGACCGAGCTGGCCGGAAAGCTGCGCGCGCAGCAGGAAGCCAACCGCGTCGATATCGACATGGTGCTGACCGGGTCCGACGGTCTGGCGGCAGGCCTAGCCAACGGCACGTGGATCAAGATTCTGCCTGATTTCAACGACAAGTTCCCCAAAATCGAGGACAATTACGAACCGGCCGCACTGGCCCTGCACAAGAAGCAGGGCGCGGGATATGGCATTGTCGTCAACTACTATCCTTCCGGCCCGCTGATCGAATACGCGCCTGAGCGGGTGAAGGAGGTTCCCGGCTCGGTAGAGGCGCTGCTAGCCTGGGCCAAGGCCCATCCGGGCCGCTTCATGTATGCGCGGCCCACCAATTCCGGCCCCGGCCGTACATTCATGATGGGTCTCCCCTACCTGCTCGGCGACAAGGATCCGCAGGATCCCGTCGACGGCTGGGAGAAGACCTGGGCCTATCTGGCAGAGATCGGCCAGTATATCGACTATTATCCCGCCGGCACCGGCGTCACCATGAAGGAATTCGGGGAAGGCAGCCGCGACATCATCATTTCGACCACGGGATGGGACATCAATCCGCGCGCCCTCGGCATCGTGCCGGAATCGGCAAGGATCGGCACGCTCAAGGGCTTCCATTGGGTTTCGGACGCCTTTTTCATGTGCGTTCCGAAAGGCATTTCCGACGACAAGCTCGCCGTGGTGCTTGATCTGATGGCATTTTTGCTTACGCCCGAAGCGCAGGCTTATTCCTACGATGAGGGCTATCTCTACCCCGGCCCGGCGGTGAAGAACGTGCCTGTCTCCATGGCGCCGCAGCACAGCCAGGACATCGTCAAACGTTTCGGCAGGGACGAGTATGCCAGCCTCATCGCCGACAACCCGATCGAACTGCCGCTGCCGCCGGAAAAGATGATCGCCGCCTTCCGAAAGTGGGACGAATTGGTCGGCGCAAAGAAATCCTGATGCTTCGCCAAAGGCCGGCCGCGTCGAGGGGCTGGCGCTAGGATAGTGCAGCATGCCAGGCACCGGCCTGACGCGGCCTGTCCGCGACGGGACCTTCAGCGCAGCGGGGCGTCATTTGTGTTGCATTCGATACTAATAGACTAATATATCATTCGTCTGGGAGAGCCGGGATGAAAGTGCGGAGATGCCGCTCTTTCAAGGAGATAAATGAGGAGGACGACGATGTTCACGATTTCACGCCGCCAGGCGCTCGGCGGATTGGCCGGGTTTGCAGCGCTGCCCTTTGGCAGGTCATTCGCCGACGAGCTTGCCCTGCCCACTTCGCCGGTGGCGCTCAACATCATTGATGTCGCGGGCAATCTGCAGCTTACCCAGGCGGCAATCGAGAAATTCGGCAAGGAAAATCCGGGGCTCGTCTCCAAGATCACGTTCTCGCGCGCGCCGTCCCCCGAACTGCCGGCCAAGCTCGCCGCGCAGCAGGCGGCCAACCGGGTCGACATCGACCTGGTGCTGACGGGGCCGGGTGCCATGTCGGACGGCATCACCCAGGGCCTGTGGATCGACGTGTGGACGAAATACCCCACTGTGCTGCCCAAGGCTGAGGACGTCTATCTCGACAGCGCCTTGATGATGCAGAAGAACTTCGGCCAGAACGAAGGCGTCGCCGTCGTCTATTCGCCGTCGGGCCCACTCTTCGAATATGCGCCGGACAGGATCAAGACCATCCCCAGGAACACCGACGAACTGCTGGCGTGGGTGAAGGCCAATCCCGGCAAATTCTGCTATGCGCGGCCGGTCAATTCGGGACCGGGCTGGACCTTCCTGATGGCCATGCCCTACATCCTCGGCGACAAGAATCCTTCCGATCCCATCAATGGCTGGGAGAAGACCTGGGCCTATCTGAAGGCGCTGGATGAAGGCATCGATTACTATCCCTCGGGCACCACGGTGACGATGAAGGAGCTGGCCGAGGGCACCCGCGACATGATCGTTTCCACCTTCGGCTGGGACATCAACCCGCGTGTGTTGGGCATCGTGCCGAAGGAGATCGAGACGTTTGCGCTCGAAGGCACGCATTGGGTGCCCGATACGCAGTTCATGTGCATTCCCAAGGGCGTCGCGGAGGAAAAGGTCGCGGTTCTGGTCAAGCTCATGGCCTTCATGCTCGAACCCGCGCAGCAGGCCTATACCTACGACAAGGGCTATTTCTATCCCGGTCCGGCGGTCAAGGGGGTACCACTCAGCGCCGCGCCGCAGGAAAGCCAGGACGCCATCGCAGAGTTCGGCCGCCCACAATATGAAGAGCTGATCAGGAAGTTCCCGGTCGAAGCGCCGTTAAAGCCGGAAGCACTGGTCGCCGCCTTCGAGAAATGGGACCGCGAGGTCGGTGCCAACAAGATGAAATAGCGGACCAATGCGATTTGCCGTGATCGGCATCGATCATCGTCACGTCTATGACCTGATCGGTGGGCTTCTGGATGCCGGCGCCGAGTGCGCCGGCTACGATCCCGCGACGACCGATCCCAAGGTTGCCGCCGGCATCGCCGAGCGTTTTCCACGGATCGCGCCGGTCGAACGACGGCGCCTGATCGAGGATCCCGCCATCGACCTCGTCGTTACCGCGGCTGTCCCCTCCGACCGGGCCGCCATTGCCGTCGAGGCCATGTGGCATGGCAAGGACGTGCTTGCGGACAAGCCCGGCCTGACCACGTTCGAGCAGCTTGCCGCCGTGCGGCAGACCGTGCGTGAGACGGGACGCATCTTTTCGATCTGCTTTTCGGAGCGCCTCCTGACCCGAGCCTCGACGCTGGCGACGCAACTGGCGATGGACGGCGCCATCGGCGAGGTCATCCATGTGACGGGCCTGGGGCCGCACCGGCTCAACCGTGCGCTACGCCCGGCGTGGTTTTTCGATCCCGTGAATTACGGCGGCATCCTGGTCGATATCGCCTCGCACCAAATTGATCAGTTCCTGTTCTATACTGGCTGCGCCGACGCGAATGTCGTTTCAAGTGCGGTCGGCCATTTTGGCGCTCCTGACATTCCAGCATTCCAGGATTTCGGCGACATCCTCCTGCGGGGAGACAAAGCGAGCGGCTATATCCGCGTCGACTGGTTCACCGCCGACGGGCTGCCGACCTGGGGGGATGGACGGCTCATCCTGCTCGGCACCAAGGGCACGATCGAACTTAGGAAATATGTCGACATAGCCGGCAAACCTGGCACGGACCACGTATTCCTCGTCGATGGCCAGGGCACGCGCCATTTCGATGCGTCGGGCGAAAAGATATCCTATTTCGAGCGCCTGCTTGCCGACATGTGCGAGCGTACCGAAACGGCGATGACGCAGGAGCATGTCTTCACGGTCTGCCGGCTGGCGCTCGAGGCGCAGGCGGCGGCGGTCGTCGTGACGGGGCAGGAAAGGAACGCGCGATGAGCAGGCTACGTGTCGCCATGATCGGCTTGGGTCCGGCGGCGTTGCCGCATGCGAAGAGCCTCGTCGATCTTGCTGGCAGGATCGAGGTGAAATGGGCGGCCAGCCGCAGCCAGGCGACGGCAGAAGCCTTTGCCGACCAGTTTTCCTTTCCCGTGACGACCGATATTGCGGCCGCGATTGCCGATCCCGAGGTTCAGGCGGTGCTGGTGCTGACGCCGGCCAACGCACATCTGGCGGTGGCCGAACTGGCCCTTGCCGCCGGCAAGCACGTGCTTGTCGAAAAGCCGCTCGAAACGACGCTGGCGCGCGCCGAGAAGCTGGTCACGCTGGCCCGCGGGGCCGGCCTGCGCCTCGGCGTCGTCCTGCAGCACCGTTTCCGGCCGGCCAGCCTGCGGCTGCGCCAGGTGCTGGCTTCCGGCGCCATCGGCACGGTGGAGGCGGCCAGCCTTCGGGTTCCGTGGTGGCGGCCGCAGGCCTACTACGACACCGGCGGCCGCGGCAGCTTCGCGCGGGACGGGGGCGGCGTGCTGTTGTCGCAGGCCATCCACGCCATCGACCTTTTCCGCTCTCTGCTGGGAGAGGTAGAGGTGCTGGCTTCGCAGGTGCGGACGACCGGCCTGCACCGGATGGAGGCTGAGGATTACGTCACCGCCCTGATGCGGCTCGGCAACGGCTCACCGGCCTCGCTGCTCGCCACGACGGCGGCCTATCCGGGCTCGCCTGAAACCATGGAGATTGTCGGCTCGCTCGGCACGGCCACGCTGACCGGCGGGGCGCTGAGCGTCGACTGGCTCGACGGGCGCGAAGAGCGCGTCGAGGCGGAGGGGAAGACAGGCAGCGGCGCAGCCATCATGGACTTCCCCCATGACGCGCATCGTGCGCTGATAGACGATTTCGCCGATGCGATTTCGCAAGACCGCGATCCGGTCGTGACGGGTGAGGAGGCGCTCCAGACACAGCGCTTGATCGCAGCTCTCATCCGTGCGGATCCGGCCAGCAACCAACCCGTATAAGAGCGCTTCCTTTGAACCTCGAACGCTCCAGGATTCCTGGAGAGAGTGGCTTTCCGCCGCCATCATGCGGCGGAAAGAAAAGCCTGTTTCAGGCGGAGGCGGGCTGCTGCTTTGCCCGCGCTACAATCTGCGTCGGATTGACGAAGCGCAATGCGATCAGCAGCCAGACCAGCGTCGTTATCATATACACCACCGCCATCGCGTCGATCGACTGCACCGCGCGAACGCCCGAGGCGAAGACCGAATAGTACAGCGCCACGACGAGCGTCTGGCTGGTCGGCCCGGCTGTCAGGAAGGTCAGTTCGAACATGCCGATGGTACGCACCAGCACCAGCAGCAGCGCCGCCAAGATGCCCGGCATCAGCATCGGCAGCAGAACATGGAGAAAGAGCTGGAACGTGTTGGCGCCGAAGACACGCGCGGCCGCCTCGATCTTGGGATCGATCTGCTCGATGAAGGGGATCATCACCAGGATGACGAAAGGAACCGTCGGCACGAGATTGGCCAGCACCACGCCCCAGAAGGTGCCACCGACCCCCGATTGGTAGAGCACGGTAGCCAGCGGAATGCCGAAGGTGATCGGCGGGACCAGAAGCGGCAGCAGGAACAGAAGCATGACCAGCTTCTTGCCGGGAAAATCGCGCCGCGCCAGCGCATAGGCCGCCGTCACGCCGAGCAGGCCTGAAAGCGCGACCACGGTGAAGGCGATCTGGAAGGTTACGATCAGGATATCGTGGAGCTGGAACTCCGCCCAGGCGGCGAAATACCAGCGGGTGGTGAAGCCGGCAGGAATCCATGTGCCCAGCCAGCGCGTGCCGAAGGACGACAGGATGACCGTGGCAATCATCGCCGCGAGGTTGAGTACGAAGAAACCCACCACCACCCAGATGGCGGTGATCCAGAGCTTGGCGGCGATGGTTGTGTCGCGGATCATGTCAGCCCTTTCCGCCTGCGGTGCTGCCCCGATAGAACAGGTTGCGCAGCATCAGGATGGCGACGACGATGACCAACTGCACACCGGCCATGATCATCGCGATTGCCGAGGCCATCGAGTAGTCATATTGCTCGAAGGCGGCCTGGTAGGCCGCAATCGAGATGACCCGGGTCGGCCCGGCCGGCGCACCGAGCAGAACCGCCGACGGAAAGACGGCAAAGGCCTGGACGAATGAAAGCAGGAAGGCGATGGCCAGGCCGGGGATCAGCAGCGGCAGGAACACATAGCGGAACCGCTGCCAGGAGCGCGCGCCGTGGGTCGCCGCTGCCTGTTCCAGTGCCGGATCGATGCCTGTCACATAGGAGAGCGTCAAAAGGAACGTGAACGGGAAACCGGTGATGATCAGCGACGCGAAAACACCCCAGTAATTGTTGGTGAGTTTCACGGGACTGCTGATGATGCCGAACAACATCAGCGTGCGGCTGAACCAGCCCTGCGGTCCCAGATAGTTGAGCAGGCCTTCCGCCACCAGCACCGTGCCGAGCGTTACCGGCAGCACGAGGATGGTGGTCAGCATACGCTGGTGCGTCATCAGGCGAACGCGAAAGGCGATGGGCAGCGCCAGCGCCAGGCTGATAACGGTGACCGGCACCGCCAGCCACAGCGTTGTGGCAATGGTGTTGTAAAGGAACGGGTCGGAGAAGAAACGCTGGTAGTTGGCGAGGAGCCCCCCTTCCTTCGGCTGGAAGGACAGGAGCAGGCCGTAGACAAAGGGATAGACGAAGATCGCCAGCGTAAACAAGGCGGCCGGAAGCACCAGAAGGGTGACGCCGTCGATCCCGTGCAAGGCCAGCCGCTGGCGCAGGGAAGGAGAGGGCGTATGATCGAGCGTCGACATCGCCGTCCTCAGGCCGCGTAGATCAGGGCGTGGGCAGAATCGATCGAGAGCGAAACCGTGTTCCCGACCGACGCGGCCTGGCTGGCATGGAAGATCAGCTCGAGGCCGCCCTCGGTGCGTGCCGTGCCGACGAATTCCCGGCCGCGATACTCGATGGTTTCGACCTTCGCATCAAGCGTCCCGATGCCCTTGTCGCTCACGGTGACATCGTCCGGCCTGGCGGCGATCACGGCTTGCGCGCCAACCGCGAGATCGTCGCGCAGCCTGCCCGAAAGGCTGACGCCGCCGACTTCGACCATGGCAATGTCGCCGTCGCGCCGGGTGACCTTGCCGGTTAGCCGGTTGCGGTAACCCATGAATTCGGCGACGTCGAGATGGTCCGGGCTCTCATAGAGGTCCCGCGGAGCGCCGACCTGCCGGATTCGGCCATCGCGCAGCACGACTATGCGGTCGGCAAGCGACAAGGCCTCGTCCTGGTCATGCGTCACATAAAGGGTGGTGGCCCCGAGCTGGTTGTGGATGCGCCGGATTTCCGCACGCATCTCGATGCGCAATTTCGCGTCGAGGTTGGAGAGCGGCTCGTCCATCAGCACCAGCGGCGGCTCGATGACGATGGCGCGGGCGATGGCCACCCGCTGCTGCTGACCGCCTGACAGTTGACCCGGCAGCTTGTGGCCCTGCGTTTCCAGCCGCACCAGCCCCAGCGCCTCGTCGACGCGTTGCGTGATCTCGGCCTTGGGCGTGCCGCGCATCTTCAGGCCGAAGCCGATGTTGGCTTTGACGGTCATATGCGGGAACAGCGCATAGTTCTGGAAGACCATGCCGAAGCCGCGGTCTTCCGGCTTAAGCTGGTCGATGCGCTTGTCGTCGAGATAGATGCTGCCGCCCGTGGTGGAAAGCAGTCCGGCGATGCAGTTCAGTGCGGTCGACTTGCCGCAGCCCGAAGGTCCGAGCAGGGCGATGAATTCCCCCTTGCGCACGGTCAGCGAAACGTCACTCAGCGCGCTCATACTGCCGAATTTTCGACTCATATGATCGAGGCGGAGTTCGTCGAATTTCGACGAGGCGAGCAGCATCCGTTCGTAGCCCCATTGTTGTAGGCGAACCGGGCGGCATGCCCGGTTCCTATTATGCGCTGACAATCAAAGGTTTGTCATTTCGCGGTGGCGGCGACCTGTTCGTCCCAGATTCGGAATGCCGTGACCATCGAAGCTGGCTCCAGCGGCAGTTCGATCGGGTTGTTGGCGATCAGGTCGGCATATTCGGTGCGGCCGAATTCGGCGATCGCATCCTGGCTTTCCTGCGGCGCCATGTCGAGGGTGACATCCTTAACCGCCGGGCCCGGATAGAAATAGCCCTCGTCATAGGTATAGGCCTGCTGCTTAGGCGTCAGCAGGAATGCCATCAGGTCCTTGAGCACAGCCAGTTTTTCGTCGCTGACCCCTTTCGGCACGCACATGTAATGGGCGTCGGCGACCCAATGGAAGCCTTTCAGCGCCCCAACCTTGGCTTCCTTCGGCACGACGCCGAGAACGCGCGGGTTGATGTCCCAGCCAGTCGTCGACACCGTCATGTCGCGCGTGCCTTCGCCGAGTTCCTTCATCAGCGCACCGGTGCCGGTCGGATAATATTCGATGTATTTGTGCAGTTCCTTAAGATAGGCCCAGGTCTTGTCCCAGCCCTTGACCGGATCCTTCGGATCGCTGTCGCCGAGCAGATAGGGAAGACCCATCAGGAAGGTGCGGCCGGGGCCGGAATTGGCCGGGCGCGCATAGAGGAACCGGTTCGGATTTTCCTTGGCCCAGGCCAGAAGCTCCTCCGCCGTGGTCGGCGCCGTCTTGACCTTGTCGGGCATGTATTCGAGCAGCGGCCCGGACGGGTAGTAGGTGACGACGACGCCGTGGTCCTTGGCCAGCGTCTGCATGCGCGCTGCCGGCTCCTGATAGATATCGGCCAGCTTCGGCAAGGCGCCCGAATCGTCAGGAAGCAGCTTGACCCACAGGTCCATCTCGAGGCCTGCCGACAGCGCATCCGTTCCGGTAAGCACGAGGTCGATATCGACGCGGTTCGCCGCCTGCTGCGCCTTGATCTTGCCGGGAAGCTCGGGGGCGGGCGCCTTGGTGAAGACGATGTTCGAGATCAGTTCCGGCTTGGCCGTCTTGTAATTCTCGATCGCCTTCTGGGTTAGCGCCAGATTGCCGGCGACATCGACGATATTGATGGTGACGGGCGCGGTCGGCAGCTTGGCGGTCTGGGCAAACGCGCGCGCAACCGGAAGCGCCGCCATGCCGGCTAATCCGCCGACTGCCTGTCGCCGAGTGATCTTGATCATCTTCATCTCCTCCGCTGGTCCTGTCTTGTCCGGCAGGATTTCAATTTTGATATATTAATCTACCAGTCATCAAAAACAACCGCTTTCTGCTCCGTGCATGAACCGCTGCGCCAATCATGCCACGGTGGCTGCGGCGCCGTCGTTCAAAAGATCGGTCAATACGGTTCCCAGGCTTGCGAAATGGGCTCGGCCGGGAGATCGGTGCCGAGGACCTGCTTCAGCCGCAGGAAGACGGCGGCCAGTTGGGCAGCCAAGCCGATCTTTGCGGTCCGCGCGCCCGATCCCGGCCGGCAGGTCACCCAGGTCCGATTGGAAAGCCGCTGCGCCATGGTCAGAGCCTATAGGCTTTCTTGGCCAGGCGGTAGGCGAGATCGTGCGCCACTTCCTGCGCCTCGTCTTCGTCGAGCCGGTGGTCAGCCACCAATTCCGCGAGAAAATTGCAGTCGACGCGGCGCGCCATGTCGTGCCGCGCGGGGATCGAACAGAAGGCACGGGTGTCGTCGTTGAAGCCCACCGTGTTATAGAAGCCGGCTGTCTCCGTGGTAAGCTTGCGAAACCGGTACATGCCTTCGGGGCTGTCGAAAAACCACCAGGGCGGGCCGAGGCGCAATGCCGGATAATGTCCGGCAAGCGGCGCAAGCTCGCGCCCATAGGCCGTCTCGTCCAGTGTGAACAGGATCAATGTCAAGCGCGTGTCGTTGCCGAACGCGTCGAGGAGCGGCTTGAGGTCGTGGACATAATCGGTGCCGGTGGGAATGTCTGCGCCCTTGTCGAAGCCGAACTCGGCGAAAATCTGCGGGTTGTGGTTGCGGAAAGAGCCGGGATGGATTTGCATGACCAGGCCGTCCTCGACGCTCATGCGCGCCATTTCGGTCAGCATTTGCGCGCGGAACAGGTCGGCATCCTCGGGCGAAACATCGGCCTTCAGCACCCGGTTGAACAGGGCTGTTGCTTCCGCCTTCGACAGGTCGGTGGTGCGGGCATTCGGATGGCCGTGGTCGGTGGACGTCGCGCCGCGCTGCTTGAAATATGCACGGCGGATTCGGTGCGCCTCAAGATAGCCGGGATAGCTCGCCGGCGTTCCGGCCAACGCCAGGAACCGCTCCACCTCGGCATGGAAACCCTTGCGCGAAGGGTCGACGACGGCGTCTGGCCGGTAGGCTGGCACAACCCGGCCGTCCCATCCGGAAGCCTTGATCGCATCATGCGCGGCAAGCGCATCGGTGGCGGCGTCCGTCGTTGAGATGGCTTCGATGTTGAAACGCTTGTAGAGCGCGCGCGGGCGCATCTCTGGCCGCTCGAGCTGTTCGGCGATGCGGTCATAAAGAAGGTCGGCATTCTTCGCGCCGAGCCGCTCTTCGATTCCGAAGACCGTTGCCAGCGAATGCTCGAACCACAGCCGCGTCGGCGTGCCGCGGAAAAGGGCGTAGTTCTCGGCGAAGCGGCGCCAGATCTTGCGGGGATCGGTTTCGATCGGCCCCCCATCCAGCCGCGGGACGCCGAAATCTTCCATGCGCATTCCCTGGGAATAGAACATGCGCAAAATGTAGTGGTCGGGCTTGACGAACAGCGTGGCCGGATCCGGGAACGGCAGGTCATACGCATACCAATCCGGCTCGGTATGGCCGTGCGGGGAGATGATCGGCAAGGCACGCACGCCTTCATAGAGGCGCCTGGCGATGGAACGGACGGTAGGGTCAGGCGAAAAAAGCCTGTCGGGATGGAGCGGCATTGCAAAATCCTTGCGGTCGAGCCGCGAAAGCGGCGTTCGGAAGGGAGGGGCGATTGAATGCGCGCGATCATAATTTGGGATGAAGCGGCGTTCCGATATTGGCGAACAGTAAGGAATAATATATTAATATGTCAACTGATTGAAGATCGGGGATTGAGAAATGACATCAGCAAAGGCGCATGCGGGCATTGCGGGCTCCGACCGCGACGCCGCCCCCGTTCGAACGAAGATGCGTCGGCCGGGCATCGTGCGTACGACGGCTGCGTCCGCAGTCTACCGCGAACTGCACGAGGCGATCGTATCCATGCAGCTTAAGCCCGGCAACGCCTTGAATGAAAAGGTGCTGACCGAGCGTTTCGGTGTCAGCCGCACGCCGGTGCGCGAGGCGTTGATTCGCCTGGTCGAAGACGGGCTGGTCAATATCTATCCTCAGTCGGGAACCTTCGTCGCGCCGATACCGATCTCGCTCATTCCCGAAACCGTCGTCATCCGTAAGGCGCTGGAAGGCGCCACGGTCGAAAAGGCCGCGCAATGCGCAAACGGCAACGATGTGGGAAAGCTCGACGACATATTGGCGCGGCAGCGGTTCCTTGCCGAACGACAGGACATGAACGGCTTTCACGAGGCCGACGAGGCCTTTCACGAGGCGATTGCCGGAATAGCCAGCTATTCCGGCATCTGGAACTATCTGAAGCCGGTCAAGGTGCAGATCGACCGGGCGCGACGCATGACGCTGCCCGCGCTCGGCCGCATGGACCATGTGATTGGCGAGCATACGGTCATCCGCAACGCTATAGCGGCGCATGACGTTAAGGCTGCCTGCGAGGCCATGCGAATCCATCTGGGCGCTGTCATTCCCGATGTCGAGCAACTGCGCGACGCCTACCCCGACTGGTTTATTTGAGCCGACCAGCCCTGAAATAGTTGGAGAAATGACGAATGCGCGAGGCATGGAGATGGTTTGGGCCGGATGCGGGGGTTCCGCTCGATGCCGTGCGTCAGGCCGGCGCCACCGATATCGTATCGGCGTTGCACGAAGTCCCGATCGGGCGTGCCTGGACGAAGGCGGAGGTGGCGACGCGCAAGGCGATGATCGAGGATACGCCGTCCGACCGCTCGCCGCTTGTCTGGTCGGTCGTTGAAAGCATACCGGTCCCTGACGCTGTCAAGCGCCACGGCGGCGGGGCGAAAGCCGAGATCGAGGCCTGGATCGCCAGCATGGAAGCGGTTGCGGCCAACGGCATCCATATCATCTGTTTCAATTTCATGCCCCTGGTGGACTGGACCCGCACCGATCTCGATTACGAACTGCCAAGCGGCGCGACCGCGATGCGTTTCGACCAGGACCGGTTTGCAGCCTTCGACCTCCACATCCTGCAGCGCAGGGGAGCCGAAGCCGATTATTCGAACGAGGACCGCGAGCGGGCGAAAGCTGTTTTCGAGGCGATGAGCGAAGAGGAGGCCGCGACCCTCGTCGCCAACATCGCCAGTGCGCTGCCGGGCTCGACCACGGAGCCGTTGACGGTCCCGCAGTTTCGCGACCGGCTGGAGCGTTATGCGGGCATCGATGCCGCCCGGCTGCGCCACCATCTCACCGAATTCCTGGCGGCGATCGCGCCCGCCGCAGAGAGCAGCGGCGTCCGGCTTGCGCTGCATCCGGACGATCCGCCCCGCTCGCTCTTTGGTCTGCCGCGGGTGGCCTCGACCGCCGCCGACTACAACGCGCTCTTCGAGGCAGTTCCGTCGCCGGCCGTCGGCATGTGCTTTTGCACCGGAAGCCTTGGCGTGCGCGCCGACAACGATCTTCCGGCGATGGCGAAGCACTTCGCGTCGCGCATCCCCTTCGCACATTTGCGGGCGACCAAGCGCGAAGGCGATGGCCGCACCTTCCATGAAGCGGCGCATCTGGACGGCGACGTGGACATGGTTGCGGTACTGCGCGAATTGTTGGCCGAAGACGGCAAACGGGAACCGCACGACACCATCGTCTTCCGCTCCGACCACGGCCACCGCATGCTGGATGATCTCACAAAAACGGTGAATCCCGGCTATCCGGCGATAGGTCGCCTGCGCGGTCTGGCGGAACTGCGCGGCGTGATCCACGCGCTCCAGTCGAAGGGTTGACAGCGCGGCAATGCCTACCGTGATCGGCGCGGCTTCGGTCCGCCTGCGCCGATCCTGCCCTATCCCTGACGTCGGTCGGCATTAGTTCGGTTTCCGCCTGTGGAGGAGTGCCTCGGGGGACAGCCCGACTATCCGACCTGTTCTAGGCCAATCAATCCTTGACACGACTTCGTGCAAGCGCTTTCATGCAAGCGCTTGCATAGGGGCGCGCATGCCTGACCGAAAGCGGAACAATTCATCTTCAACACCGACGCTGAGCGAGGTGGCGGACGCTGCCAACGTCTCTTCGGCTACCGTTTCGCGTGCTTTCAGCCGGCCGGAACTTCTCAGTCGCGAGACGGTCGCGCGGGTTCACTCGGTCGCCGCGCGGCTCGGCTATGTCCCCAATCATGCCGCGCGCGCACTAAGCACCGGCCGGATGGGCAACATCGCGCTAATCGTGCCCGATATCACCAACCCGTTCTTCGCGGCGATGATGCGTGGGGGGCAGGCGACGGCCCGCGAATGTGGCTATGCGACGTTTATCGGCGATTCTGACGAGACGCCGGAAGTGGAAGACATTCTCCTGACCAAGCTGTCAGCGCAGGTAGAAGGTTTCATCATCGCCTCTTCGCGCCTGCACACGAAACAGATCCTTGAACATGCGCGGAGGCGGCCTTGCGTCCTCGTCAACCGCGACATTCCCGGCATGGTACGGCTTCTGGTCGATAGCGGGCCGAGCTATGGGCAGGCGCTGGAGCATCTGGTTTCGCTGGGCCATAGATCGATCGCCTATGTTGCCGGGCCGGCATTCTCCTGGTCGAACAGCCAGCGCTACGGCACCGTGACCAGGAGGGCCGCCGAGCTTGGGGTTGAGATCGTACGGGTTCCGACCTCGCGGCCAAGCTTCGAGGCCGGCCAGGCCTGCGTCGATGAACTCGTCCTGACGGGCGCGACCGCCGTACTCGCATTCGACGATGTCATGGCGCAAGGCATCATGGCCGGGCTTGCCGCGCGCGGCCTGTCGGTGCCGGGCGACTACAGCGTGATCGGCTGCGACGGCATACTGGCGCCGACCCTTTTCCCGCCCCTGACGTCCATCGCAACCCATTGCGCGGAGGCCGGCAGGCAGGCGGTCGAGCTTCTCGTCGCTATGCTGCAAGGCAAGCCGCTCGCTCACAAGCGCATCAATCTCGTCACCGAATTCGTCATCAGGGCGACAACCCAGGCCCCGTGCTCGCAGCGAGCCACGGCGGGGCTCGATCGACTTATAACCACGGAGTGATCATGCGAATTTACGTGAAACCGGACAAAAAGCTGCTGGGCGCCGCTGCCGCTGAACTGGGGGCGCAGTCGATCCGCGCCGCGATCGAGGCGCGCGGGGCGGCCAATATCGTCGTCGCCACCGGAGCCAGCCAGTTCGAGGTACTTGCCGCGCTGGTGGAGCGGGATGACATCGACTGGTCGCGCGTCACCGGCTTTCACCTCGATGAATATGTCGCCATGCCGGATACGCATCCGGCCAGTTTTCGGCGCTATCTCAAGGAGCGCTTCACCGCGTTGCTGCCGTCGCTCGGGGCCTTTCATTTCATCGACGGGGACGTGCCGGATCCAGGTGCCGAGGTGGCGCGCATCAATGCGTTGATTGCGCGTCACCCCATCGATGTGACCTTCGCGGGCATCGGCGAGAACGGCCACCTCGCCTTCAACGATCCGCCCGCGGACTTCGAGACGACCGCACCGTTCCACCTGGTAACGCTGGACGACCGCTGCCGCCGCCAGCAGTTCGGCGAAGGCTGGTTTCCGACGCTGGAAGACGTTCCGCACAGGGCGATCTCCATGACCGTCAACCAGATCATGAAAAGCGGTCTGATCGTGCTGGCGGTGCCGGACCGCCGCAAGGCCGAGGCGGTGCGCGATACGGTCGAAGCGCCGATCTCGCCGATGGTGCCGGCCGGTATCTTGCGCAGGCATGCCGACTGCCACCTGTTTCTCGATCCGCAATCGGCTGCTCTGCTTCGCGAAGTGCCGGACACCGTGGGCGAATAACCGTCCACGCAACCTAGAAAGGGAGGAGACACCAATGACAACCCGACGCAATGCCCTTCTAACGATCCTGGGTGCTGGCGTTGCCGCGGCGGCAAGGCCGGTTTTCGTGCTTGCCAAGGAGTTCCCGAAGCCGAAGGAACCGCTGGTCATCAATGTGGTCGACGTTGCCGGCGACCTGCAACTCAGCCAGCGGGCGCTTGAAAAGTTCGCCGAGACCCATCCGGAACTGATCTCGAAGTTCGTTTACACGCAGGCGCCCGCGCCCGAACTTGCCGCCAAGCTCAAGGCCCAGCAGGCGGCAGGCCGGTTGGACATCGATTTCGTGCTCACCGGTAACGACGCCCTTGCCGCGGGCATCGACCAGGGATTGTGGACCCAGATCCTGCCTGACTATGCCGATATGTTTCCCAAGCTCGACGAGCGCTACCTACCGGGCGCCTATGCCATGCAGCAGATGGCGAAGGGCCAAGCCTTCGTCGATAGCTGGTATCCGTCAGGCCCGCTCCTGGAATATGCGCCGGATCGGGTCAAGGACCTTCCTGGGACCGCTGAAGAGTTGCTTGCCTGGTGCAAGGCGCATCCGGGAAAGTTCATGTATGCGCGCCCGGCGAATTCCGGCCCCGGCCGAACCTTCGTCATGGGCCTTCCCTACCTGCTCGGCGACAAGGATCCGCTGGATCCTATCGACGGCTGGGAGAAGACCTGGGCCTATCTCAAGGAACTGAACGACTGCATCGACTATTATCCCTCCGGCACGACCGTCACCATGAAGGAACTGGGTGACGGCACGCGCGACATCATCGCCACGACCACCGGATGGGACATCAATCCGCGCTATCTCGGCATCGTTCCCGAAGACTACAAGATTGCGACCCTGAAGGGCTTCCACTGGGTCAGCGACGCCAACTATGTGGCTATCCCAAAGGGCGTTTCCGACGAAAAGCTCGGCGTTCTCCTGCAACTGATCGCCTTCATCCTTGAGCCCGAGCAGCAGGCATTCATGTACGATCACGGCTACATGTACCCCGGCCCGTCGATCAGGGACGTGCCGATAGAGATGGCGCCGCAGGACAGCCAGGACACGATCATGCGTTTCGGCCGGCCCGAATATGCCGCGATGATCGCCGACAACCCGATCGAACCGCCGCTCGACGCCAAACCGCTGGTTGCCATGTTCGAGAAGTGGGACAAGGAGATCGGCGGAGCCAAAAACGCCAAATAGGGTATCTCCGCGCACGGCCATTCGACAGCGGTTTGTCCCCGCTGCCATGATAGCTAAGCCGCCTTGACAATACCCCTGGTGGTCCGGGGAACCCGCCGGTCCGACCGAGATCGCGGTCGACTGGCCAAGGCCTTGGCCGGTCAAGGAATGGATGACTCGTCTGGCTATATGGCGGCCGCGATGCCATCCACCCTGATGCGAATGCGGCATCCGTTGCGGTACGGTGCCACATTCGACGCTCGCCCGCCTGCGCCGCCGACAGCGAGGATGCCTCCAATTGCGCTTGGTGCCGCCATTGGCCGGCACCTTGGAAATCGTCGAGGACGAGGGAAGCTTTCATCTGTCCCGAACGTTTATGAGAGTGTTTACCACCTCTCAGGGGCTGGTCCCGACCCGGTCGGGTTCGTAGTCACCGTCCGCGGTACACCAGCCTAAAGCTGTAGGCCGAGGAAAAGATGCCCGCTCAAGCTTTCATCAACCGGATTGCGGCAGCCGTTCCGGAGAATGGCGTTCACCGCTTCTTTCTTCAATTTGCCGGTTCCCAGTTGACGGCAGATCCCCGTCGCCGGGCGATCTTTGATCGCATGGCGGACAGATGCGGAATAGAGCATCGTTATTCGTGCTTTGCGCCCGCCGATGATCCTGAAGGCCCAAGTGTCGATTTGGAGGGTGTTTTCAAACGCGGCGCGTTTCCAGGCACGGCAAAGCGCATGGAGATGTTCGCGGCCACAGCGCCCGCTCTGGCTGAACAGGCCGTGGAGAAGCTCCTTCATGGTCAGGACAGGAGCCGTATCACACATTTGATCGTCACCACCTGCACGGGGTTTTCCGCCCCCGGCCTGGATCTGGAAATAATTGCCCGGTGCAACCTGCCGACCTCCATCGAGCGCACAATCCTCGGCTTCATGGGTTGCTATGCAGCGATCAACGCACTCAAGCAGGCACGACACATCATCCGGTCGGAACCCGAGGCCCGGGTTCTGGTGGTCAGCATCGAACTCTGTACGCTTCACCTCAAGGAGACCTCCGATCTTGAAAAGCTGCTCTCGTTCTGCCTGTGGGGCGATGGCTGCTCGGCTGCGTCGGTAAGCGCCAGTCCTTTTGGCATAGGACTGGATAGTTTTCACGCGCTCGTCGATGGCGGCAGCCGCGACCTCATGACCTGGAACATACGCGACGACGGTTTCGACATGGTGTTGTCGGGAGAGGTTCCCGCCGCAATCCACCATGCACTCGGCACAGACATAGGCAGCATTCTGGGAAACAGGAGCGTTTCAGACGTCGACCTTTGGGCCGTCCACCCGGGCGGCCGCTCCGTTCTCGACGCAGTGGAGCGCGCGCTGAATCTCCGTTCCGATGCGTTGTCGACCTCCCGCGAGGTCCTTCGTGAAAACGGAAACATGTCCTCTGCTACCGTCATGTTCGTACTCGAGCGAATGCTGCGCGAGGCCACAAAGGAAGACCGTGTGGGTTGTGCCATGGCATTCGGACCTGGCCTGACGACCGAGACGATGATGTTCCACACAGCCGGCGATACCTGAATGGCCAATGATCTCGACCATCGTCGGATCGAGCGGGAACTGCTCGACAATTTGCCTCCCGACGATCCAAGGGCCGTCGGTTCGCGGCGTGATCTCGCCTGGATAAACGCACTGATGTTTCAGAGCGCGATCATGGCCAGCCTGTTGAAGGCAAGCGTGCGCAAAAGCCCGACCAGATTTTTGGAAATTGGTTCCGGCGATGGAGCATTCATGCTTTCCGTCGCAAAGCGCCTCGCCCGGCGCTGGACAGATGTCGACCTGGTCATGCTTGACCAGTTCAACCTCATTTCAGACAGGCGGTTCGCTGATTTCTACGCACTTGGTTGGCGGGTCGAAATCATCATCGATGATGTCTTCGAATGGATCGAAAGCCCCCGAGCCGGCGCCTTCGATGTGGTATCGGCCAACTTGTTTCTGCACCATTTTCCGGACGCAGCCCTGAAACGCCTGTTTTTGGCGATTCGCCCTCTGGCGCCAGTGTTTCTCGCCACCGAGCCGAGCCGAAACGCCATTGCCTTAAGAGCCTGCTCGCTTCTGCATGTCATTGGCGCGAACGAGGTGACTTTGCACGATGCGCCGGCAAGCGTCCGCGCCGGTTTTGCGGGTGATGAGCTTTCCAGCCTATGGCCCCCGGATTTCAGGCGCCAGTGTGCAGAACGCAGAATTGGACCGTTTACCCATGCCTTCCTTGCCGTCGACCGCGCTTCGGAAGGTTTGCCATGATGTACGACGCCATCGTCATAGGCGCCGGGCCAAGTGGTTCTTCGGTGGCCTTGGCTTTGAGCGGCCAGGGGCGCGCCGTTGCCATCGTCGAGCGAAGTGAATTCCCGCGCCGCAAAGTTTGCGGGGAATTCATGTCTGCGGTCAATCTGGATCTGTTGGATAGATTGGGAGGAGGCGCCGCGGTTCGCGCCAAAGCCGGTCCGGAGGTCAAGCGGGTTGCACTTTTTGCATCGGGTCCCGGCACGGATGCGGGCATGCCGCGGGCCGCGGGAGATGCATTTGGACGCGCGCTCGGGCGCGACGTTCTGGATGGCATGCTTTTGGATGCGGCTCGCGATGCCGGAGCCGACGTGTTCCAGCCTTGGCGGGCGGCGGAGATCACCACCGATGGTGACAACGCTATGGTTCGGATCGAAAGCAAGCACGATCAGGGAGTTCTCGTTGCGCCGGTCGTTATTGCCGCGCATGGCTCGTGGGAACAAGGAAGGCTTCCGACGAACCTGCCGAAAACCAACGCGCCGCACGATCTTTTCGGATTCAAGGCTCATTTCACCGGCGCTGAGCTCGACCGCGACCTCATGCCCCTGCTGGCATTTCCGGGCGGCTATGGCGGCATGGTCTGGGCCGACCGGAACAGGATGTCGCTGTCGTGCTGCATGCGCCGCGACGTCTTGATCAGGCTACGCGAAAAAGGCAACGTCTCGTCGGCAGCCCAAGCTGTTCATGCCCATATCCTTGCTTCGTGTCCCCGTGTCGCCTCCACGATCGCGAATGCCACGCTCGATGGCGAATGGCTCGCCACAGGTCCCATACGGCCTGGCATTCGTCCACGTTTTGCCGACGACATATTTCGGGTGGGCAACCTCGCCGGTGAGTCCCATCCCATCATCGCTGAAGGCATATCGATGGCCCTGCAGTCAGGCTGGTTGCTAGCCAACGAACTGGCCAGGTTCGGCCGTTGGGACCGGGCGGCGAGGATTGCTGTTGGCCGCCGCTATTCGAAGGTCTGGAACAGCCAATTTGCCACCCGCATTCGCGTGGCTGCCTTGTTGGCACGCCTTGCCTCCCATCCCATGTCCGCTGCCGCGATGAACACGTTCGTGAGCGGCTTCCCGAACAGCCTGACGCTGGGAGCCAGATTGACCGGCAAAACGAAACCGCTGCCGATCGGGTGCGACTGAGAGGCTCAAGACTTTGTGCTCCAAGACGCTATAGCGGTCATGCACTCCGTCTTTCGATAGCCCCAGCCTTGCGATTCTACATGATGTCTCAGGCCCGGTCATCGCCGGGCCTGAGCTGAATTCTGCTGGCGGAACTATTTGTTGCAATTTTGGGACGGCGAGGTGGCAGTGCCGCTGGCGGTATTGGTGTCGACGTCATTGCCCGCAGTGTCCTTGCAACGGTCATTCATGCCGTTTGGTGTTGTCGTGGTCGAGTTCGTCGCATTCGGATCAGTTGTGACGGTCCCCGTGGTGCTGCCGGAGCCGTTGACGCTCGTGCCGCTGTTGTTCATGCCGCCGCCTGCGGTACCGCCGGCATTGCCCGAGCCGCTCGTTTGGGCCAGGGCGGATGTGGCGAGCGCTAAGGACAGGGCGGATGCGACCAAGATCGTTTTCATCATAAGTGCCTCCATTGGTTAAATCGCTTGTTGCGATCACTTTCCCAACGGAGCGCCGTCCTTGTTGTTCCTGTAACGGAAAATCGTGATCGATCTTCATTCTTGTCCGGCTTTGATGCTGAGCGAAGCACATCCAGAACTGTATAAAGGACGACTGCGGTCAGTGGCGACGGGCCACGCTCAGCCTGATCGACGGTTGTGCTTGCTGAGCAGGATCGGCAGGGAAACCGGCCGGAAATTCCACACGTCAACGCCGACATCACGCTGGCGAGTAAGCGGCTTCAGCTTGCCATGCGAATGGCCGTGCAAATTCACCGATCCCTTGCCCATCTGATTCCAGGTCCGAAACGGATAATGGCACAGGACGAGGAGGGTACCGTCCACCACCAGTTCCGCATAGTGCTGGATGCTGGCCCAGCCAGATGCGAGCGTTGCATCGCTTCCGTCATTGTTGCCGATGATCAGGTGCTTGCGCCCATTGAGCTGCGACAGGATGTTTTCGATGCCGGCCTTCGGGCGGGCAAAATCACCCAGATGCCAGATCTCGTCGTCCGAGCCGACGGTCTCGTTCCAGAGGCTCATCAGCGCCGCGTCATGCGTTGCCAGCGAGCCGAACGGCCGCCGATCAATTCGCAGGATGCGTGGATCGTTGAAATGAGTATCGCTCGTGAAGAAGATCATCCTGCGCGCGACTTCCCTCGCTGATCGACCCAGCCCGATACGCCGGACTAACGATCCGGTATTCGGCTGTACGCGCTCGTCAGCTTCCTTCCTTACGGCCGTCACCGGCGGCAGACGCTGAGTGTTCAGGCTCCGCAGCCTCAAGACCTTCGATAATCGGCGTAAGCGAGCCATCTTCCTCCGGAACTGGTTGCCGGCCGTTGGCTGCGTTCGCCTTGTCGAGGGCCTGCTGGATGGCGTCCTCTATGTTGCCGATATCTTCTTCGCGAACCTCGCGCCCGTATCCTGCGGCGTCCGCATCCTGCTCGAATTGCTGGGCCAACACCGCGACGCTGACTTGCGTGTCGGTCGCCAGGTTTCCGACATTCTCCTGCAGCCAGGTTCGAAAGAACTCGATCGTCGCGCTCATATTGCCTCCTGAACCGGACAACTGCTGCTGAGAGCGGTTGTTCCATGTTCCTGGCTACACTTTGCGGACTCTTGTGACGTTGACCTTGGGTACCGGGGATCCGATGAACGCGCCGGTTGAGCATGGCCATTGCCGCTGCCATCGGTGCCGCGGCCCTTGCCGTCGGCAACACACGGTATCCGAACGGAGTAGCCCCAAACTGTCAGCTTACAATTTGCAGTCATAGGTTACAGACTTCCCGTGTTCTATAAAGGGAGGTGGGAAGTACCTGGGCCTAACAATACTCTAGGGCGCGGTTGAAGGTTCGCCTTCGAATCGCGAAATGCCCAGGTGGTTCACAGCTCCCAAAACAATGGGAGGTGTCAGCCAAACAGGATGAAAATCGGGTTTCGGACCCTAGTCCCCTCGGTCCGATCCACCGGTTCAAGGGCAACGTAACACAGCTCAAAGCCGACAGGAAAAATGCAGTCCGGCAAGTCTCGGCCTCACATCGGGAAACCAGAGCCAGGCACCGACTTCCGCGCAGCACGACGTGTCCTCTCCGGCGATTGAGGAAAAATTGCGAGGTGATTGTCGTGTCTGTCGCCTGTCTTGACGCAGTCCCCCCGTTCATGGACAGAAGCGCTCCCGCAACTGCATCGAGCACAGTCGGCAGTGCCTGGCACAACGCCGACCACCTCTCCCTAGCTGGCCAGGGCGCGATATCGCGCGGCTTGGCCAGCTAGCTTCCCGCAAATCTTCTTTCAAAATAGATGGATCATTCCGGATCAAGGTCCGGAGATTGAATCGCAAAGCCCGGCAGGATCCAACTCTGGCTCTCCACCCACGCGCAGTGATTCATGTTGGATATCCACATATGCTCATATGATCGCCGAAATTGCAGCAACGCTTCCAGTTCCGGCTTTCCGCGCTCATAGGCGGATTGCGGATCGCCGAGCGTGAGCTTGCTGGCCGCTCGCGAGCACAGCTTCGCATGCTGCAATCCCAGCTCAAGAAACTTCACCCGCATCGAGGCTTCCGGATCTTGGATTGCGGAGGCTGCCGCCCTGTCAAGCAAGGCTTCCGCCGGCGCGAAACTCTCCTCTGGATAGACAGCGTGCGCCGCCTTCGCCCAGCTTCGCCAACGAGATGCTCCAAGAGCCTCGAACCCCTCCCGCAGCTGGGCGCGAGCGTTCGAAGTATACGCCTGCCAATAATCAAAATAGCTTTTGACGTCGTCGGCCGCAGGTCCGAAGGCTGAATAATATTCCGACAACAATGACTCCACGGCAGTCTCAGGATGTGTCTGCAGGCGCATCAACAAATAGAGATTTGGACCTTGCGTCGCCCAATGGCCTGTCAGCGAGTCAAAATCGGTTCCGACCATCCCGTTTCGCGCCGCGTTCTGAAACTCGTCGGCGAACTGGCCGGCGAATATGTGCGGCATGCAGTAGCCATCCAGGAAATAGTTGGTGCGCATGAACACCTGGGCAGTCGTTGCCGCCCATCCGCGCCACTGGTCTTTTATCCAGTCCTGCTCTTCGCCGCTGCGTGGATAGTACCAGGCCGATGGGCAAAACCCGATCAGGATATTCGGGTTCAACTTGATTCCCGATGTCGGTGCCGCGAAGTAATTCATATAGGCGTATCCCACCACGACCGCGTTAGGGTCGTCTTTCGCGGCTATCCGCTGAATGGCTTGCCATGAACGCGCATAGCGGTCCGATACGAAAGGCTTGCTGGCGATCTTCGACTTCGACGGAATGAACTTTCGATAGTCAGGCGGCTCTGGGCCATCCAGCGCTTTGCATATTTCGCACTCGCACTGCCCCGGGATGTCGTTCTCGACCGCATTGACGAAAGTTGGCTGTCCCGCAGAGGCGCTCCGATGCTCACGCCATTGCGAGACGATCTCTTCTCGCAAGCCCGGATTGGAAATGCACATCGAGAAGCGAGCGCCCAGCCTCACCGGGCCCCGTTTGCCTCTGACCAATTGAAACCATTCGGGATGCTCGGTGCCATACCGCTGCCACCAGTCGACGAAAGCGTGACCGTAGTTCGTGGGTACTCTGCGGCCCATTCGGTGGCGACGCAGGAACGTGGCCTGGGCTTTCATATATTCTTTCGCCGCTGCTGCGGTGAAACCCATTTCGGGATGTTCTTCGCTCGTGAAGCCAGCCCCAGCGCGCACGCGACGCTGCATGAACCGGGGCGTAACGACGTAATCAAGCGCGGGGATCACCAAGGACTGTGCCTTTGGGACAAACGTTCCCAGTTCACCTGGCCATAGCCATCGGACACCGAAATAGCGATCAAGGAGCTCGTACACGCCGAAGAGGGTGCCCGCGGACGTGTTTTGGTCGAGTGCACTGCCGGGATGATCGAGGCCGGCGATGCACAGATGGTTGCCGACGGTTCGGATGATACAGGTTTCACGCGCCAATGCGCCGAATGTGATTCCGGCTGCCCGGGCGAACCGGGTGTCGCCCAGAAAAATATGGGCGGCGTTACGCAAGCCAGCCGGCGAGACATGGTTTTCAGTTGTGATGGTAGGTTGGATGCCGGTCGCTTTTTCTATGTGCCAGCCGAGTTCCGTGGCGGCGTAGTGAACAGAGCCACTCGGCTGATCCGAAATAACGAGCGTTGCCGCAGGTCTGCCGCCGGCGATAAGCGTTACGCCAGCTGAAGATTGAGTGGCCGCATTGCCAGGGTTGGTAAAGCCAAGCCAGTGTAACAGGCCCAGAACCGTTCCCTGTGCAAACGTCCTTCGCGATAACGGCCCCATGCCAAAGACCTCACTTATGCGCGCGCATCCAAGAATGTAGACCCTTTTTACGAGGACGGGCGTTCACAACAATTTGTATCAAGTAAGCTTTGCATGCTTCAGCCGTCACGTTTCCCTTGCCCGCATGCCGATCCATTGCTCGCCAGTCTGCAGTTCGGGGCCAAGGCGAAGATCAGTGTGTAAGGGTTCTCTTTGTATAGTAGGTACGTGCACACAGACTCCTATCTCATTTAAAGGGTTCAAAGAATTAATCGAGATATCCGCGATTTTTCTCGAAAAAACTATCCATCTCCACGGGACAAGCAATGCCCTCTTTTGGAGGCTTATCATGATCGAACACATTCTTTTGACAGTCTCACTGAGTGCTTCAGTGGCTTCTTCATCTCGTCGTTTTGCCGATTCCGGACAAAGACCGGGTCGTCCGAGGCCGGCCCGATCGGATGGCACCTGCGGATCTGGTGAAAAACCGCTGGCAAGTCTGGTGGGTGCGGAGAGGACGGCAAAGGCGGCCAAATAGCTCCAGCCTGGGGATATCGCCCAATTCAATACTCCGCTAGCGTAGCCAGCGGAGGCAGTTTTCACCGCTGTGCGACCCATTTGCGCAAACCAATGGTGAAGTCCTCACGATCTGGGAACTCTCATCCGCCATGTTCGTTACTGCTCCACATTATGGAGAGATGGGGGTCGGATGGATTTTTCGAGACGCAGGGACTGGGAAGCTCTAGCCAGCGCCCTCGACATCAACATCTATCAGCGTTCAAAGACAGTGTGGATTGCGGCTGGAAAGTACCGCGGCAAAGACATTGAAGTGAAAGGCCGCTCGCCAAGCATCGCACTCGCATTGTGGAAGGAAGCTGCGGGCTATACCGGCTCGGAGTGGTAGAAAGAGCGGTTCGTCAAGCCGCGCCGCTCAGGTCCAAGCGCACATGCGCAGTGCAAGGCGCAAGCATTGTTCAAGGCTTACGGGCTTGGAGATGTCTTGCGCTGTCCGCGTGGACAATCGTGACTTTAAGCGCGCCATGAAGCTCCAGACACGACAGCCTTGAACAAGTCGAGCCGTCGCGAACAAGTCGAGCCGTCGCAGCGAGGCGGCGCTGGATATCGATTTGACGGTCGATACCGGTACGCGACATGTGCGCGCCGGCATCGGATCAGTGCGGTCTTGCCGGCTTAGCTGTGCCGCCGGTGTTGCCGGTTTCGCCGCTGCCATCACGGGATCGGGATTGCCAAGCGGTACCACTTTTGGATGGATCGGCTGCCGCCAAGGGACAATTGACACAAACGGCACCTGGGGATGGCATTGGGCCATGCAAGGAGCGGGGCATCAGGAGCATTCTCCTGTGACGGTGGGCAATCCTTCAATGAGCGATGCAGAACGTGCTCCGCGCCTCGGCCACGGAAGATAGCCTTCTTCAGGCAATGAGCGGACTCATGGACTCTGACCCCGCCGACCACATTGAGCTAACCGCTGATATTGTTTCGGCCTATGTCAGGAAAAACCGGACGTCGCCTTCCGATCTGGTTGACCTGATCCAGAATGTCGGCCGTGCCTTGCAAAAGCTTGCCGTGGGCGATCACCAGCCCGAACCGAAACCTGTTCCAGCCGTGCCGATCCGCAAGTCGGTGACCCCTGACTTCATCGTCAACCTGGAGGACGGGCGCCGCATGAAATCCTTGAAGCGGTATCTGACATCCATCGGCATGACGCCAGCGCAATATCGCCAGAAATGGGGCTTGCCGCCGGATTATCCGATTGTGGCGCCAAATTTAACTGCGTTGCGCTCGGAGGCAGCCAAGAGGATCAGGCTTGGACAACGGAATGCCAGTGGCCGAACTTCCAGAGGCTAACCGAATGGAGCACAGGGCGAGGCTCCGGCAGTCCTCGCGCCGTTGCTCGTATCGTGACATTTGTTTTCTTCGGATCACAAATTTGACGTGCCCGCCCGATGCCAGCGGGACCAACAGTCAAATGGGGCTGGGGGCAAGGCGCAAATGGCCACGCTCTCACAGGCGTGCAATTGCTGGTCCCGATCGACACCATGCCCGATCGACGCCATGATTGAAGATTGCAACGCGTTTCCGCAAGGCATGCGCCTGGAGGCGGATGTGTGCATCGTGGGAGCGGGTGCCGCCGGCCTGGCGATAGCATCACAACTAGAAGGCACGCGGCATCGCATATGCGTCATCGAAAGCGGTGGCATGACGTACGAGCACTGGCGCCAACGGCTGTCGCGCGGGCTGTCCGTGGGTCAACCTTACGAAGCTCTTGATCTTTGCCGCCTTCGTCAGTTCGGCGGGAGCACAGGCAAGGCTGGTTGGGGCGGATGGTGCAAGATGTTGGACCATGGCGATTTCGAGCACCGGCCCTGGATACCCCTGAGTGGTTGGCCCGTCGCCCATAAATCATTACTACCCCATTATGAGACCGCAGCCCGCCTGCTCGGAATCGACGACCTGCTGACCGATTGGCCGACTTCCGCGGTCATGCCTGAAAACGGGCCGCTCTTTTCGGAACGCTGCTTTCTCAGTCCCACTCCGGATCTCGGAGCAACGCTTCGCAAGAAGCTTCAGGACGCAAAAAACGTCCAGGTCGTGCTGCATGCCACGGCGCTGCGGCTCGACACCGACGACTGCGGAAGGCGGGTTCGCTCCATCGAGGTAGCGAGAACGCCGAACAAACGGTTCCAGATTGCTGCGCGATTTTTCGTGCTGGCCTGCGGCGGTATCGAAAACGCGCGCCTGCTCCTTGTTTCAAACCGACAGGCGCCGAATGGCATAGGAAACCAGTATGACCTGGTTGGCCGCTATTTCATGGAGCATCCCCGGGTAAAATGGGGAAGCTTGCAAGTCAGCCAGCCCGACAACATGATAGACCTCCACGTGCCTTGGACCCGCACGACCGGATTGTCGCCTGAAAACCGCGGCACCAATGATGCATTCGGACTGGCGCTGCGGCCCGAAATACGTGCAAGCGAGCGCCTCCTCGATTCCCGCACATGGATCAAGCCTGGGCCTTGCGTCAATCATATGGATGGTTCCGAAGCTTTGCAGTATCTTGCCTTCTGGCTGCGGAGAGGCCGGCTGCATCGCGACCTTATCAAATGCGGCCGAACTATCCTGATGCATCCGGCGGGAGCAATATCGGCAGGTTTCGAACGGATCTGGCACTCACGTCGGCGTGCAAGGCATTTTCATTTTGACACGATACTGGAACAAGAACCGGATCCGGCAAGCCGCGTCACGCTCGATACAAGGCTCGACGAGTTCAGTCTGCCCCGTGTGAAGCTGCAATGGAACGTGGGGCCTCTCGTCCGACGGACGCTTGAGCGTGTCCAGGCGATCATCACTGAAGAGATGAAGCGGCTGGGGCATAGAAGCGCCATTCATCCAGGCCAGGACAAAAACCCGGCGGGGGAGCGAGACATTCCATATCACTGGGTTCGACACCACATGGGCACGACGAGGATGAGCGACGACCCGCGAACCGGCGTGGTCGATAGTTCGTGCCAGGTGCACGGCCTCGCAAATCTGTTCGTCGCCGGCAGCTCGGTCTTCCCGACCGGAGGCAACGACATGCCCACCCTCACCATTGTCGCGCTCGCTATCAGACTGGGCCAGCACTTGCGGCAAAGCCTCGAATAAGCTCGCCTCCACCTTCGCCAAAGCGGTCAATCGACGAGGAAAGGGAGCAGGCTGCGACGTCTCATGCCGCAGGTCCGCCATATGGAATATGCCGGCTCCTGAATGTAATTTTACGCTTTGCCGAGAAAGTGTGCGCGTTTTGAGCGAAGGTCTGACCAACGGCTCACATAGCCACCCCTGTTCAGCTCTTTGTCGTAACGATTCTGGATGACCGCTACTTCCGTAGCTACCCCCTATTGGTAAGCGCATGGACTTCGAAGCCAACTATAATACTGCAATCACGACTTTTTCACTTTGATTGCTTGAGGAAACCGAAATTTTGGCCGCGCTGTGCGTTTTGTCACACCACCACCTCCGGTCCACAAGCTATTACTAAAGTGTTAAGGTATGGGTTTAAAAGCGAAATCTCCGTTGGGGCGAGATTTGCGCGGGGGTGAGTCATGACAAGTTTTTTGCCTGCGAATGATCGGACGGACAAAACTGATCTTGATCAATATCCATCTATTCTCGACGTCAATCGTCTCTCACCGTCCTCAGGAGAGGGAATCGAGATTGCAATCATCGATGGCCGGCCTTTGATGTGTGACTGCTTCAGCAGAAGCCTCGAAATCATCGAGCCATCATTTCATATCCAGCATTACGCGTCGGTCGAAGCGTTCGACATGGCGGATCCCGAAGAAACGCAGAGAGTTTCGACGGTCCTGATGTGTGTGATGTGGTCGAACTCCCAGGCGGACTATCATCTTTCCCAGATAGGCCATCTGAAAGCGACCAGGCCCGAGGTAGGGGTGGTCATCCTATCGGATATCGAGAACTTTGAGGACATTCTCAAAGTGGTCGAAAACGGCGCGCGTGGCTATATTCCTACCAGCGTCAGGTTGCAGGTGGCCGCCAAGGCCATCCAGCTTGTCGCGGCGGGCGGAACTTTCGTCCCGCCCAGTGTTCTCTTTCATTCAGGACGCGCCGTCACCGACGGTCAGTCCGCGACCAAGCAGCAGCCGCACGGAGACAACACTTTTACCTCGCGTCAGATGTCTGTCATCGAGGCATTGCGTCGAGGAAAGGCGAACAAGGTCATCGCGTACGAGCTCAACATGTGTGAAAGTACGGTCAAGGTACACATTCGGAATGTCATGAAAAAACTTCGTGCGAGAAACCGTACCGAAGTCGCCTACATACTCAACACAACGCCGTATGAAGGGATTGCCATACGGAATTGAAATATGGGTGCCGCCTCACTCAACGAGTAATGGTTCTTGACGGACCGTTTTAGTAGATGTGATTTGCTTGAGTTTGGGGAGCAGCCGCAACGGAAGCGGCTGCGAACCTTTGCAAGGGGGCGCTACCCAGGATGAAACAACCGCCCGTTCGATATCCAGGCCCGCAGACTGACGGGGAGATCACCTCCGTAGCTGATGCCAACCATATGCACGGGCCGGATTTGAAAAATATCGAGCATTTCAGCAATGTTAAGTCGTCCACGCTGATCGAGATAGACCGCCGCTGTCGTTGGTTGCATCTCAATGAAGGGGACGTCCTGGTCCCGGCCGGCGAAAGTGTCGACCGGCTTTTTTTTCTGCTCGAGGGCGAGCTTCGAGCGCTCGTTTATACCCGCAATGGCAAGATTGTGTCGCTCCCCCCTGCGCATCGTGGCTCGCTTGTTAACGGAATTGCCTTGAGCGGCGACATCCAGATGCCATATTCGGTCGAAGCGGCGGGACCATGCACTATCGCTTCGATCGGCAGTCGTGCCTTTCTGGACATAGTCAAGCAGGATCCTGAAGCCCTGCATGCGGTTGTACAATTGTTGGTGGAACGTCAGCAGGTGCTTGTCGAGCACATCGTTGAGCTTTCGACGCTCAACGTTCGGTCCCGGGTGCATAAGGAGTTGCTGCGCTTATGCGCTGAAGACATCGGAGCCGACGGTTCGGCGAGGATTTCTCCTATCCCGACCCATACGGATCTGGCCCACCGCATTGGCACCCACCGCGAGGCGGTGGCACGCGAGTTGAGCTACCTGCAAAACATCGGACTCGTGCTGCGCCACGCCAAAGAGCTTTACGTGCCTGATGTATCCCGTATCGCCGATCTTGTGGCAAAGTCGGACGACTAAATCGTAGGCGATGCGTCGGGGCACCTTTCGAGAGTGGTCGGGACGTCGGTTGTGTTTGGGCTTGATCTACGCTGGCCCTGAGCGGCAGCCGCGGTGCTCCAAGGCGACTGATAGGCAGCTTCGCCTGCTCATTCGGCTAGTTCAAGACGACCGTGAACTCGCTCTGCGACCGACTTCAGGAATTGGTCGGACGTCGATGTCCATCCAAAGAGTATCTGAACGAGCGTGATCGAGGCATCATGATTGCTCCTTGGGGCGTCCCAAGCGATGGGCTCGCTGGTGCAATCCGTCAGCAGTATGCAGCGATAGTCCCTGAAGAAGGCATCCCGAATTGTCGATTCCACACACACGCTGGTCGTGCATCCTGTCACGATGAGGTGTTTGACGCCTGCGGATTTCAGAACAGAATCGAGTTCGGTTTCGTAGAAACCGCTGAATCGCGTTTTATAGAGGACGACATCCCCTGCCTGTGGCTTGAGGCCGTTGACGACCTCTGTTCCCCAGGTGTCGCGGATCAGAATCCGGCTCTCGCTGCCATCCGGGGCTGTCATGTTCGCGCCCACCCCGAAGATCTGGAGATGTCGAATACGGTTGGGGGCGTCCGACGTTCCAAGGTCCGAGAGGTCGCGATGATATCCCATCTTCAGGTAGACGATGGGCATGCTCAATTCGCGAGCGGCAGCTATTACGCTGGCAGTAGGGCCTACAGCCCGTTGAATCCCGGAGATATCGATTCCGGCTCTGTCGAACATTCCACCGTTGGAGCCGAAGTCATTCTGCATGTCCACGACGAGTACGGCAGCGTCAGCGGGATCAATTGAAATAGGTTGAGGCTTGGCGTCGATGACAAATGGATGCATTTCGTCCTCATCCCTGCTTGCAGCCTAACAACAGTGGTTACGACCAGTCTGCTATCTATCCGCCTCAAAAGCCGCAGGCCGCCGCGCAACGGCGATCCTACCCCCTTAGCCATGCCGCACGTTTGGCATTTGACGCCAGCCAAAGCCGCATCGCGCTTGGCTGCGAGGCCGAGCGATAGATCTTCTGATGATAGACAAACTCATAGGGCCACAGCTCAAGCGTTCGGTTCGCGAAATGCGTCAGCACCCAGGTGATCGCCGCCGCCGCCAAAATGAAGGCGCTCATCGATAGGACAACATTGCCGGAAAAAAGATGGGCGCGGGAAAACAGCGAGCGTGTCAGAAGATACGTGTAGGGATGCACCAGATACAGGCTGTAGCTCACCGTTCCGAAGTATCGAAGCAGCCGATTGCCAAGGAGTAGTGCCGTCAAGCTGTTCCGCGACACTGCAAGGCAGAAGTAGAGCCCCGTCGCGACCATGAGCAAGGGAAGCTCGGCATTTTGGAAATCGGACCAGTGATAGTCGTAATGGCCGCGGCTGGCGAGAAAGACGCAAGCTGCCAGCGCCCCGCTCTCGGCAAGCCGATGGCGGCCCCGGTTTACCCATTCAAATCGATCGTAGGCAAGGCGGATCAGCCCGCCGGCAAGAAAATACAAGGCGATCGGGTACCGGGCGATAAAGAGCGCCGCGAGAAGACCGAGCGCAATTGTGCCGAGTCTGGTTGGGCGACGAACCGTCAGGAAAACGAACGCTGCCGT
This sequence comes from Mesorhizobium sp. B2-4-1, assembly GCF_006442185.1. Taxonomy (NCBI): domain Bacteria; kingdom Pseudomonadati; phylum Pseudomonadota; class Alphaproteobacteria; order Hyphomicrobiales; family Phyllobacteriaceae; genus Mesorhizobium; species Mesorhizobium sp. B2-4-1. The sequence continues at coordinate 297,431 of NZ_VFVN01000007.1, read as the reverse complement.
AAACACATAGAACCAGACCTCGAAGGTCAGGCTCCACGCGTTCGGCGTCAATTGCTCGGTATGGGTTGCAAGGTTCAGGAATGTCAGTCCTGCCAGAACCGCTGTGAGATTGTTGGTTTCGGGATAAAAGTTGGTGGTTGCGTTCAGCAAGATGAAAAGCAGGCTTAGCGCGAAAAACAGAGGGTAGAGGCGCAGGAACCGTCGGGCAGCAAACTGAGCGGGACTATAGCGTATCGCACTGGGCAGGATGACGAAGCCACTGATTACGAAGAAAAGGCAGACTCCGAAGGTGCCGAAATTCCAGAAGGGCGTAATGCGGTCGACATAGGCCGAATTGGAGGCGTAGACGTGCTCCGCCGTGCCGCCCAGGAGGTGAGCGAAGAAGACCATAAGAGAAGCAATGCCGCGCAACCCATGCGCGGCTACATTGAACGAATTGTCGCCAGCCGGCTTCGCTGACGCTTCGACGGGAAAATGCTGCGGACCCGATGAGTTCTGAGGATGGAGATGTGCAACGGTCATCTGAGCCTTCAAGTTGGATCCCGCAGACCATTTCACCGTACACCATCCCAGGTCTCGCAATGCTCGGGAATTCGAAGGACACCCCCGCCCAAAAGTAGTGGGCTGCCGCAGAAAAACTCCACCGGATGACTAACAGCCGCATTGCGGGACTGATTTAACCCAGGCCCGATGCTGATTGCGGGCGATCGCTGGACCGCAACCGAAGTACGGCTTGACTGACACCGATCGGAATTGGCGAACCCTCGGCCGCAGCCACGAGAGCCGCCCCGTCGAACCGCCCCGCCATGTCGCTTTCTCGAGCCGGAGATCGCCTTGGGCGACATGCATTAGCGGAGATGGCGGCGGCCCTGCGCGTCGACGATGGTGTTGTCTGCGACATTGGCGCTGATGTGCGCGCCGTTGTGGATCAGGCAGTCGGCGCCGATCTGGACGCCCAGGAGCACCGTTGCGCCCATTCCCACGACGGTCAAGGCTCCGATGCCCACTCCGCCGGCTATGATAGCGCCTGGTGTCAGGTGCGCATTGTCCTGAACGACGCTGTCGTGGCAGACTATAGTCCCCTGATTGACGATGACGTTGTTACCGATCGTACAGCGCGGACCGATGCTCGCGCCGGCCAAAATATGGCAGCCATGTCCAATCCTGGTCGCCTTGGAGACGATCGCGGAAGGATGGATCACAGGCGGCAGAACGAAGCCCATTGCGGTGGCGCGTTCATACATTGCCCGCCTCACCTGGCTTGACTGGGCGCCTCCGATGCCGATGAAAGCATAGCGCGTGCCCTCCGCAAGCAAACGCTCCAGGCAGTCTTCCGTGCCGATCACCGAAATACCGCCGCAGACGTGGTGGCCGGCGGGCAACGCTTGATCGGTGCAGCCCAGGATATCGTATCCGGCACCATCGAGAGCATCGATCAAACAGGCGGCGTGGCCGCCGCCGCCGATGATGACGGCCCGCCTGGAGAAAGCGACGGAACTCGGCTCGCCCGGTTCGGCTCTCTTGGCGGCGGATCGGCGACCGGCAGCAGCGCGCACCTCGGCTTCGCCAATGCGGCCATTGGACGGAATGACGTCCGCAAGGTTGACCCCGAGCTCGGATGCGGCCTTGCGGGCTTTAGCCGTTATCGCGACTTCGCTGGCCCCGACATCGGCCGCGCTGGTCTCCCCGACAACGACATTCGAATTTTCGTCGATGATTTTGCAAAGCGTTGCGCCGACAGGAACGAAGTCACCGACCTTGATGTCCAGCAGGCCGACAGTTCCTGCCTCCGGAGCATCTACCTCGACTGCGGCCTTGGTGGTCTCAAGCACGAAAAGAATGGTGCCTTGTTCGACCCTTTCACCTTGTGCGACCCGAATCTCGATGAGCTGGAGATTGTCCTCGTTGGCGTTAACCCGCGGGGCTTCGACAAGCACGGTCATGTACGCTTAGCCTTTCTGGAACAGCTCGATGCAGGCCGCCTGGATGGCGTTCACACCCGGCAGCAGATCGTCCTCCCAGTCGCGGCTTGAGGGAATGGGGTGATCGGGCCCGGTCAATGCGCTGAAGTGCCTGACCCGGCCGATCAGCGCGCGCGCACACTCCGACGCGAAGCCCCAGCCGGGAGAGCCTTCCTCCACCGCGACCACACGCGTGCAGTTGCCGACCTGGCTTCGGACCTCATCGCCAGGGAAGGGCGACAGCTGTTCGACGGCCACCACGGTGGTCGCGATTTCCTCCTCTTGCGCGAGTTTCTTTGCGGCCGCGACAGCGTGCTCGACGCAACCCCCATATGTCAGGATCACGACATCTGCATCCGCCGGGCGTGGAAGCGCGTCGGGTCCGAGCACGGGCCTGGAATACATCACCTTGTTTTCGATGATCAGGTGAGGGGATCGCGACGCGAAGGCCCGATGCAGAAGCGTGCCAGGATCGGCATACTCGTGAGTGGCAAGCACCGTCAGCCCGGGCACGCCGCAAAAATGCTTTTCCAGACTTTGCGAGTGCGTCGGCCCATAGCCGCGCCGTCCGCCCATGGGAGCGCGGATGATGACGGGGACCTCAACCTGATCGTTGTACATCCAGCGGAACTTGGCGACGTGATTGATGATCTGGTCGGCAGCAAGGGCTATGAAGTCTCCGAACATGAGTTCGACGATCACAGGCCGGCCTTTGATGGCCATGCCTGCCGCCATGCCAACAATGCCGCCTTCGCTGATCGGCGTGGTCCAGACACGGTCCTTATAGGCTGACGAAAGACCCTTGGTGACTTTGAAGGCGCCACCGTAGGGGTCAAGAACATCCTCACCCAAAATCACCAGACGGAGATCGGCTCCCATGAGATCGTGTAGCGCGCGATTGATAGATTCGACGACACGCATGGATCAACCCCGCGCCAAGGCGGCCGCGGCGGCGGATTCGACCGCGCGGTCCACGACATTCAGGCAGTAGGCGTCGATCTCATCGGCGTTGGCAACGCGCCGGCGCATCGGGGGTATGGGATCTCTGGCTCGAGCTTGCTCAAGACGCTCCGCCGGCCTCGTATCATCTCCCTTGCTGTGGGGGCCGATCCGCTCGGTTCGCAAGTAGAGCCAGCAAGGGCGGGATTCGGCGCGTACATAGCCTACGGCTTCTTGGGCGAGCTCATATATCGCGATCGGATCGTTGCCGTCATAGGCGAATGTGCGGACGCCGAACGGCTCGGCCCTGGCGACGATCGAACCGGAGACGGTCAGATGCTTGGGCGTCGTCTGCGCGATCTCGTTGTCCTCGATCACAAAGACCACCGGGGCGGCGAAAACAGACGCAAGGTTCAGGCTCTCGTATACGGCTCCCTCGCCCATCGTGCCGTCGCCGAGGAACACCACTGCGACGGCGCCCTCGTCCTTTCGCGCCAGCGCACTACCAACTGCGACGGGTGCGATGCCTCCTTGGATGCCATTGGAGTGGAAGTTGCGGAAGCACAGGTGCTGGCTGCCGCCGCGTCCGCCGCAAATGCCGGTTACACGCCCCATGATCTCGGCTATCAGGCCCTCGACTTCGCCCGAATAGGCAATGAAATGACCGTGGCAGCGGTGGTTGCTCCAGACAATGTCGCGGTCCCGGTCAAGAGCGTTTATCACGCCAACCGCATTGGCTTCCTGTCCAATGGACGTGTGCGTCGTGCCGAACAGGAGACCTTGGGAAAAAAGATCGAGCAAGCGCTCCTCCACGAGCCGGATGAGCATCATCTGCTGATAAAATCGAACCGCGGCTGGCAGTTCGAATCCGAGCAAACCACGCTCTGTAGGGGCAAGGGTGAGGTTCCGCGCTGCTGACGACGTCACTATCTGCAGCTCTGCCAGAGAAGACGCTAGAACGGTTTCATCCTTCCTGATCGCGCGTTCCTTTGTCATGCTGCCTCGAGCTGGCGCGAAGCCGTAACAAGGATTGACCGCGCCGTCGACGCGGCAGCCATGGTCTCCTCGGTCGTCCAGGACGGGTCGACCAGAAAAGCCATACTCGTTTCACCGAGCTGCCGTGCGATCGGCAGACGTTCGGGCGGCGCTACCCCGGCGTCCGCGAAGGCATGTTCAAGATAGATCTCAGAGCAGCTTCCCGAGAAGCATGGGACGCCGGCCGCATTGATAGCCGCAATCAACTCGTCGCGCGACCATCCGGGGGACAGCATCTCGGGCTTGATATAGAAATAGCATCGGTACCAGGCATGCTTATGCTCCGAACCGAGCTGGGGCGCGTGCAGCATCGGCAATTCAGCAAGCGTCATCATCCAGATGCTGGCATTTCGCTCGCGTTGGCGAGTCCAGTCGGGTAAGCGCTCGAGCTGCCGCAAGCCAAGCACTGCCTGGATTGATGTCATGCGCCAGTTGGTGCCGATGCTGTCATGCAGCCAGCGAAACCCTGTCGCCCTATGGGGGGCAAAGACCAGATCGTAGTTCTTGCCGTGGTCCTTGAGGCTCCAGGCAGCGAGCCACAATTTCTTGTCGTCCATTGCGACAAGCCCACCTTCGCCGCCCGTCGTGATGATCTTGTCCTGGCAGAACGAGAACGCCGCTATGTCGCCGAAGGAGCCAATCGGTCGTCCGTTGTATTCGGCTCCATGCGCCTGGGCGCAATCTTCGATGACTTTTATGCCGCTGCGCTTTGCGAGTTCCATGATCGGCGCCATGTCGCACGGCCAGCCGGCAATATGCACGACGATCACTGCCTTTGTTCGAGCCGTTATCTTCGGCGCAATCGTCTCGGCGGAAAGGTTGCCCGAACTCGGGTCGACATCCGCGAAAACGGGCGTGGCGCCGGCAAACATGACGCAGGCGGCGGAGGCGACGAAACTGCGGGGCGTGACGATCACCTCGTCGCCGGCGCCGATGTGGAGAATCTTCATCGCAAGATCCAGCGCGAGCGAGCCGTTGGCCAGCGCCACCGCGTGACGTCGGCCGAGGCTGCGCGCATAGGCGCGTTCGAAGGTCTTCACATGGTCGCCGGTCCAGGCGTTCACCTGGCCGGATCGCAAAACCTCTACCACATCGGTTATTTGTTCTTCGTCGTAGATTGGCCAGCGTTTCATCGCAGAATACTCCAGCTAGAATTCAAATGACGTTTCGCAGAAGGACAAAGGCCTCGGCCGCCCTCAGATGGGCGGCGGTGCCCCTGACGATCGCAAGCGCCCGCAAGGTTTCGATCGAACGCTCATGCGGGAAATCTCTGATCTGTGAGGCGAACATCGACGCAGCTTCGAGTTTGCGGTCCAGCGTCGATGCGATGTCTATGAAGACGTTCGGCACGAAGCTCGGCGTCACATAGGGGGCATTCCAGTTCGTTTCGGAGACGGTCTCGTAAGCCATGATCGTCCGCGGATATTGAGATTGGGTCGGGCGAGCCGCTACCAGCGATGACAGGAAGATCAACTGGTGGTCCATGTGCACATCACCGACGAAAGGGATGAGCAACGTATCCGGCACGACATCCCGCAACAGGGTCAGCAGCGCCCTGTTGAGCGTCGCGTGCGGCGTCTCGGCGATCTGCGCTGCCGGCAGATCAAGCCAATGCGTCTGTTGCACGCCCAAACAGGCATGCGCCGCCTTGGCCTCGCTGCGAACCCGTTCCGTCATCTCCTCTGTGAAGGCGGGCGGGCTGCCTCGCGTAACCACTGCGACATGAACTTCTGCGCCTTGCGCAGCCATCCGGGCTATCGTGCCGCCACACCCCAGGACCTCATCATCAGGATGCGGTGCGATCACCAGAAGTCGACCGAGTGCTGGGTTCATGGCCGGACCGTCCCGGCGGGCATAGCCTTCAAAGCATGGTCGACATGGCGGCGGTCGACACGTTCGCCCAACAGTGCCACTTGGACAGTCAGAACCAGTATGTGCAGATCGAGCCACAGGCTGCGGTTGCGCACATACCAGAGGTCGAGCGCTAGCTTTTCGCTGTTGGTGAGGCGGGTATTGCCGTTCACCTGTGCCCATCCGGACAGGCCGGGGCGGACCGTGCCGCGAATACGCCCCAGCTCGCCGAATTCGGCGATGGTGGCCGGGAGCAACGGACGGGGCCCCATGAAGGCCATGTCCCCCCTGGCGATCGAGAGAAGCTGCGGCAGCTCATCGATGCGGACGGAGCGCATCAATCGCGTGGCCGGCGTCTCACGCAAGGCGTCGGGGAGCAGCATGCCATTCCCGTCTCGCCCTTCATGCATCGTACGAAACTTGCAGATCACGAACGGGCGACCTTCCAGCCCGCTGCGAGACTGGCGGAAAAACAATGGACGGCCGACACTGGCCCAGACAATGGCAGCAGCCACGAGCCATAGCGGCAGGCTGAGAACCAAAAGGATCACCGCGGCGATACGGCTTGGTATGGCCCGGCCAAGCGGAACGCGCGCAGTCCAGCCGCCGGAACGTGCTGTTGGGGTGCTGAGGCCGATCATTGCGACGGTCCGACCTGGACGGAAGAGGTCGTCGCCAAGGTAGTGGCTGAACGGCTTGTCGTGTCCTGGGCGCTGTCCAGGCGATTTATTGACACAAGAATCGTATCTCCGGCCGCAACCGGATCGTCGAGGGTCGCCACCTTTGTGGCGGTCTGGCCATTTACCTTGCGGCGAATCTGGTAGGTGAACGTGATGGAGTTGTTGCTACGTGTCTGCTCCGCGGCCAGCGAGCTCAACAGCAGGATCTGTTCCTCGGTCGATTCTCGAACCGCGATCAGGCGCTCGATTTCAGAGTTGTGGGCCTGGAGATCCGTCAACGCCGTGTGTGTCCAGGTCTGGGTGGCGTCATCTAGGTCGCGCTGCAACTGGCTCAATTCGCGGCGCACCGTTGATGCCTGATTGTAGATTTCAAGCAGATGGGATTGCTGCGTGGTCGCTTCGCGCTCGGCGTTCGAGAGGTCTGTGATTGTGACGAGACCTTTCTTGTTGAGGCCCCTGATGCGATCGAGATCCGCCTGTGCCGAAGCGATCACTGTCTTTTGTATGTCCGAAAGCTGTTGAACATTGGCGAGGGCAACATTTACTTCTTCGATCCCCGCCGAGAGCTGCTTGCGACGTGTCGTCAGCGCATGTTGATCTGCTTCAAGGATGCGCTGCTCGGTAGGAAGCAGCGTCGCGAGCAGGTTGGCGTTCATGAGGCCCTTGATCTTGGCAGGCAGATCCAGTTCCGAGATCTTGTCGCTGTTTGCCAATTGGGCCTTGATGCGCGCAGCGGCGACCGCCTCCTTGGCGATCTCCACCACGCTTTCATCAAGAGCTCCGCGCAACCGGGCGCGTGTTACGACGCGATCCTCCGCCGTGGCTCCCCCGGTCGACTGCCCGCCCGCAAGCGCCACCGCCTGCTCCACATTCAGTGCCGGCTGGTAAGGAAACGAGCCCGGCGCCTTTACATCCCCAAGGACGAAGATCGGGCGGAAGCTCACCACCGCAAGAGCTATATGCGGGTCATTGAAGAGTTCACGCTCGATGAATGCCTTACGGATACGACTCAAGGCGTCGGGCACCGTCAGGCCGCCGACTTCAAAGCTGCCGATCAGCGGAATGTTGATCGCGCCATCGCTGGCGACCGTGAGTTGTTCGGCGGGAAGCGCGTCGTCGATGAAGTCAAACGACACCACATCGCCGACCGAAACCTTGTAGTCATCGTCCGCCGCGGCCCAGGCATCAAGCTGGGAAATCAGAATCGCTGCAACCGCAAGGATCGCAATACTGGCGGATCCCAGTGCTTTCGCAAGGAATGTACTGGTCCACGCGCCTGTCGATCGCCTGCTCCGCGCCGCATTGCAATAAGATGCCATGGAAGCCCACCATAGAATTTTCCTGCAAAGACCCTAGCGACACCTGCGCGAGGACAATGAGTCATACCTTTGGTGGAGCGGTGACAACCTTCGGTCTGGTTCCCACCTAATTTGGCTAACTGGATGTCGACTGCAACCAACGTATGGTGCGGCTGGATACTGTCGGACGATTGAATGCTTCCTCAGGGCGGAGCGTTGCAGACAGCTGGGAAGCTTGCGTGCACACAAGTGTTCTTCACACCATTACCAGTCTCGACGTCGGCGGCGCTCAGGTCATGCTTGCCCGTTTTCTTGGCCAGGTCGACCAAAATCGCTTCTCGACTTCAGTTCTGTCCCTGCTTTCACCCGGTCCGGTGGCTGCAAACGTAGAATATACAAGATCGGGGCTCGTTTCGCTCGACATGACGGAACGGCCGCGACCACGCGATGTCGTTCGGCTGACGCGGTCGATAAGACGGGCGGCCCCCGATCTTCTTCACGGATGGATGTATCACGGCAACGTCGCGGCAACGCTCGGCTCGATGCTAGGGCTCAATTTCTCGCCGGTCATCTGGAGCATCCATCACACGGTTCGAGATCTCGCCGACGAGAAACCATTGACGCGCCAATTGATACGGCTCTCGGCCCGCCTGTCGAGGCGCACCAGCGCGATCTCATATTGCTCGCGCGTCGCCGCCGATGATCACGAGCGCCTGGGCTTTGATCCGCGCCGGAGGGTGGTTATCCCGAACGGGACGGATTGCGATCAATTTTCCCCCTCGGCCGACGCCGGTGCGAAGCTGCGCCGCCTGTTCGGCTTGCCGCCCGGACGGCTGATGATCGGCCATGTGGCACGCTTCCATCCCATGAAGGACCAGGTTAGCCTGGTCCGCGCCATCAGCCGGCTCCTGGAACAGGGATACGACGTTCAGGGCATATTTATCGGGGAGGGACATGCCGACGGCCCGGTGCGGCGCACCGCCCGTGAGCTCGGCATAGACGACCGCATTACCACGCCGGGCATCCGCGCTGACATCGCCGACCTCATGCCGGGCTTCGACGTCTACGCGCTTTGCTCGGCTTGGGGCGAGGCATTTTCCCTTGCCGTAGGCGAGGCGATGGCCAGCGGCGTGCCGGCGGTGGTTACCGCGGTCGGCGACTCCGGCTGGCTGGTCGGCGACAGCGGCGTGGTCGTTCCACCGGGAGATAGTGAAGCTCTGGCCGCCGGATTGATCAGGCTTGTCAGCCTTGAACCGGCCGAGCGCCGCGCCTTGGGTCAACAAGCGCGTCGTCGCGTCATGGAGAACTTCTCGCTTTCCCTTTACGTCGGCAGGCACCTGGAACTCTACGAAGCAGCTCTAGGGCGTCGTCGCCATATCCGATAGGAGCGGCTGGTGGTTGCTGTGCACATGAATGGTCGAGATTCTCCTCGCGCCCCTGTGGACTATGCGATGCGCCGCAAGCGCATCGTCGTCATTGCGAGCCTGACGCGTTCGCTTGTCAACTTTCGTCTCGAATTGTTGAAGGCCATGGTCGCTGCGGGGCATGATGTCATTGCGCTCGCCCCCGATGAAGATGAGCGGGCGATCGCCGGTCTCAAGGCAATTGGCGTGACCTTCCGACAGATTCCGATGGCCAGGACGGGTACCAGTCCGCTGGCCGATTTGCGAACGCTCAAGGCGCTTTACAAGCTCATCCGCGGCTTGGCGCCCGAAATCGTCCTGGCGTATACGATGAAGCCGATCATCTATGGTGGATTGGCTGCCCGCCTTGCCCGTGTACCGCGCCGGTTTGCGCTCTTTACAGGCTTCGGCTTCATATTCAGCGGCAGCATGACGGGACTGCGCGCAACCATTTTGCGCCGGTTGAGTATTGGTCTCTACCGCTCGGCTCTGGTCGGCTGCGAAGCAGTTTTCGCTTACAATGACGCCGACGCTTCCGACATCCGGCGCCATGGGATGGTTTCTGCGACGACGCCGGTGATCATGATCCCGGGTTCAGGAGTGGACCTGACACTGTTTGCCGCAAGCCCCCCACCTTCAGGGCCTCCCGTCTTCCTTCTGATCGCTCGCTTGCTTCGCGAAAAGGGAATTGCCGAGTTTGCTGCCGCCGCGCGTATCCTGAAGACCAAGTACCGCGCTGCACGCTTTCAGATTCTCGGGCCCTTCGATCCCAGTCCCCTCTCCATCTCGAAAGCCGAAATGGACCAGTGGACCAAGGAAGGCGCCGTTGAATATCTCGGCGAAACACACGACGTCGGTCCCTATTTGACCGCGTCCACCGTGTTCGTGTTGCCGTCCTATTACAGGGAGGGCATTCCCCGCAGCGCGCTGGAAGCCTTGTCGACCGGTCGGCCGATAATCACGACCAACGCCCCTGGCTGTCAAGAAACGGTGATCGAGGGCGAGAACGGTTTCCGGGTCGAGCCGCGAGACGTGGAAGCTCTCGCCTCGGCGCAGCGGGCTTTTCTCGAGGATGAGGAACTCGCCGCAAAGATGGGCGCCAACTCAAGAAAGCTCGCGGAAGACCGGTTCGATGTTCACAAGGTGAACCAAACCCTGCTCGAGGCGATGGGGATATAGTCGGCCGCGCCTGATCGGCCGCGCGGCCGATGGCGGTCAAGCAGGAAAATAACGACGAATCTGCTGCCGTTTCAAATAGGCTTTCCGCAGGGCACCACGGGCCTGTCGGAAGGGGTCGACGCGGTTGAACACCCAGCCGATCGATGGACCGCCGGCGAACCGCAGGCGCTCGACAACCTGGGAGAGAGCCTCTTGCGTGGTGTTGTCCCACGCGGCCACGACCACGACGGTATCCACCGAGGCGGCAATCCTGATTGCGTCTTCGACGACGAGCACAGGCGGCGCGTCGATGATCACCACGTCGTATTCGAGCCGGAACGCCTCCAGCAATTTCGCGAATTGGCTGGAATTGAGGAATTCAGGCAAGGTCTGGTCGTCGGCAGATGGCGCCAGCACATCCAGTCGCGGAACTTCAGGAAGCGTCTGAACGATCTCTGCCAGGGTGCAACCACCATGTAGGTAGTCGTTGAGTGTCTTGTCGGCGGGCCCAAACTGCATGGCGCTATGGATGCTGCGGGTTCGCAAATCCAGATCAATCAGCGCTGTCAGGGCGCCGTCCATTCCAGCTGCCACGGCGAGGCCCATGGCCGTCGTTGTCTTGCCTTCCTGTGGTAGTCCTGAACTGACCAGGATCACCTGTTTGCTCCGGCCACCGTTCATCCGGGTGCAGGCCATGTACAGCGACCGGAAGGCATCGGAGAAGGCCGACCGTGGTTGCGACAACAAGGTTTCAAGAGGAGGCGTGGCGCGTTGCAGGAATTTCTTGGGCAGTTGCGGAATCGACGCCAGCAGTGGCGCACGGATAAGCTTCGATACCCGTTGTGACTCGCGTATTCTCACATCCATGCTTTCAAGCGTCAGCACAAGGATCAGGGCTAGGATCAGCGACGCGGCGAAACCGCCTGCCGTCATCAAACGAAGTTTGGGAAAGGAAGGGCTCGTCGGAATCTCGGCAGCGGAAACCGTCCGCACGCCGGGCTCGACCGCCTCGGAAAACGGATCGAGGCTGCCAAGCCTGCCTGATACGAGGTCGTAGAGCTTCTGCTCGGTCGACAATTGGTTGTTCAGTTCCCGAAGCTTCGCTTCCGCCAGGCTCCTTTGCCGTAGTTGCTCGTTGGACTCCTCCAAAGTCTTCGCGAGTTGGTTGACCCTGCCTTCGTTGACGCGGACGTCGTTTTCCAAGATTGCGATCGTACGCAGCATCTCCTGAGAGATCATCGCGCGGACGGCCGCTACTTTTGCATCCGCCTCCTGGACCAAGGGATGATTGCGCCCGTAGTTGCTGGCCAGTTGCGCGCGATCCCTCATCGCCGTCGCTTCGTCGTTGCGCAGGGACGTCAGGAAGTCCGATGAGAGCAGGGGATCGACGTTGGCGCCCGCGTCGCCGGTCTTGGCCGCCAGCCTGACCTGGGCGAGGCGCGCCTGCGCTTGCGTGTATTCACCTCTAGCGGTGCTGAGCTGCTCGTTGCTTTGCTGGATCGAGGCGCGCAGCAGATCATCGCGTGGATCGCTGGATACGCCGTGTTCTCGCGCATACTTGGCGATCTGGCCTTCTATGGCGGCTATCCGTGACGCAAGCTCCGTCGATTGCTGCCTCAGAAAGCTAACGGCGTCCTTGATGTCCTGCCGCTTGTTGTCCCGGGACCATTCCACGAACAGTTTGGCCGTCGCATTGGCTATCAGGGCCGCCCTCGACGCGTCGTCATTGAAAAAGGAGATCGTCATCGCCGAGCTCTCTCCGGACCGGTCAACCGAAACGCTCGACAGATACGATGAAATCGCCCGATCTTGCTGAACCCCCTTCGATGGCAGCGACGCGGGATCCTGCGGGTCGGCGCCGGCGACAAGGCTCCATAGCGCTCGCGGTATCGAGACGATCAAGCCGACGGCCTGTGACAGCAGTCCAGGGCCCGAATCCGAAGGGGAAGCTCGGCTCGCGGCTGGTTTCAGATAGGTGTTGAAGTCCGGGTCCTTGATGAGGTCCAGTCTGTCGACGACCAGGCTGGCGAAGACACGAGAGGTGATCAGATCCGCCTCGGTGTCCATTCGCGACTTGTCGGGCTGTTGATTAGGCTGCGCTTGTGCGGTGTCGAGAGGATTGGGATCGTCGGATTCGACAACGATCATCGAGCGAGCGGTGTACGTCTTGGGAAGTTCCACGGCCGTGATGAGCGCGAGAGCGGTGCCGGTAGTCACGACCGCAAGGATCAAGGGGAGGCGCCTTCGGAAAAGCGTGTAGAGCTCGCGCGGGCCGAAAGTGCGTTCCTTCGACGGCTCGATCGGCTCTTGAAGAAATGGTTCCAGACGGCTCCACACGCTGTTGTCGTCTATCAAGCTCACAGATCCCGCCCCTTTTTGTTTGTCTTCGACTGGTCCAAGCCGGCCCTGCCACATCGGACCTGGAGGCTACCCAACATCGAATTCGCGACTTACCGCGACGACAGTTTTAACATGGTTGCGCGGCCGCAATCGCGCTCAAGAGGCTTAGCCGCAAAGGCGACATCATCCAAAAGGATAGCGTAACCGGCCCGGGCCCTATCTTGGCAGATAGGCTGAACTGCAGGCCCAATGAGGGCTGGCGAAAAGGACTCTCAAGCAGATTCAGGAGTGAGGATGAACTACGCCAGGGCTCCTCGCCATTATTGGACAAGGCCCGGCCCCAAACCGGCCGTCACATCGTTGCCAGAGGTAGCCGGGAGACTCGGGCTCTGGTTCGCCGTGGCGTCCGTCTTTCTCACGCCCTTCAATATTCTTCGGTTTGATGCATTCTATTTTACCATCAGCGACGGCTTCGCTCTCGCGGCCGTATTCGCAGCCATACTCGGGAAATCCTTTTCGATCTCTCCCTTGGGCGCGGGGACGTTTCTATGGAACATCGGCATCGCCCTACTATGCGGGATGCTGCTGCTAAGCAGTCTGATCCACGGAGATCCGCAGCGAGGCTTCATCATCTCGGCGCAATATCTGTACGCCTACTTTCTCCTGGCCTTCATGATCGTGTCGAGGCCCTGGGCCGAAATCGTTCTCTTGATGAAATCATTTCTTTGCTCGATCGCCGTGATGTGTCTGCAGGGGATAGTGATAATCGACATCCTCAAGCAACGCGGCACCGTCTTTGTCAGCGGCAATGGTCGTTTTCAGGGTTGGGTGGAACGCGAGAATGAATGCGCAACGCTGATAGCGCTCTCTGTCCCGCTAATGTTGTGGCTGGTGGCGTCAGGCTGCATAAGGCCTCGCTGGCTTTGGGTCGGACTGCCGCTTTTTGGCTATGGCATTATTTTGACAGGATCCAATACCGGCCTGATCGGCCTTGTCTTTGCGGTCACCATCTTCGTAGTCGCGACGGGCTCGTGGCGCCGCATCATTTCTTTAGCGGTGACCTCGCTCGCCGCATTCTTCATTGCCGTTACCTGGGGCCGCGACTTCTTGCCCGAGGTCTTCCAACACCGCGTGCTGAATGCGCTGCAGAATGGTGACCTCGATGAGGCTGGCACGTTTGCAGACCGTATGCGGCTCATCCATGAGGCCATTGGCAAAGCGGACAATAATTCACTGCTTGGTATCGGTGCCGACCAGTATCGGCAGGTCAGCGAATTGCACGCCCCGGTCCACAACACCTACCTCCTCATATGGGTCGAGGCAGGGCTGCCCGGATTCATCGGTTTTCTGCTCCTGCTCGTGGCAGGCATCACCATCGCCATCCTTGCCGCTCGGAGTCGTGAAGGCAAGGTATCCGCCATTTGCACGGCGACGACAGTTCTCCTCTTCGCGGCGCTGGCCAATGCGCTACCGCATCTTTACAGTCGTTTCTTTCTCGTGCCTCTGCTGCTTGGAATGGCGCCCAGTGTTGCGATTTTGCGCGACGGCCCAGCTTCAAGAACGGTCACGCGCTTTCTTCGCGGTACTCGCTCCAAGTACGGTCGTTCGCGGCCTTTCCTACGCAGGCCGATCTAAGGGGCCCACCAGCCGAGCTTTCCAGCTCCTACAAAGGCTAAAATCGGCGCACCCGGAAGATCTGGTCAGGGTCTCCCCATGGCAAGAGCGAGCGATATATAGAAGCTATTTCGCCGGCTCTGATGCTTGCGCGGAGATGAAACGAGCGAGGGCGAACACGCCCTCGACGAAGTCTTCTCCCTCGATAAACCGGCCCTCAACCCAGCGTCCCTGGGTATCCTGACTGTCGACGAGCTGACGCACCTTTGAATTCAGTTCGCCAGTACTCAACTCATCCGCGGCACTGATCCACAGTCGTTGACGTGAAACTCTCTGCCCCCGCGTTGCACTCTCGAGCCGAGCGAACACCGGCTCGATCTCTGCACCGGTTTTCATGCCGTAGTGTTTCAGGAGGTCCATGTCGTCGAACGTCACTTGGCCGCCCTCATCGATGTAAAGCGGCCGGTTGGTGTTGAGTTCGTAGAAACGTGCCCAACTGCCGTCGGACAGGCGCGCCGCCTGTAGCCAGGTGGCTGCAGTCGTCGCCGCGTGCAGCAACCGCGCATCCCTGTTTTGCTCGTTCAACTCGATCAGGTAATCGATATTGCCGGCGGTTTCGCGCGAGACGACCGCTGGCGGCTCAAACCTGCGTCCCCAAACCGGCTGCATGGAACGATCGTAACCCTGAGCCCAGCCCTGTTGTGGCGCGGGCAACTGGGCTGCAAGGAGAAAATCACCGACCTTCTCCGCCGTCTTGAGATATGCGGGATCGTGATATGTGCGGTAGGCGTTGAGAAAGAGACGACCCATATCGCGGGGAAGATTGTCATTGACGATGAAATAGGGCGGACGATCAGGCTTCTGCCACTCGTGAGACCAACTGGCCGGAATACTCGCCTTGGCCGCAGCCTTTACATCCGCCCCAGGCGCGGCTCCCTTGAAGAAGACCGGGAAGGCCCCATTCGGGTATTGCACCCGCATCAATCGATGAAGCGCCCTGTCGATGCAGGAACGGACGTCCGGATCCGAACCGCCGCTCGCCAGGTCGAACCACATCAGAAAATTCAGCACGCTCTGTGTGTTGTTGTCATCGAGGACAGTCTCGTTGCGTTGCGGATTGTCCTTGATATCGCGACAGATATTCCCGCCTACCTTCAGTGCGCGGTAGCACCATGTCGCCGCCTTTTGCGGGTCGGTCTCGATCTTGTAAAACCATCCGCCGGACTCCAGCTGAGTCTTGACCAGAGCGGTTGCCACGACCTGGGCAGACTGAAGCCATTGCTTGTCGCCGGTAACCTCGAAAATGCGCAGGAACGCAGCGCCGACAGCCGGCGTACCAGGCGGCTGCACCCAGCCAACGCTCGCGGGCACGGTACCGCCTTCGCCCACCCTCTTTTGGCCGTCGAGGGAATATTTCCATACATAAGTTCCCGCTACACCGAGATGATCGCGGAAATAGGCCCCGGCAGCCTCGATCGCCTCCCGTGCCTCGGCCACTGTCGGCTGAGATTGAGGCGCCCCGGCCAGTGCAGTGCCGCACGACAGCGCGACAAACAGAGCCGAGGCAATATGCCTTAGCACGGCAGCGCTCCCGCTGGGCCTCAAGCGGCCGCCTCGTGTGGACGCGTGCTTGCCTTGGCTGAACCGAGGATCACATGAGGCACGAAGGGCGCCGTCACCGCCGCCGCAGGCTTGGCTTCGTCTCTGCGGTAACTGGGAAGCATATCCGCAACAAGATTTAACACTCCCTCAGTGTCGCCGGCCCTCGCCAAGCGACGCAATTGCGAAAATCCCTTGCGAAGCGTGTCAAGCGGCATCGCGTTGGGCACGGCGCCCAAGACTCCGGAAATCGGAACGTCGACACGTCTTTCGCTTTCGTCGAAGAGTTCCTCGAACAGCTTTTCCCCCGGCCGGCAGCCGACAATCTTGATCTTGATGTCCTCATCCGGCCGAAATCCCGCGAGCTTGATCATGCGGCGCGCCATGTCGATGATCTTGATTGGCGCACCCATGTCGAGAACGAAGATTTCGCCCTGTCCGAGTTTTTTCTCCAGACCATGGGCCGATGCCTGCAAGGTCAGTTCAACCGCCTCGCGTATTGTCATGAAGAAGCGCTTCATCTCCATGTCGGTCACGGTCAGTGGACCGCCGTGGGCGAGTTGGCGCTTGAATAGCGGGATCAGCGACCCGCTCGAACCCAGAACATTGCCGAAACGAACGGTCATGAAGCGGACGGGGGTATCGCCGGCGGTAAAGGCGAGGTCCAGGGACTGGCAGTAGAGTTCCGCTAGGCGCTTGGTAGCGCCCATGACACTGGTCGTGTTCACAACCTTGTCGGTGGATATCTGGACCATTGCCTTGGCGCCGCAAAGGCGGGTCGCTTCTGCCACGTTCATAGTACCGATGACGTTGGTAAGAATGCCCTCACAGGGATTCAATTCGACCATGGGCACATGTTTGAGCGCCGCCGCGTGGAAGACCAGGTCGACGCGATGGCGTCGGAAAATCTCGCCCAGGCGAACAGGGTCGCGTACGTCGCAGATATATGGCTTCCGGCGCACATTCGGGAATTTCTCCGCCAATTCCAGATCGATGGCGTACAGATTGTACTCGCTGTTATCGATCAGGACCACTTCGGTGGGGCCGAGCGCGGCAATCTGCTGCGTGAGCTCTCCGCCGATCGAGCCTCCGGCGCCGGTGACGACGATGCGCCTGTTTTCGATCATTCGGGACAACGCATCTTTATCAAGAACCGCCTGCGGCCTCTCCAGAAGGTCGGTAAGTTCGATGGGGCGCAAGTCGAAGCGACTCTGATATTTAGGATTGCGCAGTTCCAGGACCGGGGCGGGGCGAGAGACAGCGATGCCCAGACGGTCGGCCCGGTCGATCAGCGCTTCAAGCATCGGGTCGACGAGGCCAGGCACCCTTTCGGTGAAAATCACGTGGCGGGGCTTGATGCCGCGACCTTCCAGATCGCCGATGACCATGTCGAAGTCTTCGATGCTGCCCAGAACCGGCACGCCACGCAGGAAATAGCCCTCTGTCGTTGCGCCATTATCGAGCACGCCGACCGGCCAATGGCGTGCATTCGGATCCCGCTGCAGCGCGCGAATATAAAGATCGGCCGCATCGCCTGCACCGATCAGCAGCACAGGGACCACGTCGCGTCCGTTTCTCGCTCTGTTCGCAGTCGGACCAAAGCGGCTTAGCTCAACGAGCTTGGAGCGGATGCGAACTGAAATAAGCAGCGGCACGAGCAACAGAAACTGGATCACTATCACCGAGCGCGGGATCGAATCGAGCCGTGTAGCCACAAACATCAGGAACACGAAGGCCAGCGATGTGACGAATGCCGCGCGAACGATACCGAGCATGTCGCCGACAGAAGCATATCGCCAGTTGCGGGTGTAGAGGCAAGTCACCGGGAAGACCACGGCGCATGTAAGCAGGAAGCAAGGGAGTGCGAAGAGCAACGAAGCGTGGCTTTCCGGACCGGTGAATTCTCCATCAAGGCCCAATCGCATGAATGAAGCAAACGACAGTGCCGCCAGCGCCAGGGCCAGATCGATGATGTAGAGATGAAGGTTCTTACCAACGGCCTTGGCGCGCCCGGTCACCCGCCGGCGCAAGTAAGACAGCACATGAACAATCGTCCGCGGTTTGCTGACGAGACGGCCGAGAGCGATCGCAGTGGCCAGCAAAAGGGATTGGCCTCCCAGTGGACTGATTGCCTCAAACGGCTGATCTGACTGGCTCATTCTAGACCTCGACAAAGCTTACCCGCTGCGCCCCAAGAGAGCGCGTCAAGAGATGCGGCTGTTTGAACTCGCAGGCACAAATCCGTGCCTGCCAGTCCCTTGCTCAATCAAGAACAGGTTGGCCTGCAATCGTTCGGATTCGAGGCTACGATCTTATCGCTGCTATGGGGCGCTTTACCCGCTTTCTAAGCAACACATGCTTTTGTGCATGTGGGGCTATCGGAACTGCAAGCGGACTTTGCCGCGTTAATCCAAAGAGGTACTCCCATCAGTCCGGGCCAGCCAGCTAGCTAGGTCTCGCTGCACCGACGCAATGGCTTACAATGGCGGAGATTAAAATGGTCGCTTGAGTTTCGGTCCGGCGGTCCCGTTCTTCGGGCACTTCATTGTTGACGCCGCCAATGCGCCAAACTCACGCTAGCAGAGGAAGCTTTCTATGCTCGGACAGTTGAAGAACAATCTTCGCGACGCTACCTTTTTCCTTGGCGAAGCCGTCGTTCCAAAGAAAATACGCTACTCGGGTCCCCTGGGAGCGTTGCGCCGCCAGATGATCTTTTGGTCGCGTGACTCCTTTGTGCTTTCATACCCGAAATGCGGTAGAACGTGGCTGCGCACCATGGTTGGCCGCGTCATCGACAAACACTACGGCCTTAACCTGCAGAATCCGATGGAAATCCAGCATTTCTGGAAGATCTCGTCGAACATCCCCTGCATTGGCTTTTCTCACGACGACAGCCCAAACCTTAAGCGTCCCAGCGAAATCCAGGCCGATAAGTCAAAATATTCAGGAAAAAAGATCCTATTTCTGGTTCGGGATCCGAGAGACGTGCTTGTTTCATATTATTTCGACGCAACGCACCGAATGAAGGTGTTTGACGGAACGATCAGTGAGTTTCTTGCCCAGGATGTCGGCAGCATTGATTCCATCATAGCGTTCTACAACGCTTGGGCGCACAACCGCGATAAGGTGAAGGCATTTCAAATGCTGTCCTACGAACATATGCGCCAAGCTCCAAAATCGGCGCTTCGCACGGCGCTAGATTTTCTGGGCATTCAGGGCGTGCCGGAGATGATCCTCGATGAGGCGACAACCTTTGGCTCTTTCGAGAATTTGCGAAAGATCGAAATGGCAGACGCTTTCGGTCACGAAAGAATGCGCCCGACGGACCAGTCGAATCCCGACAGTTTTAAGGTGCGCCGGGGCAAAATTGGCGGTTATGTCGACTATTTCAACAGAGACGAGATCGCTTACATGGATGAGAGAATTGCCAGCTCTTTGGACCCGTATTTCGAAATATACCACCGCAAGGCATAGCGTCGAGCTCTACTGCAAGGCGCAGCCTTGTCGCTTCTGTGCTGGGACGTCGCATAAGACTTCCCGGTCGAAAAAGTCCACGGCTCTTCCTTCGCCTGTCATCGGTCATTTCCCCACCGTGCTTTGATGGCGTCCATGATCAAAACGTTGAGCTTGGACGCGCCGGTCTCGCTGAGATGGTTATCGTCCCGATAAAAAATCTGAGAGCCTCGATTGGCGAAACAGCGCTGTTGATCGCAGAAGGCCTTCTCCGGATACACACGCACGAGATTTGGATCGGATCCGACATTATCGTATAATGCGTATGTCCGTTGCGTTCGCCGGCGGAAATCCCCGTAGGAAACCGAAATCGGGTCCGCCTGCATATAAGCTGCAGGATCGTTCTGGCGTCTGGCCCGCATGAGAAGCACCTGCGGGACGTTCCAACCCATCTCCGGGACAGGATAGACTAAGACAACTTTCACCCCGCGCTCCAGAAGTGTGTTTATGGTGCGGGAAATGGCCGTGGCGACTGCAGCCGGATCGGCGGGCCCGGTTTCACCCAGCTTGGCCAAATGCGGGTGATCGTCGCCCGGCTCGATTCCCCCCTCGCCATTGTTGTAACGGCTCTGCTCCACGAGAATGGGGAGACGCCACAAGAGCACGGCTATCGGTCGCTTCAGCCTGCCTATGTAGTCGAGCCTCTTGTCATTGTAGTCGCCTGGACAACCCGGTTGGTCCACGTCGACCCTTTGCAGACCGAGAAGAAATACGCAGCCGCCTCGATTGAGCGGTGTGAACGAGGCGATATCTCGGTAGTCATCGAGGCTGTCTCGCATCGGACCAAGCAGAGTGCGAGCGTGAGAGTCACCCAAACTAACAAGAGCATAGCCCTCGGGATTCGAGCCATGAAAGGTACAAGGACCCTGTTCAGGCGCAAAGTTGAGACAGCTCTTCCCGTTCTGAAAGATCTGAGCCTCGCGAATATCGGATGCAGCGGCAATCGGGGCCAGGCCGTCTGCAAAACGACTTGGCAGGCCATTTTGGACATACCAGTAGTATCCGCCCCCGCTGAGTAGTACGGCCCCTAGTGAGGCAATCAGCCATATAACGTGCCTGCTGGTTCGCTTTCTGCTACGGGTCGGAATCTCGACGAAGCGGTAAGTCGCAATGGCAAGTATAACTGACATCAAAATCCAACAAAGTACCATCACACCACCGACAGAATCGGTTGCGCTCATTCTGCCGAAAGCAAATATCGGCTGATGCCAAAGATAAAGGGAATATGATATCAGGCCGACAAATACAAACGGTTGGGAGGAAAGCGCTCGTGTAATGGGATCGCCGTGCCCTGTATACCAGATAAGCAATGCCGTTCCTGCAACCGGGATCAGCGTCACAAGTCCCGGGTGGTGCCACTGCGGCCGCATCAGCGGCACCGAGCAGATCAGAAGCGCCAAACCGACCGCAGGCGCGACTCGCGAAGAGCGCATCGACACAAGCCGGCCGCCAGTCAATTCACGTCTTGCCAGAAACACCCCCAACCCTAGTTCCCAGATTCGGGTTGGCAGTAGAAAAAAAGATGCGTCCGGGAAATGCCGCGTCATCCACTCCGCAAGAATGAACGAAACGACGAGCCCAATGCACAGGATGGCTGTTAAAAATTTCCGAGAAAATTTCCACACCAGTAGAAGAAAGCAAGGGAAGATCACGTAGAACTGTTCTTCGACTCCCAAGCTCCAGGTGTGAATTAATGGACGAAAAAGATTGTCGGCTGCGTCATAGCTCGCAACATGCCAGAAATATAGATTGGAGGCTGAAAACACGGTTGCCAAAAGGCTCGCAGAATAGTCTCTAAAGGCACTCGGCAGCATATATAGCCAAGCGAAGGGGATCGTTACTGCTAAGACGGTATACAGCGCAGGTAGGATCCGTCTCGCGCGACGCTCGTAAAAATTGGCGAACGAGAAAGTCCCATCCATGACTTCCCGCTGTACAATCGAGCCAATCAGATAGCCGCTAATAACAAAAAAGACATCAACGCCAATAAAACCGCCCGCAAAGGGGTCAAGGCCCGCGACGCGAAGCCCTGAATGGTAGAGGATCACCAGAACGACTGCGATCGCCCTCAGGCCGTCAATTTCGCGGCGATATCCAACTTGACCGGCCGGGGTCGTGGCCACGATCCCACTCTGGGCAGCTCCCGTGTCTTGGTTCGCATTGCGAGCAGGATGATGGGCTTCGTACGGCAGACCTCGATCAATGCCGGGGGAACCATATGTCAATGGCGCAGCTGACTTTTCGTGAAACTCACTCATGTCAAAGGAGGCCCTTCCCTTGGATGCGTCTATCAGGATGCCGGCGTGCTGACGCTCGGATCGGCCTGAAGCTGCTGCTGCAGCCAGGTCGTTGTGCTTTTTGCGGCTCCGATGACAAGGAAATCGATGTGCTCTACCCGCATTGCGAAAATCCTTTAACCGCCGATTTCGCTGGTTAGGTCGGTCGCCAAGCCGGCTTTGCGGGAGCAAAGCGCCCTGTCATAGATCTTCATGACATTTTCGACATGGCGGTGCGTGCTGTAGGAGAAGAAGGCGTGGTCGCGGGCTGCATCGCTGATCCGGGCCCAGAGCGGCGGATTGGACAGCAACCGCGATAGCGGCTCCATGAAGGCCCCGGCGTCTTCCGGTGTGACCAGAAATCCGGTCCGCCCGTTCTCGATAGCTTCCGGATTGCCGCCATGATCGGTTGCAACCACCGGCGTCCCAAGAAACATCGCCTCGATAAGGGTTCGGCCGAAGGGCTCTCCCATGGCGGGAACCACCAGAACATCCGTTGCCGCGAGGAAAGGTTCGATCGGGTTGCGAAAACCCATGAAGCGCACCGTTTGGCCGAGCCCGCGCTCGGCGCAGCGCACGCGGGCGGCCGCTTCAAGATCTTGCGAGCCCGCGGGTGAATTCCCGAACACGCAGCCGACGACCGGGATTTGCGGATGCTCCCGCACGAAACGATCAAGGATATCGATGAAGAGGAGCGGCCGCTTTCGTTCGATCAGCCCGCCGATGAAGCTCAGGACGCGTGTTCCTGGTGCAAGGCCTAGCTCGTCCAGAAGTGCGGCCTTGGCCGCGATCCTGTCAGGCACAGTCGACGGATGGTCGAAGGGACTATGGATGACGCTGAGCCGTCCCTTGAGGGATCTGATCGGATGCCGCGGTCGCGAAAATCGCGACACCGTCACCATGCGATGCGCGATGAGCGGCGCAAGCACGTTAGCGCCCTTGGCGTCGGGGTCGCCGCGATGATGCCAAACCAGCCGAGCACCTGCCAGTCTCGCCGCAATGCCCCAATTCACATGCGTCCTGCCGTCATTGGTGTGAACGATATCGAACTTCTGCTCCTTGATGAAACGCCGCATGCGCGGAAGCGTACTGGTCAGATAGGTCATGACATCGCCGGGGATTATTCCCTTTCCAGGCGAAGTCGTCGGCAGCGGAAAACCCGTGAAGGGCTGGCCCTCCATTTGCAGAAAGGCCGCCAGAGGCCCGGCCGTTTCCTGAAGCACCAGAATCGGAACGACCTTCGATGTATCGAGGTTCTGGATGAGCTTGAGCGCCGAGATGTGGCTTCCACCGACATCATCACCGATAAATGGAAAGCAAACCCGTATCGGCCCTTGGCTAGCTCCTCCAACCATCGCCTGTTACCCGGTCGCGGTTCCGAGGTAGCTGCCTCGTTCGAGGTAGCTGACGATCACTTCCGCGGCCTCCTCGGCGCTCAGATCCGGCGTAACCGTGATCTGTGGCGCTTCCGGGCGCTCATAGGGACTGCCGATGCCCGTGAAATTCTGGATCAACCCATTTCGGGCGCGTCGATAAAGGCCCTTCGGGTCGCGGCTTTCAGCGACCTCCAGTGGTGTGTCGATGAAGATCTCGATAAACTGCCCTGGGCCGAAGAGGTCGCGCGCCATCCGCCGCTCCGCCTGGAATGGCGAAATGAATGAAGTGAGCGCTATCAGCCCCGCGTCGACCATCAGCTTGGCGGCCTCGGCGACGCGACGAATGTTCTCCACGCGATCCGCGTCGGTAAAGCCGAGATCTCGATTCAAGCCATGGCGAACATTGTCGCCGTCCAGAAGGTAGGTGTGCCTCCCCATCGCATGGAGGCGCTTCTCCACGAGATTCGCGATCGTCGACTTTCCGGAGCCCGACAGGCCTGTGAACCACAGCACCACGGGCTTTTGACCTTTGGCGATCGCCCGCGCATTCATGTCGACATCCAGTGCTTGCCAATGGACGTTGTTCGCCCTGCGCAGACTGAAGTCGATCATTCCGGCACCGACCGTGTGGTTGTTGATCCGGTCGATGACGATGAACGCGCCGGTTTCGTGCACGTTAGAGAACGGGTCGAAGGCGAGCGGTGCCTGTGTCGTCAAGTTGACGAAGCCGACGTCGTTCTTCTCGAGGGTTTTTGCTGCCAGTTTTGCAAAATTATTGATGTCAACCCGGTGTTTTATCTGCGTAACGCTCGCACCCACCACGCTGGTGGCGAGCTTGATCAGATACGGGCGGCCGGGGATCAATGGATCCTCGTGCATCCAGAGCAGATGGGCCGCAAACTGGTCTGACACTTCCGGGCGCTCCGCCGCCCCCGCCAGGACGTCGCCGCGAGAAACGTCGATCTCGTCTTCGAGCGTCAGCGTGACAGCCTCGCCGGCCGCTGCCTCCGACAGGTCTCCGTCCTGGGTGACGATGCGCTTGACCAGGCTCGTCACGCCGGATCGTGCCACGACCACACGGTCTCCCGGCCGGATCACGCCGGCGGCGATGGTGCCGGCAAACCCGCGAAAGTCGAGGTTCGGGCGATTGACCCATTGCACCGGCATCCGGAAAGGCGCGCTACGGCGGTCTCGTTCCACCTCGACGGTTTCCAGATGCTCGATGAGCGTCGGGCCCCGATACCAGGGCAGGTTCTCGCCTTTCGAAAGAACATTGTCGCCATAACGCGCCGACAGCGGGATGGCATCCAGAGACGCGAAGCCAAGCGGTTCCGCGAAGCTTCGATAGGTCGCCTCGATCTCGTCGAATACCGTTTGCGAATAATCGACCAGGTCGATTTTGTTGACCGCAAGGACGACATGCCGGATTCCGAGCAGCGAAACGATGAAGGAATGTCGGCGTGTCTGGGTCAGAATGCCCTGCCGCGCATCGACAAGAATGATCGCCAGGTCGGCATTGGATGCGCCAGTAGCCATGTTGCGGGTGTATTGCTCATGGCCGGGCGTGTCGGCGACTATGAATTTGCGCCGTTCCGTGGCGAAGAAACGATAGGCCACGTCGATCGTAATGCCCTGTTCGCGCTCGCTGGCCAGACCGTCGACCAGAAGGGCGAAGTCGAGATCGCCGCCGGTTGTGCCGTGGCGTTGGGAATCGCGGGTAAGTGTGGCAAGCTGGTCTTCCATCAGCAGCTTCGTGTCGTAGAGCAGCCTGCCGATCAGCGTCGACTTGCCGTCGTCCACGCTGCCGCATGTCAAAAATCGCAGCAGGCTCTTCTTCTCGTGGACAGCAAGATATTGCGAAGTGATCTCGTCTATCGAAGAAGATTCGAGTTCCGCGGTTTGAGCAAAACCCAGCATCAGAAGTACCCCTCGCGCTTTTTCTTTTCCATCGAGGTTGCCTCGTCATGGTCGATCAGCCGACCTGATCGCTCGGAGGTCCTCACGACAAGCATTTCCTGGAGCACTTCGGGAACAGACGCGGCAGTGCTTTCAGTGGCCGCGGTGAGGGGATAGCAGCCAAGCGTGCGGAAGCGTACCGAGCGCATTTCGGGGGATTCGCCTGGGCGGAGCGGCAGACGATCGTCGTCCACCATGATCAACTGTCCGTCGCGCTCCACCACAGGGCGTTTGGCCGCGAAATACAGCGAGACGATGGGGATGTTCTCCCTCATGATGTACTGCCATATGTCGGTTTCGGTCCAGTTCGAGAGAGGAAAGACCCGGACGGACTCCCCTGGTTTCAGCCGGCCGTTGTAGAGGTTCCATAGTTCCGGGCGCTGGTTCTTTGGATCCCAGCCATGGCTATCGCTGCGCAGCGAAAACACCCGTTCTTTCGCGCGGCTCTTTTCCTCGTCGCGCCGCGCGCCGCCGAAAGCGGCGTCGAAGCCGAGCGAGGTCAGTGCCGATTTCAGCGCCTCCGTCTTCATGATCTGCGTGTAGGTCGACGAGCCATGTGTAAATGGCGTGATCCCTTCGGCCAGGCCGGCCTCGTTGCGACGCACCAGCAGCTTCAGGCCAAGCCGCGCGACAGTCTCGTCGCGGAAACGGATCATTTCTTTGAATTTCCACGTCGTGTCGATGTGGAGAAGGGGGAACGGCAGTTGCGACGGATAGAAGGCCTTCATCGCGAGATGGAGCATTACGGCCGAGTCCTTGCCCACCGAATACAACATCACCGGGTTGCGCAGTTCGGCGACGACCTCGCGAATGATATGGATTGATTCAGCCTCGAGTCGTTGCAGATGTGTGAGCCACGAAGGAGAGGAAGGCGAGCGCCGCTGCGCTGCAGGCAAAGTGACCAGGGCTTGAGGTGCCTGGGCTTGAGGCGCAAGAGCTTGAGGTGCAAGAGACATCTAGATCGCCTTTGAAGGGGCAAGACTTGCTTGGTTGAGAGCGTCCGCCGGCGGGGTTTGCCGGTCGGGATGATGGGCGGTCTTGAGCGCCTGTCGCAACGAAAGCGCCAGGCCGAAGGCCCACAGAATGCCCAGGACGATATGGGCAATATTGCCCCCCATCGCGCCGATCCGCGGGATGAGCAGGAGGGCCGTCACGTGGAAGGCGGCTGTGGCAACGACAACAATGCGCAACACCTCACGTTGCCGGCCCATGGCAAGCAGCGCCGAGCGGGCGGCTGAGCCCGAAAGCACGAACGTGACCGCCACCATCTGCACGATGACGAGGCTGGCTGCGCCTATGAACTCCGGTCCCGCGGTCCAGGCGAGCAGCGGCCGGATGAGCACCGCCACGACCAGGACGCAAATGACGCCAAAGCAGAGCAGCATGGCTTCGGTCTGAAAAATCACCCGCTTGAATTCCTCGATGCTGCCTTTTGCCCAAAGGCGGGCGACATCGGGATAGAGAACGTTTTGCACCTGCGGGCCTACTTGCTGGCCGACGCGGCCTATACGCTTGGCGATCTGGTACAAGCCAGCCGAGGCCGGGTCGGCTAGCCATCCCACCAGCAGCGTATCGAGTTCTTGCGCGCTCGCGCGCAAAGTGAGGGAGATGTTCGACGACCACGCGAAATTCCAGATGCCAGGGAAGCGGCGTGTGATGCCGGCCAAAGGCGCGCCCAGGACATTGTGGACACCCTGCCTGTGTAGCGCGCGCATGGTCAGCGTCAGGAGCGCCAGGGAGCCGAGGATCTGCGTTCCGGCCCAAACCGCCGTGAAGTAAGCGAGATCGCCGTTGAGCAGCACGCCGAGCAGACACAGCAATACGCGCAGAACGGCGTTGAGCAGCTGCCCATAGGCGAGGAGGCGAAAGTTGCCGGCCATGCGTTGGACAGCCACGGGGACGCCGGAAATCTGAAATAGCAGAACGCTGGAGTAGAGAACAAGAAGATGCACAATTTGCGTCGACCAACCGAAAACCGGCGCAATGAGAAGGGCCGCGCCAATGGCGACGACCCAGGCGCTGACAGCGGCGCCGACATCGATAAGCAGGCCGAACTTCATGAGGACGCGCAAATTCTCGTGGCCCTCGGATGCGTTCATGCCGGCTGCGTATTTGATAATTGGCTGCCACGACTGGAAGCTGACAACGCGCTCGACGACCCTTGTGAACGCGATGATCAATGCAAGCTCACCATAGTTCGTCACGCCAAGCGCTCGTGCTGAAAGCGTAAAGGCTACAAGCGCCAGCAATGAGCCAAGAAAATTGCCGGTCAGAAGGTGTGCGATATTGGCCAGGCGCGTGCGGCCCGCACTCTTGCGCCTGGCAGCTTGCAGCACCCGTCGAGCCAGTCTTCCGATCATCGCAACCGTAGCCAAAGTCGCCCCGCTCATTCTTGATCGGCAGTACGCGTCCCTTGGTCGTTCTCCGGGATTGTTTCTGCCGATGCATCCATCATCGGCAGAAACCAGAAAGCCGCCACGACCAAGTTTGGTCCTGTCGCAACCCCAATAAGCTAGGACCTGATCGCCGCTACGACCGATGGCCTACCCCATTAGCGGTAGCAGCTTCATGGCCGTTTTATCGCTAAATATATGCGGAACAAAAAAGTAGAACTATAAGACATACCGAAATAATAAAGAGAAAATTGCCTAGATATTTGGCTTTGTAAATTTAAATAAAAGCAAACGGCTCCATATCCTATTAATCTCCTCGGGATGAAGCACGACATATATGGTGCGCCTCTTTCGCTGTTGGTCGAGGATTGATCTAAGGTTGGATCCGGTAAGAGATATGCCGAAATCCGACGGGCCCGAATAGGCTTGGCCGAGCATGCGATCCAGCATCAACTCTCCCAAGGCCGGAGTGTAACGCGCAGAGCTCCAGTACCACCGCATCGTCTGATGACGATCGCCCGGATCCGGAATGTCTTCCATTGTAACGGAGTTATAGCCGCTAAAATCCCACAGTTTCACTTCAGACGTGGCTGTCTTGGATGCGTTGACCTGACTTACGGTATACGTCAGATCCACACGCCAGCGGTCGTAAACCGGGAGTAGCCCCATGGCCCTGAGTGCTTCCATCTGACGAGCATGTATCGGCGAAATGAAGAGCGTGACGTCTACTCCAGCGGCGGTGAGACGATCCAGCAGGTCATGCAACAGGCCGATTCTGGTGATGTCATAATCGAAGCTGCCGGGAGACGAAAACTCCGCCATCAACCGATTCAGCCTCTGGTCGGACACCTGTCTGTAGCTGTAATTATGTGCCAACATGATCTGGTGAAAACCGTCTTCCTTGTCGGTCTCCCGAAATCCAATGCTGTTGGCGTGCACCGTCCGCAAAGCGTCGATAAAGCTTTCGGGGGAGAACAGGGACCGCGCATAAACGATAGGCATTGGAACTCCGGCAAAGCCGGACTCCGGAAAATCTTGGGTTTCCGTTCGGTCCGCCTCAAACATGGAGAAATCGAGATTGACGATCATCCGGCGGGGTGCGCCGTGAGCCAGGGCGAACATGCCAATGTCATAGAGTTCGACCATGCTCGCATGCGGAACCGCGGCATTGTAGGCCTTCAGCCTAGCTAGGCTCGGTCCGGCGGGATCAAGCCCGACGCGCGCCCGCGAGCCGCCGAGGATCAAAGTGTCGTAGTCGGTGAGCCATAGACGTAGTGAGCGCTCGGCTGTCGTACCGATCGAAAGGCGATGTGTCTTTTCGGCATTGAAATCAGGAATCTCCAGATGATGGTTGATCCCATATGGATCGACAACAAAAACGAAAGCGGCAGTCCCAAGTTCTAGCAGAATACCGATGGCTGCAACCCTTGCGGCCAACCGTGGCAGGCGCGATCCAGACGTCCTCAACGGCCCGCCCGACTGCAAAACCTGCGAGCCCATGAACTCGGGCATGGTGGCGTGTCCCGCGGCGCTGATCCCCTCTCGGGTGAAGATCTTGTAAAAGGTCAGGCAGAGAATTTTCAGGTCAAGTGCGAAGGTCCGGTGATCGACATACCAGACGTCCAGGACGAAGCGGTTCTCCCAATCAAGTGCGTTGCGGCCGTTCACCTGCGCCAAACCTGTGATGCCGGGAATGACTTGGTGACGACGCGCCTGCTCAGGGCTATAGCGGGGGAGATACTCCATCAAGAGGGGACGAGGCCCGACGAGGCTCATCTCACCCCGCAATACATTGATCAATTCGGGCAGCTCATCAAGGCTGCTTGCGCGCAGAAAGCTGCCAAAGCCAGTCAGCCTGTCAGCATCGGGAAGCAGCCGGCCATGACGATCCCGACGATCGGTCATCGTTCTGAGCTTGATTATCTTGAATGGTTTCCCGTGCAGGCCGGGACGTTCCTGGCGGAAAAAAACAGGCCGCCCAAGAAGCAGCGCGACTGCTATTGAAAGCACCGCGATGAAGGGCGACATCAGCAGCAGAAGGCAGGCGGCACCGAGCAGGTCGAACGTGCGTTTCATGAGCGATGCTCCTTTCATCGGCATGCCTGCCGCGGCTCGCTGATACGTCCTCTGGCCAACCGCAAGGCTTCGTAGTGGTCAAAAGCCAGGCCACGCCACGGGACACAATCTCGAAGTCTACATGTGCCTTGTGTCTTGAGACCGATCCCAATCAGGGACGATGTGCGGGCATTGCCTTCCACGCGCGACAGGTCGCCGCTTTTAGTTACATTGGCTGTAAAGTGCGCCTATCAAAGATCATTCTCCGGATGAACATCAGGATATGTGCGCCAGATTTGAAAACGCTCGAGGTGTTCTTGTCCGGCATCGGATATTTTTCATTCGTAGATCGCGCACCTGAATAACTGAGTTCGTGATCGATTGCCTTCATTTTCAGAATTTCGTCAAAGCGGAGTCCCATTTCTCCGCAATCTGCTGCATTGAGAACCGATCGATCGTTTTCCGGGCCGATCTACCCATTTTGTGGCGAAGAGCATTGTTTCGCATCAGGCATGCCATCGCGGATGCCAACTCGGCAACATCGTCGACTGGTACCAGCAGACCCGAAACGCCTGGTTCGATGATTTCGGATGGACCGAAATCGCAGTCCGTTGCGACGACGGGCAGGCCTGCCGCCATCGCCTCGATCAGCACGTTGGGAAAGCCTTCGTAGCGTGACGGCAGGACAAAGAGGGAGGCGTCGCGCGCCCATTCGCCCGGACGCTCGGTAATGCCGGCAAGCTTTACCCTGTCCTCCAAATCCAACGCATCGATCTGACGTTGAAGAAGAACCCGATCAGGTCCCTCGCCGAAGATTGTCAACGCCCATGCCGGAAATTCGCTGGCGACTTTAGCAAACGCCTTTATCAGCGTGTCGAAGCCTTTCTGTTCCACCAGGCGTCCGACGGCGACCAGGCGAAACATCTCATTGCCATGGTCTTTGTAGGCATCGGTCGCCTCGCACGGATTTCCGATGACCTCGCAAGGATTTCCGATAACGTGGGCTTTTTTTCTGAGCGTATCCGGAAGCGTCTTGACAATCGCATCAGTCTGCATGACGAGCCGATCCGCCTGCCGGAGTATAATGCCAGAAACGAGCCGCCAAGCGGCGTGTTTTTTCTGCGCTTTGGGATTGTTTCTTTCCGAGATAATAACCCGGATGCCAAGATTTCTCGCCGCCAGCAGGCAAAGAATATTAATCTTTGTTAGAAATGAAACGATCAGAGTGGGCTGAAGCTGCTTGAATTCCGCGCGCAACACGACCACGCGCCGCAAGCTGCGGACAAATCCGAGTTTCGAAAGCCGCGAAGCTCCATCCTCTACAAGTCTGTGGACGGTGACCTTCGGGTGCAGGGCAAAATAGCTCTTGTCTTGCTCTCCCACGAAAGCAAATAGATGGACTTCATCTCCGCGCCTGCATCGATCTGCGGCAAGCAGACTGACGACGCGCTCCGTCCCTCCTGCACCCAGGCCCGCCTGCACAATCGCAAGTCGCATTTACTCCCCTCTTAACGTCAGGACGTCGATGGATTATTTCCATACTTCTCGGCGATCTCCGCCAAGTTGCTGCATGGATTGGTGGAAAGGGATTCGACGACAGGAAGATCTCTCTTGATCGTCTCGCCTTGGCCGTGTTCATCCATGAATTGGCGGCGAAGTTCATACCAGCCGCATGCGAGCCGCGTTCCGCCACGGGCAAGCAGTTCGATCGCGGCTGGAGTTAGCCAGTCGATGCAGGTCTGCTCAATGAGTTCGGCTTGCGCATCACTAAGATGATCGGAAAAGCCGCCGACCTTGCCGGGACGCGCATGCTGGCTTTCGCCATCGTGGGCCGCTAGGCCGCCCGCCATCTCATGCTCACGCATTACATCGAAACGCGAGGCGTCGATAGAATCCTGAAGCGCGCGCACGGACGGTGTGTGGCCGAGAAATCTCAGGATACGCGTGCAGGCACCCATAGGGTCTTCCGTCAGTTCCCCATAGCCCAATACTGCACTTACGTGATGCTTTAGACCTCTACCCCAATCATTCAGATATACTATCAGAGCCGGCAGGCCTTGTTCGCGATCGGCAATGAACGCGTCCATGGTGCCTTCGAAGCAGCGTTTGTGACGTGTGGCATCGAAATAAGCTGACACGATTACGTCGCGCGGATCTCGAGTCATGAAGATGATGGGTCGGTTGAGAAAAAGCGAGCGTCTATAGGTGAGGTGCGAAACCAGGACGAGCGGCACACGATGGCGCTCATCTGTGTAACGAAAAGCCGAGATGCCCCTCGTCGGATCGAGATCGAAATCCGGAAGAACCTCGAACATTGGCGAAAGATGGACATTTTCGCCGTTGGCGTGGCGACGAAAGTATTCCGAAAGGATATGTCTAAGCTGGGTTGCTCCGGATTCGGGATAGGAGACAAGAAACGCGTCTGCGCCCGACGCAGCCCACGTCATCCTGATCCGGGCGTCGATCTTATGCAATGTCAGACGGGTGGTCGTCAGCATGGTGACAGGTCTTCAGTCCTTGGGGATCGTAGCGCAGCATGTATGACGTCGCAGTCGAAGGACGCGATGGGCGGGCTGCCGGCCATGGCCTTGAGTGGTACCGCGCAATCTTCGTAGCGGGACGAAAGCACAAATGCGTCGGCGTCCAGAAAGCAGGATCGCCATGCGTAGCAGATCAGATCCGCCCTTCCCGACTGTAGTGGCGCTGCGATCCAGAAATGCCAAGCCGGCGAAGCTGTCCATCGCGTATTCCAATCCCGCTGTCGCAACCCCTAAATACCCAGCTTTCTTTGAACGGACGAGTTGCACATAGGGATGCATCGCCGGCTGCCGTTTACCTCTAAAGGAGGACTTGGGCGCAGAAACGAAGCAGACAATAGAAGAGATCTGTGTCCATCTATCGCTCACGCCGGTGAGTTGGAGCCTTGAATTCATGCGCATAGCCTTTGTCGGTGCGGTGGAGGGATCTCGGGTCGCATTCGATGCCCTTGTCGAAGCTGGCATGACGCCTTCGCTGCTTGTCACCCTTGCGGGCGAAGCTTCCAAACGCCATTCCGATTTCGTCGATCTGGCGGGGCCGGCACGTCTGGCCGGGGCCGCGGTCCACCTGACCAAGGACATCAATGCGCCCGACACGATCGACAGGCTCGAAGCCGAGCGGCCCGATTTGACGATGGTGGTCGGCTGGTCGCAAATCTGCCGCGGCGAATTTCGCTCGGTCGCCCGATATGGCTCGATCGGCTTTCACCCGGCGCCGTTACCGCGTTTTCGGGGCAGGGCGGTGATCCCCTGGACGATCATTGCGAATGAAAAGGAGACGGGCTCGACTTTCTTCCGGCTCGACGAGGGTGTCGACAGTGGCCCTATCGTCCTCCAGAAGCTTTTTGCCGTGGCACCGGACGAGACCGCGCGCTCGCTTTACGACAAGCACAAGCAGGCACTGTTCGAGATGACGCCGCTTGTCGTTTCGGCGATAAGTCGTGACAAGGCCGTGGGCGTCGCGCAGGACGAATCCCTTGCCAGCTATTGCGCAAAGCGCACGGCCGATGACGGAATAATCGACTGGAGCGATGCTGCCGAGAATGTCCTTCGTTTCGTCCGCGCCATCGGCGATCCCTATCCGGGCGCCTTCACTTTCACTGCCGGTGCCAAGATCGTGATCGACAAGGCGCGCATGTTTGCCCCGCCTGGGCGCCATATCGGGCTGACCGGCCAGGTCCAAACTCATACCGACAGCGGCTTTACAGTGCTTTGTGGAGACGGAGCCGCCATTGAGGTGACATCCTGGCATGGCGAAAGGCCCAGGATACATGCCAAGCTGGCCTCGGCATGACCAACCTGTGTCGCGCCAAGGACCTAGGCGCGTGCACGGAGCACAGGTCTGCGCGCTTCAGGCGGCGATTGTCGGCCGCGACGGCCGTTCTTCCAGATACCAGCGTACGAAGGCGGTCACCCCGTCCTCGACGCTGGTGCAAGGGCGAAAGCCCGTAAGGGTCTCCAGCAGGCGGGGGTCGGCATAGGTTGCCCGCATGTCGCCAGCCTGCATCGGCAACATCTTGCGGATGGCGCGTTTGCCCAGGCAGTTCTCGATCGTCTTGATGAAAGGCAGCAGCCCGACAGGCTCGCCGCCGCCTATGTTGACGACACGCCACGGCGCGACGGGTGACAGCGTGTCGACGACGCCGGGAGCGGACGCCGCGCGACCTGTCGCAGGCGTGCATTCGACGAGTCGGACGATGGCTTCGACGAGATCATCGATATAAGTGAAATCGCGCTTCATCAGGCCTTCGCCATACACTTCGATCGGACGGCCGTTCTCGATCGCGTCGACAAATTTGAAGAGCGCCATGTCGGGCCGGCCCCAGGGGCCATATACGGTGAAGAAGCGGAAACATGTGGTCGGCGTTCCGAAGATATGTGAATAGGAGTGCGCCATCGCCTCCATCGCCTTCTTCGTGGCCGCATAGAAGGTTAACGGCCAATCAGCCTTGTCGGTTTCGACGAATGGCATCTTGTCGTTCGCTCCATAGGCCGAGCTCGTGGACGCAAGGAGCAAATGCCGGGGCTTGAGATCACGCGCAAGCTCAAGGACGTTGAACGAGCCGACGAGATTGCTGTCCGTGTAACTTCGCGGATTGTCGATTGAGTAGCGGACACCGGCCTGCGCGGCCAGATGCACGATCACATCGGGCCGGGCGTAGTCCGCGGCGCGGCGAAGGGCATCCAGGTCTTCCAGTTGGCCGATATGGGCGCGAAAGGCGTCGTATCTTTCAAGCAGGGCGTGTCGGGACTGCTTCAGGACGATGTCATAGTATGGCGTCATGCCGTCGAAGCCGGTGACGCGATGACCGTCGTCGAGCAGCCGGCGCGCCAGGTGAAAACCGATGAATCCTGCGGTGCCGGTGAC
Source organism: Mesorhizobium sp. B2-4-1 (assembly GCF_006442185.1). Taxonomy (NCBI): domain Bacteria; kingdom Pseudomonadati; phylum Pseudomonadota; class Alphaproteobacteria; order Hyphomicrobiales; family Phyllobacteriaceae; genus Mesorhizobium; species Mesorhizobium sp. B2-4-1. The sequence goes on along the minus strand of NZ_VFVN01000007.1, from coordinate 263,079 downwards.
CAGATACCTCATTCCGCGGCCGCGGCGAAAACTGCCTTGTCTCCGACCGCTCCCTCACCGATATTCACGTACTCGAAGCCGTGCTTGGAGATGTCTTCCCGCCGGTAAATGTTGCGCAGGTCGACCACCACCCGTTTCGACATCGTGCGGGACAGTCGTTCAAAATCCAGGGCGCGGAACTGATTCCACTCGGTCACGATGACCAGCGCGTCGGCGCCCTCGGCGCATTCATAGGCGCCTTCGGCATAGCTTACGCTTGTGCCGAGCACGATTTTCGCCTGTTCCATGCCTTCGGGGTCATACACTCGGACATTTGCTCCAAAATCGATCAAGGCCTGGATGATCGAGAGGGAAGGCGCTTCACGGACGTCATCGGTGTTGGGTTTGAAGGTAAGACCCAGCAAGGCCACTGTCTTTGCGCGGACATCTCCGCCGCAGGCAAATACGATCTTGCGCGCCATGGTGCGTTTTCGCTGATCGTTCACGGCGACCGTCGTTTCGATCAGGCGCAATGGCGCGCCGCTGTCCTGCGCCGTCTTGACCAAGGCCAGCGTGTCTTTTGGAAAACAGGATCCTCCATAGCCCGGGCCGGCGTGCAGGAACTTTGAGCCGATGCGATTGTCGAGCCCGATGCCCCGCGCTACCTCGCGCACGTTCGCGCCCACGCTCTCGCAGAGATCCGCGATCTCGTTGATGAACGTGATCTTGAGCGCCAGGAAGGCGTTGGCCGCATATTTGATCAGCTCGGACGTGCGGCGGCCGGTAAACAGGATGGGTGCCTGGTTGAGATAGAGCGGCCGATACACCTCCGCCATCACCTCCCGGCCACGCTCGTCCGACGGGAGGCCGATAACGATCCGGTCTGGTCGTTTGAAGTCGTCGATCGCGGCTCCTTCGCGCAGGAATTCCGGGTTGGAGACGACGGCCACATCGGCCAGCGGATTGCATTGGCGGATGATCCGTTCGACCTCATCCCCCGTGCCCACCGGCACCGTGGATTTGATTGCCACCACGGTGAACCCGTGAACAGCGGCCGCGATTTCCCGGGCCGCTTCGTAGACATAGGACAGATCGGCATGGCCGTCGCCTCGCCTCGAAGGCGTCCCGACGGCAATGAACACCACGTTCGCATCGGCGACTGCCGCTGTAAGCGTGCTGGTGAAGGTGAGCTGGCCGCTCGCGGAATTCTTGTCGACGAGGTCGTCGAGACCTGGCTCATAGATCGGCATTCTTCCGGCCTGGAGATCGGCAATCTTGGCCTCCGCCTTATCGACGCAGACGACTTGATGGCCGAAATCAGCCAGGCAAGCGCCCGATACAAGACCCACGTAACCCGAACCAACAATCGCGATGCGCATGTAACCGCCACTCTGATGATGACAACTGACGCGATTAAGCCAGCAGCGGCCAAGAAAATGGAGTGCGCAATCGGATAAGACATTACCACTTCCGAGACCTGGTATGGGCCCGGACGGTCGTCTGGCGCGGTTTGACAACGCTAAGTGCTGATGGCCATTGCAAATGGACGAGACGAGATGATCCGGCGCGCAGCCACGCTCGGCTGCAAGCCGGCTGACGGCGCTTCATTGGCGCGTCGATTGCTTGAGTTCATTTTCCGTCAAAATTCCGGTCGGCGGCCGTTTGGTCTTTTTGCCATGCTCTTAGAGGTAGTTCGGTTCTCGCTTCAACTTGCCGTCCGGGAGCCGAGTCAGGAAATTGCCCTCGAACAGCCTCGCCTGAGCATGATAGATCTTCGTCCGGGTGAGACTGCGCGCTGGAGTGTTCTGCCGTGACGAACAAGGCTAGGCAGAGCACGCCGAGGCCGGCAGGGCGTTTTTCCGGTCCTTGCAATGGAATTGTTGCGGGTTGCGCGCGGTCGCATTTGCCGGCGAACATTCAAAGAATGTAGCTGTGCGCCTCGCTTTCCGTCGCACTGTCAGCCGCGGAGACAGGCTTGGCGAAGAGGAAGGCACCATCTCGCGAGAACAGATCCGCCGGCATCATCTGGAACTCGCGCTGCGAATGCGGGACATCCAATTCACGATCGACAATATGCCAGAGGCTGTTGAAGAACGATCCGTCGGCTTGCCTCATGCTTTCCCCCCGAAGCGGCTTTCTCGATGAGAAAACCGTTGCTGGATTGGCCCACATGTCGGCAATGGCGATATCGTAATAGCCGGGATGCGCGGCATTGGGTTTGATAATCGCGAAGGGCGTGTTCTTTTCCGGCCAGCCTACGCGGCCCACGGTCAGGCACTCTTCCGGCTCGGGCAATCTTGCCTCCACAAGATAGGCCAGTGCCGCATCGATGCCGCCGATTTCCGAAACGACGCACGATGTCAGTCCCGCGCGGGCAAGCTGCATCAGCTTTCGAGCCTCTTGTTCATCCATATCGGCCCATCTCAGGAAAGCCATCCATTGCTGGTGCAGGCAGTCGTCCTTGGCCTGGCAAAGAAGTCGTCCTGCCTCCAAAGCGGATTCGACCCTCCTCCTGTCCGCCTCCGCGAAGGCTTCCCGCGCAGGGCGAATTCGGCCGGCAATTTCCATCAGGTCATTTGAGATGTTTTTCATATCCTCCTCCCCAGGCGGATTTCTAATCTGATTTATGCGCTCCATGATGCGTTGGTTTTGTATTGCGTAGAAGGCCATCACGGGAACGCGTGAGATATCTTAGTGGCGTGGCCAACCTATTCTTTTGAGCAAGGGTCCCACTTCCGACTGTCGGCTGATCCGCGCGCGATTGTGTTCGCTACTACTTGCTGCCATAGCTTCGCTTTCGTCATTGTCGGCGTCGCCTGGTCCACACGACGACGTCTGCAAATTCTGCCGTCCGATCCGCCGAACGCCGTCTGCCGGGCGGTATGCGCGCGGTGGATGCTCGGGACCCAACGCTGGTCGCGACATGCAAACTTCTGGCTTAATTTTTCGACGATTGAAGAATGCGCGTACCCTATCATTTCGGTGATGGTGCTCATCCAACCAGACCTGGAGACCTGCGCAGTAAGGAGTAGTCAGAAGAGCTGGAGAAAGCCCGAATGACGGCGAAGGAAGAAAATCCACACGCCTTTGGGCGAATGGAAGTAGGCGCCGTATCTTTCAACGAACTTGCACGCCCAAGGCTCTTGAAGTCATAGCGAAGGGCAATCTGGCTTGAAGAGTGGGGCGATCCGGAACTCCATGACAGCAGTGGCCATCACAGCACCCGCTCGGGCGGGTTGGCGATTTCGACAGCCGAGCGTCATTCCGGGTTTCGGATTGACGCTCGGCTTCTCGCTTGCCTACCTTACCCTCATCATCCTCATTCCGCTGTCGGGGCTGATCTGGCGCTCTGCGGCGCTCGGCTGGACCGATTTCTGGGCGATCGCCACCGACCGCCGCACCATCAACGCGCTGGAGATCAGCTTCGGCACCGCCTTTGTCGCGGCCGCCGTCAATGTCGTGTTCGGCACGCTGGTCGCCTGGGTGCTGGTGCGCTACCGCTTTCCCGGCCGCCGCATCGTCGATGCCATGGTCGACCTGCCCTTCGCGCTGCCGACGGCGGTGGCCGGCATCGCGCTGACCACGCTCTACGCGCCCAATGGCTGGATCGGCAAACTGTTGCTGCCGCTTGGGCTCAAGGTCGCCTACACCCCGCTCGGCATCGTCATCGCGCTGGTCTTCATCGGCCTGCCCTTCGTCGTGCGCACCGTGCAGCCGATCATGGAGGAGATCGACAAGGAGGTGGAGGAGGCCGCCGCCACGCTGGGCGCCAGCCGCTTCCAGATCGTCACCCGCGTGCTGTTCCCCGGCCTGGCGCCGGCCATCGTCACCGGTTTCGCGCTGGCCTTCGCGCGCGGCGTCGGCGAATACGGCTCGGTCATCTTCATCGCCGGCAACCTGCCCTACAAGTCCGAGATCGCGCCGCTTTTGATCGTCATCCGGCTGGAGGAGTACAATTACCCGGCGGCGACCGCCATCGCCGCGATCATGCTGGCGCTGTCGTTCCTGATGCTGCTCATCGTCAACCTGGCGCAGACATGGAGCCGCAAGCGCTATGGCTGATCCGGAGATCAAATCCTACGAGCCGCATCACGACAGCCGCTCGGCGGCGGTAACCGAAAGCCGCCCGGCGCAGGCCGTGCTGATGGCGATCACCTTCGCCTTCCTCGGCATCTTCCTGCTGTTGCCGCTGATCATCGTCTTCAACGAAGCCTTCGCCAAGGGCGTCGGCGCCTACACCGAAGCGCTCGGCAATACCGACACGCGCTCGGCGATCCGGCTGACGCTGCTGGTGGCGGCGATCTCGGTGCCGCTCAATGTCGTCTTCGGCATCTCGGCCGCCTGGGCGATCGCCAAGTTCGAGTTCAAGGGCAAGGCCTTCCTGACCACGCTGATCGACCTGCCGTTCTCGGTCTCGCCGGTCATCTCGGGCCTGGTCTATGTGCTTCTGTTCGGCGCCCAGGGGCTGCTCGGCGCCTGGCTGAAGGCGCACGGCATCGTCATCCTGTTCGCCGTGCCCGGCATTGTGCTGGCCACCATCTTCGTCACCTTCCCCTTCGTGGCCCGCGAACTGATCCCGCTGATGCAGGAACAGGGCAATGGCGACGAGGAGGCCGCGCTGTCGCTCGGCGCCAATGGCTGGCAGGCCTTCTGGTATGTGACGCTGCCCAACGTCAAATGGGGGCTGCTTTACGGCGTGCTCTTGTGCAATGCGCGCGCCATGGGCGAGTTCGGCGCGGTCTCGGTGGTGTCGGGCCACATACGCGGCCTGACCAACACCATGCCGCTGCATGTCGAGATCCTCTACAATGAATACAACGCCGTCGGCGCCTTTGCCGTCGCCTCGCTGCTGGCCGGCCTGGCGCTGGTGACGCTGGTCCTGAAGACACTGCTCGAGATGCGTTACGGCGCCGAGATCGCCGCGGCGCGTGGACATTGATGCATGTCGCCCAAAAGTGGAAACCGGTTTTGGGATAACGACATGCATGACCAAGGATTTGATGTCGCCCAAAAGCGGGAACCGATTTGGGATAACGGCATGCAGCCACTACAAAGGGACTGTTGATGGAAGTTCGCGTTGCCAATGTGCGCAAGGAGTTCGAGCGGTTTCCCGCGCTCCATGACGTGTCGCTCGACATCAAGTCGGGCGAGCTGATCGCGTTGCTGGGGCCGTCGGGCTCGGGCAAGACGACGCTGCTGCGGCTGATTGCCGGGCTGGAGCGGCCGACGCGCGGCAAGATCTTCTTCGGCGACGAGGACGCCTCGCACAAATCGATCCAGGAGCGCAATGTCGGCTTCGTCTTCCAGCACTACGCGCTGTTCCGGCACATGACGGTCTCGGACAATATCGGCTTCGGCCTCAAGGTCCGGCAGGGCTCGACGCGGCCGCCGGCGCAGGAGATCCGCCGCCGCGCCTCCGAACTGCTCGACTTGGTCCAGCTCTCGGGCCTGGAAAAGCGCTATCCGGCGCAGCTATCCGGTGGCCAGCGCCAGCGCGTCGCGCTGGCGCGCGCCATGGCGATCGAACCCAAAGTGCTTCTGCTCGACGAGCCGTTCGGCGCGCTCGATGCGCAGGTGCGCCGGGAACTGCGCCGCTGGCTGCGCGACATCCATGACGCCACCGGCCACACCACCGTCTTCGTCACCCACGACCAGGAAGAGGCGCTGGAGCTTGCCGACCGCGTCGTGGTGATGAGCCAGGGCCGCATCGAGCAGGTCGGCACCGCCGATGACATCTATGACAGGCCGAACTCGCCTTTCGTCTATGGCTTCATCGGCGAATCGAGCTCGCTTCCCGTCAAGGTCGAGAATGGCGAGGTCTGGCTCGCCGATCGCCCGATCGGGCTGTCGGCGCCGGACGCCGCCAGCGGCAATGCCAGGCTGTACTTCCGCCCGCACGACGTCGAATTGCTGAGCGGCTGCTCTGGCTGCATCGCCGGCACGGTGGTCGCCAGCCGCCGCGTCGCCGGCACCCGCCGGGTGGAACTCGAGATCGGCGGCGAACGCCAGCGCGTCGAGATCGAGCTGCCCGTCGATCATCCCGCGGCCCAGAAGAGCCGGGTAGCGTTCCGCCCGGGCCGCTGGAAGCTGTTTTTTTCCGACCAGGCAGGCAGCTCATTCGCGCCGGCGGAACAGAACCCTCGCCAAAACGAGAAGACGCTTCCCCCAGATATCAGGAAGCGGCGTATGGCTGACGCAGGCCCGCTGATTTGAATTGTCCGTATGGAGGTGAGGCGGTTGCGAGCCGCCAGCCCAATGCTGGTTTGCCCAAGCAACCTCGGTTCGATCTAGCGACATGCAAAACAAGACCTAAGCGGCTCGCATGAATCCGTTTCGGCGTGCCGCGCTTCAAACAAAACGAGTGAGCTTGTCGCCAGATTGTTCGGCCCGCCACGCATTGCTCTTACTCAGGGTCAAGGGGATCGCGCAGCTTCAGCACAGACGCAAGCTACGCTCGCAAGCATGCGGCAAACGCCGGCAGCTTCAGCTTCGGTGACCAGCCTTTGGCTGTGCGCCCGGCAGACATGCGGGACCGATCGGTTCGAAAGTCTTGTAGGTCAGGATGAATTCGCGGTGCCCGAGTTGTTCGGATTTCGTCGCATGGCCATTGGCGACAGCAAGAACCAGATTGAAGATTTCGTCGCCGACATCCGACAAGGTGGCGGCCCCTTCGAGGATACGTCCGGCATCGACGTCCATGTCGCCCGACAGGCGACGGTATGTTTCGGGATTGGCGCAGATCTTTATGACCGGTGCGACCGCCGACCCCGAGACCGAACCGCGGCCGGTGACGAAGAGCGTGAGGTGACAACCGGAAGCGATGAGCTCCACGATCTCGGCATTGTCCGAGATGTTGGGGAAGCCAAAACGCACGTCCCCGTCCGGCACGACATCCATCAGGTAGAGTCCGCCGCCAGGGGGAATGTCGCCCGGCTTGATGAGGCCCGAAATCGGCGACGAGCCCGATTTGGCATAGGCACCCATCGATTTCTCCTCGATGGTGGATAGGCCGCCATCGGCATTGCCCGGAGCGAAACTGCCATAGCCTAGCGTCGCGTAGTATTGCGCTGCCTTTGCCACGGAGGCGCGCAGCTCGACGCCGAGTTCAGGCGTCACGGCACGGCTCGCCATGATCTCTTCGCAGCCGATCAGCTCGCCGGTCTCCTCGAAAATACAGGCTGCTCCCGCACGGACCAGCCGATCGAAGGCAAGGCCGGCGGCGGGGTTGCCGGTCATGCCGCTGGTGCCGTCCGACCCGCCGCAGATCGTGCCGACAATAAGTTCACTCGCATCCATTGGCACTCTCGCGACCGCGCCCAGCTCTTGCAGGCGTTGCCCGACCCATTCGATGCCGTCGGAAATCGTCGACAAAGTACCGCCGTTTTCCTGGATCGTCAGCGTGGCCACCGGCCGTCCGCTTGCCTCGACGGTGCGGGCGAGCGAGAATTTGTTGAAGCTTTCGCATCCCAGTGACAGCAGCAGTACCGCGGCGACATTGGGATGCGTACACAGACGCTCCATCATCCGCTGCGCATAGGGATTGGGAAAGCAGCCTGGAAAGCCGATCAGATGCACGTCCCTGCCGCGGAAATGGGAGACAATTTCGCGACCGACATGATGCGCGCACTCTACCAGATAGGCCACGATCACAATGTTGCGGATGCCCTTGCGACCGTCCGGCCTGAGATAGCCGAGGATGGTGGACTGTTCGCCGGTCATGATCCGGTCTCCGCTATTACGTGCGTTTTGGTGTAGTCGCTCTTCAGATTGTGAATATGGACGTGCTCGCCGGGTCCGATCGACCGCGTCGCCGAGCCGATCGGGACGCCGTATTTGATGACCTTCATCCCCGGGGCGATCGGCAGCCGCGCCAGCTTGTGGCCGAGCTCCACGGCCTTGATCAGAATGCGCGACTCGCCGCCAACGATGATGGTCTCACCGGCTTCGATGCGCCGGCAGGCGACCAGCACATTGTCGTGATCGCAGAGCAGGAGCAGACGAGGATCGTCCATCGTCGGCTCACATGACGCCGAAGGTACGGAAGGCTTCGCAGGCGCTCATGCCGTCGCGGATCGCGGTTGCGACCTTGTTCTCTGTGCTGACCTTCTCGATCGCGCGCTCGATCGCTTCCTTTTCCGCCTCGCGCGGGATCACAAGCACGCCCTCGCGGTCGCCGAAGATCAGGTCGCCGGGCGTTACCAGGATGCCTTCGATCTCGATTGGGCAGCCATAGTCGATCACCTTGCCTCGCGGGCCCTGGTCCTGGGCATAGATGCCGCGCGAGAAGACCGAAAAGCCGAGCTTTTCGATTTCCCAGGAGTCGCGGATATAGCCGTTGAGGACGGCGCCGGCAGCCTTCAGCTTCTGGGCCCTGGTGGACATCAGCCCGCCCCACAGCGCGTAGCGGAAGGAGGAGCCGCTGGCGATGTAGACATCGTTCTCCGTCAGGCTGTCCAGCGCTTCCATCATGAGGCCGAACGGTTTGTTCGCGAGCGGACCGTGCGCATCCGGCGAACCGCCGGAAAACACGTCCGCCTCCAGCACCGGCATCGCGCGGCCGATGACTTTCATCTCCGGCTGCAACGGCACGATCCCGGCCGGCAGGAACTGCCGGCGGTGGCCCATTACATCGAGCACGTCGCCGACGACGGCCGTGAAGAGTTCCTTGCGGATGACTTCGAAGATCGCCTTGTCAGTATCGGTCGTCATCTGTTTTCTCCCTCGAAAAACTATGGTGTCAGAAGCCGTGCAGCGCGCCGCCGTCGACCACCAGTATATGGCCGGTCACATAGGCTGAGGCGCGTGAGGCGAGATAGGTCATGGCCCAGCCGATATCGGCGCCCTCGCCGAAACGACCCATGGGAATGCGGCTGTTGATCTTGCGCGCCCTTTCCGGATCGGCTGCGGTGGCCTGGCGTAGAAGCGCGGTGTCGATCCAGCCTGGTGCCACACCGTTGACGCGTATCCCGCTGGGCGCAAGTTCGGCCGCGAGCGCCCTCACCATGCCGACATAGGCGGCTTTCGCCGCCGAATAGCCGATCACGTTGGGAATGCCGAGGAAAGAGCTCATCGAGGCGGTGAAAAGAATGCTGCCCCTTGCTTCCGTCACCTGCGGCAGGAAGGCGCGCGAGAGGGCGAAGGCGCCGCCGACATGGACGTTCAGCACCGAATTGAAAGCCTCGACGCTCATCTCGCCGAGCGGCTTCTTGACCGTGTTGCCGGCATTGTTGACGAGGATCGAGACGCGTCCGGATTTTTTTGCCACCTCGCTGGCGAAACCCGTGGCACCGGCAGTGTCGGTCACGTCGAAGACATGGCTCGTGGCGGAAGGCCCCAGCGTCTCGCAGGCGGCAGCGAGCTTCGCGGCGTTGGTGCCGACGATCGTCACCTTGGCGCCGGCTTCGACGAAACAGGTGGCGATCGCAAGGCCGAGACCGCTTCCGCCGCCGGTCACCAGCGCATGCTGCCCCTCCAGCCCGAAGATATCCTTGATGCTCATGCGTCTTCCTTCGCTTCGATCCGGACGACGATCTTGGTGAAGCCTCCGGGGTTCTTGTCCCAGGCTTGCATGGCCGCACCGGCTTCCTCGATTGGCACGACGCGTGAGACGATGCGGTCGCCGGCGTCCCGATGTTGCTTCAGATAGCCGATAACATCGTGGAAATCGGCGATCTCGGAGCCGCGCGACCCGCGGATATCCATCTCCTTGAGCAGGAAGAACTTGGTGTCGTAAGCGATCTTGTTCTTGGCGTAGCCGACATAGACGACCCGGCCGCAGGACGCCACGAGATCGATCGCCTGCCGAAAGGTCGCATCCGCGCCGACCGCCTCGATGACGACCTGCGGACCGTCCCCACTGGTCAGTTCCAGGACATGCGCCAGGACATCTTCGCGCGACGCATCGATGGTGTCAGTGGCGCCGAGCACCTTGGCAACGGCGAGTTTGTCGGCGCTAAGGTCCACTGCGATCACGCGTGAGCCCCGCCTGACAGCGCCGAGCAAGGCGCCGAGCCCAATGACGCCGCAGCCAAGGATGACGACGGTTTCTCCAGCCGAAAGCTCGGAGCGGCGGACGGCATGGAAGCCGACGGCAAGCGGCTCGATCAGCGCGAGGTCCCGCTGGCGCATGCCCTCGACCGGAATGATCTTGCCCGCGGGAACGACGATGATCGAGGCCATCGCGCCCTCGCGCTGGACGCCCATCGTCCGGTTGTCCTTGCAGGCGTTCGGCCTGCCAAGGCGGCACGCATGGCACCTGCCGCAATTGAAATAGGGAAGAATAGTCACGGACTGGCCGACCGCAAGCGCGCTGACGCCGTCGCCGAGCGCCGAGATGGTGCCGGAGATTTCATGGCCCAGGACGCGCGGGTAGGAGATCAGCGGATTGAGGCCGCGAAACGACGTCAGGTCGGAACCGCAATACCCCACATACTCCATCCGCACCGCGACTTCGCCCGGGCCCGGTTTTGGTTCGGGCAATTCGACCAGCGAGATCTTGCCGGGTTCCTCGAGGCAGACAGCTTTCATCATGGCGCTCAGGCCTCACAGATCGTGCTGTTGTCGATGGCATCCCAGTCGATCTCGACACCGAGGCCGGGGGCTGACGGCGGCGCGGCGTAGCCGTCCTTGATCGGCAGCGGCTGCTTGAGGCCGAAGGCGAAGTTCTCCATTGGATAGAGCACTTCGAAGAAGTCGCAGTTCTTGATCGCCGCGGCGCAATGCAGGTTGACGATCTCCATCGGGTGGAAGATGGCGGTATGGATCTCGCAATTGACGCCGAAGGCTTCGGCGAGGCGGGCCGTCTTCATGACGCCCGTGACGCCGCCCGTCCAGGAAACGTCTGCCCGGACGCGATCGACGACACGAGTCGAGATGCATTCGGCGATGCTGTAAGGGTGCTTCGCAAGGACTTCCGTCCCGACGAGCGGGATTTCGAGGGTGCGGGCGAGCTCCCGCAGCGAATGCACGTCCTCGTCGTATAAAGGCTCTTCCAGCCAGTAGAAGTCGAGCCTTTCCAGCTCGCGGCCGAAGCGGATCGACTGCTCGAGATTGAACATCGAGACCGGGTCCGACATCAGCGTGAAATCCGGCCCGACGGCGGCGCGGACCTGGCGATGGACGTCGATGTCGTAGTCGAGGTCGAGTCCCGGTGTATGGAGCTTGTAGGCCCGCAACCCTTCGGCTTTGGCGCGCAGCGCCTCTTTCACATAGTCCTGCGGCCCCGACAGGATCATCGAGCTGCCATAGACCGGCACGCGTTCGCGGAAGGCGCCGAGATATTTGTAGAGAGGCTGCCCGGCGGCGGTGGCCGACAGCAGCCAGAGGCAGGTGTCGAATGGTCCGTAGGCATAGATCGGCAAGTGGCCCCACCAGCGGTCGGCCACCCGGAAATCGTGCCATGCCTTTTCCCGGTCGAGCGGGTCGCGGCCGATGAAGAACGGACGCAGCGTGTCGGCAATCAGCCTGCCGGCGCCCGCCGCCGAACGACCGGCGAACCCGAAGGCGGTTGCCTCGAGCCCGGTATCCGTCGCCATGGTGACGGTGAGAAATTCGAACTTCGCGAAATCCCCGGTTCGAAACGCGCTGGCGGCAAAATCGCCTGGTTTGCGCTGGCAGCAGCGCACCTTCACATCCGTGATTTTCATGAAAAAACCTTCGATAAACCGATCGCAGCGGCATGTGTGGATCCGGGGGAGTCCCGGATCCAGTCATTCTCAGAAGCGGGGCAGGTCGACTTCGACACCCATCCATTTTTTCTGCAGGGCCTGCAGCTCACCTGTAGACTGGAGCATGAAGAGCTCCGTGTTCAGCCAGTGCAGGAAGTCCGGGTCGTTGCGGCGCAGGCCTATGCCCATCGGCGCCTGCGCCACGACGAACTGCTTCTTGAGGTTGGGATCGTGCTCCTCGACGGCGCGGGCAAGCGCGCCGCTGGTCACGATGCCTTCGACTTGGCCTGCGAACAGCGCCTGGGATGTCGACGCGTCATCGTCATAGCGCTGGATCTGTGCGCCTTCGACGGCCTTTTTGGTCATGACGATGTCGTTCGTGCTGGCCCGCGTCACGCCGATCTTCCTGCCGGCCAGATCCTCGATCTTGGTGATCGGCTGGTCGGCGGGACCGACATAGACCTGCTGGTCGACATAGTACGTGTTGGTGAACGCGATGGCCTTGGCGCGCTCGGCGGTGATCGAGAACGAATAGATCACGATGTCGAGCTTGCCCGAAGTCAGGTTCGGGATGCGGTTGGCTGCCGTCGTGTCGACGATGTTGACCTTGACGCCGAGATCGCGGGCGATTGCCTTTGCCACGGACACGTCATAGCCGTCGGGCTGCATGCTGCTGTCCATCAGGCCATAAGGCGGCGTTCCAAGGCCGACGCCGACATTGATAGTGCCGCGCTGCACGATGGCGTCCAGCGTGCTCTCGGCCTTTGCGGGCAATATCATCGCCAGCATCGCGGCGACCCCGACAGCAAGTCTCTTCAATAGCATGATACTTTCCTCCCTGGTGTGATGAACCGGATCTTCAGTTGGCTGCCTGCTGCAGGCGGCGCTCCAGGCGGCGGCTGGCATGGGACAGTATGGAGCAGATGCCGAAGTAGATGGCTGCGACCGTCAGATAGACGGGCAGCGGCTGAAACGTGGCGCTGGAGACGATCTGTCCTGCTCTCGTCAGTTCGATAAAGCCGACGACCGAAGCAAGCGCGGTGTTCTTGACGACCTGAACGGAGAAGCCGACCGTCGGAGGAATGGCGACGCGAAGCGCCTGCGGGATGATGACGTCGGTCATCGTGTGCCGCCAGCCAAGCGCCAGCACGAACGACGCTTCCCATTGCCCCTTGTTGATCGACTGGATCGACCCGCGCCAGATCTCGCCGAGGAACGCGCTGCTGTAGAGCGTAAATCCAAGGCCGGCCGCGTAGATCGCCGGAAGGTCATAGCCGAGATTGGCGACGCCGAAATAGGCGATGAAGAGAATGACGAGCAGGGGCGTTCCCTGGATGACATAGATATAGGCCTGTGCGATCCAGCGCAGCCAGGCGAAACGGGAGAGGCGCATGAGGGCGATAATCGATCCGCCGATGGCCCCGCCTGCAAGCGCAATTCCCGAGAGGACGACCGTCCACGTCGCACATTGCAGCAGAAACTCGACATGATGGAGATTGAATGTCTGGAACATCGTCATCGCCCTGCAAAGCGGAAGGAGAAGAGGGCACGCTCAATCAGTGCGAAGACGCCTTTGAATGCAGCCGTCAGGACAAGGTAGATGGCCGCGACCACGAGATAGGCTTCCAGGCTTCGGAAGGTCAGGCCCTGCACATCATTGGCGACGCCGGTCAGTTCCGGGACGGAGATGACGGAAACGACGCTGGACGCCAGCATGATCAGGATGAACTGGCTGGTCAGTGCCGGGAAGATCGCTGAAATCGCCGGCAGCAGAACGACATAGCGGAAGGTGAGATACGGTGACATGCCAAGCGTGTGCGCCGCCTCCCGCTGTCCCTTGCCGATCGTCTGGATACCGGCACGGACGATCTCGGTGATATAGGCGCCCGCGTAGAGCGTCAGGGAGAGGATGGCCGCCGTCACTTCGGAAATGCGGATGCCGATCGAGGGTAGGCCGAAATAGACGATATAGATCTGCACCAGAAACGGCGTGTTGCGGATGATCTCCACATAGGCGGCCGCGATTGAGGAGAGGACTTTCGAGCTCGAAAGTCTCATCAGGGCGCTGACGATGCCGACGCACATGCCCAGAACCAGCGCGGCGGCCGACAGGCCGACGGTCAGCATGGCGGCGTGCACGAACAGGTCGCCGCGCGCGAATGTCCCGGAAAAATCTAGGTACTCCACACTCGTCCCCGGTCTTTAAACAAGGTTCGGTTCGATCGCTCGCGCAAGGACTTTCACCTGGCGCAAGGTGTTCTGCCGGCTTCTCTCGAGATGTCGCTGCAGCGCCGCGAGGATCTGGCTCTTCTTGCCGGCGATGATGGCATCGAGAATATTTTGGTGCTCCTCGACCGAGCGGCTGTAATCGCCTGGAATCGAGACGAAGACCGTATGCGTCTGGCCGACAATGCGGGAGTGGACCTCGGAGATCATCGGTATCCCCGCGGCGCCGACGAGCGAACTGTGGAAGGCCCGGTCATGGGAGAGCGCCTTCGCCAGATCGTCGAGCGACGACCCTTTGGCGAAGCGCCTGTGGTTTTCGAGGCTGTCCTGGAGCTTCACCCGCAGCGCCTCATCGAGCCGTCCTGCGTCGAAGGCTGCTTCCACGGCCCCTTTCTCGAGCAGTGTCCTGGCCGCGTATAATTCCTCGACGGCTTCCTCGTTGAAGCTGCGGACCACCATGCCGCGCCGCGAGGAATTGACGAGAAGCCCGTCCGCCTCCAGCCGCAGGCAGGCTTCCTTGACAGGCGTGGGACTGATGCCCAGTTCCGCCGCCAATTCGTTTGGCAACAGGCGTTGCCCGCCTGCCAGCCTGCCGCCGACGATCCGCGACCGCAGCTCCTGGTAGGCCTGCTCGGCCAATGTTGTCTTGATCATGCTCATGGCCCAAGCATCGGTCAGGTTCCGGTTCGGTGCAACAGAAAAATTAAAAATAGAAAATTTTTTATTTTCTGATTTCGATCTTTCGGGTTACAAGTCAACCTCGCAACAAGGAGGAATTCATGGACGCCAACGGCAGCGCCTTTGTGAAACTGCGCGACGCGGTGAAGATGTTCGGCGGGTTTCAGGCGCTCGATCACGTCAGCCTTGAGGTGGCGAAGGGCGAAAAGATTGTCGTCTGCGGGCCGTCGGGCTCAGGCAAGTCGACCTTGATCCGCTGCATCAACGGCTTGGAAGACCTGCAGCAAGGCTCGGTGGAAATCGACGGCAAACCGCTGGTCGAGAAGTCCCACGGACGTATGGTTCCGCGCCGGGACATCGGCATGGTGTTCCAGCAGTTCAACCTCTTCCCGCATCTCAAGGTGATCGAGAACTGTACGCTGGCGCCCGTCCGCGTGCTCGGAAAATCCCGCAAAGACGCTTCGGAGAGAGCGCTGGAGATGTTGCACAAGGTACGGATCGCAGATCAGGCGGACAAGTATCCGTCCCAGCTTTCCGGCGGCCAGCAGCAGCGCGTCGCGATCGCCCGCGCGCTCTGCATGCAGCCCAAGATCATGCTCTTCGATGAACCGACCTCGGCTCTCGATCCGGAAATGGTCAAGGAAGTGCTAGACACCATGGTCTCGCTGGCATCCGAAGGCATGACGATGATCTGCGTGACGCACGAAATGGGTTTCGCCAGCCAGGTGGCCGATCGGGTCGTCTTCATGGACAAGGGCCGGATACTCGAGGAGGCCACGCCGAAGGAGTTCTTCGCAGCCCCGAAGCATCAGCGTGCACGCGAATTCCTCTCGCAGCTCCTTCATTGACAAATTCATATCCGCCAAGGGTCATAGATGAAAATCGCCTCCGTCCGCCCGTTTATTCTCCATCTTCCACTCACCTCGGACTCCATTTCGGACTCGACCCACAGCATCACCCATTGGGGTGTCGTGGGTACGAAGATCGTCACCACGGACGGGCTGGAAGGTTATGGCTTCACCGGCACGCATGCCCATCTGGCCGCCGACCGGCTGATAACGTCCTGCATCGGCGAGTGTTACGCGCCGCTTCTGGTAGGCGAAGACGCCTCGGATCATCAGCGTCTATGGACCAGGCTTGCGCGCCATCCTTCGCTTCAATGGGTCGGTCGGGCCGGCATCACGCATCTGGCGCTGGCCGCAATCGATATCGCGTTGTGGGATATGAAGGCGAAACGGGCGGGCCTGCCGCTGTGGAGTTATCTCGGCGGCGCGCGCACCGATGCCCTGGAGGCCTACAATACCGATATCGGCTGGATTTCGTTCGATCTGGACACGTTGCTGCGCGGCTCCGCGAAAGCCGTCGAGGAGGATGGATTCACACGCATCAAGATCAAGGTCGGCCATGACGACCCAAATGTCGACGTCGAGCGCCTGGCGGCTGTGCGCAAACGTGTCGGACCAAGGATCCGGATCGCAATCGACGGCAACGGCAAGTGGGATCTTCCGACCTGCCAGCGGTTCTGCGCGCTGGCGCGCGACCTCGATATCTACTGGTTCGAGGAGCCGCTCTGGTATGACGATGTCGCCAGCCACGCCACGCTCGCGCGCAATACATCGATCCCGATCGCGCTCGGCGAGCAGCTCTACACGATCGACGCGTTCCGCTCCTTTGTCGATGCAGGAGCCGTCGCCTACGTCCAGCCGGACGTCACGCGGCTCGGAGGAATAACCGAATACATCCAGGTCGCGGACCTGGCACTGGCGCATCGGCTTCCCGTCGTTCCGCATGCAGGGGAGATGAGCCAGGTGCATGTGCATCTGAGCTACTGGCATCCTGCATCGACGATCCTCGAATACATCCCCTGGATCAAGGATCACTTCGAGGAGCCGATCCGCGTCGAAGGCGGCATCTACAAACGGCCCGAACGGGCCGGTGCGAGCACGACCGTCCTGGCCGAAAGCTTTGCCCGCTACGGCAAAAGCCTGGGCTAGGGCATTCCAGGAAAAGCGCCCGCGGCATCGGGGCGGCGCTATTCCTTCACCGCGCCGGTCATCGAGGAGACATAGTGCTCGACGAAGAACGAATAAAGCACGACGACCGGCAGGGATCCGATCAGCGCGCCCGCCATCAGGGCACCCCACTCATAGACGTCGGAGCGGACGAGTTCGGTGAGCACCCCGACCGGCACGGTCTTGTTTTCGGACGACTGGATGAACGTCAAGGCATAGATGAACTCGTTCCATGACAGGGTGAATGCGAATATGCCCGCCGAGATCAGGCCTGGCACCGACAGGGGCAGCACGATCTTGCTCAGGATCTGCCAGCGGCTTGCCCCGTCTATGAGCGCACATTCTTCCAGTTCGAACGGGATGGAGCGGAAGTAACCCATCAGCAGCCAGGTGCAGAAGGGGATCAGGAAGGTCGGGTAGGTGAGGATGAGCGCGAAGGGTGTGTCGTAAAGCCCGAGGTTGAACACCATCACCGACAAGGGGATGAACAGTATCGAGGGCGGCACGAGATAGGCGAGGAACACCGCGAGGCCGACCTGCCGTGCCCCGGAGAACCGCAGCCGCTCGATCGCATAGGCCGCGAAAACCGACGCCACCAGCGACAGGAAAGTGGCGGCGGTCGAAATGATGATCGTGTTGAGCAGCCAGCCCGGATAGGACGTCTCGAAGAGAAGATAGCGGATGTGCTCCAATGTCGGATGCACGACCCAGAGCGGGTTGAAATTGGCATAGTCGGTCATTTCGACATTGGGCTTAACCGCTGTGATCGTCATCCAGTAGAACGGGAACAAGAGCACGATGACGAACACGAGCAGGGGGAGATAGACCGTCACCACACGGCGCGGCACGCTCTGCAAATAGCCCATGCCGCCTTCGTCGAGCTGCGGCTGTTTTGTCTTCCTGGTGGCAGCCATGTCAGTCTCCGCCCCCCTGCTGCCATTTGCGGCGCTGCAAGCCGAAATAACTGAACAGGATCGCGGCAAGGAGGAATGGGATCATGGCGACCGCGATCGCGGCGCCCTCGCCGAGCTGGCCGCCCGAAATGCCGCGCTGGAACGACAGCGTCGCCATCAGATGGGTGGCATTTACCGGTCCGCCGCGGGTCAGCACATAGATCAGCTGGAAATCCGTGAAGGTGAACAGCACCGAGAACGTCATCGTGATCGCGATGATGGGGGTGAGCAGCGGCAGCGTCACATGGCGAAACAATTGCCAGCGGCTGGCGCCGTCGAGCGTGGCGGCCTCGTAAAGCGATTGGGGGATTGTCTGCAAGCCGGCAAGCAGCGTGATGGCTACGAAAGGGATGCCGCGCCAGACATTGGCCGCGATCACCGAAGCACGCGCGTTCTCCGGATCGCCGAGGAAATTGATGCGATGGTCGATCAGCCCCATCTGCTGGAGTGCCCAGGACAGGATCGAGAACTGCGAATCGTAAATCCACCAGAAGGCGATGGCCGACAGCACCGTCGGCACCACCCACGGCAACAGGACAATCGCGCGGAAGAACGATTTGAAGGGAAGGTTCTGGTTGAGGATGAGCGCCAGCCAGAGGCCGAGCGCGAATTTCAGGATCGAGGCGCTGACGGTGTAGAGCAGGGTGTTGAAGACGGAGAGCCAGAAGACGGCGTCGCTCCACAGATATTCATAGTTCTCGATGCCGATGAAGATGCCGGGACGGCCGATGCGGGCATCGGTGAAGCCGAGCCAGACGCCGAGCCCAAGCGGATAGGTCAGGAAGACAAGCAGCAATGCCGCCGCCGGCAGCATGAAGCCGAAGCCAAGCGCGTTCCTGCTCTCGGCCAGGCGCGACAGCATCGAGGAACGCGGCTGAGCGGCGACGGACGGCACGGCCATGGGGCGGGCTCCCTGCAAGGGTCTCGTTGATCGGCCTGGCGGCCGCCCTGCGCTTCCGGAGGGTCGGATAGCGCGGGGCAGAGCCGCCAGGCTCAGCTGGCATGGATCAAACGCGATAATACCGGTTTGCGCGCTTCTCCGCCTCTTCCATTGCCTCCTGGGGCGTGGCCTGCCCCGTGACGGCCTTGGCGAACATGTCGACCAGGACATAGTCGGCCATGGTCGCCGCCGAGGCATAGCCGAGCGGCCCGGCATAGCCGTTGGGCCGCAGCGTCGCCGAAGCCTTGGCGTAAGCGGCATTGTTCGGATCGGCTGTCCACACCGGATTGTTGTCGAACGCCTTGAGCGTCTGGCAGCAGTAGCCCGCCGAGGAGGTGATCCAATCTGGCATTTGCGGGTCCTCGAACATGAATTGCAGATAGGCTTTGGCCGCGTTGGGGTAGGGCGTGTAGTCGAAGATGACGGCTGTGGTCACCTGGAACAGTTCGACGGATTTGCCGACAGGACCGATCGGCAGGTTGGTGGTGCGTATGTCCTTGGCCATTTCCGCCAGCTTCGGATCATTGTCCTTGTTGATCTTGGCCGTGTTGTAGGCGGAAATGCCATTGGCGATCACACTGAGTTCGCCGGCCAGGAAGGCGCGATTGTTGTTGACGTCGAGCCAGCTTTCGGTGCCTGGAATAAAAGTCTTGTAGAGTTCCTGCGCGTATTCGATCGCCTTGAGGGTCTCGGGGCTGTTGATCGTCACCTTGCCGCTCTCGTCGACCATCTGGCCGCCATGGCTCCACAGCAGCCAGTGCGCATAGTTGTTGCCATCGCCAACACCATGGCCGTGCGTGAAGCCGGCCGGATGCCCCTTCGCCTGCAAGGCCTTGCAAAGTTCGAGGAAGCCTTTCGTGTCCTTGGGGAACTCCGAAAAGCCGGCCTCTTTTACCCAGCTTTCCCGATAGACGATGGCATTTCCGATGGTGGCGAGCGGCAAGCCGATGAATTTGCCTTCCCGGGTAGCATATTGCTTTGGTCCGTCGTGCCAGCCGCCGTATTTCGAGCCCAGATACTCGCCCAATTCCGTCACGTCGTGCAGCTTATCGGGATACTGATGCGGGTCGTCGAACCAGACGAACATCAGATCCGGACCTGAACCGACATTGGCGGCCACCGCTGCCTTGGGGCGAATGTCTTCCCAGCTTTCCTTGTCGACACGTACCTCCACGCCCGTCGCTTCGGTGAACCGCTTGGTGTTTTTCAGCCACTGGTCCTCGTCGCCCTGCACGAAAGGCGACCAGCGCAGCAGCCTGAGCTTCGCACCGTCCTCCGGCTTGTACTTCAGCCCCTCCTGGGCGAATGCCGGGGAGCCGGCGAAGCGGCTTCCCAAAACGCCGGCAGCAGCGCCGGCCGTCGTGCGGATCACGTCACGTCTGGTGAATTTCATGCTCGTTCCTCCTGTTTGTTTCTCTTGCCCTTTGGTCTTTACAGCTTGCCACGCGTTTGAAGCCGCTGCCCGGTTTCGCCGTGGAAGAGATGAATGAGGCCGGGTTCGGCGGTCAGCCGGATGGTTTCGCCCGGCGTGAAGGAATGACGTTCCCGAAAGTTGGCCACGATCTCTTCACCGCCGGCTGTCCGGCCGATGAGCTGTACCTCCGACCCGGTCGGCTCGATCACCGCGATGGTGACCGCAATGCCCTGATCGGACAGCCGCAAATGCTCGGGCCGTATGCCCAGCACCACCGGCTCGCCGCCTTTGACGGACGATGCTGCGTCCAACGGCACGGAAATTCCGCCCGCGCCCCGAAAGGACGGCGACCCGTTCGTCGCGATTTCGCCCCGCAGCAAATTCATGGCGGGCGAGCCGATGAAACTGGCGACGAAGAGATTGTCCGGCCTGTCGTAGAGTTCCAGCGGCGGCCCGATCTGCTCGACGATGCCGTCATGCATGACCACGATCTTGTCCGCCATGGTCATGGCTTCGATCTGGTCGTGGGTAACATAGACCGTCGTGGTTTTCAGGCGCTGGTGCAGTTCCTTGATCTCGGCGCGCATCTGCACCCTGAGCTTGGCGTCAAGATTGGACAGCGGTTCGTCGAACAGGAAAACCGCCGGATCGCGCACGATCGCCCGCCCCATGGCAACCCGCTGGCGCTGTCCGCCGGAAAGCTGGCGGGGATAGCGCGCCAACAGCGGCACCAGCCCCAGAATTTCCGCAGCGCGCTGAACGCCGGCGCCGCTCTCAGCCTTCGAAACGCCCTTGAGCATGAGCGAGAATGCCATGTTCTCGGCGACGGTCATATGCGGGTACAGCGCATAGTTCTGGAAGACCATAGCGACGTCGCGTTCCTTCGGCGCAACGTTGTTGACGACACGTTCGCCAATCGCAATCTCGCCCCGCGAAATCTTTTCCAGGCCCGCGATCATCCTGAGCAGGGTTGATTTCCCGCAACCCGACGGCCCGACCAGCGTGACGAATTCGCCATCGTCGATGTTCACGCTGACGCCGTGCAGAACCTCGACGGTCCCGAATGATTTGTGAACCTCGCTAATCGCGACAGACGCCATCGATCCTCCTCCCGAACGATTCCCGCGACGTCTCTTCGAAGGAACCGCTGACCTCTCCCGGCGACGGCCCTCCAACCTTCATGTGGTCACGCGATACGGAGACGGTAGCGCTACCAAACCTGCCTGTAAAGCAGGCGCTTCGATAAACATTCAGGCTGCATTCCCGGTTGCTCATTGGACTGCCCACCACATGGCTGGAGACAGCAGGGAGATCGGCCACGGGATGAATATCAACCACTTGCACCGTCCGCCGGCCTGGGCAACCGCGCATGGAATTCGCCGACGATGCCGCGCCGGAAGACGAGCACGCAGACCATGAATATCAGGCCGGTGGCGATGGTCACCGGAAAGCCTGAGGTGGCGAGTGTGTTTTCAAGGCCGACGACGAAGCCGGCGCCGACGACCGGCCCGACCATGGTACCGATGCCGCCAAGCAGCGACATCAGGATCACCTCGCCCGACATCTGCCATGTCACGTCGGTGAGCGTCGCGAACTGGAACACGATTGCCTTGACCGCGCCGGCAAGCCCCGCAAGTGCGGCCGACATGACGAAAGCGGCGAGCTTATACCTGGCGACAGAATAGCCGAGCGAGATGGCGCGGTTCTCGTTCTCGCGGATCGAGCGCAGGATCATGCCGAACGGCGAGTTGATGATCCGCCAAATGGCGAAGACGCCGATCAGGAAGATGGCCAGCACGACATAGTACATGTTGACCGTAGCGTTCAAATCGATGATGCCGAAGAGGTTGCCGCGCGGAACGCCCTGGATGCCATCCTCGCCTTGCGTGAACGGTGCCTGCACGCAGAAGAAGAAGAACATCTGCGCCAGCGCCAGCGTGATCATGGCGAAATAGATGCCTTGCCGGCGGATGGCGAAGAAGCCCATGACCAGCCCGAGCAGGGCCGCGCCGGCGGTACCCAGCAGAATGCCTGCCTCCGGCGGCCAGCCCCATACCTTGACGGCATGCGCGCAGAAATAGGCGGCGCCGCCGAAGAAGGTCGCGTGGCCGAAGGACAACAGGCCGGTGTAGCCGAGCAACAGGTTGAAGGCGCAGGCAAACAGCGCAAAGCACAGCATCTTCATGAGGAAGAACGGGTAGACGAAGAACGGCGCGGCGATGAGCGCCAATACCGCCAGCGCCACCAGGGCCCGTTCCAGCCGCACGGAGGCCGCAGCGCGCTTTTCGTGAACCGTCAACTCGCTCATCTCAGGCGTCCCTTCCGAACAGGCCGGCCGGCCGCAGCAGAAGCACGATCGCCATGATGACGAAGACGACAAGGTTCGACGCCTCGGGATAGAACACCTTGGTCAGGCCCTCGGCAAGGCCGAGCATGTAGCCGGTGACGATGGCGCCCAGGATCGAGCCCATGCCGCCGACCACGACGACGGCGAAGACGACGATGATCAGATCCGACCCCATCAGCGGACTGACCTGGTAGACGGGAGCCGCCAGGATCCCGGCAAGACCGGCAAGTGCCGCGCCCAGTCCATAGGTGAGTGTCAAAAGCAGTGGCACGTTGACGCCGAAAGCCTGGACCAGTTCTGGATTTTCGGTCGCGGCGCGCAGATAAGAGCCAAGCCTGGTCTTCTCGATCAAAAGCCATGTGCCCAGGCAGACGAGAAGTGATGCCAGCACCACCCAGCCGCGATAGTTGGGCAGGAACATGAAGCCGAGATTGGTGCCGCCCGCAAGTAGCGCCGGCACCGCATAGGGATTTCCTGAGACGCCGTAATAATAACGGAAGACGCCCTCGATGACCAAGGCCAGGCCGAAAGTGAAGAGCAGGCCGTAGAGAGGGTCGAGCTGGTAGAGCCGCGAGAGCGCTGCACGCTCGACCACAATGCCGAACAGCCCGACGGCGAGCGGCACCAGGATCAGCGCCGGCCAATAGCCGATGCCGAGATGGACAAGCAGCAGATAGCCGATGAAGGCGCCAAGCATATAAAGCGCGCCATGGGCAAAATTGATGATGCGCAGCAGGCCGAAGATGACGGCGAGGCCAAGGCTCAGCATCGCATAGAAGGAACCGTTGATCAGCCCGACCAGCAACTGCCCGAGAAAGGCCTGGATGGGGATGCCGAAGATCATCGTCATGGCGCGATCATACTCCGAGCACCTCGTGAAGTTGAGCGTCGTGGGCGGCCAGTTCGCCGACCGGAAACCCGCTCAGCACCTTGCCGTGCTCCATCAGGTAGAAGCGGTCGGCAATGCGGGCGGCGAAACGGAAATTCTGCTCCACGAGCAGGATCGTCATGCCGCGCTTTTTCAACGTCGCAAGCAATTCGCCGATGCGCTGGACGATGACCGGCGCCAGGCCTTCGGTCGGCTCGTCGAGGAGCAGCATCCGGACGCCCGTCCTCAGGATGCGGGCGATCGCCAGCATCTGCTGCTCGCCGCCGGATAGCCTGGTGCCCGGGCTGTTGCGGCGCTCCTTCAGGTTGGGAAAGAGCTCGAAGATCTCCTCGACGCTCATGCCGCCCTTGGCCACCACCGGCGGCAGGATCAGGTTCTCGTCGACTGTCAGCGTGGCAAAGATGCCGCGCTCCTCGGGAACGAAACCGATGCCTTGGTGGGCGACACGGTGCAAGGGCAGGCCGATCAAGTCGTTGCTGTTGAAGACGACACTGCCGGTGCGCTTGCGGATCAGCCCCATGATGGCGCGCAGCGTCGTGGTCTTGCCGACGCCGTTGCGGCCAAGCAGCGTCACGGTTTCGCCGCGGAACACATCGAGGTCGACGCCGTGCAGCGCGTGGCCCTCGCCGTACCAGGCATGGAGATCGCGCACGGCAAGCAGCGGCTCACTCATGCTCGGTTCCCATATAGGCTATCCGGACGCGTTCATCCTGGCTGACCGTCGGATAGTCGCCCGCGGCGAGCACCTTGCCGCGCTGCATCACGGTGATCCAGTCGCAAAGATCGGCAACGACGGTCAGATTGTGCTCCACCATGAGCACGGCCCGATCGCGGGCCAAGGCGCGGATGATCCCGGAGATCATGCTGACATCCTCGTGCCCCATGCCGGCCATCGGCTCGTCGAGCAGCAGCACCTTTGGATCGAGCGCCAGCGTGGTGGCGATCTCGAGCACGCGCTTGCGGCCATAGGAGAGATCGCCGGCGAGCCGGTGCGCCGCGTCGTCGAGGCCGACCGTGCCGAGAAGCTCGCGCGCCCGCGGCGTCAGTTGGTCGAGCGCCGAAAGCGGGCGCCAGAACTGGAAGCCCAGCCCCCCTGGCCGCTGCAGCGCGACGCGCACATTGTCGAGCACGCTCAGATGCGGAAAGATCGCCGAGATCTGGAACGAGCGCACGAGGCCCATCCGCGCCACCTTGGCCGGCGGTGTCCGGGTAATGTCGGTGCCGAGCAGTTCAATCGTGCCGCTGGTCGGCTGCAGGAACTTGGTCAAAAGATTGAAGATCGTGGTCTTGCCGGCGCCGTTCGGCCCGATCAAGGCGTGAATCCTGCCGTGATGAACGTCGAGATCGACATCCTTCACCGCGACGAACCCGGCGAAATCGCGCCTGAGGCCGCGGGCGGAAAGCACCACCCGCGGCATGTTCCCTTCGCCGTCAGGCCTGACGGCCGCGGCGGTTGCCGTCGTCACTTGCTGACGAGCGGACAGCCGCTATCCGTGGCCTTCATGAAGGCCTGGTCGCCCGGAATGGTCGCAAGATAGGTGTAGTAGTCCCAATCCTTCTTGCTCTCCTCGGGCTTCTTGACCTGATAGAGGTACATGTCGTGCACCATGGAGCCGTCGGCCTGCACCTTGCCGTTGGCGGTAAAGACGTCATTGACCGGCATCGAGTGCAGTTCCTTGGCCACCGCTTCGGTTTCGTCGGTGCCGGCTTTGTCGATGGCCTTGAGATACTGCGACACCGCCGAATAGGTCCCGGCCTGGATCATGTTCGGCATCCTGCCGGTGCGTTTGAAGAAGCGGTTGGCGAACTCGCGGCTCTTGTCGTCGCGATCCCAGTAGTAGCCTTCGGTCAGCACGACGCCCTGGGCCGCCTGCAGGCCGAGGCCATGCACTTCGGCCAGCGTGAACAGAAGTGCCGCGAGCCGCTGGCCGCCAGCGACGATGCCGAATTCGGCCGCCTGCTTGATCGAGTTGGAAGTGTCGAGACCGGCATTGGCAAGGCCAACGATTTTGGCGCCGGAGGATTGCGCCTGCAGCAGGAAGGATGAGTAGTCGGTCGAGCCGAGCGGATAGCGCACTTCACCAAGCACCTTGCCGCCGCGATCCTTGACGAGCTTGGCGGTCTGCTCCTCGAGCGAATAGCCGAAGGCGTAGTCGACGGTGATGAAATACCAGCTGTCGCCGCCTTGCTGCACCAGGGCACCGCCTGTGCCGACGGCCTGGGAATGGGTGTCGTAGGCCCAATGGAAACCATAGGGCGAGCACTGCTTGCCGGTCAGGTCGGTCGCAGCCGCGCCGGTGACGATGTCGATCTTCTTCTTTTCCTTGGAAAGTCCCTGCACGGCGAGCGCCACCGAGGAGGTGGTCAGTTCCATTATGGCATCGACCTGCTCGGTGTCGTACCACTGGCGCGCTATGTTGGAGGCGATGTCCGGCTTGTTCTGGTGGTCGGCGCTGATGACCTCGATAGGCGCATTCTGGACCTTGCCGCCGAAATCCTCGACAGCCATCTTGGCCGCCTCGACGGACCATTTGCCGCCGAAATCGGCATAGACACCCGACTGGTCGTTGAGGATGCCGATCTTGACCTTGCCGTCGGAAATTTCGGCTGCCGCCGCTGGCATCGCGGTACCCACAAGCAGCGCGGCTGAGATGAGATAGGATGCTTTCACTGGTATTTCCTCCCTTGTGGCCACTGTCGAAAACGCCCATTGCGGCCCTGTGACGGCTTCGAGTGTACCGTCTGGTCCCGCGTGAAGAATACGTCCTGTGCTCGCCACAGTTCCAAAGTGCCCGGACACATGGTCACAAGCGCACATTCGGAATGCACAGAGATTCGTAACATCGACATGGAACGTCGAGAACCACTATTTTCGTATCAGGCGCACCGGTAGCGGTGTCCGCTGCTGGCTAGGACTTGTCGCGCGCTATCAGCACGATCTTTGCCGGATCGAAATCGACCGCGACGACGCTGCCTTCCGGCAGGGCGGGTGTGACGACCGGCGACGTCGCAAACAGCTCGACCGCCGGATCGTTTATCGCGACGCGGTATTCCATGTGGTCGCCGAGATAAGAACTCTTGACCACGCGCCCTCTCATCCCGCCGGCTGCCGGCTGGCCGGCGACGAGGCGCACGGCATTCGGCCGGACGGCCAGCACCGCCGGCCCCGCCGCGATGCCGCGATGCCGCATGTCGAGCCGCAGCGGCCCGACCTTTACCTCGGCATTCGTCCCATTGCTGGCGAGAACCTCGACATCGAGCAGGTTGGCGTCGCCCATGAAATCGGCGATGAAAGAGTTCCTGGGTTCGTTGTAGAGGTCGCGCGGGGTTCCGTCCTGGGCGACGCGGGCAGCGTTCATGACGATGATGCGATCGGACACGGCCAGCGCCTCCTCCTGGTCATGCGTCACATAGACCACGGTCAGCGCGAGGTCCTGCTGAAGACCGCGGATCTCATCGCGCACGCGCCGGCGCAGCTTGGCATCGAGATTGGACAGCGGCTCGTCGAACAAAAGCACCTTCGGCTCCAGCACGATGGCGCGCGCCACGGCCACGCGCTGCTGCTGGCCGCCCGAAAGTTCGCTCGGCTGGCGCTTCTCGTAGCCGGACAGGCCGACCTGTGCCAGCTTCTCGGCGGCGCGCCCTGCGGCCTCAACCTTGCCGAGCCCCGTCGCCCGCAGGCCGTAGCCGACATTTTCCATGACGTTCATGTGCGGGAACAGCGCATAGGACTGGAAGACCATGCTGACGTCGCGCTCTGCGGCTGACAGCAAGGTGACGTCCTTGCCGTCGATTACGATGCGCCCGTGGCTTGCGTGCTCCAGCCCGGCAATCAGCCTGAGCGTCGTCGTCTTGCCGCAGCCGGAGGGTCCAAGCAGCGTCACCAGGCTGGCCGGTGCGATGTCGAAGCTGACATTGTCGACGGCAGTGACGGCGCCGTATTTCTTGGTGACGCCCTCGAAGCGCACTGCCGGTCTGTCGACCACGCCGGGGGCAGCGTTCTTCGCCGTTTGATCCATACGCATCTCCCGATCAGATTGGTGCCACGACGGCTTGCGCTTCGGCCCGGCGCCGGCCGAGCCGGCGTTCCCCGACCAGCAGCTGGATGCCGATCAGAATGATCATCATGACGACGATCAGCACCGCCGAATAGACGATGGCGATCCCGTATTCGCCGACATCGGCTCGCCCGACAATATAGACGGTGGCGAGATTGAAGCGGCCGGTCGCCAGGAAGATGACGGCGCTGACCGCTGTGACCGCACGCACGAAACTGTAGATCATCGCGGTCACGATAGCCGGCTTCAGGATCGGCAGGATCACCCGCCGCAAGGTGGCGAAGGAACGCGCCCCCAGTGTCAGCGATGCCTCGTCCAGGCTCTTGTCGATCTGCCCAAGATTGGCGAGGCCCGCACGGATCGCAACCGGCATGTTGCGGAAGATGAACGAGATGACGATGATCAGTCCGGTGCCGGTCAGTTGCACCGGCGGCACGTTGAAGGCGAGGATATAGCTGACGCCGACGACCGTGCCGGGAATGGCAAAGCTCATCATGGCGAGGAATTCGAACATCGTGCGCCCGGCGAAATGCTGCCGGTCGAGCAGATAGGCGGTCAGGATGCCGAGCGCGGCGGTGAACGGCATCGCCACCAGCGCAAGGCCGATGGTCATCA
The DNA here is from genome assembly GCF_006442185.1 of Mesorhizobium sp. B2-4-1. NCBI lineage: Bacteria > Pseudomonadati > Pseudomonadota > Alphaproteobacteria > Hyphomicrobiales > Phyllobacteriaceae > Mesorhizobium > Mesorhizobium sp. B2-4-1. The sequence goes on along the minus strand of NZ_VFVN01000007.1, from coordinate 235,302 downwards.
GCAGCGACGGCCAGGCCGACCCGCTCAGGAACCAGCCATTGACGCCTTTCTCGACGGAGAAAGCGGTGAGGAAATATTCGAGCGTCGGCGTGTTGTCGCGGCCGATCGATTGCACGAAGCCGCCGCCCAGGATGATGCCATAGACCACGACGGTCAGAAGCAGCCAGGGAACGACGGCGGCGTAGCAGCCGATGCGCAAGCCCTTGGGCAGCGTGGCCGGCACACCGCCATCGCCCTTGCCCGCGACGGTGACGTAGCTGCGGCTGCCGATCCAGCGGCGCTGGATGACGAAAGCGGCGAGCGTGAATCCCAGAAGCACGATCGCCAGCACCGCCGCACGGCCTTGATCATGCGCAGCGCCCACCACCGCAAAGAAGATGTCCGTCGACAGCACGTTGAAGTTGCCGCCCAGCACCAGCGGGTTGGCAAAGTCGGCCATGCTCTCGATGAACGAGATCAGGAAGGCGCTGGCCAGCCCCGGGCGGATCAGCGGCCAGGTGATTGTGCTGAAAGTGCGCCAACGGCTGGCGCGCAAGGTCTGCGAGGCCTCCTCCATGCTCGGGCTGACGCCCTGCAGCACGCCGGCCAGGACCAGGAAAGCGATCGGCGTGAAGGCCAGCACTTGCGCGATGGTGATGCCGGCCATGCCGTAGATCCAGCGGCTGCGCGGAATACCGAGATGTTCGGACAAAAGATTGGTGACGATGCCGGCCCGGCCGAACAACAGGATCAGCGCCAGGCCGATGACGAAAGGGGGCGTGATGATCGGCAGGATGGAGAGGCCGCGCAGCAGCCATTTGGCAGGCAGCCTGGTGCGCAACGCAATCAGCGCCAGCGCCAGGCCTAGCGCCGTGCAGAAGAATCCGACCAGCACCGCGATCGCCACCGTATTCCACGCCACGCCGCAGGAACCGTCGCCGTAGAGGCAGCGCAGGCTCCAGATGTTGGCACTGAACAGCTTTTCGGCAAACAGAGCCGGCACGATATTGCCGTCATTGTCCTCGATGGCGGAAGCGAGGATCGACAACAGCGGATAAGCCACGAACAGGATCAGCGAAGCGATCACGATCAGCAGCGAGCCGACGACAAAACGGTCGCCCTTGCACCAGCCACGCGCGGCCAGCGCCTCGGCGATGAACATCAGCATCGCCAGCGCGTACAGCACCGCACCCCAGCCGAGCCCCGGCTGCACCGGTCCCGGCGTACTGGCGAGATGCCCGAGCCAGGCAAATCCCCAACCCGAATGGATGATGGAAAAACCCTCGACCGCTAGCCAGGCGAGGCCGGCTGCGCCCGCCACCGCCAGGGCGGGGAGGTTCCGGCGCGCGACGAGCCAGCTTGCCAGAAGAAGTGGCAGGATTAAGGGAAGCAGCCACAGCCGGCCGTTCAGCGACAGCAGGATGGCTGGTGCCGCCTCCGCCGGACGCGCCAGCCAGTCAAAGGAAAGCAAGCCGCCTTCGACTTTGTACCATGGCAGCACAATGAAGCTCGCCCATGCCAGCGCCAGCCATCCGGCGGCACTGCGCCCCGGGAGGTCATTGGCCATGGGATAGGGCGAAGCCCGTGCCATTCGACATCTTCCTTCGGTATGGTCGGGGTTGCGCCGGCTGCCCCGCAGGCAGCCGGCGGATCGGCCGTACGGACCAGATCAGCCGCCGTTGCGGACCTCATCGGTGAACTTCTTCAACAGCCGCTTGCGCTCCGCTGACGATCCGTATTTGGCGAAGTCGTAGTCGATCAGCTTGATCTTGCTGAGGTCCGGCGCCTCGGGCGGCACCGGGGTGCCGGTGTTCGACGGGATCTGGTAGCTGCCGTTCGGAGCCGCCAGTTTCTGCGCGTCTGGCGTCAGCGCCCAGTCGTAGAATTTCCGCGCCTCGTCGATGTGCTTGGCCCCGGCAACAATGCTCATCGACCCGATCTCGAAACCGGTGCCTTCACAGGGCGAGACCACCTTGACGGCCGGGTTCTGCTTGGCGGCGTTGATGACGTCGTGCTGGAAGGAAATGCCGACCAGCGTCTCGCCCTTGCCCACGGCGAGCGCGGGTGCGGCGCCCGCCTTGGTGTATTCGGCGATGTTCTTGTTGAGCTGCTTGAGATAGTCGAAAGCCTTGTCCTCGCCCATCAGTTGCACGATTGTCGCCAGCATCGTCCAGGCGGTACCCGAGGAATTGGGGTCGGCCATCTCGATCTCGCCCTGGAAATCGGGCTTGACCAGATCCGCCCAGCAGGCCGGCGCCGTCAGGCCGCGCTGTTTCAGGTCTTCCTCGTTGTAGCCGTAGCCAAGCGCGCCGAGATAGATGCCGACGGTGCGGTTCTTGGCGCGTTCAGCCTGCCTCAAAGCCCAGTCGCGCAGGTTCGCCAGCTGCGGCGACTTGTATTCCTGGGTGAGACCTTCTTCCGCCGCCTGAAGATGCGGGTCGCCGGTGCCGCCCCACCAGATGTCGGCTTGCGGATTGTCCTTCTCGGCCCGCAGGCGCGCATAGATCTCGCCGGCGCTCATGCGGGTCATGTCGACGCTGACGCCGGTTTCCTTCTGGTAGGTCGTGGCCATGGCCCGGCACCAGGCTTCGTCGACGCCGCAATACATCACGAGGTTGCGATCCGCCGCATGGGCGCCGCCGGCCAGACCGAAAATGGCCAGCACCGCAAGGCCAAGCCACGTCCTGCCTTGCCTGCGATCAAATGGACCTTTCATCGATAATTCCTCCCTTTCATGCTCTCTGGAATTGGTTATTCGTCGTCGAGCGGCACTCCGATCACCTGGGACAATCTCGCCGCCACACCCGGCGCCGCAGCAAGCACCGGATTGCCCTTCGCCATGCCGTCGCCGTCGAGAAAGCGGTTGACGCGCCCGCCGGCTTCCTCGACCAGCAGCAATCCGGCCAGGCAGTCCCATGCATTGATATGAAGCTCGGCATAGGCATCCGAGCGGCCGTCGGCCACATAGGCAAGGCCGAGCGCCCCCGAACCGGAGCGGCGCACATTGGCGCCCAGCGACCAGACCAGGGCCACCTTGTCCAGATAGTCGCGGTTGGGAATCCGCGGCGACCAGCCGAACTCCACGGAGGCGCGGTCGAAGGCCTGGGTGCGCGAAACATGGATCGCCGCGCCGTTGCGCGTCGCACCGTGCCCGCGGCGGGCAAAATAGACCTCCCCGATGGCCGGATTGGCGATGCCGCCGATCTCGCTGCGGCCGTCCTGGACGAAGGCGATCGAAACGCAGAAATGCGGAATGCCGCGCATGAAATTCGCCGTACCGTCGATCGGGTCGACGACCCACATGCGATCAGAGCCGCCGCTGCCACCGGTTTCCTCGCCCAAAAACCCGTCCTCGGGAAAGGCCGCGGCCAACGTCGTGCGGATGTGATGCTCGACCTTCCCGTCGGTCTCGGTCAGGAAATCCTGCGGGCCCTTCATCTCCACAGGCTGCGCGGCGTCGATTTGGCTGTAGCCCTGCATCGCCATGTTTCCCGATGACAAGAGCAGTTGCCGGCAAACATCGGCGCGCCTGTCGAGTTCGGCTTCGGACATCCGGCTCGGTTTCGGCCGCACCGCCACGCTGTTCATGCTGTCCGTCCAGGCGATGGCAGCTTCGATGCGGTCCGCGAAGAAATGGACAAGGTAGCCTCCGGCGCCGGCTTCATGCACGGCTGTGCAAAGCTGTTTCATTTACGCATGTGTGTCAAGGCCGGCGGTGACACCTGTGACTGGCTTGCGCTATGCTGCACGTGCGTGCAACGAATCGGCGAACGCCAGTGGGAGTGTGCATGACGACGCCAAGAGGCCGTATTGGCTTTTCCAGTGCCCAGCAGGTCGCGGAGCTTGCCGGCGTTTCGCGCTCGGCCGTGTCGCGCACCTTTACGCCCGGCGCCAGCGTTTCGGAAGAAACCCGGGAGCGGGTGCTGCTGGCGGCCGAGCAGCTCGGCTATCACGTCAACCATCTGGCGCGCGGCCTGATGCGGGCATCGACGGGCATCGTCTGCCTTGTCGTCGCCGATGGCGACACGCCCTATCAGGCTCGTATCCTGCGGGCGCTGACACAGCATTTGAGGGATGCCGGCAAAGTGGCCATGGTATTCAACACGTCGGGCCCCAGCCACCATGTCGACCAGGCGCTGCGCAACACGCTGAACTACCGTGCCGATGCGACGATCGTGCTGTCCGGCACGCCGCCGCAGGAGCTGATCCGAACCTGCCTCGAGAACGGGCAGCGCCTGATCCTGATCAATCGCGACGACCGGTTCGACGGACCGCATAACATCGGCGTGGACAACGCCGCCGCCGCCGAGGCGGCACTTCACGCCTTTCTTCGTGCCGGTTGCACCAGGCCTGCCCTGGTGACGTCGGCAGCCGGCACGCCCAGTCTGGTGGCGCGCGAGACGGCCTTTCTTGCCGCAGCGCGCAAGGAAGGACTGGAGGTGATCCAGTGGCGCGAGGGCCGCACGGGTTATGCGACCGGGGCAGAAGGCGCAAGGCGCCTGCTTTCGGGCCGGCAGCGACCGGATGCGGCATTCTGCGTGACCGACCTGATCGCCTGCGGTTTTCTGGACGCGGCGCGCCACGAGTTCGGCGTCGACGTCCCGCGCGATCTCTGCGTCGCCGGCTTCGACGACATCGAGCAGGCTGACTGGGCTTCCTACCGGCTGACGACCTTTGCGCCGCCGATTGAGGAGATCGCCACGCACGCCGTGCGACTGGCCGCCGGTTCGCGCGAGGAAGCAGGCGCCGGCAGTCGCCTGACCTGCCACGCGCCGATGGTCTGGCGCGGCACTGTGAGGCCAGGTCGGGGCTGATGCCGATTGGACCAGAGTCCGGTCGGTGAGCGTCTCATGCGCTAGATCGCAATGCTGCCGATCGCGGCATCGACGGCGTCGCCCAAACGGTCGACGATAATATCGACCGTGCCGTCGTCGACGATGAATGGCGGTGCAAGCAGGACGTGATCGCCAGCCCGCCCATCGACGGTGCCGCCCATCGGATAAACCATCAACCCCCGTTGCATCGCTTCAGATTTTATCCGGGCATGGACCTTCAGGCGTGGATCGAACGGGGCCTTGGCCGAGCGATCCGCGACGAGCTCGATGCCCTGGAAAAGGCCGCGCCCGCGAATGTCCCCGACATGGTGATGGTTGCCGAAGCGCTCACGCAGCCGCCGTTCGAGCGTGGTGCCTCGCGCCGCGACATTGGCAAGCAGACCATCACGCTCGATAACCCGCTGGACGGCGAGGCCGGCCCCACAGGCGAGCGGATGGCCGATATAGGTGTGACCGTGCTGGAAGTCGCTGCCTTGCGAAAAGGCATCGAATATCCGCTCGGACGCCAGCACCGCGCCGAGCGGGGCGTAGCCGCCGCCGAGTCCTTTGGCGACCACCATGATGTCGGGAGCGACGCCCTCCTGCTCGCAGGCATGCAGTGTTCCGGTGCGACCCATGCCGCACATGACTTCGTCGAGGATGAGCAGCACGCCGTGGCGATCGCAAATCTCGCGGATGCGCCTGAAATAACCGGGTGCGGGTGGCACGGCGCCGAGAGTCGCTCCAACCACGGTCTCTGCGACAAAAGCAATGACCGTTTCCGGCCCGAGTTCCTGCAGCTTCGTTTCAAGCGCATCGGCGGCCCGCAGGCCGTAGGCCTCGCTGCCTTCATCCGGCCGCTGATGCCGATAGGCATAGCATGGTTCGATATGATGGTTTTCGATCAGCATGGGCTCGAACGGCGCCTTGCGCCAGGCGTTGCCTCCCACCGAAAGCGCGCCCAGCGTATTGCCGTGATAGCTCTGCTGACGGGCCACGAAGCGGCGGCGCTGCGGCTCGCCGCGCTCGACGAAATATTGCCGCGCCATCTTCAGGGCGGTCTCGATGCCTTCCGATCCGCCGGAGACGAAATAGACGTGATGAAGATCGCCCGGCGCGTGAGCGGCAAGTTCGTCCGCCAGTTCCTCCGCCGGCCGGGTGGTGAAGAAACTGCTATGCGCATAGGCGAGCCGGTCGAGTTCGGCATGCATCGCGGCAAGAACAGCCGGATGCTGATGGCCAAGGCATGAGACGGCCGCGCCGCCCGAGGCGTCGATATAGCGGCGTCCCTTGCTGTCGATGACGGTGACGCCATCGCCGCCGACGGCAACGGGATAATCGTGGTGGATCTGGCGATGGAGGATATGCGTCATGACCGTTGCCTGGTTTCGTAGATATGGGTGGAAAGGGTGTCGAACTGACGTTCGACGTCGCGCATGGCGGCCAGCGCGCGATCGCCGGCGGCGGCCGCCAGGATCGCGGCCAGCGTTTCGGCGATGGCAAAGGCCGGTGCCATCGTGTGGAAAAAGGACGGGCTCTCGGTCGGCACGATGATGACGGCGCCCGCCCGGTTGACGAGCGGCGAGACCACGCTGTCGGTAATCGCCACGATTTCGAGCGCGCGGCTGCGTGCATAATCGACGAGTTCGACGGCGGCGCGCGTATAGGGCTTGACGCTGATCGCCAAAAGCACGTCGCCCGCTCCCGCTTCCCACAAAGGATCAGGTCCGGTTCCGCCGACGCCGTCAAGCAGACGCACCGCGCCGCCGGCGAGGCCATAGACGTAGGCGAAATGGCAGGCGACGGGGTAGCTCGACCGATAGCCCAGCGCATAGATGCGCTTGGCGCCTGCCAGCACCGAGGCTGCCCGGGTCACCGCCTCCAGCGTCGCCGGATCGCAAAGCTTCGCCATATGGCGCTCGAGCGTTTCGGCCAGCTCGAAGGCCAGCGCGCCGTCTCCTCCGCGCTTGCGCCGCGCCATCAATGCTTCGGCCTTGCCCAAGAACTCCTTGTCGCCGCGGCGAAGTTGCTCGGCGTAGAGGTCGCGCAGGCTATCGTAGCCGTCGAAGCCCATGCGCTGGGCAAGCCGCGTCATCGATGCCGGGGTCACCCCGGCGCGCTGCGCCTGGACGCGCATCGACAGGAGGGCAACGTCACGCGGATTGTCGAGCACCCATTGCGCCGCCGCGCGAAGCTGGCGCGGCATCGTCTCGAAACTCTCGAGCAGGCGCGAGCGGAAGGCGGGTTCCAACATGGCGCGAATTTACGCCGGCCGTTGACGAGCTGCAATGAATATTTCAATCTGCCAGAAATGAGCGTAGTGTTTCATTCAATCAGAAAACAAGAACAGGGGAAATTCGCATGAAACAGACCATATCCAGTCATTTGGGAGCGCTGGCGGCACTCGCGCTGGCTTCCTTGCCGTTCGCAGCCGCACCGGCTCTGGCCGAGGATCCAATCGCGCTAGGCTGGGTGGGGCCGCTGTCGCCGCCCGGCAACTATTCCGGCGGCCAGGAAATGCAATGGGCGGTGCAGCTCGGTGTTGACGAGGTCAACAAGGCCGGCGGCGTGCTCGGCCGTCAGCTGAAGGTGAGTTACGAGGACACCAAAGGGCAGCCGGCCGACGGCAGCGCGGCAGCGGTTCGACTCATCACCAAGGACAACGTCGCCGCGATCTTCGGCGAATTCCATTCTTCGGTCGCCCTCGCAGAAATCGAGGAGGCGCACAAATACGGCGTCGCCTGGGTCGGTACAGACGTATGGGCGGATGCCATCACGGCCAAGCAGTATCCGGAAGTCTATCGTCTCGCTCCGGCCAACTCGCTCGTTTACGTCAAGGCGGCCGACTGGACGGTCGAGCAAGGTTTCAAGAACATCGCCATCATCGCCGAAAACACGGACTTCGGCCAGGGCGGGGCCAAGGTCATCGCCGATGAGCTGAAGGCCAAGAACGTCCCCTATACGCTGGCGACGATCGACCTCAATCAGCAGGATTTCACGCCCGCGCTGCTGCGGCTGATGAATCAGAGCCCGAGGCCCGATGCGATCCAGATGGTGATCGCCGGACAGGCGCAGTATCAACTCGTCAAGCAGGCCTGCCAGCTCGGCCTCGCACCGACTGCCGAAACGGCCCTCATCGGCTCCTCGGGTCTGCTGCAGAAGGAAGTGTGGGAAGTCGACGGCGAATGCGCCAACAATCTTCTCATCGTCAACGTCGCGCAGCCCAAGTCGCAATGGAACGACAAGGCCAAAGCATTCGTGAAGGCGTTCACCGAACGCTACAACAGGGCACCGACCGGCGTGGCCATGGAGGCCTATGACACGTTCGGTGTCGTCGTCGAAGCGATCAAGAAGGCAGGCTCGGCTGACCGCGCGGCGATCGTGAAGGCACTGGAAGAGATCAAATATGAAGGGGTGAACGCCACCTACACCTTCCCGACCACCAAATCTCCCGACTGGGCTTTCCATCAGTTCGTCGACGTGCCGTTCACGATCATCCAATACACGGCCGTGAACCAGGCGCCGGAGGATGCTGCGATCGTCTATCCGAAGAAGTGGGCCACCACCGACAAGGTCATGCCCGGCAAATGAACGGCACGCCGGCGGCTCCATGGCCGCCGGCGGCCGCTTCGCTGGACAGGCGGCCGACAACAAGGTGATGTGAACCCATGAGCTATTTCCTCCTCCTGGCCGTCAACGGCCTGGTCATCGGCCTCATTTTCGCGCTGACGGCGGCGGGGCTCACTTTGGTCTTCTCGGTGTTGAAGGTCGTCAATTTCGGCCATGGATCGCTCTATATGCTGGGCGGCTATGCGTCCTACTACATCATCGCCTGGTTCCATGCGCCGCCGCTTGTCGGTGTCGCCGGCGCGATGGTGGCCCTGTTCATCTTCGGCGTGCTCTTCGAGAGGCTCGTCATAGCGCCGATGTATACCGACAAGGTCGAGCGCAAGGACGAATACGCCATTATCGTCACCTTCGGCCTCACCATTCTGATCACCAATCTCGGCCTTGTCGTCTTCGGCCCCTTCGCCAAGGCGCCGCCGTCCTTCATGACGGGAGCGCTGATCCTCGGTCCGTTGATCCTGCCTTACGACCGGCTGATCGCTGCGGTCGCTGCCGTCGTCCTGCTTGTCGGTCTGACGTTTTTCCTGAAGCGCACCTCACTTGGCCAGGCGCTCGATGCGGTGAGCCAGAGCCGCGAGTCCGCCGCGGTCATCGGTATCGATCCACGCCGCATGTACACCATCGCCTTCGGCATCGGCTCGGCGCTTGCCGGCGGGGCAGGGGCGTTGATCGCGCCGATCTTCGCCCTGTCGCCGTCGATGGGTGAGTTGCCGGCCGTGCAGGCCTTCATCATCATCGTGCTCGGCGGTATGGGTTCCGTCGGCGGAAGCATTACCGGCGGCATCCTGCTCGGCCTGGTGCAAGGGCTGGGTGTCGGCTATCTGCCGGATCCCAATCGCGCGCTTGCCTATACGCAGGCGTTCGGAGCGCTGCTGCTCGTCATTGCGTTGCTCTTCCGGCCGACCGGCCTGTTCGGCCGCTCGCATCTGCGGCTGGAATAGGGGCACGGCAATGATCCGTCCAACATTCTCGCAATCGGCCCAGGCGATTCTGCTCGTGGTGGCGTTGCTGGTGCCGCTCGGCGTCGGACCATACTGGACCCACGTCGGCGCCATCGCCTGGTACTATGCGCTGCTTGCCGCGAGCTGGGCGCTGCTTGCCGGTTTCGCCGGTCAGTTCTCCTTCGCCCATGTGGCTTTTGCCGCGCTGGGCGGATATGCCTCGGCCTTGTTCGTTGGCCAGATCGGCATGCCGCTGCCGCTTGCCATTCTTGCCGCCATCGCTCTTGCCGTCGTGGCCGGCGCCCTGATCGGCGCGCTCGTCCTGAGGCTTTCCGGGCCTTATCTGGCCCTCTTCACGCTTGCCATTTCGGAAATCTTCCGCCTCGTGCTGGTCGCGGAGGAGGACATCACACGCGGCATGCTGGGCTTGCCGGTGCCCGGCCTCTTTTCCGGTCGATCGGACCTGCCTTATTACTATCTCGGCCTTGCGCTCGTCGTCCTGGCGGTATTGGGAATGAATGCCTTGTTGGCGACCCGCGTCGGTCTTTTTCTACGTGCCATCCGGGAAGACGAGGGCGCCGCGCGCGCCAGCGGGGTGGATACCACGCGCTACAAGATTCTCGTCTTCGTGGTAACCAGCGTGATCGCGGCGATAGCCGGCATTTATTACGGCCATTTCATCGGCATCCTGACGCCCAACATGGCTATCCTGCCGGAGATGGGTCTGGTTATCGCGATGGCGGTGATCGGCGGCATCGAAAGCCTGCCCGGCGCCGTGGTCGGTGCAGTCGTCGTCTTCCTGCTTTCCGAGACGCTGCGGTCCTACGGCGAATGGCGTTTCGTGCTGATGGGTCTGGCGCTTATCCTGGTGCAACGCTTCGCGCAGAACGGCCTGTATCCGATGGTCGAAAACTGGGCGCGCTTCCGCGCGCGGCCACGGGAACAAGCGCCTGTTCCAACTGCTACCACCGAGGAACCCCATGCCGGTTGAGAAGGACACCGCTTTTTTCTCGGTCAGTGGTCTTGCCAAGCATTTCGGCGGCATCCATGCCGTCGAAGGCTTATCCTTTGCCCTGGCCCGCGGCGAAATTGTCGGGTTGATCGGTCCCAACGGCTCGGGAAAGACGACCACCATCAACATGGTGACGGGCGCGCTCAAACCCGACGGCGGTGCCATCCTCGTCGAGGGCATCGACATGGCGCGCTCGCCGGCTAATCTTTTCGCGCGCCGCGGTGTTGCCCGTACTTTTCAGGTTCCCCGCCTGTTCCGCCGCATGACCGTGCTGGAAAACCTGATCGTGCCGGCACTTTCCGACCCGGCTGAGCGGCGCGCCGCGGCAGAGGAGCGCGCCCGTGGGGTCCTTGCTTTCCTGAGGCTCGACCATCTCGCCGACAGTTATGCAAGAGCGCTTTCCGGCGGCCAGCAGAAGCTGCTGGAACTCGGCCGGGCGCTGATGCTCAAACCGAGATTGCTGCTTCTGGACGAGCCCTTCGCCGGCGTCCACCCGCGCCTGCTGGAGGAGATCATCGAGCACATAAGGAGCCTCAATCGCGACGGTCACACCATCGTCGTTGTCGATCACAACCTCGAGGCCATCCAGTCGGTCGTAACGCGCGTCATGGTGATGGCGCGAGGGCGCAAGATCGCCGACGGCGCGGTCGCCGAGGTGCTGCGCAATCCCGAGGTCGTGCACGCCTATACGGGATCCCGCGCAACGCATCGAGAAGCACGATAATGGAAACCGCTTCCCTGCCATCGACCCCGCCGCTGATCGCCTGCGAGAACCTTGTCGCCGGCTATACGCGCGACATCGACATATTGCGCGACGTTTCGGTCAGGGCCTGGCCTGGCAGCATTTCCTGTGTGGTCGGGCCGAACGGCACCGGCAAGTCGACGCTTCTCAAGGCGTTGTTCGGCTTTCTGAAACCGAGTGCCGGCCGGGTGCTTCTGCGAGACGTGGACATCACCGGAAACCCGCCCTTCCGGATGCTGGGCCTTGGCCTGGCCTACCTGCCGCAGCGGCCGAGCCTCTTTCCTCATCTCTCGGTCGAATCGAACCTGAAACTCGGTCTCTGGCATGCCAGGCCGAAGAAGACGGTGCTGACCGAGAAACTGGAACATGTCTATGAGCGGTTTCCCGTCGTTCGCGAGAAACGCGCGCAGCCTGCCGGCCAGCTCTCGGGAGGCCAGCAGCGGCAGGTCGAGATCGCACGCAGCCTGATGGCCGATCCGTCGGTCTACCTGATCGACGAACCGACCGCCGGCGTCGATCCGCAGACCAGCGAGACGATCTACGACATCGTCCGCGATCTTGCCCGCGAACTCGGCAAGGCCGTGCTGCTGGTCGACCAGGATATTCGCGCCGCGCTTGCCATCACCGACTACGTCTATGTGGTCAAGAACGGCACGGTTTTTTCCGAAGGCGCGCGCGCGGATTTCGGTGCCGACACCGACGCTCTTGTCGCACGTTGGCTGTATGCGAGCGGTGAATGAACGGGCAGCTTACGGCGTGGCGTAGCCCGGCGGCTGTTCGAACAGGCCGTCGCGCCGAATCTCTAGCGCCCGCCCGATCCTCAGCGCCAGCGGATCCTGGAAGCGGCGAACCGCGATCTGCAATCCTGCGGGCAGACCATTGACGAGACCGATGGGGACGCTGAGCGCTGCCATGTCGAGGAGGTTCACCATGCGGGTAAACGTCCCAAGCGGCGTCGTTGTCTCATCGATGTCGGCCAATGGCGGCGCGGTAATCGGCGCCGTTGGCGTCAGGAACGCATCGGCGCCTTCGAGATCGCGATGAAACTCGATCTGCGCGGCTCGGCGCCTTGCAATCAACTCGTGATAAGCGGCGAGGCCGATTTCCCTGCCCTTGAGAACCCGCATGCGGATCGCCGTGCCGACGCCGCTGTCCGCGGGTTCCACGTAACGGCCGAGATGATGCCAGGCTTCGACGGCCATGATGTCGCCGGCCAGGGCCTTGTAGGTGTCGTAAGATTGCGGCATCGGCATCCGATCGACATTGGCACCGAGCGCCTCCAGTTCAGCGACGGTGGAGTCGAAGCGGTCCAGGATGCCGGGGTCTACGCCGGCAAGGTCCACGGCCGAGGGGATGCGCAGGCGAAGGCCCGATATGCTCCGCTCGAGCCCGTCGAGCGGCGAGGTCGGCGCCACGCCAAAGGTGGCCGGATCGCCGGGATCGGGACCCTCGAGCGCGGCCAGCAGAAGGGCTGCATCCTCCACCGACCGGGTCATGGGACCGATGCTGTCGAAGGACATGGCAAGCGGCAGCAAGCCGCCGCGCCCGATAAGGCCGAAGGACGTCTTCAGGCCCACGATTCCGCACATGGCGGACGGATTGCGGATGGAGCCCGTAGTGTCGGTGCCGAGCGCGACCGGCACCAGTCCGGCGGCGACGGCCACGCCCGAACCGCTCGACGATCCGCCCGGCGCGCGCGGGATGGCGTTGTCACGCGGGTTCAGGGGCGTGCCGGCGACCGGGTTGGTCCCCCAACTGCCAAAAGCAAATTCCACGGTGTGCACCTTGCCCAGCAGGATCATCCCGGCCGCGACAAGGCGTTCGATTGCCGTTGCCGTGGCGGTTGCGAGTTCGCCCGCAAGCGCTTTCGAGCCTGCCAGGGTCGGATAGCCTTCGACGTCAAGCAGGTCCTTGGCCGCGAAAGGGATACCGTCCAGCGGCCCTTTCGAGACGCCGCGACTGCGACGCTCGTCGGCTTCGCCGGCGGCCTGGAGCGCAGCCCCAGGAAACAGCCGGACGAACGCATGCAGCGAATTGTCATGAACGTCGACACGATCCAGCGCGCGCCGGACGATCTCGGTCGAGGATGTGTTGCCATCGGCGAGCGCGCGGCTGAGTTCGGCGGCGGTGGCGAAGGCGGAAATCCCTTGGGCGGTGGCGTTCATGCTGTCCTACCTGTGCGAGTCGGTGAAATGAAGCATGGAAAACCACGTTGCGGGAGAGCCAATTGGGCCCGGAGATGAAATTGAAGCCGTTGCTGATCATGGTTGCGCCGAACGGGGCGCGCAGAACGAAGGCCGATCATCCGGCTCTGCCGATGACCGCCGACGAACTTGCCGAAACGGCGAGGCAGTGTCTCGCTGCCGGCGCCGCCGCCATCCATGTGCATGTCCGCGATGCTTCAGGCCGGCACACGCTTGACGCCGCGCTTTACCGGGATGCCATCGCGGCGATCCGGGAGCGGACGCAGGGCGTCATGGCGATCCAGATCACGACTGAAGCGATCGGGCTCTATTCGCCACGCGAACAGATGGACCTTGTTCGGGCGCTTCATCCGGTTTCCGTCTCGATCGGCTTGCGTGAGATAATCAGCGATGGCGAGGCGGAGCCGGCCCGCTTCTTCGCGTGGGCCGGCCGGGAAGGCATCGCGGTCCAGCACATTCTCTATGATCGGACCGATCTCGACCGTTTCATCGATCTGCGGCGGCGAGGCATTCTGGCGGAGCCCACAAGCCCCCGGCTGCTGTTCGTCCTTGGACGCTATGCCGCCGATCAGGAAAGCCGGCCCGAAGACCTCGATGTCTTCCTTGAAGGGCTCGATGCGCATGGTCTTGAAGGCGCCGTATGGTCGGTCTGCGCCTTCGGACGGGGCGAGACCTTGGCGCTGACGGCGGCGATCGCGGCGGGAGGGCACGTGCGGGTCGGCTTCGAGAACTCTCTCTGGCACGCCGATGGCAGCCTCGCCCGCGACAATGCCGAACGGGTCGCGGCAATCGTCGAAGCCGCTGGCCGCACGGGGCGCCCGATTGCTTCTGCCGCGCAGGCGCTTGATATTCTCGGAATTGCCCGCCAGCAGTGAGGGCCCGCGCGCCTTGTTAGGGGATCGGCCGCGCGCCTGCAAATTCGCCAGGGGAGGACGGGCACGGTCTCGAACGGACCGTCATATCCTTGCATCCAAATCGGGCGGCTTGCCTTGCGAGCCGTCTTCCTTGTGCGTTTTATCGCGGATGGCCCGGAACAATGGCCCCGATGAGGGGTTTGGTCGCGACATAGCGAGCGACGGAGCCAGCGATGTCCGAGCATGTTCCCCCAAACTCCTCCAGTCTCAGCAGACGAAGCTTTATGACCGCGACCGTCTCCGCGGCTGCGGTGACTCCGCTTCTGGCCTCGACAGCCAGGTCCGAGGAGCCTCCGGCTGCTGCCGCCAAGCCAAACGAGCCTGTCATGACAACACTGACCATCAACAAGCAGCCATACAATCTGGCGCTCGACAGCCGAACCAGCCTGCTCGACGCCTTGCGCGACCATGTCGGCCTGACGGGCACGAAGAAAGGTTGCGATCATGGCCAATGCGGTGCCTGTACGGTGCTGGTCGATGGCCATCGCGTGCTCTCCTGCCTCAGCTTCGCGGTGATGAACGAGGGCAAGGCGGTAACCACCGTCGAAGGGTTGGCGTCGACGGATGGCGGCCTGCATCCGATGCAGCAGGCCTTCATCGATCACGATGCGTTCCAGTGCGGCTATTGCACGCCCGGCCAGATCATGTCCGCGATCGGCTGCGTCCACGAAGGACATGCCGGTTCAGAGGACGACATTCGCGAATATATGAGCGGCAACCTTTGCCGATGCGCGGCATACCCGAACATCGTCGCGGCAATCGTCCAGGCCCGCGACCAGATCAGGAGGGCCTGAGATGCATCCTTTCGTCTATGAGAGGCCCGCCAGCCTCTCCGCGGCGGTCGCCGTCGCCTCGCGCTCGGCCACCAGGCATCCGCCGACGCAAGCCCCCGCGCAGTTCATTGCCGGTGGCACCAATCTCGCCGACTATATGAAACTCGGCGTCGCCCGGCCGGAACGCTTGCTCGATCTGAACGGTCTCTCCGAACCGGCATTGCGGCGGATCGAGACCGATGGTGAGGGTCTGCGCCTTGGCGCTCTTGTGCGGATGGGCGACGCGGCCGAGAATGCCGAGATCAAGCGTCGGTATCCGGTGATCGCGGAGAGCCTGCAACTGGCGGCAAGCGGCCAGCTGCGCAACATGGCAAGTCTTGCCGGCAACATCCTGCAGCGGACCCGCTGCGAATATTTCCGCGAAACCTCATGGCCATGCAACAAGCGCGAGCCAGGCTCGGGCTGCGCCGCGATGGACGGGTTCAACCGCCAGCATGCCGTGCTGGGGACCAGTGAGAACTGCATCGCGACCTATCACGGTGACTTTGCCCAGGCCCTGATCGCGCTTGACGCCACGGTTCATGTCCAAGGCCACAACGGGCGGCGAAAGATTCCGTTTGCCAGCCTGCATCGCCTGCCCGAGGACAGCCCTCACATCGAGACCGACCTGGCACCCGACGAGATCGTCACCGCCATAGAGGTGCCCGCCGGCGCATGGACCAGGCGTTCGCGCTATCTCAAGATCCGCGATCGGCAATCCTATGCGTTTGCCCTTGCATCGGCCGCGGTCGCCCTCGACCTCGACGGCGAGACCGTGAACGAGGCGCGCATCGCGCTTGGCGGCGTGGCGACCGTACCCTGGCGGGCAAGAGCGGCGGAGGAGATCCTGCGCGGCAAGGTGCTCGACGAGGCAGCGGCGGCCGAGGCCGCCGAAGCCGCGTTCGCCGAGGCCCAGCCGCGTCGGCACAACGCATTCAAGATAGAACTCGGCAAGCGAACCTTGATCAGGGGGCTGCTCGAAACCCGTGACATGAAGGTGTGATCATGAACGTCGCCGCTCCACAGCCGAAGGAAAACATGGGACAGCCGCTGCCGCGTATCGATGCGCGGCTGAAAGTGACCGGCCAGGCCGAATACGCGGCGGATCTCCCGGCCGCCAACATTGCGCACGCCGTGCTCGCGACGAGCAGCATCGCCAAGGGCAAGGTCGCCAGGCTTTACCTGGATGACGCGCGCTCGGTGCCCGGCGTGCTCGACATCGTCACCTATGGCGACCTCGACAAGGTCGAGACGCCGAAATTCGGAAATACCGGCGCGAGTTCTATCGGGCCGCTGCATGACAAGGCGATCTTCCATGACGGTCAGATCATTGCGCTGGTGGTCGCCGAGACCTTCGAAGCGGCCGAGGAGGCGGCGCAAAGGATCCGCGCGGACTATGCCGAGGAAAAACCGACCGCCAGTTTCGACATGCCGGGGACAAAGACCATCGACGCCGCCGGCAAAAGCCCGTTGTTCAAAGAGGACGTCAAGGCCGGCGATTTCGATGCCGCCTATGAATCGGCCCCAATGAAGATCGATGCGCGGTATTCGACGCCGACCCAGCATCACAACCCGATAGAGCTGTTCTCGACCACCGCTGTTTGGCAAGGCGACCAACTCACCGTTTACGAGCCCTCTCAGAACGTGACCGGCTGGAAAGTCGAGTTGGCGCGGCAATTGAGGCTCGACCCAGCGAATGTGCGCATCGTCTGCCCTAACGTAGGCGGCGCATTCGGCTCGAAGGGGCCGATGACGGCGCGAACGGCCATCGTGGCTGTGGCCGCCAGGCGGCTTGGCCGGCCGGTGCGCTGTGTGGTCAGCCGCATGCAGGCGTTCGGCACCCAGACCTATCGGGCCGAAACCCGGCACCGCATCCGCATCGGCGCCGGCAAGGACGGCCGCATCACTGCTTTCGGCCATGAAGGCTGGGAGGTGACCTCGAGACCCGATTCCTATGTCGTCGGCGGGACTTCGGCCACCGGTCGCATGTATGCTTATGGCTCGGTGCTGACGCATGTCTCGCTGGTGCAGGCGGATCGCAACACGCCCGGTTATATGCGCTCGCCGCCCGAGACGCCCTACGTCTATGCCCTCGAGAGCGCCATGGACGAAATGGCCGTCGCACTCGGCATGGACCCGATCGAATTTCGCCGGATCAACGAGCCCCAGAAGGAGCCGATCGGCGGCAAGCCGTTCTCCAGCCGGTCGCTGATGAAATGCTACGATCAGGCCGCTGATGCCTTTGGCTGGACGAGACGGGATGCGAAAGTCGGCTCGATGCGCGACGGCGACTGGCTCGTCGGCATGGGCTGTGCGACGGCAGTCTACCCGACCGCTGCCGCGGCATGCGCGGCCCGCGTGCGCCTGACCGCCGAAGGAGACGTGCGCGTGCAGTGCGGCTCGCATGAAATCGGCACAGGTGTGCGAACCGTTGCCGGCCAGATGGCGGCGGAACGTCTCGGTGTCGACATCGGCAAGGTCGCCGTCGAGATGGGCGACAGTGCCTTGCCGCCGGCGCCGGTATCGGGAGGTTCGATTTCCACTGCCAGCGTCTGTTCGGCCGTGCTCAAGGCGTGTGATGCTGTGCGCACGAAATTGTTCGCCGCAGCGGTCGCGGAGGGTGGCCCTCTTGCAGGCTCGCACAATGAGGAACTGGACCTCCACGAGGGACGGATCCTCACCAAGGGCGGGGCGTCGGCAAGCACCGCCGATATATTCAAGGCCATGCAGGTAGGCGCCATCGAGGAATATGCCGAATTCGCGCCGAAGGGCTCGACCCCCGAAGCGCTCAAAAAACTCTATGCCGGCCAGTCGGAATTCCATGGCGGCGAGTCCGACGCGGATTCGGTGAAATATGCGTTCGGGGCCGAATTCGTGGAGGTGCACATCAACAGCTACACGCGCGAAATCCGTGTGCCGCGCATTGTCGGTGCGTTCGCCGCCGGGCGCATCATGAACACGCGCACCGCGCGCAGCCAGCTGATGGGAGGCATGATCTGGGGCATTGGCCAGGCCCTGCATGAGGCGACCGAGATCGATACCCGCTATGCCCGCTATGTGAACCGCGACCTGCAGGATTATCTGGTCCCGGTGAATGCCGATGTCAGGGACCTTGACGTCATACTGGTTCCGGAGATCGACCATGAGGTCAATCCGGCTGGTGTGAAGGGCCTGGGCGAACTCGGCAATGTCGGCACCGCCGCTGCCGTCGCCAGCGCTGTCTACCACGCGACCGGCAAGCGGATCCGCGACTTGCCGATCAGAATTGACGATCTGATCGTTTGAGGACCGAGACAAAGAGGATTGCTCCGCCGCAACAAGCGTGGGTTTGTCCTCGCCCAGTTTCACTGCCTTGCGGATCGGGATGCTGATGCGTCAGGAACCGACTGTTTCATGCCAGGGTGATCCGGAACAGCCGGAACCCTTCCCGCCCCATCGAACGGAACTGACCGTAGGAGCGCTCAGCCTTGGCCGCGCAGGATGCTGACGACGAGCAGCGTCAGCGCCGTATTCCACAGCGCCTGCTCGGCCCGGTATTTGCACCGGCAGCCACCACGCCCTGCGCCTGGTCGATGGCGTGTCCCAGCAGGCGCGGAATGAAAAGCTGCAGCGTCGCGGCGATGAAGGTCGAGACGATGGTGATGGCGACCTGCCAAGGGTGGCGCAGCGTCATGCGCATGATACGCAGCAAGGTGCCAGGGCCCTTGCCCCAGGAGGCTTGCGCCACATGGGCAAACGATTTGCCGCGCCCCGCCGCGCTGCCGATTGCTTGCGTGTTCAAGGACCTGTCCAAACCGATCCGGACTTTAGCCCGGACGAATGAAACAGACTCAAATTCAAGTGCCACGATGTTACGCGCCTCCCGCGCGGCCGTTCAAGGGCCAATGACAGCTTCGCGCTGTGCCTGAAATGACACGCCGCTGTTTCGCGCAATGATCGCGCTCATCGTCAGGCTGCCCGCCCAAATAGAAAAATTGTTCGTCCCGGCGGCATCGAAAAGCCGATCGTTCCTTTCCCGGCGCACTGAACTCCGTGAGATTTGGGGCATCGATGGCGGCTTCGGCCGCTGGAAAAGGAGCAGCACATCCACGGGCCCGGTTTTCCGGGCGAAGTTTTCAAGCAGCACCCGGAAAGAACCCGGAAAGGAGCTGACATGCCCAGAATAGTGCCCGTGCTCGATCTGAGCCGTCTCGAACAAGGCGCGTCGGAGCGCCGGACGTTTCTGGCGGATCTGCGCTCCGACGCGCGCGATATCGGTTTTTTCTATTTGGCGGGCCACGGCATCCCATGGGCCGACATCAGCGAGACGCTCGCCGCTTCGCGGCGTTTCTTTGCCTTGCCGGAAGCCGACAAGCTGTCGATAGAGATGATCAATTCCTCGCAGTTCCGCGGTTATACCCGCGCTGGCGGCGAACTGACCAAGGGCAAGGCCGACTGGCGCGAGCAGCTCGACATCGGCGTCGAGCGCCCGCCCATCGCGCAAGGCCCGGGAATTCCTGCCTGGACGCGGCTGCAGGGGCCGAACCAGTGGCCGTCGGCGTTGCCGGAGCTGAAGCCGGCGCTGCTGGCCTGGCAGGCGAAGGCGACGGCCGTGGCCATTCGTCTGCTCAAGGCCTTCGCGCTGTCGCTCGACCAGGCCGAGGACGCTTTCGATCCGATCTATGGCGGCGAACCCAATCATCGCATGAAGATCGTGCGCTA
Organism: Mesorhizobium sp. B2-4-1; assembly: GCF_006442185.1. Classification (NCBI taxonomy): domain Bacteria; kingdom Pseudomonadati; phylum Pseudomonadota; class Alphaproteobacteria; order Hyphomicrobiales; family Phyllobacteriaceae; genus Mesorhizobium; species Mesorhizobium sp. B2-4-1. The sequence continues at coordinate 215,556 of NZ_VFVN01000007.1, read as the reverse complement.
CCCCGGCCGCGAAGCGACCGGCGGCGACCAGGGCGTCGGCGCGCATAAGGATGGCGGCTTCCTGACGCTGCTGCTCCAGGACGACAACAAGGGCCTGCAGGTAGACTATGACGGAAGCTGGGTGGACGTGGATCCGATTCCCGGAACGCTCGTCGTCAACATCGGCGAGCTGCTGGAGCTCGCCTCGAACGGCTATTTGAGAGCCACCGTGCATCGCGTCGTGACGCCGCCCGCCGGCGTCGAACGCATCTCGGTGCCGTTCTTCTTCAGCGCCAAGCTCGATGCCACGATACCGCTGCTCGAGCTTCCCGAGGAACTGGCGGCGCAGGCGCGCGGGCCGGCCAGCGATCCCGACAATCCGCTGTTTCGCGATGTCGGAACCAATGTGCTGAAGAGCAGGCTGCGCTCCCATCCCGACGTTGCGCGGCGTCATTATGCCGATCTGTTTGAGCCGAGACCCGGGCAGGCTGAGCCATTCGGCAGGTAGAAATTTTTGTAGGGCGGCAAAATTTTAGAATTCTATTCGTCGCCAGCGCGCGAAAATGGGCTCAAGATAAAATTATCGTTCGAGGTTTCCTCCCATTCCTCCGAACGGTGTTCCCCTCTGAAGGTTATGACCTTCTTTCTGGCCGGGCCGTCTTCGCGCCCGGCCATTTTTCTTTGCCGGGAACAGTTTTTGCGGCCTGGGAAGCGCGCCACGACGACACCCCATTTTCTTGGAAATGCTTTCTCTTGCGTTCCACTTGGGAAGGCGCAACGCTGTCCAATCCAGTCACCACCGCGAAAGAGAGATGCTCATGACATCCAATGTCGCCGTCATTGCCGGAGCGGGATCCGGATTGAGCGCCTCGCTTGCGCGCCTTCTCGCAAGGGAAGGTTTTCGTGTCGTGCTGGCCGCCCGCAACGTCGAGAAGCTCGACCCGTTGCTGGCGCAGACCGGCGCCCAAGCCGTGGCAACTGATGTCTCCGATGCCGCGTCGGTGCAGCGCCTGTTCGAGGTCGCTGACAAGGCCGGCCCGCTGTCGCTCGTGGTCTTCAATGCCAGCGGACGCGCCCGTGGCCCGATAGCCGAACTCGATCCAGAGGCTGTCAGGCAGGCCTTGCTGGTGGGGGCCTATGGCGGCTTCCTGGTTGGCCAGCAAGCAGCCAACCGGCTGCTTTTGCAAGGCTCGGGCTCGATCTTCTTCACCGGCGCGACGGCAAGCGTCAAGGGATTCGCCGGCTCGGCCGGTTTCGCGATGCCCAAATTCGGCTTGCGTGGACTGGCGCAATCCATGGCTCGCGAACTGGCCCCCAAGAACATCCATGTCGCGCATTTCGTCATCGATGGTGCCATTGCCTCGACCGTGCCGGGAGAGGCTCCCGACCCGCAGGATCGACGGCTATCGCCGGACGCGATCGCCGAGGCCTATCTCGGCATCCATCGCCAGAACCGCAGCGCCTGGACCTGGGAACTCGAGCTCAGGCCCTGGGTCGAGACCTTCTGATCGGCACGGTGACCTATGCGGCTTTCGCGGGGCTTCCATGCAAGGCGGCGGAGAGAGTCGACATTGCATGGGGATGTCACTATATAGCGGCGGCTTCGATGGCTTGTGCCTGGAAACGGCAACGTCATCGGGCAGCTGTTGTGACAGCCATTGAGATGCAAACGGACCTGAAAACCGTAAGAAGCAAGTAGAAGCAGCCTCTCGAGGCGGGACAGGATTCCCGCCAAACGATACCCGCCCCCCAGAAACAGAAAATGTTCTTCAATCCTCTATTTCCTTTGGCTCTGTGGACCTTGGACGACATCGGCTTGCCGTCCGGTGGCGACTCGGCTGGAATGGGGACATGCATCCTTCACCGGATGCCGACGTTTATGATTACCAACCGGCTTCGCCGCCAGGGAAAAGCAATATGAGTGAGCACGCCATCGAATTCTTGCAGGGATGGATTGGCGAAAAAGTCCATTGCCAGTCCCACGCCAGGATCGAGAAGCAGGCCGAGACGCTGGCCAGGGAATGCGCTGCCAAGGCGGCCGAGGTCGGCATACCGCTGGAGGATATCCAGGAAGAAGTCGGCGATATCCAGGAACTCATCGCCTCCCGGCTCGAGGAAGCGGCCGAGGCCGACGAGCACCAGCAGGCCGCGAGCAAGGCTGCGGAATAATTCAGGAGCAATCCTGTATGAATACGCGGACCATTCGGTCCGCGTATTTGTCTCAGCCGAATTTCTCCTTCAGCCACGCCTTCGGCAGCGCCGGCACGAAATTGCCGTCGCGGCCGGTCATGTCCTCGTTGGCGACCATCGCATTGAGGACGGCTTCCTCGACGCCCTGGATCACGGCATCGAAGAACGGATCGATGTCGCTGTCGGGGATGAACTCGGCGCGAGCGATCCGGCCCGGCGGCGCCAGGGCCGCGTCGGGATTGGCGGTAGAGAAGGCGAGGAAGATGTCGCCGGAACTGTGATAGCCGAAGCCGCCGGTCATGGCGACGCCGAGCGGCACACGGCGGGCCAGCCGCTTCATCTGATGCGGCAGGAACGGTGCGTCGGTGGCAATAACGGCGATGATCGAGCCTTTTTCGGCACGTGGCGTGCCTTCGCGGATCGCGGGTTCGACGAGCTCCGGCCCGGCGCGCAGGCCTCGAAGCGTGAAATTGCGCCGCTTGCCGAAATTCGCCTGCACGAAGGCGCCGACGGTATAGGCACGCCCTTGCCATTCGGTGATGCGCGACGCGGTGCCCGAACCGGCCTTGAAGCCGAAGGCGATCATGCCGGTGCCGCCGCCGACGCTGCCTTCCTCGATCGGTCCGCTGGCGGCACCGTCGAGCGCCTCGGCAACATGCCCTGATGTCACGTGGTGGCCGTTGATGTCGTTGAGGAAGCCGTCATAGGTTTCAGCTGCCACCGGCAGTCCCCAGCCGCTGTCGAGTGCGGCTGGCAGCACCTTGCTCATCCAGCGCAGCGTACCGTCGCGCGAAACGCCGCAGGAATGCGTGTTGGTGACGGTGATGGGGAAGTTGAAGGCGCCGGTCTCCTCGACGATATGCGAGCCGGTCAGTTCGCCGTTGCCGTTCTGGCTGAAGATGCCGGCGAAGACCGGTGTGGCAAGGTCGGCCCGCGGCCTGGGCAGGATCGCGGTCACGCCGGTGCGCACCGGTCCCTGGCCTACGACGAGCGGGCCGTCGCCTGAAATCAGCGTGGAATAGCCGACCGACACTCCAGCCACGTCGGTGATCGCGTTGAACGGGCCGGGCGTGCCGTCGAAGCCGATGCCGAAGCTTCGCGCGCGCGGCTTGCCGGAGGGCGTTTTGTGATGATGCGGATTGTCTGTCATGTCACGGTTCAGAATAGGGAGCCCTGGCTGCCGGGCTCCTTGGCCTTGATCGCGGTTTTGGCGGCCGGTCGTGGCCGCGCCGAGCCGCTGGTCGCGACCGCATCCGCCGTCCCGTCGGCGAACTCCAGGGACAGCGCCATCCCCGCCGACAATTCCGCCGCACGCTTGACGACGGCGCCGTCGGCATCCTTCACCAGGGCGAAGCCGCGTGCCAGCACGGCCTTGTGCGACAGCGTCGCCAGCAAGCGGTCGGCCTGGGCGACGCGACTGCGCAGCCGCTCCAGCCTCAGCGATGCCGCATGCGTGCTGCGCCGCGTCAGCGCGGTCAGGAAATCCCTTTGGGTCCGCTGCCGCCGCGCCGTGGGCTCTATGGTGATGCGGCCCTGCAGCGCCGCCAATTGCTGCCGGTGCCGCTGTAGCGACGCCCGGGCGCATTTCGGCAATTGATCGGCGGCGCGATTGAGCTCCGCGCGCCGGGCTCTCGTCAGCGTGCGCAACGCGCCCTGTGCCCGCAGGAGATTGCGCTCGTTGGTCCGCCGCGCCTCGGCGATTCGCTGCGACAGCATTGCCGGCGTCAGTTTCAGGGCGAGGAAGCGTCCCCGCTTGCGTTCGGTCGAAACCATGAGGCCGCGCCCGAGCCGGCTCGCCGCCTCGTCGAGGCGACGACGTGGCAGCGCCAGCAACTGATCGGGCGAGGGCAGCGCACGCGCCGCCGCGCGCACGGACTGGCGCTTGCGCTCGAAATTGCGCGAAACCGCAGCCTTGAGCCGTGCGCCGAGACTGGCGAGCGTCGCTTCGAGGTCGGCCTTCACCGGGACGGCGATTTCGGCCGCCCCTGTTGGCGTCGGCGCTCTCACATCCGCGACGAGGTCGATCAGCGTCCAGTCGGTTTCGTGGCCGACGGCCGAAATCACCGGAATGGCGGAGGCGGCGACGGCGCGGGCCAGCGCCTCGTCGTTGAAGCCCCACAAGTCCTCGAGGCTGCCGCCGCCGCGCGCCACGATCAGCAGGTCCGGGCGCTCGATGGTGCCATCCCTTGCCAGCGCGTTGAAACCGGCGACGGCGGCGGTCACCTCGGCGCCCGCGGTTTCGCCTTGCACCCGCACCGGCCAGACGAGCACATGCAGCGGAAAACGATCCTTGATCCGGTGGATGATGTCGCGGATGACGGCACCCGTCGGCGAGGTGACGACGCCGATGACGCGCGGCATGAAGGGCAGCAACCGCTTGCGGCCCCCCTCGAACAGTCCTTCGGCCTGCAGCCGGCGCTTGCGCTCCTCCAGCAGCGCCATCAAGGCTCCGGCGCCCGCCGGTTCCAGATTGTCGATGACGATCTGGTAGTTGGATTTGCCGGGATAGGTGGTGAGCCTGCCGGTGGCGATCACCTCCATTCCTTCTTCGGGGCGGAATTTCAGCCGGCCCATCGTGCCCTTCCACACCACGGCGTCGAGCCGCGCGCGGTCGTCCTTCAGCGTGAAATAGGCATGGCCGGAGGAGTGCGGCCCGCGATAACCCGAGATTTCACCGCGCACCCGCACATTGCCGAAGGCATCCTCGACCGTGCGCTTCAGGGCGCCTGATATTTCGCTCACCGTATATTCGGTGGCGTTGCTGCGTGATTCGGATGCTGCTTCGCTCATCGGCCGATTGGGGGGTGGTTGCGCGCCGGCGTCAAGCTGGCTGTTTTCAGGTCGGCGTTCAGGTGCGTCTGATCGCTTACCAGCCCGGCAGGATCTGGTTCGGCTTGGTTCGCCGCATCTTGCTGAAGGCGAGTGCCGCGAAATCGAACGTTCCCGCCTCTTCGCCAAGCGGCACCGAGATGTTGTCCAGGCTTTCGGAAATGTGCCGGGCCAGTGCATCGACGATCTCCGGCCGCGAGGTTTGGCCGCGCATGATGCCGATACGGCAGTCGGGCAGGGCGCCGAAGCCGTCGGCCTCGCCCAGCACCCGCATGCCGGGCCTGAGCGCGCATTCCGGCAGCACTGAGATCGCCAGGCCCGACAACACCGCGGCGGTGATGACCGTTGCGGAAAAGCTGGTGAACAGGATACGATAGTCGCGGTTCTGCTGGTCAAGCACGTCGACGGCGGCGCGTCGCCAGATACAGTTTGGCCGGCCAAAGGCCATAGGCAGCGTTTCCTGCTCGTGCGTGGCATGGTTGGCCGAGGTGACCCACAGCAGCGGTTCGCGCCGCACCACCTCGGACTGGCCGCGCACGTCGTTATGCGTCACCAGCGCCAGGTCGAGATTGCCGCGCTTGATGTGTTCGACCAGCCCCGGCGTCGGTTCGCAGACGACGGTCAGTTCGACGCGTGGATTGGAACGCGTGAAGCGCGCCATGATCTCGGGCAGGAAACGGTCGGCGTAGTCGTCCGGCGTACCGATCCGGATCGTGCCTTCGAGCCGCCGGTCGTCGAAGGCGGCCAGCGTTTCGCGGTTGAGATAGAGCAGCCGTCTTGCGTAGGAAAGCAGCTTGTCGCCTTCCTCCGTCAGTCTGTTGCTGCGCCCTTCCTTTTCGAACAGCGGCTTGCCGATCCGCTCCTCTAGCCGGCGCATCTGCATCGACACCGCCGACTGGGTGCGGTGCACCTCTTCGGCCGCCCGGGTGAAACTGCCAGTGTCGGCGATCGAGATGAAGGTCTGCAACTGATCTAGATCGAGCGGCGCTTTCATCGGCATGATCCATCACTAGTGTTGATGCTTAAGATTAGAAACATTCGTTGGATTAATCAATCGAGCAATGGCAAATTACTGATGTCCACATGAAGGCATGTGAATCGAAGCCGGAACGGCCGCTGTCGCCAGCGCCGATCGCCTGGTTTTGCCCGTTCGAGTCTGAAGGAGACCGACATGGTTACGTTTGATTTCGCCACCGAGACCTCGCGCATCACCACGCGTCCGGCCGTTGCGACGCGCGCGATCAATGCGGTCTCCAATGTCTACCAGGCCTGGAAAAACCGCCGTGCCTTCTATCGCCTCGGCGAGATGTCGGACGCCGAGCTTGCCGATATCGGCCTGACGCGCGCCGACCTGCACGTCGCCATCGACGTGCCGTTTGGCCGCGATCCGACGGCGATGCTGCGCGAAATCGCCAGCGATCGCGTCGAAACCATCGAGGACATCGCCCGCAGGGTGGCCTGATCGGTTGAATTTCGGTCCCGCTGAACCTTTTCATCAGTCAGCGCGACCAAGGTTCATGCAGGCTTCCCACTCCCTGCCGGTCCCCCGCCGGCCTGCCTGCACGCTGCCCGGTCCTCCCAAGGACCGGGCTTTCTTTTTGCGCGAGGCAAAAGCCAAAACCTGGGCGACGGCTACCGCCGATCCATGCCGCGCTTGAACTGGTCGAAAATCGACTCCATGCCTTTCTGGTAGTCGTCGCGCTGCTGCGCTCCGGTCTCGAACATCTTGCCAAACAGATCGTCGAACGGGTTCGTCGGCCTGCCGCTCGGATTGGCCTGCGGCTGCGGCGCCTGGGGCTGCCGCCGAGCTTGGGGCTGCGGCGCCGGCTGCTCGCCGCCTGATGCACCGCCATCTTGCCGCAGCATCTCCTCGAAGATCTTGCCTAGCGGACTGTCGCCATAGGGGCTCTGGGTCTGCTGCGGCTGAGGCTGGTCCTGCGGCGGCTGCGCGCCACCGCCGAACATGTCCTGCAGCACCTTGCCGAGCGGATTGTCGCCAAAGGGGTTCTGTGTCTGCTGCGGTTGTGGCTGGGATCGGCTTTGCGGCTGTGGCGCGCCGCCGCCGAACATGTCCTGCAGCACCTTGCCAAGCGGGTTGTCCATCGGGTCTCGCGATGGCGGGCTCGGCTGCGGCGCCGGCGCCTGGGCGCCGCCCAGGCCGCCTCCCTGGCGCATCATCTGCTCGATGATCTCGCCCAGCGGATTGCTGCCGGCGGCGCCGAAGCCGCTGGCCGCCTGCATCTGCCCCCCGGCCAACTGATTGGTGGTCTGCTTGAACAGCCCGCCCATCATCATCGAGGCCAGGGCCGGCAACATCTGTTGCAGCACCTGCTGGCTGATACCGGTCGCTTGCGCCGCCTGGCCGGCAACCGCGCGCGACAGATCCTTCGAGCCGAACAGATGCCCCAGAATGCCGTTGCCCTCATTGATGCCTTGCGGCGAGAAGGCCCGGGTCGCGTCCTCGAAATACTTGGCGTGCTGGCCGCTCGCCATCGCCGTCATGAAGGCGCCGAGCCCATAGGGATCGGCGGTGTTGCGCCTCAGTCCTTGCGAAAAGGCAGGCAGCAACGCCTCCACCGCAGATTGTGTCTGCTGCATCGAGAGCCCGTATTGTTGGGCAAGCGCCTGCATGCCGCTGCCGTTCTGGGCTTGTGCCAGCATGTCGAACAAGGAAGGCATTGGTCTCTCCTCCGGAAATCCCCGCCGGAGAAGCCTAATTCGTTTCCACCGCCGATTGAAGCGGCTTTTGCAGGAGCTCGGCCGCCTCAAAGCCGAGGGTCAATAGGCGTATTCCATGAACACCGGCTCGATCGAGCCGCCCCAGCGTGTGTGGTAGGCCGACAGCATCTCCTCGGCGCTGGTGGTGCCGCGCGCCACGACCTCGTCGAGCGTGTTGAGGAACGAGGTCTCGTCATAGCCGTCGCGGTTCTTCTTGCCGCGGTTCTTCAGCCCCATGCGCGAGATGGTAAGCACGTCGCGAGCGATGTCGCGCAACGTGGCGTTGCGGAACGGCGCCGAAATGCCTTGTTCGGGCACGGCGTTGCGCATCGCCAGCACTTCCCCGTAGGTCCAGCTCGAGGTCAGCGCCTCCGCCGCATCGAGCGCTGCCTCGTCATAAAGCAGCCCGACCCAGAAGGCCGGAAGGGCGCAGATGCGCCGCCACGGCCCGCCATCGGCGCCGCGCATCTCGAGAAAGCGCTTCAGCCGCACGTCGGGGAAGAGCGTCGACAGATGGTTAGCCCAGTCGCCCATCGTCGGCAATCCGTCCGGGATTTCATTGCGGACGGCCCCGGCCATGAACTGACGGAAGGTGACGTGCGTCATGTCGTGGTACTGGCCGTCGCGGATGACGAAATACATCGGCACGTCGAGTGCCCATTCGACATAGTCGGCAAAACCGAAATCGGGCGAGAAGCAGAATTCGAGCAGGCCCGAGCGTTGGTTGTCGGTGTCGCGCCAGATGTCGCCGCGCCAGCTCTGCAAGCCGTTCGGCCGGCTTTCCGTGAAGGGCGAATTGGCGAACAGCGCCGTCGACAGCGGCTGCAGCTTCAGCGACACCTGCATCTTGCGCCGCATGTCCACCTCGCTCTCGAAGTCGAGATTAACCTGGATCGTGCAGGTGCGGTACATCATGTCGAGGCCCTTGGTGCCGACCTTGGGCATGTAGCGCGTCATGATCTCGTAGCGCGACTTCGGCATTTTCGGCGTCTCGGCCAGCGACCATTTCGGGCTGCCGCCAAGGCCAAGGAAGCGGATGCCCATCGGCTCGGCGATCTCGCGCACCTGCGCCAGGTGGGCATTGCCCTCGCGGCAGGTCTGGTGGATCGTCTCCAGCGGCGCGCCGGAGAGTTCGAATTGGCCGCCGGGCTCCAGCGAAATCGCGCCCTGGCCGGTCGGCTCGACCAGGCCGATGATGCGGCCGTCATCGATGATGGGGTCCCAGCCGAGCTTTGACTGCATGCCTTCGAGGATGGCGCGTATGCCGCGCTCGCCGCCATAGGGCACGGGCCCGTTGCCGTCGACGTAGAACGGGAATTTCTCGTGCTCGGTGCCGATGCGCCACTTGTTCCGCGGCTTGTTGCCCTCGGCCAGATGCGCGACGAGTTCGTCCATGCCTTCGATCGGCCGGAAATCGGTTGTGTCGCGCGCCATCATCAAGCCCCTGCGGCGCTATGATCCCGAAATCGACCTCGATTTTCGGGATATGCGCCAAAATCAAAGTACTACAGCGGCCTTTGCGCGTCGACGCGCGGCACTGCAGGGCGGCCGGAAGACCGCCGGCGCTAGATGGACGAAATGTCAGTAGCCGATCAAGCGAAAAATCCTGAGCCAGAGGTCAACAGGAATTGAACGATGCGGCTCTTCCCATCTCCACAAGAGGGGAGGAAGAAACCCTCACCAATCGCCGATTGTGGCCTGCATCACCGCCAGTGCGGCCACGGCGGCCGTATCGGCGCGCAGGATGCGCGGGCCGAGCGGAATGGCAGTAACGAAAGGCAGAGCGCGCAACAGCTTGCGCTCCTCATCGGAAAATCCGCCTTCCGGCCCGACCAGCAGGCCGAGCTTCCTTTCGCTTACCGCTTGCAGCGCGGGCAGGGGATTGTTGGTCGAAGCGTCCTCGTCGCAGAAGACCAGCCGCCGCTCCGTGTCCCAGCCGGTCAGCAGGCGTTCGAACTTTTCCGCTTCCCGCACCTGCGGCACCGCAAGTATGCCGCACTGCTCGGCCGCCTCGACGACATTGGCGCGCAAGCGGTCGATGGAGGGTTTGGCCACTTGCGTGTGCTGGGTGATGACCGGCTGCAGCACGCCGGCGCCCATTTCGACAGCCTTTTGCACCAGATAGTCGAGCCGGCCTTGCTTCAGCGGCGCGAAGCAATAGACGAGATCGGGCAGCGGCGGCTGCGGCCGTTGCCGCGCCAGCACCCTCAGCTTCACCGCCTTCTTGGATTTGGCCGCGATGGCCGCCGACCATTCGCCGTCGCGGCCGTTGAACAACAGGATCTCGGCGCCCTCGCCAAGCCGCAGCACATGCAGAAGATAATGGCTCTGCTGGTGGCCGGCGTCGAACTCGATCTCCGGCCCGAGATCGTCGGGCACGAACAGGCGTTGCATCTTGTAATTGGCGCGCATGGCCGAGGAATGGGCGAGCCGGCGGTTGCCGTCAAGCCTTGGCGGAAGGATGCCAGACGGGTTCGTAGCCTCGCCTCAGCACCCCGATCGTGGTCGGCGGCGTCAGCAGCCGTAGCGACCGATGAGCGAGGTCGTTGAAATCCTGCGCTCCGCAATATCCTGCGAACGACCAGCGCAGCGCCTTGCCGCGACGCAAGGCGTAGGCATTGCCTCCACCCTCGACCATCGTGCCGTCGGGCAGGCCTGCAAGCTCGTCAGCCTCCACCACCGGCGGCTTGCCGCCCGCGGCCAGCCGCTCCTTGTGCAGCCGCTTGTCGACCTGCGGCGCGCGCGGCTCCGTTATGCCGAAGGCTTCGCCGAAGCGACCCACAAAATCCCTGGCCCGTTCGCGCCGGCAGAAGAAGCAGGGCCGATGGCCCGCCGCCAGCGCCGTCACCTCGTCGAGGAAGAACAGTTCCGTCCAGCCCGCCTTGGGTCCCGATAGATCATCACGTCGCCGGTTGCGGCCCATCGGCTCGCGCCGCACGTCGCCGAAGTCGCAGACGCAGATGATCCAGGCGTGAAGCGCCCAGCGTTTTTTCAACAGCGTCCTGGTCTCGGGATCGTGGATGATGCCGCGATTGCCCATGAACAGGCCGCGCTCGGGCACGGCGTGGATAGCGCCGAACGGATCGACCCGGTTTTGCAGTGGCATAGTTTTCTCCGCGCGCCCGCATCTTGGCTGAAATGCCGGCGCCATGATATCGCTCGTCGCATCGTTTTCACGTCAGCAGGGTTTTGCGATGCGGGTGCTGGTGGTCCAGAACTACGACAACACCGGCCTCGGCCAGGTCGGCGCGGCACTTGCGGAAGCCGGTGCCGATCTCGACATCCGCCTTCCTTACAAGGGCGATCCGCTGCCGGATGATGCGAACGGCCACGACGCCATGGTGGTGCTCGGCGGCGGCCAGAACGCGCTGGCCGATGAGGAATATCCCTATTTTCCGGCGCTGCTCGAACTGACCCGCGATTTCGCCGGCAAGAACCGCGCGGTGCTCGGCATCTGCCTCGGCAGCCAGCTGGTTGCCCGCGCCTTCGGCGGCGAGAACCGCATCGGCGGCGCCAACGAATTCGGCTGGCGCGGCGTTTCGCTGACGCCGGACGCCAAGGCCGATCCGGTGCTGGCCGAGCTTCCGGAAAAGTTCCCGATCTTCCAATGGCACGACGACACCTTCGTGCTGCCTGAAAACGCCGTGCGGCTCGCCGGCAATGATGTCGCCGAGAACCAGGCGTTCCGCGTCGGCCGCGCCGTCTACGGCTTCCAGTTCCACTTCGAGGCCGATCGGCCGCTGGTGAAGGACTGGAGCACCTCTTTCGCGCCGATCATTGCAGCGCGCCACCCCGACTGGGCCGGCAAGCTCGAGGGCGAAATGGCCCGTAACGGACCGGATGCCGATGCTGCCGGCCTTGCCATCGCCCGCGCATGGGTGGCGACGATCTGAGCATCATCTCTGCGGACCAGGGCGTGGCATAATTGGCACGCGGCGGTGAATCCGCCTGGGGAAAACCGGTTTCGTCCTTGGCTTGTGTACGCCCGCCATCCTAGAAGGCGCGCGCTCTGCATCACCGGTGCAACCGCGACGGACCTTTGTGTGGCCCGTGCGACACACCGCCGATACAGAACGTGCCTAGAAGCGCGAAATCGTCGAAACTTTGAGACGTATTTTCGGTTTCAACGCATTGGTAACCGCCTCGTGCACAGATGCAGGAAGCTCAACAAGAGATGACGTCCGTGAAAGCAGCGCTTCTGTCCTTTGCCATGATGTCCGCCATCGTGATTTGCGGTCTCGGCATCTATGCGGCCGATGCCGCCAACAACCACAACGCCGTCGACGGCTACGGCGTCACCGCTTCGCTGCGCTGAATAGCCGGACCGTTCGCGTCGTTTCCGCGACGCGCGCCACTCAAGCTTCCCTTATTGTCATTGTCAGAATGCGTTTGTCGGCGTCCTCGACAACGAGCGCGCTCAGCATGCCTGATTGCCAGGCGAGCGTATCGACATTGACGCGGTTGGCCATGACCTCCGCCTCGGGAACGGGCGTGTGGCCGTGCACCACGATCTTCGGGAAAAGGCCGGCGTGATCGTGGAAAACGTCGCGGATCCAGATCAGATCCTGCGGATTCTGGTTCTCCAGGGCAACGCCTGGCCGGATGCCGGCATGGCAGAAGAAGAAGTCGCCGAAGCTGATTGAGAAGGGTAGCGAACGCAGGAAATCGATATGGTGTTGCGGTACTGCTTCGAGCAGAGCCTGATGCCCCCGTCTCATCGTCTCCATCCTGCCGAACCAGCCGGCGTCGGCCGCGAGGGGCACACCGTAGGATAGCGCCGTCTGGACCCCGCCATAGCGCATGAAAAGCCCGTCCGGGTCAGGGGTATCGAGAAAATCGAGAAATCCGAGATCGTGATTGCCGGCAAGCATCAGGTTTCGCGGATCGCGTTTGCGCGCCTCGATCAGGAAATCGACGACGTCCTTGGAGTCCGGCCCACGGTCGACATAGTCGCCGAGGTGGATGACGCGCCAGTCGCGAGCCGGCTTCCATTCGAGCTCGCTCTCGATCCGCTGATGCATGGCGGCCAGCAAATCGAGCCGGCCATGGACATCGCCGATTGCGTAGAGACGCATGCCGTCCGGTCCGCGCGCGTCCAGGAAATGAATGTCGGGTTCTGCCAACGTATCGCTGTCTCCGTGATCAGGCCGTCGCCGACCTGGCTAGCGCCGGATCTGGTCCTTGCCCATGTCGGTCACCAGACGTTTTCCGCACAGGGCCAGTGTGATGTCCATCTCCTTACGGATGATTTCCAGCGCCTTGGTAACGCCTTCCTTGCCGAGCGCGCCCAGGCCGTAGAGAAACGGCCGGCCGATATAGGTGCCCCTGGCGCCGAGGCACAGTGCCTTCAGCACGTCCTGGCCGGAGCGGATGCCGCCATCCATGTGCACCTCGATCCTGTCGCCGACCGCGTCCGCGATTTCCTCCAGCGCCATGATCGACGAGGATGCGCCGTCCAACTGACGCCCGCCATGGTTGGAAACGACGATCGCGTCGGCGCCCGTTTCAGCGGCCATCAATGCGTCTTCCTTGTCGAGAATGCCTTTCAGGATCAGCTTGCCGCCCCAGCGTTCCTTGATCCAGGCGACATCCTTCCACGACAGATGCGGGTCGAACTGCTCCGTCGTCCATGACGCCAGCGAAGCCACGTCGCCGACGCCCTTGGCGTGGCCGACGATGTTGCGGAACGTGCGGCGCTTCGTGCCGGCCATGCCCATCCACCAGCGCGGACGGACCGCGATGTTGGCGATGTTGGCCAGCGTCATCTTGGGCGGCGCCGAAAGTCCGTTGCGGACATCCTTGTGCCGTTGGCCGAGGATCTGCAGGTCGAGCGTCAGCACCAACGCCGAGCATTTCGCCGCTTTTGCCCGGTCGATCAGGTCGAGCACGAAGTCCTTATCGCGCAGCACGTAAAGCTGGAACCAGAACGGCTTCTTCGTCACCGACGCGACATCCTCGATCGAGCAGATGCTCATCGTCGACAGCGTGAACGGCACGCCGAATTCCTCGGCCGCCTGCGCCGCCAGCATCTCGCCGTCGGCATGCTGCATGCCGGTCAGGCCGGTTGGGGCCAGCGCCACCGGCATGGCCACCTTCTCGCCGATCATGGTCGATTCCAGTGAGCGGTTGCTCATGTCGACCAGCACGCGCTGGCGGAACTTGATTTTCTGGAAGTCGTCCTCGTTGGCCCGGTAGGTGCTCTCGGTCCATGCGCCGGAATCGGCATACTCGAAGAACATCCTGGGCACGCGCCGTCGCGCCAGGTCCTTGAGGTCGGCAATGGTGAGAATGTCGCTCATCGTGTCCCCGCTTGATCGATATCGTTCAGGAGCGTTTGCGCGCCGGTTCGGCACCGCCGGCTTCAGAGCGTTGCCTGAGCCTGAGCCGCGATACGCGCTGCCAGTCGCCGCTGCGCTCGGCTTGCGCCATCGACCGCTCGACATAGATCATGTGGTCCATCGCCGCCTGCCGCGCGCCGGCCGGGTCGCCGGCCTTGACCGCGATGTGGATCGCCCGGTGCTGGGCCAGCAGCGCATCGCGCGCGCCGGGCACGGTGAACACCAGCAACCGGTTCTGGAACACGCCTTGCGACAGCAGCCTGTAGCAGGAGCGCAGCGTATGCAGGAGCAGGATGTTGTGCGCGCATTCGCAGATCGCATGATGGAATTCGACGTCGATCTCGGCTTCGTCGTCGAAATCCCCGGTGCGGTGCGCTTCGTCCATGCGTGCCATGATGCGGTCGAGCAGGGCCAGGTCCTCCGGCGTGGCGCGCCGCGCCGCATATTCGGCGGCGATCCCCTCCACCTCGCGGCGATATTCCAGGTAATCGGCCACCGCCTTGCGATGCGTCGAGATCAGGTCCGCCACCGGCTTGGTGAACAGCTGGCCGATGATGTCGGCTACATATGTGCCGCCGCCCGGCCGCGTCGTCAAAAGGCCGCGTCCCTCGAGCGCCTTCAGCGCGTCGCGCAGGATCGGCCGGGACACATCGAACTGGCGTGCCAGCTCGCGCTCGCCAGGCAGCCGGTCGCCGGTGCGCAGCACGCCTTCGAGGACGAGGCTTTCGATCTGCTGCACCACCTCGTCGGCGGTTCGCGAGTGCTCGATCCTGGAAAAAATGTCGCTCAACGGCATGCCTGGGAGTGTTGAACCGGTGTCACGCAAGATAAAGCCAGCGTCGCCAACTGGTCAAATTATTTATCCAATTGGTCGAAGCGTGTCGGCTTCCCCGCTCGCGCCCATATCGTCTTCGGCTAAACTTTGCTGTTTGCGTCAGGAGCCTATTGGCTCTAGAGGACGCAACTGCAAGAGGGTTCAAAGAAACCCGGGGAACAAGCCGTGTCGCACGACCCGTCCAATCTCGAATTTCAGCCGCGCGCCAAGGGCAGCGTGCTCGGCTTTCCGGCGCATGAGGGACGGCCCGGCGCGCTGGGCGAAGTCCATGCCCGTCCGCACCCGCTGGTCGAGAAGCCGCGTGTGCTGATCCAGCTTGCCTTCATGACCGAGGGTGGCGCCGGCGTCGATCATTCGGTGCTTTCCGAGCTGTCGCGCCGGCTCGGCATAGCCGCGCCCGACCGTCAGGCCCGCCATCACGCCATGAGATGGGGCCAGGGCTCGTTGCGCTGGGAGCGGCATACCGAATTCTCCACCTATCTGTGGGAAGGGCCGCTTGCCGAAGGCGGCAAGGGCCAGGAGGATTCGCCGTTCGGCAACGGATTTTCTCCACCCGGAACCGTTATTTCAGGCATCCGGCTCGAGATCCGCAAATGGACGCAGGCGGGCGAGCGGTCGATCGCCGGCTTCGATCCGACCAGCCTCTGCTATTCGCTGGTCGAACGCGGCAATGCAGCAATCGTCACCGATTTCCGCCAGGATGGCGACGGCCTGACCCGTATGCTGATCCTTGACCGCGCCCTGACGCCGGCCAGTACCGGCGCCTTGTCGCAGCGGCTGATCGACATCGAGACCTACCGCACGCTCGCCATGCTCGGCCTGCCGTTGGCGCTGGCCTTGTCCGGTCGCGCCCGCCGTATCGAGGACAGGCTGGCCCAGATCACGCTGGAGATGAAACTCGCCGAGACCCGCGACAGCCAGAAATTGCTTGCCGACCTGACCGAACTCGCGGCTGAGTTGGAAGCCGATGCGGCGTCGAGCCTCTACCGCTTCGGCGCCAGCCGTGCCTATGACGGCATCGTCGGCGAAAGGCTGGAAGCGCTCGAGGAAGAAGCCGTACAGGGATATGACACCTGGGCGGGGTTCCTGCGGCGGCGCATGGCGCCTGCCATGCGCACCTGCCGTTCGGTCGAGGAGCGTCAGGCCAACCTGTCGCGCAAGCTGACGCGCGCCACCACGCTGCTGCGCACCTGGGTCGATGTCGAGGTCGAGAAGCAGAACCGCGACCTGCTCGCCTCGATGAACAATCGCGCCCGGTTGCAACTGCGCCTGCAGCAGACCGTCGAAGGCCTGTCGGTCGCGGCCGTTTCCTACTATGTCGTCGGCCTCGTCGGCTATGTCGCCAAGGGCGCCTCGATCTTCGGCCATGCCTTCGCGCCCGAAGTGGTCACGGCGGCGTGCGTGCCGCTCGCCATCCTGCTGGTCTGGTGGGGCGTGCGGCGGGTGCGGCGCATGCATTCCGAGCCGACGAAACATCCGGGCGAGTAGGCGCGCCTTTACTTCCCACAGGGTAAAGCGCGCCAGCGGCAGATTGCCGCTACGGAAGGCGTCCGTTGCGTCCGTGTCCGCTCTCGGTCAAAGCGGGGTTTGCAACCGACGCCCTTCACTGGTAAAAGATTTTGACCAGTCACGCGAGATGAGGCTGCCGATGTCCGGCCTTGCCATGCCCAAGCCAGACGACGCCACGATGCGCCGGCGCGGCGAGATCGTCGCCGACATGCGCATTATCGTGCCGGGCGAGGGTGTGGTCGACGCGGCCAACGAAATGCGCGCCTTCGAGAGCGATGGCCTGACCGCCTACCGGCAATTGCCATTGGTCGTGGTGCTTCCCGAAACGGTGGCACAGGTTTCGCGCGTGCTGAAATACTGCAATGACCGCAACATCCGCGTCGTGCCGCGCGGCTCCGGCACCTCGCTGTCGGGCGGCGCGCTGCCGCTGGAGGACGCGGTGCTCCTGGTCATGAGCCGCTTCAACCGCATTATCGAGATCGATTTCCCCAATCGCATCGTCGTCGCCCAGCCGGGCGTCACCAATCTCGGCATCACCACCGCCGTCGAGCAGGAGGGTTTTTACTACGCCCCCGACCCATCTTCCCAGATCGCCTGCTCGATCGGCGGCAATGTCGCCGAAAATTCCGGCGGCGTGCACTGCCTCAAATACGGCCTGACCGCCAACAATGTGCTCGGCATCGAGATGGTGCTGATGAGCGGCGAGGTGGTGCGGCTCGGCGGCAGGCATCTGGACGCGGAAGGCTACGACCTGCTCGGCGTCATGACCGGCTCCGAAGGCCTGCTGGGCGTCGTCACCGAAGTCATCGTGCGCATTTTGAAGAAGCCGGAGACGGCACGTGCGCTGCTGATCGGCTTCCCGACCAGCGAGCAGGGTGGCCAATGCGTCGCCGACATTATCGGCGCCGGCATCATTCCGGGCGGCATGGAGATGATGGACCGTCCGGCGATTCATGCGGCGGAGGATTTCGTCCATGCCGGATATCCCCTGGATGTCGAGGCTCTGCTGATCGTCGAGCTCGATGGGCCCAGCGTCGAGGTCGATCATCTCATCACCGCGGTCGAGGCGATCGCCATCCGCAACGGTTCGACCACCTGCCGCATTTCGCAGTCGGAGCAGGAGCGATTGAGCTTCTGGGCAGGGCGCAAGGCAGCCTTCCCCGCGGTCGGCCGTATCTCGCCCGACTACTACTGCATGGACGGCACCATCCCGCGCAAGGAACTGCCGCGCGTGCTGGCCGGCATGCGCGAGCTCTCCGAAAAATACGGGCTCGGCGTCGCCAATGTCTTCCATGCCGGCGACGGCAATTTGCACCCGCTGATCCTCTATGACGCCAACGTGCCGGGCGAACTCGACAAAGCCGAGAGTTTCGGCGCCGACATTTTGCGGCTGTGCGTCAAGGTCGGCGGCGTCTTGACCGGCGAGCATGGGGTGGGCGTCGAGAAACGCGACCTGATGCCGGAAATGTTCAACGGGATCGACCTCGACCAGCAGATGCGGGTCAAATGCGCCTTCGATCCCAACCATCTGCTCAATCCGGGCAAGGTCTTTCCGCAGCTGCGCCGCTGCGCGGAGCTGGGGCGCATGCATGTGCATCGCGGACAGATGGCGTTTCCGGACATTCCGAGGTTTTGAGGGATCTATGTTGGCGCGTGAACACCCCCCTCTGTCCTGCCGGACATCTCCCCCTCAAGGGGGGACATTGGCAGCTTCGTCGCTTCGCCCTTCCGCCAACGCTGGAGATTGGCGAAACCCGGCCCGGCATCCAATCTCCCCCCTTGAGGGGGAGATGTCCGGCAGGACAGAGGGGGGCGCGAAGGAACGCGGCATTCCCGCATATTGCGCATCGGCGCCATGACCACCTTCACTCCCATCACCCCTTCCGAAGTCCTCTCCACCGTCGCCTGGGCGGCGGCGGAAGGCTCGCCGCTCGAAATCCTCGGTCACGGCTCCAAGCGCGGCATCGGCCGTCCGCTGCAGACGGAGCACACGCTCGACCTGTCGAGGCTCGCCGGGGTCACGCTCTATGAACCAGCCGAACTGGTGCTGTCCGCAAAGGCCGGCACGCCGCTGGCCGAAATCGAGACGCTGCTGGCGCAAAACGGCCAGCAACTCGCTTTCGAGCCGATGGACTACGGCCCGCTGCTCGGCGGCGAGCCGGGCAAGGGCACGCTTGGTGGTGCGCTTGCAGTGAACCTCTCCGGCCCGCGCCGGCTGAAAGCGGGGGCGGCGCGCGATCACATCCTGGGCATCCATGTGGTTTCCGGGCGCGGCGAGGCCTTCAAATCGGGGGGCCGCGTGGTGAAGAACGTCACCGGTTATGACTTGTCCAAGCTGATGGCCAACAGTTGGGGCACGCTGGCCGTGTTCACCGACGTCACCTTCAAGGTGCTGCCGTCGGCCGAGACCGAGGTTACGCTCGCCATCCGCGGCCTGCTCGACGATGCGGCCGCCGCGGCCATGGCCCTGGCGCTCGGCTCCAGTGCTGAAGTATCGAGCGCCGCGCACGTTCCGGAGCGGATTGCCGCACGGGTTGCCGCAGGTGCGCTCGGCAATGATGCGGCCACGCTGCTGCGGGTGGAAGGTTTTGGCCCCTCCGTCGTCTATCGCATCGCCGCGCTGAAGACGTTGCTCGGAAATGCCGGACCACTCGAAGAGATTTCCAGCGAAGCGTCGGCTGCCTTGTGGCGTGACGTGCGCGATTGCAGGCCTTTCGCGGACAACAGCGACAAACCGGTCTGGCGCGTATCGATGGCGCCTGCCCAGGCGCACCAGATGGTTTTCACGCTGCGCATGCAGGCTGCCGTCAGCGCCTTCTATGACTGGCAGGGCGGACTGGTGTGGCTGCGCATGGAGGAGGGTGACCCGGAAGCGACGCTGCTGCGCGGACTTCTGAGAAAACATGGCGGCGGTCATGCGACATTGGTGCGCGCGGCTCCTTCGCATCGCGCCGCTCTGCCGGTGTTCGAGCCGCAGGCTCCGGCGCTGGCTGCGCTCAGCCAGCGGCTGAAGCAGGAATTCGACCCCAAGAACATCCTCAATCCCGGCCGCATGGCCTAGGACATCAGAGATGCAGACCAATTTTTCGCTTGCCCAGCTTGCCGACCCGCATGTCGCCGAGTCGGAAAAAATCCTGCGTAAATGCGTGCATTGCGGCTTCTGCACCGCCACCTGTCCAACCTATGTGACGCTGGGCAACGAGCTCGATTCACCGCGCGGGCGCATCTACCTGATCAAGGACATGCTGGAAAACGGCCGCCCGGCCGACAAAGAGATCGTCACCCATATCGATCGCTGCCTTTCCTGCCTCGCCTGCATGACCACCTGCCCGTCTGGCGTCAACTACATGCATCTGGTCGACCATGCCCGCGCCCATATCCAGCAGACCTATAGGCGGCCGCTGCTCGATCGCCTGACCCGCGCCATGCTGGCCTTCGTCCTGCCCTATCCCCGGCGTTTTCGCGCCGCGCTCAAATTGGCGAAACTGGGCAAGCCGTTCATCGGCCTGTTCGAGAAGATCCCGGCATTGAAGCCGCTTGGCGCAATGCTCAAGCTCGCGCCGGAATCGATCCCGGGAGCATCGCCGATGGCTTCGCCGGGCACCCATACCGGGCAGGGGGCGAAGAGGGGCCGCGTCGCCATCCTCACCGGTTGCGCGCAATCGGTGCTCGATCCCGCCATCAACGACACGACCATTTCACTGCTGACGCGGCTTGGCGTCGAGGTCGTGGTGCCGCCGGGCGAGGGCTGTTGCGGCGCGCTCGTCCATCACATGGGCCGCGAGCAAGCCGCCCTTGCTTCTGCAAGGCAAAATGTTGATGCCTGGACCCGCGCGATTGAACAAGGCGGGATCGATGCCATCATCATCACCGCGTCGGGCTGCGGCACGACCATCAAGGATTACGGTTTCATGCTGCGGCTTGATCCGGCCTACGCCGAAAAGGCTGCACGTGTCTCCGCGCTGGCCAAGGACATTACCGAATACCTGACCGCCATCGACCTGCCCGAACCGGTGCGCAAGCCGGGCACGGTCGTCGCCTATCATTCGGCCTGTTCGATGCAGCACGGCCAGAAGATCACCCGCCAGCCTAGGGAATTGCTGGCCAAAGCCGGTTTCATCGTGCGCGAGCCGCGCGAAGGGCATTTGTGCTGCGGTTCGGCCGGCACATACAACATCCTGCAGCCGGAGATTTCGGCCAGGCTGCGCGACCGCAAGGTGAAAAACATCGAGGCTACCGGCGCTTCGGTCGTCGCCACCGGCAATATCGGCTGCATAACGCAGATCGCGTCTGCCGCGAAGCTGCCGGTGGTGCATACGATCAAGCTGCTCGACTGGGCCTATGGCGGGCCGAGGCCGGAAGGTGTCGCGGAACCCGGCCTGATCGCCGCTGAGTAGGGGCCGCCCCGGCGTTATTCGGCCGCCAGCCTGTCGATCGTGCCGTAGGTCGCCTCGTAGAGCGCGCGCTGGCGGCTGAGCGCCACCATCGTGTTGCGCAGCAGGATCGCAACGGTGATCGGACCGACGCCGCCCGGCACCGGAGTGATCCAGGAGGCCACGTCCTTCACGCTGTCGGTGTCGACGTCGCCGACGATACGGGTGGAACCGTCCGGCAGCGTCTCGGAATTGATGCCGATGTCGATGACGGCCGCACCCGGCTTTACCATGTCGGCCTTGATCAGGCGCGGCTTGCCGACGGCGACGAACAGCGCATCAGCGCGGCGCGCGTGCGCGGCGACCGAGCGCGTCATGTGGTGGCAGACCGTGACCGTCGCGCCTTCGCTCATCAAGAGGAAGGCGATCGGCTTGCCGACGATCTCGGAGTGGCCGACCATCACCACTTCCAGGCCCTTGAGGTCGAGGCCGGTTTCCTTGAGCAACTCGACCGAGGCGGCCGCCGTGCAGGGCGCCAGATCGAGCTGGTTGTAGACGATGTTGCCGATCGAGGCCGGATGCATGCCTTCGACGTCCTTCAGCGGATGCACCGCCGCCTGCAACGTCCTGATCGGGATATGTGCCGGCACCGGCCGCTGGATGATGATGCCGGTAACGCGCGGATCGGCGTTCAGGCCGTGGATCGCCGCTTCCAGTTCGCCCGCGGTGATGGTGGCGGGAAAGCGCCGTTCGTCGAAATCGATGTCCGCCAGCTCTGCCTTGGCGCGCTGGTTTCGTACATAGACATCCACCGCCGCCGTATCGCCGACGGTGATCGACACCAGTTTGGGCGGGAACCCTTCGGCCCTTGCGATCGCCGCATCCTCGCGCACGGCGGCGATGATGCGCCGGGCAACCGGGCCGCCCTTGAGATAGCGGCTGTCGTCGGACAGTGACATGATCGGACTCTTCTGACCTGAGCGTTGCCTTGCCATAGCAAAAGAACAGCGGCAATGGCAGCACGAATGCGAACCGTCATGCCTTTTGCGCGACGTGCGGGCGCGGCAGTGCTTCGTCCGAAACGGAAAGGGCAGCACGGTTTCCCGTGCCGCCCTTTCTGACCGGCCGCATCCCCATACGGCCCGTCCCCCGTTATTCCTTCCGATCCCGGGAAGCGCTGCGCTTCCGGATCGGGTGATTCGCAGCAACTATTATATCACCTCGACAGTGGTTCCGACATCGACCCGTTCATAAAGGTCGACGACATCCTCGTTGCGCATGCGGATGCAGCCCGACGACACGGCGCCGCCGATCGTCCAGGGCTGGTTGGTGCCGTGGATGCGATATTCCGTACTACCGAGATAGAGCGCGCGCGCGCCGAGCGGGTTCTCCATGCCCCCGGCCAGGTAGGTTGGCAGGTAACGCCCCTTGGCGGCCTCGCGCTTGATCATCGCGGCCGGCGGGCGCCAGTCCGGCCAGACCCGCTTGTTGGTGATCTTGTGCGTGCCCGACCATTCGAAGCCCGGCTTGCCGGTGCCGACGCCATAGCGCCGCGCCTTGCCGTTCTTTTCGACCAGATAGAGGAAGTTCTGGGTCGTATCGATGACGATGGTGCCCGGCTTCTGGGAGCCGTCATAGGCGACTTCCTGCGGCAGGTAGATCGGATTGATCTGCGGGCGCGCGACCATGCGCTTGGCCGGGGCCTGCACGGCCGCCGTTTGCACGCGGTCGGGCTGCGCATAACGCGGGCGCGGCTGCTGCGCGACCTGCCGGTTCTGCCGCACGATCCCCGGCGCTTGGCCAAGCTGCAGCACCCAGGGGGCGGAAAGGTCGGGGCTCACCATCACCGGCGGTCTGTCGGCATAGCGGTCTCCGGCCGTGGAAGGTGTGACGCCTGCGGCAAACGCAGCCACGGCGCCGAGCACGGAAAACAAAACTCTCTTCATCGGGAAAGCACCTTGATCGTCTGACAAACCGGGTGGAAACCACCTCCCGGTTCAGCGATCATTGGCGCGGGAACAGCAACCGAAACATGAATCGGAATGTGTAAAATGCGGAACTGTCGGTAAACCTTTTGGTGTGGTTACCGCCGCGTTCAGGAATCTGGTAAAGCCAAGGTAAAGCAGCGCAACCAGCGCGTTAACGAATGGAATTCTCGCCATGGACAAGGAAAGAACCGGCCTTCTCGCCGGACCCGACGGTGTCGCGCGCTGCTTCTGGCACGGCAATCTGCCCGACTACCTGCATTACCATGACCATGAATGGGGCCGCCCGGTGGCGGACGACCGCCGGCTGTTCGAGAAGATCTGTCTCGAAGGCTTCCAGTCGGGCCTGTCCTGGCTGACCATCCTGCGCAAGCGCGAGAATTTTCGCGCCGCTTTCGCCGGATTCGATTTCGACAAAGTCGCCGCCTTCACCGACAAGGACGTCGAGCGCCTGCTCGGCGATGCCGGCATCATCCGCCATCGCGGCAAGATCGTCTCGACCATCAACAACGCCAAACGCGCCCGCGAAATGGCCGATGAATTCGGCTCGCTCGCTGCCTGGTTCTGGAAGTTCGAACCCGGCAGGGAGGAACGGCCGCAGGTGGTCGACCTCGCCCATCTGCGCGCCAATCCGACCACGGCGGTCTCGATCCGCATTTCCAAGGATCTGAAGAAGCGCGGCTGGACCTTCGTCGGCCCGACCACGGTCTACGCCTTCATGCAGGCGATGGGCCTGGTCAACGATCATCTCGAGGGGTGTGTGTGCCGCAAAGAGGTCGAGAAAGAACGGAAGGCTTTCAAACGGCCGAAATAGCCTCAGGCGCCGTTGGCACTTCCCAGGAACAGGTCGGCGACGATCGCGACCACGGTGGCGACGGTTGGATAGATCACCAGCAGGCCGGTCACCAATGCGTCGCGCAGGGAAGGTCCGGTATCGGCGTGTACCTCGAACGGTCCGGCCGGCTGGCCGATCATGCTGGGAGCTTGGACATCTGCGGCGCGCAGGCGTGCCGGCATGTCGCCCGCATCCCTGTTGTCGTGAAATTCCACCGCGCTCATCATGTCCCGAACCCCTCCATTGCGGTGCGCTGTATCGGCCTCGATTATGTCGGCACGATGCCGCGCCGATGGCGGGATTGTTTCATTTTCGGTGCGTTTTTGTTTCGGCGAACGCCCGCGTGCCTTCTCGCATGCATGGAGACAGCGCCTGCCACCGGCCTTGCCCGGTAGGACCTGTTCGGTTAGGACACGCCCGTTGCGAAAATCGCAACGCTGTTGAGTTTTCAGCAACACGGAACACCGGGCGAATCCATGGCCGACAAATCGGAAAAGACGAAAGCGCGGCTGCCGCGCGGTTTTGCCGACCGCAGCGCCGAAGATATCCGCGCCGTCGAGAAGATGATGGCGACCATCCGCTCGGTCTACGAACTCTACGGTTTCGAACCCGCCGACCAGCCGCTGATCGAATACACCGATGCGCTCGGAAAATTCCTGCCCGACCAGGACCGGCCGAACGAAGGCGTGTTCTCCTTCCAGGACGATGACGACCAGTGGCTGTCGCTGCGCTACGACCTGACCGCGCCGACGGCGCGTTTCGTCGCCGAGAATTTCGAGCGCCTGCCAAAACCCTATCGCAGCTACCGTTCCGGCTGGGTGTTCCGCAACGAGAAGCCCGGTCCCGGCCGCTTCCGCCAGTTCATGCAGTTCGACGCCGACACGATCGGCACGCCGGGCGTCGCGGCCGACGCCGAGATGGCGATGATGATGGCCGATGTGATGGAAGCGCTCGGCATCAAGCGCGGCGACTACGTCATCCGCGTCAACAACCGCAAGGTGCTGGACGGCGTGCTCGAGGCGATCGGCCTCGGAGGTGAAGGGAATACGAGTCGTCGGCTGACCGTGCTGCGGGCGATCGACAAGCTGGACAAGCTCGGGCCGGAAGGCGTGCGGCTTCTCTTGGGACCAGGGCGCTGGGACGGCGGCAAGGAAGGCGAGGGCGACTTCGCCAAAGGCGCCGGGCTGAATGATACGCAAGCCGAGGCGGTTCTTCAGGCGACCGCTCGAAATGCGCAGGCCGGCCAGGATGCCAGCGTCAGTGGGAACGCCGTCTACCAGGAGGGCGTTGGCGAGCTCGCGACCATCGAGGCCCTGGTCAGGGCGGCGGGATACGGCGAAGATCGCGTCGCTATGGACCGCTCCGTCGTCCGCGGCCTCGAATATTACACCGGCCCGGTCTTCGAAGCCGAGCTCTTGGCCGAGATTCCCAACGAGGATGGCCAGATCGTGCGCTTCGGTTCGGTCGGCGGCGGCGGGCGCTATGACGGGCTGGTGTCGCGCTTCCGCGGCGAGCCGGTGCCTGCGACCGGCTTCTCCATCGGCGTTTCCAGGCTGATGACGGCGCTGAAGAACCTCGGCAAGCTCGACAGCGCCGATGTGATCGCGCCGGTCGTCGTGCTGGTGATGGACAGGGATACCGAAAGCCTCGGCCGCTACCAGAAGATGGTGGGCGAGCTGCGTGCCGCCGGCATCCGCTCCGAAATGTATCTCGGCGGCGCCGGCATGAAGGCGCAGCTCAAATATGCCGACCGTCGCGGCTGCCCGGTCGCGATCATCCAGGGCGGCGACGAGCGCGCCAAGGGCGAATTGCAGATCAAGGACCTGATCGAAGGCGCGCGCCTGTCGGCCGAGATCACCGATAACGCCGAATGGCGTGCCGCCCGCCCGGCGCAGGTCACGGTGGCGGAAAGCGAGCTGGTGGCGCAGGTGAGAAAGATCCTGGCGGCGCAGGCTGAGGAGAGGGCGCGTGGCAAATAGAGGCCGCGTTCTACGGCGCCCCCCTCTGTCCTGCCGGACATCTCCCCCTCAAGGGGGGAGATCGGCTGTCACCATGGCTTTCGCCAATTTTCAGGATTCCAAGAAGGGCACCAGCTGCGAAGCAGCCAATCTCCCCCCTAGAGGGGGAGATGCCCGGCAGGGCAGAGGGGGGCGCCGTAGAGCACCAGCCTTGACCTGGATCATTGGCGTCTCCGGTTTGGGACCAGAGGGTCGTACAGCGCTGAGGTTTGCAAATTGACCTCCCGCTATCCCGCCATCGCGGCCGACATCGCCGGCCTCTTCGCGACCCGCGACACGCATGCGGTGGAGGTCGCCGTGCTGCAGCCGGCCGATCCGTTTCTCGATATGGCCGGCGAGGATTTGCGCCGCCGCATTTTCCTGACCGAAAGCGAGACCGGGCAGACGCTCTGCCTGCGGCCGGAATTCACCATTCCCGTCTGCCTCGATCATATCGCCAGCCAGGCCGGTACGCCGCGTCGCTACTCCTATCTGGGCGAAGTGTTCCGCCAGCGCCGCGAAGGCGGCAACGAGTTCTTCCAGGCCGGCATCGAGGATCTCGGCGACCGCGACACGGCTGCGGCCGACGCCCGTTCGGTGGCCGATGCGCATGCACTGCTGTCCCTGGCGCTGCCGGGCCAGCCGCTCGCGATCACACTCGGCGACCAGGCGATTTTCGAGGCGGTGCTGGCGGCTCTCGGCCTGCCGCGCGGCTGGCGCATGCGGCTCGCCCGCGCCTTCGGCTCGGCGCCGATGCTGGAGGCAGCCCTTGCCGATCTCGCCAACCCGCCGCGCAACAGCCAGCTCTCCGGCCCGGTCGCGGCACTTGTGCTCGACGGTGACCTGGACGGTCTCTCCGCGCATATAGCCGGCGGCATGGAACAGGCCGGCCTGTCGGCTTCGGCCGGACGCGCGCCGGCCGATATCGCGCGGCGGCTGATCGAAAAGGCCGAGCTGCGCAGCGTGCGGCTGTCCAACGAAGCCTTCGCGGCGCTGAAGACCTTTCTGGCGATCGACGTGCCGCTCGACGGCGCGGCCCAGGCGCTCGAGAGTTTTGCCGGTGCCGCCGGGCTTTCGCTGGGAGCCGCGCTGGAAAAGTTCGCGGCGCGCGCCAAGGCCGTCGAGGCGAATGGCCTGCCGGCACAAAAGATCCGCTATGACGCGGCCTTCGGCCGGCCGCTCGATTATTACACGGGCCTCGTCTTCGAGATCGCGGCGCAAGATGGTGACAGGCCGCTGGCCGGCGGCGGCCGCTACGACCGGCTGCTGACGCTGCTCGGCGCCAAGACGCCGATCCCCGGCGTCGGCTTCTCGGTCTGGCTCGACCGCATCGAGGCATTGCGGGAGCACGCGCCATGATCACGCTGGCGATCCCGTCCAAGGGCCGGTTGAAGGAGCAGGCGCTGGAGGTGCTGGCGAAAGCCGGCCTCGCCATCAGCCTGCCCGGTGACGAGCGCAAATATCACGCCCGCGTCGAAGGCATGGACAATGTCGAGGTCGTTTTCCTGTCCGCCTCCGAAATATCGGGCGAGATCGGGCAAGGTGCCGTCGATCTCGGCATCACCGGCGAGGACCTCGTGCGCGAGAACCTCGCCGACTGGGAGGCGCGCGCCGAAATCGTCGCCCGTCTCGGCTTCGGCCATGCCGATGTCGTGGTGGCCGTGCCCGACATCTGGCTCGACGTCGAGACCATGGCCGACCTCGATGATGTCGCCGCCGATTTCCGCCAGCGTCACGGAAGGCGGCTCAGGATCGCCACCAAATACTGGCGGCTGACCCAGCAATTCTTCTCGCAGAAGCACGGTATCCAGGTCTATCGCATCGTCGAGAGCCTGGGCGCCACGGAGGGCGCGCCGGCGGCCGGCCTTGCCGATGTCATCGTCGACATCACCACCACCGGCTCGACGCTGCGCGCCAACCATCTCAAGGTGCTGGTCGACGGCGTCGTGCTGCGGTCGCAGGCGTGTCTTGTCGCATCGCGAAAGACGCGTTCCACGGCCGACGAGACGATGCTGCGCGACATAGCGGCCAGCATGGCCTCGGTGAAGGGATAGCTGGCGGCGGACAAATTTTGTTCTTGCTATGGTGATGATTTGCGCCCCCCGCCCTTCGAGGCGGGGTTTTTCGTTCTGCGCCATTCTCACGACCCTGCCATTCTTATGACCGTGGAAGGCGGCGCGGTCCGCCTTCGAAGCTTGGCCCTACCTTCGGCGGGATTTCCACCGTCCCGGCAGGCTGATAGGCTCGGATGTTCTGGGAGGAGAGAGCGATGCCGGTCAATCTCGACGAGCTGAAGAACGCCACCAGTTTGCGCGGACGCGGGGCGCGCGCCGGCAGCGTCTTTGTCGCGCCCGTCGACGGCAAGGCGCACGTCTCGGGTGAGCGTGGCGTGCCGCTGCTCGACAAGACCATTCCCGCACTGTTCTCCGACACGGCCGGCAAATACGGCACGCTCGATGCCGCCGTCTTCGTCGGCCAGGACAAGCGCTTCACCTGGAGCGAGCTGTCCGACACGGTGGATGCGCTGGCCGCCGGTTTCCTGGCGCTGGGCCTCGAAAAGGGAGATCGCGTCGGCATCTGGTCGCCCAACCGCTGGGAATGGCTGGTGACGCAATTCGCCACCGCCCGCATCGGCCTGATCCTGGTCAACATCAACCCGGCCTACCGGCTCACCGAGCTGGACTATGCGCTGAACAAGGTCGGCTGCAAGGCTCTGGTCACCGCGGCCAGCTTCAAGACCTCGGATTATCTCGGCATGATCGAGACGCTGGCGCCGGAGATCGCGACGGCCACGCCCGGCAAGCTCAGGGCACAGAAACTGCCGGCGCTCCGGATCGTCATCCGCATGGGCGAGGAGAACTCGCCCGGCATGTTCAATTTCGCCGATGTGCTGGCGATGGCGGGGCGCGACGAGCATGACAGCCTCGACCGCATCTCCGAGGGGCTGAAGCCGGACGACGCCATCAACATCCAGTTCACCAGCGGCACCACGGGCGCACCCAAGGGCGCGACGCTGACCCACAACAACATCCTCAACAACGGCAATTTCGTCACCTCGGCGATCAGGTTGACGGTGGACGACCGGCTCTGCATTCCCGTGCCGCTCTACCATTGCTTTGGCATGTCGATGGGCACGATGGGCTGCGTCACCAAGGGCGCGACCATGGTCTTTCCCGGCGAGGGCTTCGATGCCGGCGCGACACTGAACGCCGTGGCGCAGGAGCGCTGCACCGGCCTCTACGGCGTGCCGACCATGTTCGTCGGCCTGCTCGACCATCCCGATTTCGCCGCCTTCGACCTGTCCAGCCTGCGCACCGGCATCATGGCCGGCTCGCCATGCCCGATCGAGGTGATGAAGAAGGTGGTGTCGCTGATGCATATGTCCGAAGTGACCATCGCCTACGGCATGACCGAGACCAGCCCGGTCTCCTTCCAGAGCAGCGTCGACGACCCCTTGGAAAAACGCGTCTCGACTGTCGGGCGCGTTCATCCCCATGTCGAGGTCAAGGCCGTCGATGCCGATGGCGCAACCGTTGCCGTCGGTGCGCCGGGCGAACTCTGCACACGCGGCTATTCCGTGATGAAGGGCTATTGGGACGACGAGGACAAGACCCGCGAGGCGATCGATGCCGACGGCTGGATGCATACGGGCGACCTCGCCACGATCGATGCCGAGGGCTATTGCAACATCGTCGGCCGGGTCAAGGACATGGTCATCCGCGGCGGCGAGAACGTCTATCCGCGCGAGGTCGAGGAGTTCCTCTACCGGCACCCCAAGGTCAGGGAGGTGCAGGTGTTCGGCATTCCCGACGCCAAATACGGCGAGGAGCTCTGCGCCTGGATTGTGCTCAAGCCCGGCCAGATCGCCACCGAGCAGGAGATCAAGGCCTTCTGCGCCGGCCAGATCGCGCATTACAAGGTTCCGCGCCACATCCGCTTCCGCGCCGAATTGCCGATGACGGTGACCGGCAAGCCGCAGAAATTCCTGATGCGCCAGGCGATGGTCGAGGAACTGGGGCTGGTGACGCAGAAGACCGCGTGAGGGGAGCGCGGGGCGGGAAGGTGCGGTTGCCGAGACGAGTGTGAATGTCGCATTTCGGGGCCGAAAGCGGACTGGCAGGTTATAGGCAATGCGCCTGCCAAAGTGGACAATCGCTGGGGTGGTTGAATGGCCGATTGCTGCTGCGCCGCGCCGATTTGATCGACCCATATAGCGTGCGAACGGCCGTCCCTCAGCCGGCTTGCAGTCGCCTAGCCGTCTTCCGCGAAGTGGGTGCGAATTTCCGAGCGCGCGAGCCGCTCTGGAAGTTTGCGATCGGTGGTGGAACCAATTTCTCGGACTTACGTTGCAAATAGCTATTTGCGGCTCTGCCGCGATATCGGGAACTGAGCAGTGGGACTGTCTTGGCAACAAGGTCCTCTCTCGACGGGAGCCATCGGTCGGTTTCTCGTCCCCGAAGCGTTGCCCAAGAGAATGTTATATGTGGAACGGCTGCGCCGGCGCATGCGCGTATTGTTTGGCGGGGTTTGGGTTGCCGAAAGCGACGACGTTCTCCTACTGTTTGAACCCGCCCGCTACCCGGTAGCTTATTTTCCGGAGTCCGACATTTCAGCACATGTGTTGGAGCGGACAGAGCAGATCACCCAACATCCTGATCTTGGGTCTACTTCATGGTACACTGTCCGGGTAGGCGAGCAACACGTGGCGGCCAGAGGAGCGTGGCAACACACGAACCTCCCTGCCCATGCAACAGAACTCCAGGGACGATTGGCGTTCGCATGGCGCGCCATGGATGCCTTCTATGAAGAAGACGAACGAATCCTGGGTCATGCTGCCGACCCATACCATC
This sequence comes from Mesorhizobium sp. B2-4-1, assembly GCF_006442185.1. NCBI lineage: Bacteria > Pseudomonadati > Pseudomonadota > Alphaproteobacteria > Hyphomicrobiales > Phyllobacteriaceae > Mesorhizobium > Mesorhizobium sp. B2-4-1. The sequence goes on along the minus strand of NZ_VFVN01000007.1, from coordinate 185,118 downwards.
GCATAGATATTCGACAGAGTTCTCGTCACCTCGTGGTCCGCTACAACGACCGCGTCGTTGCGGATACCAGGCATCCATTGGGCCTGTACGAATCCGGGTTCGCTCCACGCTGGTATGTCCCTCGTGATGACATCCACGAGTCCTCCCTCACAGCGGTAAAGCTTCAGACGTTCTGTCCCTACAAAGGGCTCTGCAGCTATTATTCTATTGGCGACGCTCGTCAGGCGGCATGGTCCTACACCGACGCCTATCCCGAAGTCCGCCGCATTGCCAACCTTGTGTCGTTTGAGCCGGACATAGTTTCGGTCTTCCTCGACGACGTTCAGCTTCATCTCGAGTCTGGCCAGACGGTCGTCCCTCACGGTCCTGATCGAAATCTCGATGTGGCCGAGTTGGAGCGGGCACCTGGTGGAGGCCCCGAAATGATTGCCGGCGGCTAGCTACCGGTCGCGATTAAACGGAGCGGAGCATGGCGCGACTATTGTCCGTGAACGTGGGGCTTCCGCGCAACATCTCTTGGAATGACCGCACCGTATACACCGGCATTTTCAAAAACCCGGTAGCCGGACGTTGTCGCGTTGGCCGATTGAATTTGGACGGTGATGGTCAGGGCGACCTCGCCGGGCACGGGGGCGAGCAGCGGGCCGTCTTCGTCTATCAAATCGCATCATATCGCTACTGGCAGAAGCACCTGAACAGGACCGACTTCGTCTATGGTCAGTTCGGCGAAAACTTCACGGTCGAGGGCTTGCCAGACGATGCAGTTTGCATCGGAGATCGATTTCGTATTGGAGGCGCGCTTTTCGAGGTCACTCAACCTCGCGTCACATGCTACCGGGTTGGCATCCGCATGGACGAGCCCCGAATGCCGGCATTGCTGACTTCCAGCGGCCGGCCAGGATTCTACTTCCGAGTTCTGCAAGAAGGCGAGGTAGGAGCGGGCGACGAAATCCTCAAGGTGGGCGAAGCGAATGAACGGGTAACCGTCGCTGAGCTGAATGCACTGCTTTATTCACCGGAACATCCCCGCGTCGAATTGGAGCGCGCGGCGCGGATCAAAGCGCTTTCGCCAGGATGGCGGGGTTCTTTTGAGGCTTTGCTGCGCAGCCAATCGACCGGCGTAGAGAGCGGCAATGCCGGGCTCGCTCCGCCAGCCGCGTTACACCCTGCTGCTCCCGGATTTCAGCCGCTCGCGGTGGCTGATCTAGAGCAGGAGTCCGTGGACGTCGTCTCTCTGTCGATGCGGCATCCCGATGGAAAGCCGCTCCCGCCCGCTCTACCTGGTCAATATATCGTGCTGCGCCTTCGCCCGACCCGTTCCAGTGCTGCGCTATTTCGCAGCTACTCGCTCTCGGGCCCACTCTCGGAAGAGCGCTACAGAATCAGCGTCAAGATCGAACCGCACGGGACGGCCGGCCTTTTTCTGCGGGATCATGTGCGGATAGGCGATCTTGTCGACGTAAGCTCGCCGCGCGGAAGCTTTACATTGCAGCCTGGGCAGAGTCCCGTGGTACTGCTCAGCGCAGGCATCGGCGCGACACCTCTTCTGGCAATACTATACGCGCTGGCGGCAGCCCGGGACACGCGGCAGGTCCTCTGGCTATACGCGGCTCGCGACAGACGGCACCATCCTTTTGCAGCCGAAGTCCGCCGTCTGATGGCCAGTCTCCCCCATGGTCGCAGTTATGTCTGCTATAGCAGGCCAGACCCGGTCGACAGACTCGGCGTCGATTTTGATGCAACCGGCCACCTATCATCATTGGTCTTCAATAGTGTCAGTATCCCGCAGGACGCCGACGTCTATCTCTGCGGACCTGTCGACTTCATGGCAGACATGAAAGAGGCGCTAGCTGCATCGGGCGTCGCCCCGGATCGCGTTCGTATCGAGATCTTCAACGGGAGCGAGCCGCTGAACCCCGGTGTTGTTGCCAGCGAGCGGCGCGCGCCACATCTGCCGGAAGGCGACACCGATGCCGGTCCGCTGGTCTCCTTCGCTCGAAGTGGTGTAGCCGCCCATTGGAACCCTTCAGTGTACCGGAGCATTCTGGAGCTGGCAGAGGCCTGTGACGTTCCCTCCCGGTGGTCATGCCGAACCGGTGTTTGTCACAACTGCGAAAGTGGGTTGATATCAGGCGCGATCGCCTATGAGCCTGAACCGCTTGAAAGGCCGGCCGACGGCAACCTTCTCATTTGCTGCTCGCAACCGACCCGTGATCTAGTCATCGATTTGTAAGCTAATCGAAGGGGACGGACTATGAAGTCTGGCACAGCCGCGTTCGGAACATTATCGCTTGAGGTTGTCACACTGCCGATAAGCGATATCGATCGTGCGCTCCGGTTTTATGTGGACCGGGTCGGCTTTGCGCTCGATGTCGACTATGCGCCGAACACCACCTTCCGTGTGGTCCAGCTCACGCCGCCTGGCTCCCACTGCTCAATACAATTCGGCAGAGGCGTTACGGACGCGCCCGCAGGGTCGCTTCGCAACATCTATCTTGTCGTTACGGATATTGAGACTGCGCGAAGCCGGTTGCTCGAACGCGGAGTCGAAGTCAGCGAACTCAAGCACAAGGCTCCGATCGACGGCTGGGGTGGGGCGTTCGCCCCAGGTTTCGACCCCAACCACCGAGACTATGCCAGCTTCGCGGGCTTCTCGGATCCAGATGGCAACACTTGGGTGCTGCAGGAACGGGGACACCCTGATGTGTGATGCGCGAGCAGCGCTGTGAAATCGCAAAAATGCTGCGGAGTTAGGCCTACTTTTGTCAGTTTCGCCGCGTTTCAGCCATTGGCGGTTGGGGATTCAAATAGCCGAGCAGACAGCAGATGCAGAGACCCAAGCCCGCAAGGGGGTACTTCAGCGCAATCATTGCAGCCACGCCGAAGAGGGCCAAGGTCGTAAAGGATCGGACGCGCATGAGCCTGCGTACTTTGGGCGAAATCTTGACGCTGCTTCGCCGATCGAGCAGCTCCCAGATCAGCCCGATGTAGGTTGCATTCACCAGAGAGAAGGCGGCTGCGTAAAAGGCTACGGGCTGCGGCTCGAGTTCGCTCACCGCCATCCAAGCAGTGGATAGCGGGAGCAGTGAGATCGAAAACAAATGCGCGAAATTGAACCACATGAGGTGCGGTGCAGAAGCGGGAAGTCTCCGTCTCTCCCGGACTTACGCCTTGGCGGCGTTCTGTGCAGCCTCGAACACATCTCGTGCGGGCGTCGTACCGGCTACGTGCTCCGTACTCGCGGCGCCGAGGTCCATCCATCCCGCGTTCACGGCCTCGAACATTTCTTCGGCAGGTCCGGAGCGGCCCTTGGGGATGCCAAATTGCTCGAAGGCTTCCGCCCAGCGTGCACGCGGGATTGCAAAGGCTTTCACGTCGCGATTGAGGACTTCACCCAACTGCCCCGCGACGTCATCGGCGGTGACCATCGAACCAACCTCGATGACGCGCTGCCCTGACCACGCCGGCCCGGTCAAAACGGATGCGACCTCCGCGCCGATGTCGTTCGTCGCGACCATGGTCGATTTCCGGTTTGTCGGATTGTAGTAGACCGGTAGCGTTCCGCCCTGCGCGACCTGCAAGCCGTAGAGGAAGTTTTCGAAGAACCCGCCGGCGCGCACAAATGCGATTGGCGATTTCAGGTCGCGAAGACCTTGCTCCAGAAGCGACAGGGCCGTGATCACCCCGTGCCCGCTGGTTCGGTTCGCGCCCATCGACGAAAGCGCAACCACGCGCGGCGGCGCTGCCTTGGTAAGCGCCTCGACATAGTTTGCAATCACGCCCTTTGCTTCCTTGTAATCGGGCGAGGGCGCCCAGACAGGGGGCAACATGACGAACGCGCCTTCGACGCCTCCGAGCGCTTGCTCGATGGCTGCCGGATCATTCCAATCGCCCTCCACCAGCTCCACGCCCTTGTTCGCCCAGTTGGCCGCCTTCTCGCGATTGCGGACGAGCGCGCGTACATCCTTGCGGTGCGCCAACAGATGTTCTGCCGTTGCGCCGCCAACTTTTCCCGTGATTCCCAGTACTAGAAACATGTGTTTTCTCCTGATGTCGAGGGACAGGGCACTGCCCCGGTTGGTTCAATGGATGAGCGGTAGAATGGCCCGGACTCGGGGATCGCGCAGATAGAGGCCGCCCCACGCCAGCGCGCCCAGAAACAGGGAAATGATCTCCGGCGGCGATCCCAACTCACCAATGCGGACGTGGGCGCAGATGGCACCGCCCAGAAAGCCCGTCACCAGGATCGCGCCGAGGACGGCGGTGGCCGGAATGGCGTAAAGAATGGCGCAGGCGAGTATGATCGGGCCCATGACACGGGTCAGGTCCATCGCGAACCCGGTTTCCTGCAACATGCCCGCGATCTGTGCCGGCGCGAAAAGCTGAATGGTGCCGTCTGCCACCAGAGCGATAACGACAAACGCGCTCATGATCCGGCCGGCCCACAGGGCGCGATGCAAGGTCACGGTTTCGGCTGCCTGACGCGGGTTCATGGTTTCGGACACTTGTCGTTCTCCGATGGGGAGATCCCATATCCGAAACTTACTGTGCCTCCTGAGTGTGATAAACACCGAGAAAATGAACCAACTGTTCTCTTTATAAAAAACAATAGAGGTACGAAAATGCAGAATCTCGAGCACGTCCTCATTTTCATAACGGTAGCGGAAATGGGCAGCTTCACCCGCGCGGCCGATAGCCTGGGCATCCAGAAGGGGAGGGCCTCGACGGCGGTCCGGAAGCTGGAAGAAGACGTCGGTGCCAGGCTCCTGCACCGCACCACGCGCAGCGTGCGCCTGACGGAGGACGGGCGCGCGTTTCATGCCCGTGCCCGCGATCTGCTGGCTGAAGTCGATGATCTGCACTCGATGTTCGCCGGCGATCGCGTGGCGCTTCGCGGGCGCTTACGGGTCGATCTTCCGACCGAAGTGGCGCGCACGACGATCGTGCCGGCCTTGCCGGAGTTCATGGCGGCTCACCCCGAGTTGGAGCTGGAGGTGTCGAGTACCGACCGGCAAGTCGATCTGGTTCAAGAGGGGTTTGACTGCGTCTTGCGACTTGGTCCCATCGGAGACGAGACGCTGATTGCCCGCCCGCTGGGCCTGTTGCGCATGGTCAACGCCGCCAGTCCCGCTTATCTGGCGCGCTATGGCGTCCCTCGGTCGCTGGACGACCTCCAGCGCCAGGAACATCGGACAATTCATTTTTCGACGATGCTGGGCGCGAGACCGCATGGATGGGAATATCCGGACGGCGACGGCTACTCGACGCGTCAGTTGCCAGGCGCGCTACACGTCAACAGCGCGCAGACCTACGACGCTGCCGCCGTCGCCGGCCTTGGCCTGATTCAAGCGCCGCTTCTGGGGATTGGCCAATACTTGAAGAGTGGAGCGCTGGTGGAGATCATGCCCGATTTGCGTCGCCGGGCGATCCCCGTGTCCTTCGTCGTAGCACATCGCAGCAATCTGTCGCGCCGCGTCCGCGCATTCATGAAATGGATCGAAGATGTACTGGCGCCGTATCTCGAATAGCGGGACGAACATCTTCGTCCCGCCTCGAAATCAACATTCTGGGTATGTCTGCCGGTCGGCGGCCCGGCGGGCCAACAGAATGCGACACCGAAACCGGCGGGGCCGACATGAGATATCGCTGCTCGCAACCTATCCGGGGCCGCCCGTCTGGACGAAATCGGGGAGAGAGGAACCGTCCCTCTCTCCCCCAAGACCTCACGGGCGAACGCGGATGACCGTTTTCCCCGCGCGTCGCTCGGTCGAGTTGAAGGCGGCGATCGCCTCGTCGAGAGGAGCGACTTTGCCGATGTTCGTCCGCAGCCGTCCGTTCCGCACCCGCTGGACGATCTCGCTCAGCTGGGCACGATCGGCTTCGACGACGAAGTCGACCGCCAGGCCATCCACGGGCCTCGCCTCGGCCGGGCCGACGACAGTCACCATCGTGCCTCCGGCTCGGATCAGCGCCGCGGACCGCTTCTGGATGTCGCCGCCGATGACATCGAACACCAGATCGACGCCGCGCACGTCTTCGAGGGCGTCGTTCTCGAGGTCGACGAATTCGTTTGCGCCGAAGTCGAGCGCCTTCTGGCGGTCGGCAGAGCGTCCGGTGCCAATGACGTAGGCGCCGGCCTCTCGTGCGAGCTGCGTCACCATCGACCCGACGGCGCCGGCCGCGCCATGCGCAAGGACGCTCTGCCCCGCCTGAAGACGGCCGTGCTGAAACAGTCCCTGCCACGCGGTCAGGCCCGAGATCGGCAGGCTAGCGCCCACCGTGAAGTCGACATCGCCCGGCAATGGCGCGAGGTTGCGGGCCTCGATAGCGATATACTCCGCCAGGGTGCCGTCGCGATACCAGTCGGCGAGGCCGAACACCCGCTGGCCCACCGACAGGCCTGTCGTACCGTAGCCCAGGGCGGTGACCACCCCGGCCAGCTCGTGCCCGGGGATCGATGGCGTCCGGTCGCCGTCGACGCGATCGGTCCAGGTCGAGGGCCACGTCAGCTCGGTCGGGACGAACCCCGACGCATGGATCTCGACGACGACATCGTTTATCGCCGCCTGCGGCTCGGGCCGCTGCACCACCTTCATCCCGGCCGTTCCTGCAGCCTGGTCCGTCACTACGATCGCTTTCATGGGAATTGTCTCCTCAGACATTTGTTGGTTCGGGGTAATTTACGGGCGTGGAAGGTCTTCGATCTCTCACGCAATCAGCCATTGGCGCGGCGCCTTCCACGAGAGCGGCAGTTCTTGCCATCCTTGTCTCCGTAAGATCTGGAGTTGCTGGGGATTATGCAAAGTCCAGGACATCGGCCACCGGCATGCGCGGCTTCTGCGGCCAGTTGCCGGCTCGCTCCGGGCCGACGGTCAGCAGCATCACCGGCACTTCGTCTTCGGCCAGGCCGAACTCGCGGTGCACGGCCTCGGCGTCGAAACCGATCATCGGCGTCGAACCCAGGCCCAGCGACCGGGCCGTGTAGATGATCGCCGCGGTGCCAAAGGTCGCGGAGCGTACCGCCTCGTCGCGCTGGCGCCGCGGCTGATCGTCATACAAACCGCGAGCGGGGATCTCCCATTCCGGCACCAGGTGCGCCGGCATGATGCCGGCCTCCACCACGGGCGCCAGGCGGGCTGGGACGGTGCTGGCATCGGCCAGCCTGCCGATGATGATGAAGGTCATGGCCGCATCGGTGATCGCCGGCTGATTCCAGGCGATCGGGCGCAGCCGTGCCTTGGCTTCCGGCGAGCGTACGGCGATGAAGCGCCAGTTCTGCAGGTGGAAGGAGGTTGGCGCGGACGTGCCGATACGCACCAGGTCGCGGATTTGGTCGTCGCTCAGGGTGGCAGCGGGATCGTAGTACTTGGCGGCGCTGCGGCTTAGGATCGTTTCGATGACGGCATTCGTCGCGAAAGCGTTTTCGCTCTTCCCGGTTTGCGCGAAGATCTGGGCGGCTACGCGGGTTGCGGGTCCGGTGGTGGCGAGGCAGTTCATTGGATGGCTCCCTTATCAAGTGATTGCGGAGCCTAATCTACGGGGAAGAATGATTATTTCGAGGCTGAATTAGCTCAATGTGATGCGCGAAAGGATCAAATTGCGCTTTCTCGATTCCGGACCGCGCGTCTTACTCGCCCTTGTGCGCCAGTCGCCGCCACTCCCCCGGCGTCATCCCCGTCCTTTCGGCGAAAACACGCCGGAACGCCGAAACGGATTGATACCCGACGGTCTCGGCCACGGCCTCGGTGCTGATCGCCGGCTTCTTCAACTCGTTGGCGGCCAGGCTCATGCGGAGATCGGTCAACAAATCGAGCGCGGAGCGACCCAGCTTGTCCTGGAACTGGCGCATGAACGTAGCGCGCGACATCCCGCACAATTCGGCCAGATCGGGCAGTTTCCAGGGCCGTGCCGCATCGGCGAACATCGCGGAAATGGCTGGAGCAAGCCGGGGATTGCCGGCCAGGGCCAACAAGCCTTCGGGGGCTTTCCCGGATTGGCTCGCCGCGCGCAGTACCAGTGTGAACAGGGCCGAAGAAAGCGCGTTGAGAATGGCGCGTCCTCCGGCTCTGTCTCCGGCGGACTCCATTCGCATCAGCGTCACCAGGCCGGCCAGTTGGCTGGAGGCGGAGCCGATGCCGTTTTCTTCATCGCCGTCCTTGGACCGCGCCACCAGATCCGCAGGCAGGTAGTTGCGGACCAGCCGATCATGGGGTGGTGCGATAAAAAATCGCCCACACAGCAGATCCAGTTGCTCGCCCTGGCCATCATTCTCGCTCAGCATCCATCCGGCAGCCCCCCGCCGTTGCTGGGTAGGGATTGGTATTTGCCCGCTGCCGTCGTGCAGCACATGCGCCGCGCCGTGAGGCAGCAGCACAATATCTCCACTCACCAGCTCCCTTGCTGCTCTCGTGTCCGGATCCTCCAAAATGGCCCGGCCCCTGACGATGACATGGTAGGGAATTTCGTTTGCGGCAGCCTTGCTCCAGGCAATGCGCCACGGCGCACCGTAGGCGCAGCGGACCTCGAGCTGGCCGGTAACGGTGATGATTTGCAAGAGATGGCTGAGCCAGTCCACTTCAGACATTGGACCTCGAAAACCGGAATGGTGAAACATCTTATCGCAATTGTGCACTGGTTCTATCTGTCGCTCACATTTCGACCGCGCCTGGATGGGAGCGAGCACCGGGCGCCCCACGATCGGAACAGGGCCTGTATCAGGCGTGCGGTCGAGTGCGGATTCCTTTCGCCCTTCAAAACGGATGCACGACCCAACCGCGCAGGCTATATTGTCGCATGGGGCCGACGTCATCGAAGGGGAGGGCATGACATGCAGGCAATGCCGATAGCGCATCACGTCGCGCAACCCGAGGTCGTGCCCTCCGTGACCGGCTATCCGGCCGCCGTCCTGTGCTGGCTGCTTTCGGCTGGCGTCTATATCGCGGCCAAATGGGTGGCGCCTGAAATGCCACCCTGGGGCCTCTGCTTCTGGCGGCTGACGCTTGCCTGCGCCATCCTGCTGCCGATCGTGCACCGTCATCACGACGCGATGATCGGACTGTTGCGAACGCGCGTCGTGGAGGTCGTCGCGGTGGGGGCGATCGGCCTCACCCTGTGCCAAGGTATGATCTACCATGGCCTCAACGACACCGACGCCACCACGGCCGGCATCATCATGGCGCTGTCGCCTGTCATGACGATGGTGCTCGCCCGTTTCGTGCTTGGCGAGCCGCTCGGGCTGTGGAAGTCGCTAGGCGCGCTGGTTGCGCTCGCCGGGATGATTTTCATCGTTGCCCACGGCAACCTGACGGCGCTGCTGCAACTCAAGTTCAACGCCGGCGAGCTGTGGATCGTCGGCAGCGCGTTCTGCTGGGGCCTGTACACCGTGCTTTTGCGCCGTGCCAAATTCGGCATCGAACTCCTGCCGATGGTCGTGCTGCTGCTCGGCGCTGGTGCGCTGGTCGCCTTGCCGTTCCATGTGTGGGAATTGTTCAACGACGAACGCTCCGCCATGGACGTCCACAGCATTCTCGCGCTCGCCTATCTGGCAGGTCCGGGCGGCGCCTTGATGTACTATCTCTACAACAAAAGCGTGGAAACGCTCGGCGCGAGCCGAGCGAGCATGCTGCTCTACCTGCAGACGGTGTTCGTCGCTGTGTTAGCCTATCTGCTGCTCGGCGAGGGCTTGCACGATTACGATCTGGTCGGCGCGGCCTTCATCGTCACCGGCATCGTACTCGCCACCGTGGCCAAACCCAGGCCAGCTCAACCACGCGTGGCGTAGATAAATCGAAGGTCAGGGCGGTTCACTGTCGAAACAGGCGCGCAGCAAATGCAACCCTTCTTCGATGCGGGGCGTCGGAATGGCGCCATACCCCAGCATGATGCCGGCTCGCGGTATGGCGTTCACGGCGAACCGTGACAGGATCTGGACGGCGACGCTGCGATCGGCTGCGCGGCGGGCGACCTCGGCGATCCGGTCCGCCGACATTTTCCGGGCAAGAGCGGTGAGATGGAGCCCCGTTGTCGATGGGATGAGCTCGAGATGCCCGGCAAAATCATTGGCGATGGCGTCCGCGATGATCTGGTGCCGTTCCCGGTAGATCGCGTTCACCCGACGGATGTGACGCGCAAAGGCGCCCTCATCGATGAAACGCGCGAGCGCTGCTTGCGCCGGGGTCGATGAATGCCAGTCGCTGACGAATTTCGCTTTGTGCACGGCCGCTCGCAGCGATGGCGGCGTCAATATGAAGCCCAGCCGAAGCGTCGGCAGCATTGTCTTCGAGAAGGAGCCGACGTAGATGACCCGGCCTTTTGCGTCGAGCGTCTGCAACGGCTCGAGGGGACGGCCTCCGAAACGGAACTCGCTGTCGTAGTCGTCTTCGATGATGGCCGCGTTATTTCGCTCGGCCCAGGCCAGCAGCGCCTGCCGGCGCGGCAGCGTCATCGTCACCGAAAGCGGAAATTGATGAGACGGCGTGACATACACGGCTCGGACTCCGCGCGGTAGCGCATCAACGACCAGGCCCTGGCGATCCACCGGTACACCGACCACACGAATACCCAAGGCCTTGAACAAATGCCTCGGAGGACCGTAGCCCGGGTCTTCAATGGCAATTGCATCGCCCGGTGCCAGCAGGACGCGGGCCAGGACATCCAGTGCCTGCTGCGTACCGTTTGTGACAATGATGTCGTCCGCAGCCGCCCCGATCCCTCGGGAGATGCCTATGTGCCTGGCGATTGCGACCCTGAGATCGTGATGTCCGGCGGGATGCTCGTAAGTGCCGGCGGTCGCTTCGCCCGAACGCAGCGCCCAAACCACCGACCGCCGCCACGCCCCGTGCGGAAACAGCGAAGCATCGCAAAACCCGGCGTGAAAGTCGAACCGAACCGGCTCGAATGCGGGTGGTGGGGCTATCGCCTCCCAGATCTGGCGTGGCTGGAGCACGCCGGTAGATCGGCGTCCGGTCTTTTCTCGCCCGGCCGGCACGACCAATTCGCTGATGAACGTCCCAGACCCCTGCCGGGATGTCACGAACCCTTCCGGCGAGCCGTTCATAAACCACGGTCACGGTGGCACGCGACACGGCAAGCGTCCGCGCCAGTTCGCGGCCAGGCGGCAGAGGGTCGCCGGGCCGCAGCCGTCGATCCAGAACGGCGCGCCGTATCTGACGATAAATCTCGCCGCTGAGATTCTTGCGCCCGACCAGGCTTATGTGAAAGGCGGTCATTGTTCAGCAACTGGAATTGGTCTGACGCAGGCACTGGAATTCAGCCTGCCACCAGTCCTCCTGCGTCCTGCGCTGGCTTAGCGGTAGCGCCTTGCAAGTGTCGTCATGCCAATTGGAATTGGACTGGCCAAGAATCCATGAATTGGCACTTCTATCGGTCCTCTAGCCTCCTTACCATTGCTTCGGCGGCAAGGGAAGAAGCGGATGGCCGGCTATGGGAGGCTGAAATGCCTCGAGCGGAGACTCGAATCCATCACCCGTCGAGCGTGCGACTACCTTGGTCTGTGCCGAAAACCACAGTCGCGGCCCTCAAGACTTGGCAATTATCCGTCTCAAGAGGTCGGGCAATCGCGGATTTGTCCCCCGAGCTGTTGAGGGACATTCGGGTCCATGCCATCGATCTGCCGGACCACGGGGCCGATCCTACGCCGGTCGCCAGGGCTGACCCTATTGCGCCCCATCGGCGCGGCCTTGCGAGCACAAGGCCGCCGCCGCGTGCTGGTGGACCATTCGATCGGCGGCATTTTCGAAACCCGCGCCGTCGAGATCACCGCGCGGCTCGGAAGCTGCGGACCAATCGTCAACATTTGGGGAGAGTGCCATGCCCAACCATCAGCGCTCTGCTACGCGCACGACAACACTTGCCCACCAGCCCGGTTCGATCCCGGGCGAGACAGGGCTGCGCGCGGCCGACCGACCAATCGTCACCAAGCAAGAGCTTCCTTCCGCTGTCCCACTGATGGCGCTTTCGACCGGTTTCTGGGCCTTCAAGACTCTGGCCGCCGCGCACGAGTTGGACCTCTTCAGCCGCCTTGCGAGCGGCGCCGCCGTCACGGTTGCCGGTTTGGCGGAAGCGCTCGGCCTGCATCAACGACCGGCCGAGATGCTGTTGACCGGCTGCGCTGCACTTGGGCTCCTGGAGAAAACGGACGGCCGCTATCGCAACACGCCCTTAAGCGAAACTTATCTCGTGAACGGTAAGCCGTATTACTTCGGTGGCTTCGTGCAGATGGCCGACAAGCGACTCTATGCGGGCTGGGGAAGGCTTGCAGAGGCGCTGCGCACGAACCGGCCAACCACATGGGATCCGGCAGTGCAATCCTCGATGTTCGAGGGCGAGGATCCTACGATGCTGGCGCTTTTCTGGGAGGCGATGCATTCGCTTTCCACGATGACCGCGCGCAAGCTCGGCGAAGCCGTGGATCTCAGTCATTTCCGCCGCCTCCTGGACATCGGCGGCGGCTCGGGCGCGTACGACATCGAGCTTTGCAAACAATATGGGGCGCTGCGTGCGACCGTGTTCGACTTGCCGCATGTCGCCGCGATCGCCGCGGGAAAGATCGCCGAGACCGGCTTGACCGACCGCATCGAGACCGCGGACGGCAATTTCTTCGAACAGCTTCCCGGGGATCACGACGTGCATCTCCTGTCGATGATCATGCACGATTGGGACGAGGCGAAGAATCGCGCCCTGCTGCGCCGATCCTTCGAGGCTTTGCCAAGCGGCGGCGCGGTCGTCATCAGCGAGCTTCTCGTCAATGATGAAAAGACCGGCCCGGCGCTGGCCGCGCTGATGAGCCTCAACATGCTGATCGAGACGGAAGGACGAAACTACACCCCGGCCGAGTATTCGGCGTGGCTCGAGGAAGCCGGATTCAGGCACGTCGAGACGGTCTGGTTCGATGCTCCCGCCGCGAACGGCGCCGTGATCGGCCGCAAACCGTAAGGCGCAACGTAGAGCGGATCAGGTGCGCCGCAATCGGCTGGCCGGGCTGCGTAACGGCAGCCCCCGACGGGAGCACGACAAAGGTCATAGGAGAAGCCAAGAACAACCAAGGGAGAAAACCATGTTTCCAGCGTCAGTTCGTCTCGCATTGCTCACGGCCTCGGTCGTCGCCCTTCCATCATACGTCGCCGTGGCCGACGACGCGCAGGTCGCGCGTGGCGAGTACCTGGTCACGATCGCCGGCTGCAACGACTGCCACACGCCCGGCTACTTCTTCGGCAAACCCGATATGTCGCGCTTTCTTGGCGGCTCGGATGTGGGCTTTGAGATACCTGGCGTCGGTGTCTTTCCCGGTCGAAACATCACGCCCGACAGGGAGACCGGCATCGGCAGCTGGACCCCGGAGCAGATCGTCGCTGCGATCCAGACTGGCCAGCGGCCGGACGGCCGCACCCTGGCGCCGATTATGCCCTGGCCTGCTTTTGCGCATCTCACAGCGGACGATGCCATGGCCATCGCGGCGTTCCTGCAAAGCGTGAAGCCGGTAAGCAACAAGGTCCCGGGCCCGTTCAAGCCTGGCGACACGGTGTCGACATCCATGATGCGGATCATCCCGCCGGGCGGAACCGCTGCCGCTGCACCGAAATAGGCCGAAAACCGGCCTTCCACCGGACGTCGTGTTCGACGCCGCCCGGCGTCGTCCCGGAGCATGGCCAAAATGGCATCCGCGCCGGCCTCGCCATTCGCGGCCAGTCCCCACAACCATTTGCACACTCGGAACTGACGGCGGCAGATGCCGCATCCGCGCATCAACTGCTTCGTGCAAGCGCGCCGATGCTGTCGAGCAGCGGCTGTTGGTCGCCGACCCAAAACCAGTGGTCGTCACCGGCGATCTCGATGAACCGCGCGCCCGGGATCCCGGCGGCCAGGAGCCGCCCTGCCTCGACGCGCACGGCGCGGTCGCCGGATCGGTGCAGGACCACCGTCGGGGCCGAGACTTTTGCGAGCAGGGAACGGACATCGGTATCACGCAGCGCTTCGAGCAGACCCGCGACCGCGCCGGGGCTGGAGGCTGCCCTGAGCAATCCCGCCCACCAGGTCTCCGCCTGGCGGTCTCCGGAGAGGCTGGGGGCGAAGGTCTCGATTTCCGCCGGGCCGCCCCAGCCGGCGATCAGCCGCTGCTTCCACAGATCGTATTGCGCGGCGGTCAAGGCGAAGGGATAGTCCGACGCGCGGCTGCCTTTCGCGAGCGAGCCCCACAGGACAAGGCCGATGAGCCGATCCGGATGATCGATGGCGAAACGGACACAACCCGGCCCGCCTTCCGAGGCGCCGATGAGCAAGGCCCGGCTGCTGCCGGCCGCGTTCATGACTGCCAGAATATCCTGCGCTGTCGTTTCGACTGTGGCACGGACACCGACACGGTCGGAAAGTCCCATGCCGCGCCGGTCGAACAGGATCAGGCGGCCCAAGCGCGAAACCGCTGATATCCAGGCGCGGCAGCGTCTGTCTTCCCAGATACGCTCGACATGCGAAATGAAGCCGGGAACAAGCACGATGTCCGTCGGTCCGCTGCCGACGATCTGATAGGCGAGATGGATGCCGTCTACTTCGACGTAGCGCGTCCTGGGCACGTCCAAAGTGACATCTTGAGTTGGCTCCCGCACCAGGGCAAGCGTGGCCGGGTCCGGCGCTACGCCGAGTTCGTCTCGTAACAGCCGGACACAGCTTTCGGCCTGGCGCTCGGCTGCCGCCCTGTCCCCGGCCGCCAGGTGGGCGCGGATCAGGTGACGGTGCGCACTTTCGCTCAAGGGGTCGAGTGCCGCCAGGCGCGTCGCATGCACCACCCCGCTGCGTGGTTCGCCGCCGGCGATCTTCGCTTCGATGGTACGCTCCAGCGTCTGCACCAGTCGGCTACGCAAGGCCTCGCGCCTGAAAAAGACCCATTCGTCGAATTCCGGACAATCCGGGAGTGAGAGGCCGCCGAGATAGTCGCCCTTATAGATGTCGGCCGCCTCGTCGAGCGGGCCGACATTGCAGGCATGCTCGAAAATCTTGGAGTCGAGCTCGACGAAAAGCGCCGGGTGTAGGCTGAGGGATGCCCCCGTGGCGGCGATGACCTCCGTGCCGAACGCGATGCGAATTTTATGCAGTGTGCGCCGAAGGCGTGCTCGTGCGGCTTCTTCGTCGGTTTCGGGCCACAGAAGCGTGGCGGCGACCTCGCGCGCCACGGGCCCGCCGGCCTCGGCGACATAGATGAGGAGCGCGGCCGCCTTGCGCAAGGCGAGCTCCACCGGCTGCCCGTTCAGACGGAACTCCGGAAACCCCAGAAGTCGGAACTCCAATCTTTCCATCGACCCGTACGCGGCCGAGCGGGGACGTTCAGGGGACGCCGGCCTTCTATCCATCCCACGACGTCGGGCCGATCGGGCCCGATCAGGAGACTCCTTGGAGCGAGAAATGTCACCGGTCAATACTCTCAGCCAGCATTGCACGTCCGAGGCCATTGCCGGGGGTGGCGTTCCCATCGGCGTCAAGAACGCAGGGAAAGGAGGCTGAGACATGTGCCAATCCTGTCTCTCCTGGTACGCACGCTGCATTGCTCCCTACCTCGTCCACGCCGGCTGTTCGGCAAACGTGTTCGCGCGCATGCGAAGGCGCCTGATCCCGCGGGCGCAGGGCATTGTCGTCGAAGTCGGCTTCGGGTCCGGCCTGAACCTTCCCTATTACGACGCCGCCAGGGTGGAGCGGCTGGTCGGCATCGATCCCGACGGCACGATGCTTGGCCTGGCCGAACCGAAGATCCGTTCCCTGCCGTTCGACGTCGACTGCATCCGGGCCAGCGGCGAAAGGCTGCCCTTGATCGACGGCCTCGCCGACACGGTCGTCGTCACCTATGCCTTCTGCACCATTCCCGACCCTGACGCGGCGCTGACCGAGATCCGCCGCATATTGAAACCTATGGGCCGGCTGATCTTCATCGAGCACGGCCAGGCCGAGGGGCCGCGCGGCCGCAGATGGCAGGAGCGGCTGAACAAGCCGTGGGGACAGATCGCCGGCGGCTGTCATCTCAACCGCCAACCGCTGCACTTGATCCGAGAGGCGGGCTTCCGCATCGTTGAAGAGGAGCGGGGGCGGTTCCCGCTGCCCTTCTGGCAATTGGGAAGCCACTACGCCGGCGTCGCGGTGCTCCGACAGGGTGACGGGCCATCACCCCAGGCCAGATCGTGCATTACGAGGTCCCACGCACATCCGCTTCCGCGCGGAATTGCCGATGACGGTCGTCGGCATCCCGTTCCTGATGCGCGAGGTCACAGAAGATGGCGTGAGGGACAGCTTCTCGCACCGGAGTCAGCCGACATTCAAACCGCGTGCATCCACGTCTCAGATGGGGCTTTGCAACCCTTCTGTTATCAGCGTTCCGATCATTGAATCATAAACCGCGAGCTGAACGGCAGGCTGGCTGCGCCGACGGCTTTCGGGCTGATGGTCACCCGCGCTGGCAACGCTTGGACAGCGGCAAATTCCCGGCCGATATCGGCGCACAAGGCCTTGGCGATTTTCTGCGGCGCATAGCTGGACAGGAGGACCGTCCTGAACTCGACAAACTGGGTTAGCGCCGAGATCGATGCTTTCAGGCGGTTTGAGCATTCCCCCAGCCATTCGGTGTAGGCCTCTCCAAGATCAGGCCACTCAGGGCTGCTGCTCCAGATGATTTCGGACGAGCGTCCGCGCATGGCCAGTTCGCTTTCCAGGCGCATGAGGCCATGATCGAAGCTGGCACTGGAGTTTCCCTTATAGATCTGGTGGTTGAGGATGAGCCTGCTCTGCAGCCTAGCTCCGAGATAGAAGAACAAATAGTCGTTCAGCGGCTTTGCGACGCCGAACATGCTCTCGCCGCCGGCCGCCGCGGTGATGTCGTTCTGGACGAAGACCGGCAGCTTGATCTGCTCTTCGATCTCGCTTTGCAAAGCCTTCAGGGACGTGCTCGATCCGTTGCCGGTTGCAGCCATGGCGTCGACCTCATCGGGAACGGCCAGCCCGATACCCGCGACCCGGCTGCGCGCCTCGACCGGCAGGCTCGTCATGGCTTGCCTGATCGTCGCAAGCAAATCGTTGTTTTGCGGAAACGGATTGGCTTCATCCGCGGGCAACTGCGTGTGGAAGCGCACGGTGCCGATGAAGTCGATGAGCGCGATGTCGATCCTGCGCCGGCTGAAGCCGACGCCGACCGCGTAGGCACCTTCCGGGTTGAGTGAAAGCGGGATGGTGGGGGGCCCGACACGGCCGCGCTGCGCCTCGCCCTGCGAGACCAGCCCTTCCTGTTCGAGGGAGCGGACGATGACCGAGGCCGTCTGCGCCGACAGACCGGTCTTCTCGCCGATTTCCATCCGCGATATGCCCTCGTTCTGAAGCAGCAGCGACAGCACCAGACGCTCGTTGTAGCTGCGCACGCTCAACGCGTTCAGCCCGCTCGCACGATCGGCGATGCGCAAGGGATTGGGTGGTGCAAACCTCATGTCAGGCAAGGGTCGCCCCATCGGTAAGAGCGCATTGCCGGGCGGCGGTATGGTTGCTCATGTCGAGCGGCTCCAGCCGATCGCATCGACCGCGCGGGCGAGTGCGATGCCAAGCAGTCTGTGCGCTTCGGCATCGATGTGAAATCCGTCCGCTTCGCTGCAGGACACCACCGAGCCGGCATCGAAAAAGTGCAGTTCGAGCGAATCCGCCAGCACCTCGAACTCGAGCGCCAGCAGCCGCGATTTCTCCGGTGCGCCGGCGAAGATGGACTTCCACTCCTTGACGTCGTCCTGCATCGGCGGCGGTGCGACGATCATGATTTCGGGTGTGGTGCCGCCCGGACCGGGCGCCAGTTCCTTGATGTCGTAGACAAGGCAGCCTATGCCCATAGCCACTTCCGACGGCGGTTTGTTGAAGCGGATCTTGAGGTCATTGGTGCCGAGCATGATGATGACGAGATCGAGCGTCGCATGGCTCTGCAGACAGGGGCGGAGATAGGTTCTACCGTTCTTGTGTGCCCCCTCGATCGGATCGTCGTGGACGGTGGTTCGACCGCTCAATCCTTCCTCGATGACATACCAGTCGGGGCCTAGCTGAGCGCGCAGTATCCCCGGCCAGCGCTCAGCCGGGCCATAGCGCTCGAGCGGCCCCTTGCCGGGGATCTGGCCGTGTGTGTTGGAGTCGCCGTAGCACAAGACTGATCGCATGATTTCCCGCCGGGACTGACCGCGCGCCGGTGCAGGACGAGCGCTCTTCATGATGAATAGCGGAGTGGCGAATGGCAAGCAACGGAATAGTCATTCAACATGACTAACTATTGACAGGTCAAACCCACTATGCTTCTAAAGTGCCCGGAGGAGTTCTCGACCGTCATCATTGTCCAGCCGAAATTGGGCCTCGACACACATGTGTTCGGGGGCGGGAGAATTGCGTGCATAGGTCGGTTCGCGACGACAAGCATGCATGGGGAGAGCGTCTCGCGGCCCGTGCGCGTCCGTACGGCTGGAGCAACCACAAGGAGGAGTTCAATGTTAGGATTGCTGAAAACCGTCGGGCTGGGGATGCTCGTTGTATCAGCGCTTGCCGTAACGTCCCTGGCGCACGCGGAAGATATCAAGCTGATGGACGGCGTCGCGCCGCGCCCCGACGACACGCGCATGACCGCGGCCGGCGCATTCAAGAAGGATCCCCCCTGGGTCATCGGAATGAGCGACTTCGGCGTCAACGCCAACACCTGGACCGTGCAGGTCGCGCATGAGGCGGAAAATGCCGCGGCGAAGGACAAGCGCATCTCGAAGTTCATCCTGCTCGATGCCGGCTTCGACCAGAAGAAGCAGGTAGCCGATATCGAGGATCTGATCGCCCAGCATGTCGACGCGATCATCGTTCAGCCGGTGACCAGCACGTCGGCCAACGCCAGCATCGCCAAGGCGGTCGCCGCCGGCATCCCCGTCATCCTTCACACCGGCCGCATCGATTCCGATGCCTACACCACCGAAATCCAAGGTGGAGCCGAGCACTTCGGCAAGGTGATGGGCGACTGGCTGGTGAAGACCGTTGGCGACAACGGCAAGATCTGGGTCCTGCGCGGCCTTGCCGGCCACCCGGAAGACACCAACCGCTACAACGGGCTACTGGAATCACTCAAGGGCACGCATGTGCAGATCATCGCCGAGGAGCATGGCGACTGGCAGTATGACAAGGCCAAGAAGCTGTGCGAGACGCTCTATCTGAACAATCCGCAGGTCGACGGCATCTGGTCGTCCGGCGCCGACATGACGCGCGCCTGCGTCGATGTCTTCAAGCAGTTCGGCACGCCGATCCCGCCGATTTCGGGCGAGGGCAACAATGGCTATTTCGGCCAGTGGATCACGGATGGATTCAAGTCGATCTCTCCGGAATACAGCCCGGCCCAGGGTGCTGCCGGCGTGCGCGCCGCTGTAGCCCTGCTCGAGGGCAAGCAACTCTACAAGCGCTATGTCTACAACCCTGATGGCTGGGACAAGGACAAGGCCGCGAAATACTATCGCGACGACCTGACGGCCAATGTCTGGTGGCCGAGCGAACTCCCCGAAGAAAAGCTCAAGGAATATTACGGCAAGAAGTGACACGCCGTGGCCGGCGGGGAGTGGACAAGCGTCCCCGCGGGCCCTTCCAGTGGTGAAGCGAGGGTTTAGTGGCCAATCTTATCGAGATGTCGCACATTTCGAAGGCATTCGGGGGAAGCAAGGCGCTCCACTCCGTTTCCCTCGATCTGAAGGCCGGCAGCGTTCACGCCCTGATGGGCGAGAACGGCGCCGGAAAATCGACCTTGATGAAGATCCTGGCGGGCGTGTATCAGCCCGATTCCGGCGGGATCTTCATGAATGGGGAAAAGCTCGATCTGAAGTCACCGCGCGCCGCGCTCGATGCCGGCATCTCGACCGTTTTCCAGGAACACTCGCTGCTGCCTAATCTGTCGATCGCCGAGAACATGTTTCTCGGCCGGGAGCCGACGAACCGGTTCGGCTCGATCGACTATTCCGCGATGAACAGCCGAACCGCCAAGGCACTCGGCGAACTCGGTCTCACGCTAGACTCCTCGCAACTCGTTTCCAACCTGACCATTGCCGAGCGGCAATTCGTCGAGATCGCGCATTGCATCCAGGCCGACGCCGGCGTGCTTATTCTCGACGAGCCGACAGCGGCGCTCAACGCGGCCGATGTCGATGTGCTCAACCGCAATATCCGCCGCCTGCGCGATAGGGGAAAGGCAATCGTCTACATTTCGCATCGCATGGAGGAAATCTTCGAGCTGTGCGACACTGTGACGGTGCTGAAGGACGGCGCACTGGTCGGCACCAGAACGGTGTCCGAGATCACCGCAGACGAACTCATCGCCATGATGGTCGGGCGCGAACTCCAGGACCTGTTCCCAGATCGCACGGGCGACAGGGGCGGCGAAATCCTGCGCGTCGAGAATCTCAGGATCACCGAGACATCGCAGCCTCTGTCGCTGACGTTGCACAAGGGCGAGATCGTCGCCCTCGCCGGGCTTGAGGGACAGGGCCAGCAGCGCTTCTTGCGCTCCCTCATCGGCCGCTACCATCCTTTTGCCGGGACGATTTCCATCAACGGCAAAACGCTCGACATGCCGCTCCCGACATCATCAGGCGTTCGCCATTTGCAGCAGCTGAAGGTCGGTTTCGTCCCCGAGGACCGCAAGGAGGAGGGGCTCTTTCTCGCTTTGCCGATCGCCCACAACATCGCCATCGGATTGCATTCGAGGCGACGCGAACTTGCGCCGGCGCGGCCCTATCGAAGCGTCATCGCCCGCATGATGGATGTCATGAACATAAAGGCGACAGGGCCGTCCGCTCCGGTCGGTTCGCTGTCGGGCGGCAATCAGCAAAAAGTACTGCTCGGCCGCTACCTCGCCGCGGATCTCGATCTTCTCCTGGTGGAAGAGCCGACCCGTGGCGTCGACATCGGCGCCAAGTCCGAGATCTACCATCTGCTGCGCGACTTCACCCGCAAGGGTGGCGCGGTGCTGGTGCTGTCGCGCGAGACGATCGAGCTGATCGGGCTGTGCGACCGCATCTATGTCGTCCACCACGACACAGTCGTGGCCGAAATGCCGGCAGCACAGGCGACGGAGCACAAGATCCTCGACGCGGCCCTGACGGGCGGCTCGGCGCGCCGGCACTAGGGGCCTTCCATGTATCGTAGCCTGTCCAACATCGTGAGTGGCCGGAACACACGGCAGGGCCAATGGGTTCTGCCATTGTTGGTTGCCTTGCTCATTTCGCTGTGGCTGTCGGTTCAGACGACGCAGTTCGCAACGGCCGAAAACCTTTTCAACCTGGTTGCGCAGGCGATGCCGCTGGTCATCGCGGCGGCCGGACAACTCGTCGTCGTGCTCGTCGGCGGGCTCGATCTATCGGTCGGCTCGGTCATCAGTTTCACGACGGCGGTGCTGGCGCTCGACCAGCCGGCGATCGTGCTGATCCCGGCGGTCTTCGTGCTGGCCGCATTCATCGGGCTGATCAACGGCCTGGCGATCACCCGTTTCAACGTCCATCCAATCATCGCCACGCTATCGACGCAGTACATTGTCCTTGGCATCACGCGCATCTTGCGTCCCGTCTCCGGCGGCACCGTTCCGGAGATCGTCATTGCTGCCGTCTCAGGCAGTTTCCTCGGTATTCCTTATCCGGTCTTTTGGGGAATCGTCGTGATGCTGTTGGCCTGGAAGCTGCTCTACGGATCGCGATACGGCCTGCATCTGTTTGCGATCGGCGGCGGCATCGCGTCGGGGGCCGAAAGCGCTGCCCGCAATTTCGGCGTCTCCGATCGCCGCAACATCATCCTCGCCTATGTGGTCTGCTCCTGTTTCGCGGCCGTTGCCGGTGTCTTCCTGGCCGGGCGCATCGTGTCGGGTGATCCAAATGTCGGGTTGCTTTTCGAACTCGACACGGTCACCGCCGTGGCACTTGGAGGCACCCAGCTTTCAGGCGGAATCGGCAGCTTGCACGGCACGGTGATCGGCGCGCTTGTGATGGCACTGCTGGCCAATGGCATGAACCTCGCCAACGTCTCGCCCTTTGTCCAGACGGCGATCAAGGGCGGCATTCTCTTGGCCGTGGTCGGGCTGCAATCCCGCAAGAAGATGGGGCTCTGAGCGATGACTGCCGTTCTCGCAAACCCGATCGCCCGGCGTCTGCTTCGCATACCGCCGTCCTACTTTGTCTTCCTCGTGCTTCTGGCCACGCTGTGGGTCGCACGGCCGAACATGCTCAACCTCAACATCATGGGCATCTTCATCAGGCAGATCGTTCCGCTCGGCATTCTCGTGCTGGGGCAGCTCGTCGTCATGCGCGTGAAATCGATCGACCTCTCCGGCGGCGGCATCATCCTGCTGATCAACTATTTCATCTCGTCGGGCAGTTTCCCGGGCGCGTCGCTGCCCTTCTTCGTCGTACTGGCGCTCGCCACGGGCCTCGTCATTGGCCTGTTCAACGGCTTCATGATCGGCATCCGGCGGGTGTCGGCCGTCATAGTCACGCTGGCCGTCAGCATCATCCTGGTCGGACTGGTGCAGTTCCTGTCGAGCGGCAATCCACCCGGCGATGTGCCGAAACTGTTCAACGACCTCTACAACACGAAGTTCCTGTCGGTTCCGACGCCGGTGCTGTTCTGGATCATGCTGACCGCCGCGGTGTGGCTGCTTCTGTCGCAGACAGTGTTTGGTCGTTACGTGGCCTCTGTCGGCGAGAATGCCGAAGCCGCCCATTTTTCCGGCGTGCCGGTCCAGCGCACGGTCATCCTGGCGCATACGCTCGCCGGCCTGATCGCGGCGATCGCGGCCCTGGTACAGACAGGTTCAATCGCCGTCGGCAGCGTGCGCGTCGGTCTCGACCTGCCGATCCTGGCAGTCGCGGCGACAATCCTTGGCGGCGTCGCCTTCGGTCGCGGCGACGGCGGCGTCTGGGGACCTTTCTTCGGCTCGCTGTGCTTCGCGCTTTTGTTCGTCGTGATGACGGTGCTCGGCATCGACGAACCCGGCAAGCTCATCGCCCAGGGCGTCATCATCCTCGGTGCGGCGATCTTCTACGGAGTGCGCGTGCGAACCTCCTGAATCGAAACAAGGCAAGCCGGCACCGGCGTTAGGGCTGGATCGATAGATCTGCACGTTCAGACAACTGCAAACAGATGGAGAAACATGGATGTCACCGCCAAAAAATATCATGTGCTACGGCGACTCGCTGACCTGGGGCTGGGTTCCGGTCAAGGAAGGGTCGCCGACCTACCGCTACCCCTATGATCAGCGCTGGACGGGTGTTATGGCGGCGGCGCTGGGAGCGGGCTACCACATCATCGAAGAAGGTTTGAGTGCGCGCACGACCTGTCTCGACGATCCCAACGATCCGCGCCTCAATGGCGCCAATTATCTGCCCTCGGCCATCGCCAGCCATCTGCCGCTGGATCTGGTCATCGTCATGCTGGGCACCAATGACACGAAGTCCTATTTTCGCCGGACACCCTACGAGATCGCCAACGGAATGGCGAAACTGGTCGGGCAGATCCTGACGAGCGCCGGCGGTATCGGCACGCCTTATCCGGCTCCGAAGGCGCTGGTCATCGCGCCGCCGCCGCTGACCCCGATGCCCGATCCCTGGTTCGAGGGTATGTTCGGCGGCGGCCACGAAAAGTCCAGGGAGCTGGCCAGGCAGTACAAGGCGATGGCGGATTTCATGAAGATCGACTTTCTGAATGCCGGCGATTTCGTCACCACGGACGGTATCGACGGCATCCATTTCACCGCTGGCAACAACGCCGATCTCGGCCGCGCGGTCGCCGACAAGGTCAAGTCTATTCTTGAGCCAAGCCGCGCCAGCACCGCCGCCTGAAGTCGCGACGCCCGCCGGCTTGCGCAACGGCCGGTTCGCAGGCGTGTCGCATTCTTCCTGTATGCCATTATGGACCCAACGATGAGCCCGGTCCGTAATTCTGCCCAACACGTTCCGTGGCACTTGACCCACTTGCTTTTATGAAGACGAGCTATCCACTCAAGCCGTTCAACAGGCGCACATTCGAGGTTTGCCTGGGCCGATAGTAAGCTTGGGCTCCTCGTCCTTCACACCGCCTGCACCGCCGCCGCCAATCCTCGTATGATCTTCGCCAGCTCCCTGCACTCATTGTGCAAGGTGCTGTTGCGCCGCCAGGCAAAGCAGATCGTGCGCTGCGGCATGGGTTCCTGGAACGGCACGATCTTGAGATCGGGGATAGTGCCGGCAGGTCCCGTGGCCATTTCCGGGATCAGCGTCACGCCGAGCCCGTGCGCCACCATCTGCAAGAGCGTGGTCAGGCTGGTGGCGCCGTAGCTTGCCATCGCCACCGGCCGCACATTGCCGCAGACAGCCAGTGCCTGTTCGCGCAGGCAATGGCCCTCCTCCAGCAGCATCAGCCTTTCCAGCGCCGGGCTTTCAGGCGGCACCGGCGGCGAGGCGAAAGCCGGATCGCCTGACGGCACGGCCAGGAAAAACCGGTCGGGGAACAAAGCCTCGGTCACCAGGCCGGGATGGTCGAGCGGAAGCGCGGCGATGAAGGCATCGAGCTTTTGCGACGCGATGTCCTCGACGAGCGAGGCGGTCACCGCCTCGCGCAGTTCGAGCAGCAAGTCCGGGAAATGCATTTTCAGCTCGGGCAGCGCACGCGGCAAAAGATAGGGCGCGACGGTCGGGATGATGCCCAGCCGGAAGCGCCCTCCCATGGCAGGGCGGCCACGCCGGGCGATGGTCTCGACCTCGCGTATGTCGGAAAGGATGCGTTCGATGCGCGGCAAAAGGGCTGCCGCCTCGTCGGTCATGCGCACCGATTTGCCGCCGCGTTCGAACAGCCGGCAGTTCAGCCGCTGCTCCATTTCCGCGATCTGCGAGGACAGCGCCGGCTGGCTCACGCCTGCAAGTTTCGCCGCACGCCCGAAATGCAGCGTCTGCGCAAGTGCGTCGAAATAATGCATCTGGCGGACGGTTAGGCCTATCATAAGAAAATCCTATTGAAAGGAACAGGAAAGGCAATTTGTTTTTATCGGCAGGCTGGCCTAGTCTGGAATCATTCCAGGATGGCGGCGCTGGCTGCCCGGAACCCTCGGCAAAAAATTGGAGTGCAAGATGGACGCGAAAACCGACGACAACAGCGCGGGCAACTGCCCTGTCGCGCATGGACCCGGTGCCAGGACCAACCGTGACTGGTGGCCCAACCAACTGGACCTCAGCGTTCTCCACCAGCAGTCGAACCTCTCCGACCCGATGGGCGAGGACTTCGACTATGCCAAGGAATTCGCGAGCCTCGATCTCGACGCGGTGATCAAGGACCTGCACCATGTCATGACGGATTCGCAGGATTGGTGGCCGGCCGACTTCGGCCATTACGGGCCGCTGTTCATCCGCATGGCCTGGCACAGCGCCGGCACCTACCGCATCGGTGACGGCCGCGGCGGCGCCGGCGCCGGCCAGCAGCGTTTCGCACCGCTCAACAGCTGGCCTGACAACGCCAATCTCGACAAGGCGCGCCGCCTGCTGTGGCCGGTCAAGCAGAAATATGGCCGCAAGATTTCCTGGGCCGACCTGCTGATCCTCACCGGCAATGTCGCCCTGGAATCGATGGGCTTCAAGACCTTCGGCTTCGCCGGCGGCCGCGCCGACGTCTGGGAACCCGAGCAGGACGTCGATTGGGGATCGGAAACCAAATGGCTCGACGACGAGCGCTACTCCGGCGACCGCGAACTTCGCGGCCATCTCGGCGCCGTGCAGATGGGCCTGATCTATGTCAATCCGGAAGGCCCGAACGGCAAGCCCGATCCGCTGGCCTCGGCACGCGATATCAGGGAAACCTTCGGCCGCATGGCGATGAATGACGAGGAGACGGTGGCGCTGATCGCCGGCGGCCACACCTTCGGCAAAACCCACGGCGCCGGCGATGCCTCGCTGGTTGGCGCCGAGCCGGAAGGCGCTGGCATCGAGGCGCAGGGCCTCGGCTGGTCGAGCAAGCACGCGTCGGGCATTGCCGGCGATGCCATCACTTCGGGGCTCGAGGTCACCTGGACCACGACGCCGACCAAATGGAGCAACAACTTCTTCGACAACCTGTTCAACTACGAATGGGAATTGACGAAAAGCCCGGCCGGCGCCCATCAGTGGACGCCTAAGGGCGGCGCCGGTGCCGGCACGGTGCCGGACGCGCATGATCCCTCCAAGCGCCGCGCGCCGGCCATGCTGACCACCGACCTCGCGCTGCGGGTCGACCCGGCTTACGAGAAGATCTCGCGGCGGTTCCACCAGAATCCGGATCAGTTCGCCGACGCCTTCGCCCGCGCCTGGTTCAAGCTCACCCATCGCGATATGGGCCCGGTCGTTCGCTACCTTGGCCCGCTCGTGCCGAAGGAAGAGCTGATCTGGCAGGATCCCATCCCGGCCGTCGATCATGAACTGGTCAGCGAACAGGATATCGCATCGCTGAAGGCCAAGATCCTGGCCTCGGGCCTGTCTGTTTCCGAACTGGTCTCGACCGCCTGGGCTTCGGCCTCGACGTTCAGGGGTTCCGACAAGCGCGGCGGCGCCAATGGCGCCCGCATTCGGCTAGCGCCGCAGAAGGACTGGGACGTCAATCAGCCTGCTGAATTGGCCAAGGTGCTTGCCACGCTCGAAGCCATCCAGAAGACCTTCAACGCCGCACAGACCGGCGGGAAAAAGATCTCGCTGGCCGATCTGATCGTGCTCGGCGGCGTCGCCGCGATCGAGAAGGCGGCGAAGGATGGTGGAAACGAGGTGAAGGTGCCGTTCACGCCGGGCCGCATGGATGCCTCGCAGGAACAGACCGACGTCGCCTCCTTTGCCGCGCTTGAGCCGAAAGTCGACGGCTTCCGCAACTATGTCCGGGGGCCGCAGCCGATGTCGATCGAGGCGATGCTGGTCGACCGGGCACAGTTGCTGACGCTGACCGCGCCGGAGATGACGGTGCTGGTCGGCGGCCTGCGGGTGCTCGGCGCCAATACCGGCAAGTCCAGGCACGGCGTTTTCACCGACAGGCCGGGCACGCTGACGAACGACTTCTTCGTCAACCTGCTCAGCATGAACACGGTCTGGGATCCGGCCGCCGGTTCGGATGAGATCTACGAAGCGCGCGACCGCAAGACCAAGGCGGTCAGGTGGACCGGTACCCGCGCCGACCTGATCTTCGGCTCGCATGCTCAACTGCGTGCGCTGTCTGAGGTGTACGGCTCCGCGGATGCCGGGCAGAAATTCGCCAGGGATTTCGTCGCGGCGTGGACCAAGGTGATGAACGCCGACCGGTTCGATATCACCGCCTGATTCAGGCGGAATTTTTCCATCCCATAAAAAAGGCGCGAGGCTCGGCCCCGCGCCTTTTCTTGTCCAGGCTTTAGAAATCAGTCCTTTTCGAAGACGCGCGCCTTGGCGACGACGCCGGCAATGGCGCCGCCGATCAGCGGCGCGACGATGAACAGCCAGAGCTGGCTGATCGCGGCGCCGCCCGAGAACAGCGCCGGGCCAATGGAACGGGCCGGATTGACCGATGTGCCGGTCACCGGGATCATGGCGAAGTGAATACCCGCCAGCGTCAGGCCAATGACCAGTCCGGCGAAGGCCGTCGCATGCCTTTCCGCGGTAACGCCGAGGATCACGGTGACGAAGGTGAAGGTGCCGATCAACTCCCACAGGAACGCGGAAGAGACGCCCCATTTCGTCTCGTCCCAGCCATTGGCGCCGAAGCCGCCAGTGTGTCCCCCGGCCTGGCCGGAGACGATGATCCACAGCGCCAGCGATGCCAGGATGGCGCCGATGATCTGCGCGATCCAGTAGGGGATGACGTCCTTGGCCGGCAACCGGCCGGCAAGGAACACGCCGAGTGTTACAGCCGGGTTGAGATGCGCGCCCGAAATGGGGCCGATCGCGTAGGCGGCCGCGATAAGGCCGATGCCGAAGGCCAGCCCGATGCCTTCCTGCCCGAGCGGCAGCGCGCCGCCGAAGCCACCCGTCACCACCGACGCGGTACCGATGAACACCAACAGAAATGTGCCTAGAACTTCCGCCAGATAAGTCTTCATTGCCATCTCCTCGTGACGATCCGCCGGTCCACGCTTTCCGCGCCGCGAATCATGGCGGCAAGAGTATTCCCAACCGAAAAACTTGGAAAGCTGAGCTGTCGCATCCCTACCGTGCTTGCAGCCGCCAGTTAAGAACATTAGAGAGCTTGCATCTATTGACGATCTGCTGTTGACCGCACCGGAAGATTTACTGCTCGAGCGGTTTTCGCCGATCCCAACAGGCGGCTTGCCGTCGCGAGAGGGGGCGGGGTTCAATCTCACCGTGAAAGGCTCTAAGAGCAGACCGAGATGATGCGCTCGATTTGGTGGACTGAAGAATGCGACTAGGCGGACGGCTGGCTGCGGCCATCGAAGTGCTGGAAGACATTGGCCGGCGTCACCGGCCGGTGGCCGATGCGCTGAAGGACTGGGGCCTGTCGCACCGTTTCGCCGGCGGCGGCGATCGTGCGGCGATCGGCAACATCGTCTACGATGCGCTGCGCCGCAAGCGCTCGGCAGGCTGGCTGCTGGGCGAGGACACGCCGCGCGCCATCGGCTTCGGCGCCCTGCTGCTCGAATGGGGCCAGACCGCGCGCTCGCTCAACGAAGCGCTCGACGGCGACAGGTTCGCGCCGCCGCTGCTGACGGCTACCGAACTCCAGGCAACCGACGAGCGGCGGCTTGCCGACGCCTCGCCCGCGGTGCGCGCCGACATACCGGATTGGTGCGAGCCGCTTTTGCAACGCGCGTTCGGTGAGGCCTGGGTCGAGGAGGGCGCGGCGCTCGCCACCCGCCCGCCGCTCGACATCCGCGTCAACACTTTGCAGGCCGATCGGGCCAAAGTGCTGGCGGAACTTGCCGAAACCGGCGCCAAGCCAGCCCAAATCGCGCCCCAAGGCATTCGCATACCGCCGATCGACGGCGACGGCCGGCATCCCAACGTGCAGGCCGAGCCGGCTTTCCAGAAGGGCTGGTTCGAAGTCCAGGACGAGGGATCGCAAATCGCCGCCGCTCTTGCCGGCGCCGAGCCTGGAATGCAGGTGCTCGATTTCTGCGCCGGCGCCGGCGGCAAGACGCTGGCGCTGTCGGCGGCGATGGGCAATACGGGTCAGGTCTTCGCCCATGATGCCGAGAAGGCGCGGCTGGCGCCGATCTTCGACCGCATCCGCCGCTCGGAAAACCGCAACGTGCAGATCGTCACCAAGCCGGCGGAATTGTCGCCGCTCGCTGGCCATGTGGACCTCGTCCTGGTCGACGCGCCTTGCACCGGCAGCGGCACCTGGCGGCGGCGCCCGGACGCCAAATGGCGGCTGACGCAAAGGCAGCTCGACGCCCGCAAGGGCGAGCAGATGGCGATCCTCGATGCCGCAAGCAGCTTCGTCAAGCCGGGTGGCCTGCTAGTCTACGTCACCTGTTCGGTGTTCGACGAGGAGAATGGCGACCAGGTCGCAGCGTTTTGCCAGCGCAATGGCGGTTTTGCCCCGGTCGACCATCGCCGGCTCTGGGACAGCCGTTTTCCCGGCCATGAAACGGCGATGCGGCTCGGCGCGCTGGGCGGTATCTGCCTGTCGCCGGCGCTGAGCGGCACCGACGGTTTCTACATCTGCGCGCTGCGTAGGGCTTCCTGAATGGTGCGGAAAGCGAAGCCGTCCTGCGCGCCCTCGAGACCAAATTGCTGCAGTGCAGCATTGGATGATTGCTTGCCGCTCACGCCTCTGCAATAAGCTTTTCCGGCAAAGGTGAAAGCAGCGACGGCCATGGCAGCAAAGATCGTACCCGCTCCGGACTATGAGGACCGCGTCAGGGCGTCCTTCGCGCGCCAGCAGGCGATGGCGACCATCGGCGCCGAATTGACGCTGGTGACGCCCGGCATCATCGAGATCGAGATGCCCTATTCGGCCGCACTCACCCAGCAGCACGGTTTCCTGCATGCCGGCGTCATCTCGACCGCGCTGGACTCGGCCTGCGGCTATGCGGCCTTCTCGCTGATGCCGGAGAATTCCGGGGTGCTGACCATCGAATTCAAGGTCAATCTGCTGGCGCCGGGCAGGGGTGAGCGCTTCCTGTTCCGCGGCTCGGTGACCAAGCCCGGCCGCACCATCATCGTCGCCGACGGCCAGGCCTATGCCTTCGCCGCCGACGGCGAAGCCAAGTTGATCGCCACCATGACCGGCACCATGATGACGATGGTGGGCCGCGACGGGATTGCTGGGTGAGTCGCAGGTTCGCCGCAGGCGAATTCATCGTGCCAGTGGCACGATGAAAGGCCACGAACGCCGGGAGCTGCCTCAGGCAGCGGGTCCCGGCGAGCAGGCGGTGAAGACTGCAGGACAGGGAGGAGTAAATCATCATGACCGACAAAGTGTCGCGCCTGTCCGGCAAGAACGTCCTCTTCGTCATGGCGGTGCAGGCCGAATACGGGCCGCATCTACAGCGGCTGTTTACCCCGCTGATGACCGGTGTCGGCCCGATCGAGGCAGCCGTCCGGCTTGGCGCCGAATTGTCCTGGCTGAAGTCGCAAGATGCGCTGCCGGACCTCGTCGTGTCGCTCGGCTCCGCCGGTAGCCGGACCTTGGAGCAGACGGAGATCTACCAGGCCATCTCGGTCAGCTATCGTGACATCGACGCCTCGCCGCTCGGCTTTGAGAAAGGCGCGACGCCGTTCCTCGACCTGCCGGTTACGGTGCCGCTGCCGTTGCGCATCCCGGGCATAAAGGAGGCGACGCTGTCGACGGGCGGCGCAATCATCACCGGCGCGGCCTTTGACGCCATCGCGGCAGACATGGTCGACATGGAGACCTTCGCCTGCCTGCGCGCCTGCCAACTGTTCGAGGTGCCCCTGATTGGGCTGCGCGGCATTTCCGACGGCGCGGCTGATTTCAGGCATGTCGGCGACTGGACCGAATATCTGCACGTCATCGACGAAAAGCTGGCGGATGCCGTCATGCGCCTCGAACAGGCTATCGGCGCGGGCTTGCTTCGGACGGGTTCTCCTGGTGACGTGGCGGGACCGGTCTGAAAGTCAGGCTCGCAACCCATTGCGCCGACTCGTTTCTTTCTCTAAACGCTCGCCATGAAAACAGCCAATCAACCCGACACCGTCCTGATTGTCGATTTCGGCAGCCAGTTCACCCAGCTCATTGCCCGCCGCATCCGCGAGGCCGGCGTGTTTTCCGAGATCGTGCCGTTCCAGTCGGCCGAGGCGGCATTCAAGCGCATCAATCCAAAAGCCGTGATCCTGTCCGGCGGTCCGGCCTCGACCACGGATATCGGCAGTCCGCGGGCGCCGCAGATCGTCTTCGAGGCCGGCGTGCCGGTGCTCGGCATCTGCTATGGCCAGATGGCCATGTGCGTGCAGATGGGCGGCGTTGCCGAAAGCTCCAATCATCGCGAATTCGGCCGCGCCTTCGTCGAGATCGAGAAGGAAAGTCCGCTGTTCGAGGGCCTCTGGGCAATCGGCCAGCGTCACCAGGTGTGGATGAGCCATGGCGACCGCGTCATCTCCTTGCCCAAGGGGTTCGAGGTGTTCGGCAAGTCGGAAGGCTCGCCCTTCGCCATCTTCGGCAATGTCGAGCGCAAGATGTATGGCATCATGTTCCATCCGGAAGTGGTGCATACGCCCGACGGCGCCCGGCTGCTCAGGAATTTCGTCCACAACATCGCCGGCATCGAGGGCGACTGGACGATGCGCGCCTACCGCGAGCACGCGGTCGAGGCGATCCGCAAGCAGGTCGGCAAGGGCAAGGTCATCTGCGCGCTCTCGGGCGGGGTCGACTCCTCGGTCGCCGCGCTGCTCATCCACGAGGCCGTCGGTGACCAGCTCACTTGCATCCTCGTCGACCATGGCCTGATGCGCAAAGACGAGGCCGCCGGCGTCGTTTCGATGTTCCGCGAACATTACAATTTGCCGCTCATTCTGGTGAACGCGTCGGATCGCTTCATCGGTGCGCTCGAAGGCGAGGCGGATCCCGAGAAGAAACGCAAGACCATTGGCCGGCTCTTCATCGAGGTGTTCGAGGAAGAGGCCAAGAAACTCGGTGGCGCCGATTTCCTGGCGCAAGGCACGCTCTATCCCGACGTCATCGAAAGCGTCTCCTTCACCGGTGGCCCGTCGGTGACGATCAAGTCGCACCACAATGTCGGCGGCCTGCCCGAGCGCATGAACATGAAGCTGGTCGAGCCGCTGCGCGAACTGTTCAAGGACGAGGTCCGCGCACTCGGCAAGGAACTCGGCCTGCCCGAGAGTTTCATCGGCCGCCACCCGTTCCCGGGCCCGGGTCTTGCCATACGCTGCCCCGGCGGCATCACGCGCGAGAAGCTGGAGATCCTGCGCGAAGCCGACGCCATCTATCTCGACGAGATCCGCAAGGCCGGCCTCTATGACGCCATCTGGCAGGCCTTCGCCGTGCTCTTGCCGGTGCAGACGGTCGGCGTCATGGGCGACGGCCGCACCTACGAATTCGTCTGCGCGCTGCGCGCCGTCACCTCGGTCGACGGCATGACGGCAGATTTCTATCACTACGACATGGCCTTCCTGGGCGCCGCCGCCACCCGCATCATCAACGAGGTCCGCGGCATCAACCGCGTGGTCTATGATGTGACGTCGAAGCCGCCGGGAACAATTGAGTGGGAGTGATTCAGGCCCACTCAAACGCCGCCGAAAATACGCCAATCCGCGACGTAACTGTCTGATAACAAATATAAATCCTATCTGGGGCAATCAGCCACAATCGGTGCGCAGAGAAGATCGCCAACCCCGGCTGATGACGCGAACGACGTCTTTGCGCCGTATATCAGTCGAACAGACTTGCTCTGCAAACTTCTGAAAGGGGACATTTGTCCCTGATCGCAGCATAGCAGCATATGACCCTGGCAGTTGCATTGGCCCCTCGAACGCAAGGTCGGCTTTCTAGCCTAAGGCCATCCCGAACGCGGCAGATCCGCTATCGACCGGGTGTTCTCACGCCTCCTGTCTGGCGTGGATATCGGCTCCACCGGGGCCGAAAGCGTGCCGCGCCAAGCACGCGCACTCAGGCCTCTAGTGGTCGAAACGCTTCATCCAAGCAAAGGAATCGGTAGTGGGGCGATATTCGGCGCCGAATGCGCCATCATAGCCGGCGTCCGCGATTGCGCGCAGGAGCCAGCCATAGTCCACCTCGCCGTGATCGGGCTCGCTACGATCCGGTACGGCGGCGAATTGGATATGGCCGATCTTGTCGGAAAATTGCCTTACCGAGTTAAGCAAATCGCCTTGAATGATCTGCATGTGATAGCAGTCGAACATTACCTTTACCGCACCGTCTGTCGCATCGATCACACGCAATGCGGTGGAAAGGTCGGAGAGGAAATAGCCCGGCGCATCGCGCGGGTTCAGGGGCTCGATCAATATGCCGATGTTGTGCCGTGCCGCCGCCTTCGAAGCGTACCGCAAATTGCCGGTGAACGTCGCGAAGGCTTCGTCGCCGATTGCCTTTCCTGCCATCACATGGATGTTGCGGCAGCCTGTTACGGCTGCCCATTGAACCGCCTGGTCGATCGCCGCGCGCGCTTCCGTTTCACGGCCCGGCAGCGCGGAGAGGCCGAAATCACCCGCCCCAACATCCCCCCGGGCCGTGTTGATGCCAAGCAGCGGAAGACCGGTTTCGGCGAGCAGCGCCGCGACCACCGATGCGTCGGTATCGTACGGCCAATGCATCTCGACCGCCGCGAAACCGCGCCGCTTGGCCGAGCGGATCGCATCCGGAAGCGCTAGGTCACGAAAGAGAAATCCCAGATTGGCCGAAAGTTGCATCAGTCGTCCCACTCCACGTCAAAGTGTTCCACCAACTCGCGAATTTGCGGAGCCGCGAGGATCCTGGGCCGCAAGCCCTGGGTGAGAAGCGTGAGCTTGGCCGTTTCCTCAAGTTCCTCCATCGCGTAGGCGGCGGCTTCGAGATCCTTGCCGGCGACGACGGGTCCGTGGTGGGCCAGCAATACGGCCGACCGTTTCCCAGCGAGTCCGCGCACGGCGTCTCCCATCGCCGGATCGCCGGGCCGGATGTAGGGCAGCAGTTTCACCTTTCCCAGCCGCATGATCGAATAGGCCGTCAGCGGCTTGAAGACGCTGTCGGGATCGATGTCGGGCAGAAGCGAAACCGCGACAGAATGGGTCGAATGAAGATGGACGACCGCTCCGGTGCGCGCGCCGCGTGTCTCGTAGAACGCCTGATGCAGCGGCATCTCCTTCGTCGGCTTGTCGCCGTCCAGGAACCGTCCCTCAGCGTCGAAGAGCGACAGGCGGGCGGGGTCGAGCGCGCCAAAGGACGATCCTGTCGGCGTGACGAGCAGCCGACCATCGCCGAGGCGGGCGGAGATGTTCCCCGAGCTTCCCGCAGTGAGGCCGCGCGCGAACATGGACGCAGCGATGCTGCAGATCTGATCCCTGAGTCTTGTTTCATCGCTCATCGTAGAACGCCTCCCGTAAGGACGTCGGCTGCCTTTTCGAAGAACCCGGCCGAACCGAAATTGCCCGATTTAAGGGCGAGCACCATATCCGGGTCACGGGCCTTCAACGCCGGAACACCGGGGTCGATCTCCGGTCCGATCTCGAATGACGAAATGTTGAGCGCTGATACGACGGCCCCCGATGTCTCGCCGCCCGCCGTAACCAGCCGGCGTACGCCACGCACCGAAAGCTGACGCGCCAGTTCGCCGAAAAAACCTTCAACCGCCGTCGCGACGCGCTCCTTCCCGTAGCGGTTCTGTGCGGCGGCGACGGCTTCGGGATCGGCCGACGAGAACACCAGTGGCAAGCCGTGGTGCTGATGGCCGATCGCCCACTCGGCATATTCAACAGGATTGGCCGTGCCGTCCACGACCGCATCCACCTCCACAATGCGCGTCGGATGGTTTTTCCGGTGCTCGGCAATCTGGCGCCGGCTCATGGTCGAGCACGAACCGCAAAGCGCGGCCCCTGGCCCCTGTATTCCCTTCCAATGCGTGGCCGCCGTGCCGATCAACCCGGCCCGACGAAAGTTGGCCGGAAGTCCCAGCGCTATTCCCGAACCGCCGCTGAGCAGAACATCGGCTTCGGCAGCCTCGCCAATGGCGATAAGGTCCTTGTCCTGGATGGCGTCGACCACGACGTAACGAGAGCCCCTGGCGGATGCTGCCTCCAGCGCATCCCTGATCGGGCCGCTTCCTTCCGCCACGACGCTGTAGGGGATATGACCGATCCCACGCCTGGTCTGTCGCGCGAGCCAACGCCGCAGATCGGGATCCGTCATCGGCGTAAGCGGATGCTTCTCCATGCCGGATTCGCTCAACAGCTGATCGTTGACGAAAAGATGCCCCTGGTAGATCGACCGGCCGGTTGCGGGAAACGCCGGACAGACGATCGCGCGTGCCGCTCCCAACGCGTCGCCAAGAGCGTCCAGCACGGGACCGATATTGCCTTCGGGCGTCGAGTCGAATGTCGAGCAGTACTTGAACAGATATTGGCGGCAGCCTTGGCGTCGAAGCCACTCCAACGCCGCGAGCGACTGCTTCACCGCCTCCGAGGCGGATATCGTTCTGGTCTTCAGGGCAACGACGCCCGCGTCAACCGAGCGGTCGGAGGCGGTGTTGGGAACGCCGTTGTACTGGACCGTGCGCATGCCCCCCTTTGCAAGCGTGTTGGCCAGGTCGGAAGACCCGGTGAAATCATCGCCTATGCAGCCCAGAAGCATCGGAATTCCCCAGTTTCAACTTTCACGGAACTTTGGCGACCATGCCCTAACGGTTAAGGGATGGTCTTCGGGGCGTCGTCCGCCAGGTAAACCGCGATCAGTTCGTCGACCGTGCTTTCGGCCACAAAGCCCAGACTGTTGGCCAGCCTGGGCGTGAAGGATTTCGGCCACCCGGCAATAATGGCCTCGATCGCCTCGTCCGGCGTGCGGTCTATCAACGCCTCGGCTTCGGCCCCTGCCACGCGGCGGAGCGCGGCAATCTGGTCGGAGACCGTGGCCGCGACACCCGGCATGTTCAGCGTGCGCCGGGCGCCCAGCGCGGATGTATCGAGCATCGCGGCATGGATGAGGAAGGCTACCGCCGAGCGCGGGCTCGCCAGCCAATGCTTGACGGTCTCCTTCACCGGCAGCACGGAGCGCTGCCCGGCGAGTGGCTCGCGCAGGATGCCGGAGAAGAAGCCCGAGGCTGCCGCGTTGGGAGCGCCGGGCCGAATGACGATCGTCGGCAGGCGTATCCCGACGCCGTCGAGGAAGCCGCGGCGCGAATAGTCGGCCAGCAACAGCTCGGATATCGCCTTCTGGGTGCCGTAGCTGGTCAGCGGGGCAAGGATGTAGTCGTCGGGAATAGGGTCGGGCAGAGGCGCGCCATAGACAGCAACCGAGGAGGTGAACACCAGCCTGGGGATATATTTCCGCCGGGTTCCTTCCAGCCGGATCGCCTCGAAAAGAGCGCGCGTGCCGTCCATATTGATGCGATAGCCCTTCTCGAAATCGCGTTCCGCTTCGCCGGACACGATGGCCGCGAGATGGAAGATCACATCCGCGCGGCGCGCGGCCAGATCCTGCGCTGCGCCGGGAGCGGAAATATCGGCGGCAATGGCTTCGACAAAACCTATGTCACCGGTTGGCACCGGCGGCTTCGTCACGTCCGCCAGCGTCATCCGGTCGATCTTTCGATCTCCAAGCGATGCTGTCCGCGAAAGCTCGGCCGCGAGTTTGCGGCCGATCATTCCACCAGCGCCAATGATGAGTATATGCATGGATGCTCCGTTCTCTTCCGGGACTGGTTTGTGATGCCGCTTCAGACCTGCCTGAGCGCGCGCACGACTGCGTAGGCTTCGAGCGACAGGGTTTGCGTTCCGTCATGCGTCAGCCGATCGAGCAGATCCGGTTGGCGCGATGCCGCGACGAAAGATGAGGCGTCAAGAATTGCAGCGCGCGCGAAGCCTTCGGGGAGGCGCACCTCCAGCGCGTTGGGCGAGGGGTTGCATAACCACAGCTCGGTGCCTTTTTCGGAAACCGCCGCGATCCCTCGCACTGCGCCAGGGACCGACGATCGCAGCGGACGGAGCGGGCAGCCTTTGAGCTTCGCCAGGCCTCGCACGATGTGCCAGACAGGATAGAGCTCGCCCTTGCCTTCGAACCAGGGCTGCGGAAACGACGTCGGCACGGAGAGGACGCCGAACGGGCCGACCGCGGCGCCGAGCGCGATGGCCGCCGCGCCGCCTTCCGCGAAGGCGGCGAAGTAGCCGAGGTTCCAGGCCGCTCCCATGACGCCCCGCTGGCGCGGATCATTGAAATTGACCGCCTGCCGGATGTTGGCGGGATTGGCGACCGGCGCTTCGCCATAGGGATTGTCGCGCAACCCGATTGCGGACGGCCCAACGGAATATGGGCGGCCCTTGGCGATCGCCGGCACGGTCCTGACAATATGCGGCAGGCATTCGAGCGTCTCCATCAAGGAGCGGTCGTCACCAGCGTGGAAGATCGCCGCCGTCGTGAATGTCACGAGGTCTATCGCCTCGGCCGGGGGACGTTTGCGGTTGAGCTCGGTGAAGAAGCTGAACATGCCTCCGCCGATGCGAGATGCGGGGAAGGCCGCGCGCACGGCCGCATAGAGCTTCGCCGCATCCGGCGCTGGCGGCCAGATGCTGCCGGGCAGCGTGCATTTAAGATCGGGTGCGGGCGACACCAGAACCGTCGTGAAGCGACGATCGAGCCTCGCGGCCACCTTGCCCAGGGAGTCGATTTCCGCCGCGGCGCCAGCATCGTCGGCATGCTCGACCACTGCTTCGAGCCAGGGTTGGGCGCCCATTGCGATGGCGATCTCGACCTGCCTCGCCAGCGTTTCGGCATCATGGCCGAGCCGCGGATCGTAATGGCAGATGACATGGGCGACGCCGAGCTGGGCAAGCGTCTCGACATGCCGCAATGCGGCCGAAGCGTCATCGGGATGCAATCCGACGCCGAGAGGTGGAATCGCGTCCGCCGCCTCGCCGAGCGTCAGGGCGGCGATGCCTCCCGCCTGACGCGACGGACCCTTGGGAGAGCCCTTGACGGTCAGGGTGATCTTCTGTTCGACGACCTCGCCGGGCTCGATCCTGTATGGCCAGGGCAGAGCGAGGGGACGAACATAGGTCTTGTAGGAGGCGTCGGTCCAGTTCCGCTGGTCCTCCATCTCGAACGCGTCGCCCTCCATAAGGCAGCTGACCTCCAGCCCGCCGGGAGTACGGTGCGAGATTTCACGCAGATCCATCATCGGCTGCACCGGATCGATCTCCACAGGAAACCGTGTCTCGACCCTCTCGCCGCTTGTGTGCGTGATCGTGGCGGCCGCGCCGCTTATGCCATCTATGGGATGCAGGACGACAAAGCCGGTCCGGTTCGTGAGAAGCCCGGTCGGCGTGGTTCCGCGAGCCGAATAGGTCAGAACGCCTGCCGCGGTACCAGCGATGCCCACGTCATAGCCGAAGGTCTCGCCTTTGCTGGCAACGCTTGCGCGATAGGCCACACGAAAGCGATCGTCGTCCTTTTCGACGACCAGGTCGGTGATCTTCGGAATGAGCGTCGCCCAGTCCTTGTCGCGGACCACGAACGAGATTGCGCGGATCACCTCTTCGCCATGCATGCGGCAGTCGCGCAGGTTCGCGCCGTCGAAAAGCACGCTGAGGGGCCCGGCGCTCAGTAGCCGCTCCTCTGCCGGTAGTTCTTCGGTGCCGTAGAGGCGGACGGCGCGGGAAGGATCGGACTGTGTCATAGGATTCTCCTGGTCTCAAACGCGGCGCGATTTCCAGGTGATGAGGCGCTCGGCCAGCAAGGCGAGGATGATGATGGCGCCGATGGCGGTCCCCTGCCAGAACGGCGAGACGCCGAGCAGGTTGAGGCCATTGCGGATCATCACCATGATCAGAACCCCCATCAGCGTGCCGAATATCGTGCCTCGTCCGCCGTAGAGGCTCGCGCCACCGATGACCACGGCCGCGATGGCGTCGAGTTCAAGCTGGTTCCCCCCGATCGGGTCAGCCGACATGATCTGCGCCAGCGAAAAGGTCATCGCCGTCGCCGAAAGGGCACCGGACGCCACGTAGGGAAAGATCGAGTAGAAGAGGGTGTTGAGGCCGGCCGCCCGGGCGGCTTCGATGTTCGAGCCGACCGCGTAGATGGTTCGCCCGCCCTTGGAATATGTCAGCCACGCCCAGGTGGCGAGGTAGAGCGCGATGAGGAAGATGACGTTGGCGGGGATGCCCAGCAGGTTCGTGTAGACGATATTCTGCAGCCCCATGGGCAGTCCCGAAATCGAGCGCTGTCCCGACACGATGTAGGCGAGACTGCGCCCCATCGCCATGACCCCGAGCGTCACCACGAAGGGCGCCAGGCCGAACACTGCGATGAGAACGCCGGAGAAAAGCCCGATCAGGGCGCCGCAACCTATGGCGAGCGCGATCGCCACCGGAATGGGGAATTCCTTCAGGAGTAGGGCGAGGATGATGCCGGTCACGCCCGCGACCGACCCGACGGAAAGGTCGATGCCGCCAGTCAGGATCACCAGGGTCATGCCGACGGCAACTATGCCAAGCACCACCGATTGGTCGAGTATGTTGAACATGTTCCGCTCGGTGAAGAAGTGCGGCGAGATGAACGACAGGATCACCGCAAGCACCATGGCGAGGCAGAGCATCCGGAACTCAAGCGTGCTGGCGAATCTGGGCATCGCAAAGGATCGTGTGGGCGCGTTCATGCGTCGATCTTTTCGTCTTGAGGTGTATCGAACAGGCCGGCGATCCGGGCCGACAGGGCCCCGGCGTCCGGCAGCCTGGAGCCGGCCGGCAGGCTGAGCCCGATCCATCCCAGATCGTGCCCTCGGCGATTGGACAGTGGTGCAAGCAAGGTAGAGCGGCCGTCATTCTCGGTCACGATGCCGGGTTGACGCCTTCCAAGCGCGAGGGGGATTGCCGTCTCCTGCGCAAGATAGACATGCCCGGCCGCGAGTCCCATCGTTGCACCCGGCGTACCCTCGGCGAGGGCGAGGCAGACGAACCGGTCGTCGTCGATCAATCCCCAAAATGCCGTGCCGCCATGGCTGGCGACAAGATCGCGCAGGAATGCCGTGTTGCGCTCGGCTGAGCTTCGGGGCGCGGCGAGCAGCGTCAGGCTCTCTTCGCTCAGTCGCGAGGCGGGCAGGTCGGCGATGGTATAGCCGTCACTCACCACGACGACCCGCTCGCAGATCCCCAGTAATTCCTGGAAATCCGAGGAGATCACGACTACGGCTATCCCCCTTTCGGCCACCTCGCGCAGCAGCTCGTAGATTGCCTGGCGTGTCCCTATGTCGACGCCTTTCGTAGGCTCGTCGAGGATGAGCACTTCGGGCTCGATCAGCAGCCAGCGCGCGATAATGATCTTCTGCTGCATGCCGCCGGAGAAGTGCAGAAGGTTTGCATCCATGCGGTCGGTCGGAAGGTCGAGACGCGAAATCAGCTCGCTGGCCTGCTTGCGGCGCGCCGAATGGCCTCGCCCGAAACCCCTGTGCTTGCCCATCTGGGCGAGGAAGAGATTTTCGCCGACCGTCATGTCGGGCACGATGTTCTGGGCCCGCCGGTCCTCGGCGACCATTCCGAGACCGGCGCGGATTGCCGCGATAGGGCTGTTGGGGGCAATCTCCTTGCCGCCGACAAGGACGCGCCCGCGGCTGCGGTGGCGCAGTCCGAATATCGCTTCGGCGCTCTCCGAGCGTCCAGCTCCGACAAGCCCGCCGAGGCCGAGAATTTCACCCCTGCGCACCGTGAACGAGACGTCACGCACGAAAGGCGGGGCTTTGAGCCCAATTACCTCCAGAGCCACCGGCTGCTCGTTAGTGGTCACTCGCGAGACGGCCTTTCGATACACATTTCCGATGTCGCGTCCCACCATGTGGCGGATGACGTCGGCCTGCGTGAGCCCCGCCGTAGGCACGCTTTCGGCCACGGTCTTGCCCTCGCGCAGGATTGTGACGCGATCGGTGACTGCGAAGACCTCCTCGAGCCGATGCGACACGAAGGCGAGTGCCTTCCCGCTGTTTTTCAGCCGTCCCATGATCTCGAACAGCCGGTCAACCTCGATCGGCGAGAGGGAGGCCGTCGGCTCGTCGAAGATGACAAGATCGGCGTTGAGGGCCAACGCCTTGGCTATTTCGACGAGTTGGCGTTGCGCTGCCGAGAGCCGGCGCACCTCGATGTCGAGTGGCAGTACGTGGTCGTGGCCAAGTTCCGACAGGATGATCTGCGCCCTGTGTCGCAACTGGCTGAAAGACAGACGGCCCGGCATCGCGTAGCTGGGTAGGAAGATATTCTCCAGCACGCTCATGTCGGGCGCCAGACTGGTTTCCTGTGCCACGAGGGCAATGCCGGAACGCAGCGCGTCGCGCGCGGATCCGACGGTCAAGGGAGCACCCTTGAAGAGTATCTCGCCCGATGAAGGCGGCAGGTGTCCGCAAACGATCCGTGACAGCGTCGATTTTCCCGCGCCGTTCGCGCCCAGCAATCCGCAGATCTCGTACCGGCAGAGCGCTATCGACGCGTTGCTGAGCGCGTAGGCGTTCCCAAACAGGCGGGTGACGCCACGAGCCACGAGAAGCGGCTCGGGAATCTTGCTGCTGTCTACCATCCGAGGACACACTCCAAGTGGTACGAATAAAGCGTCCGGGGGAGGGTGCCCCCGGACGGCCTATGTCGGCCAGGCCCCGATTACATCTCGTTGGCGAAGACCGTTTCCTTGATGGTTGGAAGCTCCTGCTCGATGTTCTTGCTGGTCACGATCTTGATCGGCACGAGGATTTTCTTTTCGGGAGTCTTGCCGCCGAGATGGTCGACCATCGCGCGTCCCGATTCCTGGCCCATCAGATACGGCTGCTGCATGCCCGAAACGACCAGTTCGCCCGACTGCAGCAACGGCACGAATTCCGGCACGCCGTCGAAACCGGCAACCAGCACGTCGCCGGTGAGGCGGGCCGCCTTGATTGCCTGCAAGGCGCCCAGCGTCGGGCCGTCGGTCTGGACGAAGAGGCCCTTCATGTCCGGATTCGCGGTCGTCATATCCTGCGTGAACTTGAAGGTTTCGTCCGCGGTGTAGGTCTGCATCTGCTGCAGCCCGGCTTCCTTGGTGATGCCAGCCTCTGTCATCGCGTCCTTGAAGCCCTTGGTGCGGGCCTGGCCGTTGAGGCGGGCCTGGCTGATGCCGACAATGCCCACGCTGCCGTCCTGCTTGCCGGCGGCCTTCATTGCCTCGGCCAGCGCTTTGCCGACGCCGTTCGCGCCCTGATAATTGTCAGAGATGATGAAGGACACATAGTCGCCGCTGTCCGTGCCGATGTCGGCGATGACCACGGGAATGTTCGCCTGCTTGGCGAGATCGAGCACGGCCGGCGCGGTTGAACTGTCTGTCGGAGAGATGATAATCCCGGCGACGCCGCGGGCGATCGCGTCCTTGGCATTTTTAAGCTGGGTCTGGGCATTGTTGCCCGAATCCAGCGCCTGATAGGTGTAGCCTCCCTTGGTTGCGACATTCTCGATGCCCTTGGAGAGGTATCGCCAGAAGGCAAGATCAAGGCCTGGAGTCAGATAGACCAACTCCTTGGATTCGGCGAGAGCGGCGGTCGCCGTCCCGGCAATGCCGGTCAGCGCGACAACGCCCGCGAGGGCTGCGGTGGCAAAAAGGCGTCTTGTCAGCATGGGAACTCCTCCTGTTGTGCTGCATGGTTGCCCGGCAATCCGCCCCTATTCTTATCCCTTTCGAGCGGATTGCGTTAAAAGCTGCTTGGTCGTGGTGTAGATGCGTGTTTCGTGGACCGCGAAGGCCCTTGCGGCCGCCTCGGAATCGCGCGCCTCAAGTCCCGCAAGAATGGCACGGTGATCGGCGATGCTCGTTGCGATGCTTGAAGGCTGGGCGACTGCTCGCCGCCGATGGTCGAGAAGGTAGGAATAGAGATCGGCGGCGATATCCGCCAGCGCGGCATTGCCGCCCGCCCGATAGATGGCCGTGTGAAATTCGCGATCGCAAATGAGGAAGCGAACGGGATCGTCGATCGCCGCTTCCTGCGCCTCGATCGATTTTTGCAGGGTCTCGAGCGTCGCGGCTTCAACCCGGACGGCCGCGGCCCGCGCCACCTGATCTTCGATCAGCAACCGCGCCTCATGCACGTCGTCAAGACTGTACCTGGAAATGTCGCGATAGCGGGCCGATTGGACCGCGAGTTCCCCGACTTCCGTCGAGGCCACCACTGTCCGCGTGCCTTGGGCGACGGAAAGGATGCCCTTTGTGGAAAGGATTAGGATCGCACCGCGCACCGTCTCGCGGCTTACCGACAAAGCGCCCGCAAGTTCACGCTCGCTTGGCAACGGGTCCCCCACGTCAAGAATGCCGGTCGCAATGAATGTCGCGATCTTCTGGACGACGAAGTCCTTCATCGAATGCTTCGGCACGCCGCCAAGCGCACTCCCGTCGTCGGTCAGAATCGCTCGTAGGTCCATCCGTCCTTACATCCGAAGAGGTCTAGTGGTCCGGTATATGTACCAGTAGGCCTGCTTCAGCTGTGCGTCAATAGCGAGACGCGGCCGTCAAATCTCGGCTGACAAGAGATATTGCTTTGGGAGCGGTGAGAACGTTCTCAGCCCGCATACTCTCCGGCACAGCTTCGCCACTCACCTGCTTGAGCAGGATGTCGACATCAGCGTCATCCAGGTGCTGCTCGGGCACAGCAAGCTCGAACGACAGCGCTCACCGGCGGAGCGGGAGTCTTCCTTCCATCGGTTTCGGGCTGCTCTTGTTCTAACCCTAATACGGCCAATTTCCGGATAAATCGATATGAACGCCCGATACTCGTGATGGATAGGAGTGGCAGGACCATGCTAGCCACGAGGCAGGCAGACCGCAGGCCTGTCGTGCTCACTCCAGCTTAAGCGCTTCGGCTCATATCGAAGGTCGCCGCCGGATGGCGTGAGGTTTATCCGAAAGGGAGAGTCTCGATGTCTGGACACGGGTATGAGGGCGGGCGGCTCGATCTCCCCTTCGTTGGGCTTAGCACCTTCGGTAAACGGCCGATCTGCCTTGATTGGGACAAGATCGATGCGGATGTCGCCGTGCTGGGTGTGCCCTTCGACATGGGGACCCAGTACCGCTCCGGTGCACGTTTCGGCCCGCGCGCCATCCGCGAGGCCTCGACGCTGTTTTCCTTCGGTCATGCCGG
Organism: Mesorhizobium sp. B2-4-1; assembly: GCF_006442185.1. Lineage (NCBI taxonomy): Bacteria > Pseudomonadati > Pseudomonadota > Alphaproteobacteria > Hyphomicrobiales > Phyllobacteriaceae > Mesorhizobium > Mesorhizobium sp. B2-4-1. The sequence continues at coordinate 140,852 of NZ_VFVN01000007.1, read as the reverse complement.
CGCTTACGACCATGAGGACGACCAAATCTATCTGCCGCTCGACAAGGTACGGATCGTTGATATAGGCGACGCGGATATCGTGCATACCGATACCGTGGCCAGCCACGCGAATACGGAAATGGCGGTCCGCAAGATTCTTGAACGCGGAGCGCTGCCCGTCGTCCTGGGCGGCGACCATGCCATCAACATTCCCTGCGTCAGGGCGTTCAGCGAACATGGCCCCATTCACATTGTGCAGATCGATGCGCATCTCGACTTTGTCGACGTGCGTCATGGCGTGCGCGAAGGACACGGCAATCCGATGCGCCGCGCGGCCGAACAGTCGCATGTCAGCGGCCTCAGCCAGATCGGCATCCGCAACGTCTCCTCGACCGCCCGCGACGGTTACGAGGATGCGCGCCAACGCGGCTCGACGATCCTTTCCGTCCGCCAGGCGCGCAAGCTCGGCGTCGAAGGTGTTCTGGCGACCATTCCGGAAGGCGTACGTTACTATGTGACGATCGACATCGACGGTTTCGATCCGTCGATTGCGCCGGGCACTGGCACGCCTAGCCATGGCGGCTTCCTGTATTATGAAGTAATGGAAATGCTCCGGGGCCTTGTGAAGCGCGGCGACGTCGTCGGCATCGACCTCGTCGAGGTGGCCCCGGCTTACGACCCTTCGGGCATCACCGGCTTTCTAGCAGCACAGGTACTCCTGAACTTTCTCGGCTATATCTTTGTCGAACACGGAGCGCGCGGACGCTGAACGAAAGGAATTCAACGATGCCAACGAACGCAAGTAACGGTCAGGTTCACGTCATTCCTGCCCGCAAGGGCGTGGCGACGCGCGTTGCCCAAGGCCAGGTGATCACCGTCATCAACACCCACGGCACCCAGGTGGTGGACACCTGGGCCTTCTGCGCCGACGATATCGCGGAATTCATGTCGATGGAGCACAGTCGTGGAGCCATGCTCAAGGTGAACCCGAAGAACGGCGACACGCTGTGCAGCAACAGGCGGCGTCCGATGCTGACCCTGATACAGGACACGTCGGGTGGCGTGCACGATACGCTGATCGCCGCCTGCGACCGCTATCGCTACCAGCAGTTGGGCCATGTCGGGCACCATGACAACTGCACCGACAATCTGGCGACGGCCCTCGGCGCGGTCGGGCTGACGCCACCCGAAACCCCTTCGCCGCTCAACCTGTTCATGAACATTCCCGTCGGCGAAGACGGTTCGGTCACCTTCGAGGCACCGGTGGCGGGACCGGGCTCCTATGTGTCGATGTGCGCGGAAATGGATTTGATCGTCGCGTTCTCAGCCTGCCCCCAGGACCTCATTCCGGTAAACGGTCAAGGCTGCGTTCCAACCGAAGCGCATTATCGGATCGACGCCAAGGCGCCGCGCCTTTAAAGCGCAGCCAGCATTCAGACCATTGATCCCGAAAAAGCGGCTCCCGCTTTTCGGGATCAATGCATAAAGGAGTTTTTACATGCCGCGTACCTTGGGCATCTTGTTTTTTGCGTCGGCGGCTTGCCCTTTTCCGGCCGATTTTTCGGCACTCCCCACCCTTTTGCGCAGTTCCTGAAAAAAAATCCTCTGCGACAGCGACGCTTTCTTGTGCTTTGGCGCGATGATGACGAAGGGCGAGCGGATCTGCGCCTCGGGAATAAGCAGCGCCTTAAGCCGGTTGTTCTGTCTAAACGTGACGGTCATGTGATCCGGCAGATAGCCGACGAAGTGGCCGCTCAGGATATACATTGCCTGCGCCTCGATATTCGAAGCATAGGCGCCGACATGCGCGTTGGGGAAATGCTGCAATTCCGACTTGTTGGCATAAGGGCGCACCACCATCTGCGATGCTTCCACATCAGCCTTTGTCACCAGCTTGCGGGAAAACAGCGGGTGGCGCTCGCTGCAGTAGAGCGAGTTGATTTCATAATGGAACTCGGTCTGCGAATAGCCGGGCAGCAATTTGATGCGGGGGGAGATCGCGAAGTCGATCCCGCCCTTGGCGGTTTCCGCGATAAGCTGTTCAGGCGAGCCGATGGTGATGCGCAGATCGACTTCGCTGGCTTTCTTGATAAACTGATGAATGACGTCATCGAGGCCCAGGGCTGAATCGGTAACGGTGGCATCGACGATCCCGACGCGCAGCACACCCGTCGCCTTGGAGCGCAGTTCGCCCAGTTGCATCTCGAACGCCGACAGCGCTGAAGTCAGCGAATGGGAATATTCATAGACCGCGGTGCCCCTATCGGTCAGTTCGAAGCCGCGCCTGCCGCGTTGGCATAGCGAAAACCCCAGCCGTTCCTCCAACGCGTTGATTTGGAAACTGATCGTCGATTGGCTCATCGCCAAAGCAAGCTGTGCTCCGGTAAATCCGCCATGCTCGACCACCGAGCGGAAAACCCTGAGCGCACGAATGTCGGCAACCGACAGACGCATTCTGACACTCCTCCTTGAGCCTCTCAGACGGTGTTGCGTATCAGCCTTACATCGTCAACTTCGATGTATAGTCTATTCCTTCCATGTTTATCAAAGATTCAATCCTGCCATGCTGCCCTACCAGATGGTGCCGTGCCGTCATGCCACTGGGGAAGCAAACAATCGGGCCGGCATTGCAGCCGGCTGACGACCTGGAGGTTTAAGGCTCGTCACGCATGCGAGATTCCTGAGCGCGTACAGAAGCCTCAGACTCCAAATAATCCATAATAAACGGGAACATACGAAACTGGAGGAAGTTATGCGATCCACTTTGAAACTGTGCACTTCGACGCTGTTGGCCGCGTCGCTCTCGCTCGCCGTGGCGAGCATTGCCACCGCCTCCGATCTTCTGGATCGGATCAAGGCAAAGGGGGAAATCACCATCGCGTCCGAGGCCCGCTACCCGCCGTTCGAATATGTCGAAAACGGCAAGATCGTAGGCTACGGAGTTGACCTCTTCGAAGAAGTCATGAAGGCGCTGCCGGACGTGAAGGTGAACCGGCTCGACCTGCCGTTCCAGGGCTTGCTGCCCGGTTTGCAGACGGAGAAGTTCGATGCCATCATAACCTCCGTCACCGTTAACAAACAGCGCTACGATACCTACAGGCTGTCTCTGCCAATCGCCGACGCGTCGTTCTCCTACGTCAAGCGCAAAGGCGACGCCGCCTTGAACACGCCCGAAGACCTGAGCGGCAAAAATGTCGGCACGCAGGCCGGCTCGGCACAGCTCAAGGGCACCGAGGCCTTTTCCGAGAATTTAAAGGCAAAAGGCCTGGCGCCGATCGCCACCATCCAGACCTATGTCGACTTCAATGAAGCCTATGCCGATCTCGCTGCCGGGCGCACGGATGCCGTCGTGAATTCCCTGCCCAATCTGCTCTACCTGCAGACGCAGCGCGGCGACGTCTTCGAAACCATCCGCACAACGTTCGGGGACCCGACCTATTTCAGCTGGGCCTTCCGCAAGGACGACGACAGCAAGGCGCTTGCCGACTTCATCGATGACCAGTTCCGCAAGCTCGCCGCCGATGGAACCATGGCCAAACTTCAGGAAAAGTGGTTCGGCTTCACCATGAAACTGCCGACGGACGCTCTGCCCGAACCCAAGAGCTGACGAGTCGGCATCCAACGCCCGGATAAAGGTGAGGCTTTCCAGCCTCGCCTGCCTAAAAACGCACAGGCTGCAAGCCTGACCTCAAGTCCATAAGGTCTGACGACTTGGCAATGTTCGCCCTCATCCAGAACAACCTGCCCATCATACTCTGGGGCGCGGGCATGACCATCCTGGTGTCGGGCGTCGCCATCATCCTCGGCATGCCGCTCGGCCTCGTCCTGTGCTTCGGCGTCACCTCGAAGAAGGCGTGGCTGCGCTGCTTTTCGCGCATCTATCAAAGCGTGTGGCGCGGCACGCCCATCCTCGTGCAGTTGCTGATTATCTATTACCTGCTGCCGCTCATCGGCATCAATGTAGCGCCCATCCTCGCGGCCATCCTCGCGCTGACCCTGAACACGATCGCCTTCCAGGCCGAGATATTTCGCGGCGGACTTTTGGCCATTCCACCAGGGCAACTGGAGGCGGCGCGCATGGTAGGCATACGCAAATGGGCGGGGCGCCAGCATATACTCGTGCCCCAGATATTGCGCCTCGTCATCCCGTCGCTGGTCAATGAGACCATCAGCATCCTGAAAAACTCATCGCTGGTCTCCGTCATCGCGGTGACGGAACTGATGCGGGTAAGCCAGCAGATCGTCGCGACCACTTATCGCCCGTTCGAAATCTACATCACCGCCGCCGTCATCTATATCGTCATCAATTTCCTTCTGTCGCTGATCGGCCGCATGGCCGAGCAACGGCTGGCGCGGAGGGCCTGAGCCATGGCGCAATTCTTCGACCTGTGGGTGCAATATGGACCGCTGATGCTGGCCGGCCTGGCGACGACGGCCTGGATCTGCGCACTTGCCACAGCCCTCGGGCTGGCGATCGGCCTGTTGCTCGCCTGCCTCGAGAGCACGCCGTTCACGCCGCTGCGCTGGGCTGTTCGTGCCTATATCGAGATCATGCGCGGCCTGCCGATCCTGATCCTGCTGTTCGTGCTCTATTATGGCGGCCCGAGCATAGGCCTCCGGCTGAGTGCCGAAGCGGTGGGTGTTTTCGGCCTCGGCTTCTATGGTGCCGCCTATTTCGCCGAAATCTTCCGCTCCGGTTTCCAGTCGATCTCCAAAGGCCAGATCGAGGCGGCGCGCATGGCCGGGCTCTCAGGCACGCAGATCATCCGCCATATCAAGCTGCCGCAGATGCTGGTCATGATCACGCCACCGATGGTCAACCAGATCATCATCCTCATCAAGGAGTCCGCGGTGCTGTCCATCATCACCGTTGCCGAGCTGACCAAGAACACGACGCAATTCGTCAACGAGACCTACGCGGTCATCGAACCTTATCTCGCCGCCGCCCTACTGTACTGGCTGCTGGTCGAGGCAGTCGCGCAGCTCGGCAAATATGTTGAGCGCCGGGTGCGGTTCTAGGCCGCTCAACCACCAATTTGGGAATAAACGATGGCCACTGAAACCACCGAGCCCGTCATCAAGATCCGGAATCTGACCAAGGATTTCGGCACATTCGCGGCCCTGTCCGGGATCTCGCTCGACATCAACCTCTCCGAAGTCGTCTGCATCATCGGACCCTCGGGGTCGGGCAAGAGCACGTTGCTGCGCTGCGCGAGCTTCCTCGAGGAATATACGAGCGGCGAGATCGAGATCGAGGGCCGGTTGCTCGGCTACAAGCGCGGTGCCGAAGGACTGGTACGAGAAAGCGACCAGAACATCGATTCCGTGCGCCGCAACGTCGGCATGGTGTTCCAGCACTTCAACCTATGGCCGCATATGACAGTGCTGGATAACGTGACGCTGGGATTGCGTCTTTCCAAGCGCGCTCCCGCCGCCAAGGCGAAGGAAAGCGGGCGCCGTGCGCTGGCCAAGGTCGGCCTCGCGGATTTCGCCGAGCGCTACCCCTCGCAGCTTTCCGGCGGCCAGCAGCAGCGCGTCGGCATCGCCCGGGCGGTCGCGATGGAGCCGCATGTGATCCTGTTCGACGAACCGACCTCGGCGCTCGATCCCCAGCTCGTTGGCGAGGTTCTCGACACCATGAAGCAACTGGCCGTCGAGGGCATTACCATGGTGGTGGTGACGCACGAGATGGGCTTTGCCGCCCAGGTCGCCGACCGTGTCGTCTTCATGGACCGCGGCAAGGTGATCGAACAGGGCCCGCCCGCCAAACTCTTCAACGATCCGCAAAGCCCGCGCTTGCGTGAATTCCTCGACACTTGGAGACAGCGCAACATGCTGTTCCAGAGCGAGCCCACCGCCGGCCAGTAGGGCAGCGGCACAATCGACACGACAAGACGGAGGACCGTACCATGAGCGAAGGTTTGAGCCCGGCAGGTGTTCCCCGCATGTATGGCGACGTGCCACCCTTCATGGCATTTCCCTATGTGCGCGATCTGGCAGGTCTTTCCGCCGACGCTGTGGTGGTGGGCATGCCCTATGACGGCATCGCCACCTTTCGCGGCGGCGCGACCCGCCGCGCCCCGCAGGAAATCCGCAAATACTCGCTTCTTTACGGCAGCTACAGCTTCGACTGGGACCTCGACATGCTGGCCCATATCACCGTCGCCGATGCCGGCGACATCGATGTAGTGCCGGGCGACAATGCCGCCAGCTACGCCCGCCTCGAAGCGCGGCTTGCCGCGGTGCTGGTCAACGGGGCGGTGCCGCTGACCATCGGTGGCGATCACGGCATCAGCTATCCGGCGGTACGCGCGGTCTCCGACGCCGGCGACACCCCGGTCGGGCTCATCGTCTTCGACACCCATCTCGATCTCAGCGAATCCTTCGGTGGCGACCGCCTCACCCGCGCCTCGCCCCTGCTGCGCATTGCCGAACTCGACAAGGTGGCCCCCCGCCGCATCGTTGTCATCGGCGCGCGCGGCCCCCGCAACCTGCTCGAATGGACCCCGCTCTACCGCAAGCTCGGCATCACCGTGTTTTCCATGGAGGAAGTCGAGCGCCTCGGCATCGAAACGGTTGCCGAACGCGCACGCGCCATCGCCAGCGCCGACGGCGCGCGCCTCTATATCAGCCTCGACATCGACGGCGTCGATCCAGCCTTTGCCCCTGCAACCAACAGCCCCGAACCAGGCGGCCTTACCTCGCGCGAGATCATTCGCGGCGTAAGAATAGTGGCCCGCGACGGCTTTGCTGGATTCGACCTCGTGGAGGTATCGCCGGACTTCGATGCTTCCAGCGGCACCACCAGCATCCTGGCCGGCCGGCTGCTGGCCGAGGCCCTGTTCTGCCTCGCGGCCAAGCGCGCCGGCAAGCAGAACGCCTGGCGCGACGCCCACAGGTCCGACTTTCAACAGAAATAGCACCACCTTCGGAGTGCGCCTCGCGGTCAAGCGACCCGATGCGCCAACAGGACACAAGACCATGAGCATTACAAATTTCCAGCCACTCGATTCCGGCAGCGTTCCGCGTTTTGCCGGCCCTTCAACCTTCATGCGCCTGCCCATGGCTACCCCCGAGCAGGTCGACATCGCGCTGATCGGCGTCCCCTTCGACGGCGGCACCACCAACCGGCCGGGCGCGCGCCATGGACCGCGCGAAATCCGCAACCAATCCAGCCTGGTGCGGCGCGTCCACCATGTCACGGGCGTCTCGCCTTTCGAACAGGTGCGTGCCGGCGACTGCGGCGACGTGATTGTAAACCCGCTCGACCTGCCCGGCTCGCTGGACACGATCAGCGCCTTCTTCGAAAACGTCCACCACTCCGGCGCCCGGTCTCTGGTCGTCGGCGGCGATCATCTGATCACGCTGCCCATCCTGCGCGGCATCGCCAAGGAACCGGCCGGCCTCATTCACTTCGATGCCCATTCCGACACCTATGACGAGTTCTTCGGCAACCGCTATAATCACGGCACGCCGTTCCGCCGCGCCGTCGAGGAAGGCCTGCTCGATCCCAAGCGCATGGTCCAGATCGGCATCCGAGGAGCGATCTCCGATGTGGAAAACTACGATTTCGCCCGCGAGGCCGGCATCCGGATCATCTTCATCGAGGAATTCATGGAGCGCGGCGTGGGCGCGGTGATGGCCGAGGCGCGCTCGATCGTCGGCGACGCGCCGACCTACGTCTCGTTCGACATCGACGCGCTCGATCCGTCTTTTGCCCCCGGCACTGGCACCCCGGAGATCGGCGGCATAACGACGCGCGAGGCCCAGAAGATGATCCGAGCGCTGGCCGGCGTCGACATCATCGGCGCCGATCTGGTCGAAGTCTCGCCGCCGCTCGATCCTTCGGGCGTCACCGCGCTAACCGGTGCCACCCTCCTGTTCGAGCTTCTCTGCGTCATGACGGTGCAAATACCGGCTAAATGAGACCCATGTGTGGAGTGCGCCCCTCGGGCCGGACAGGATGAACAAGCAGAATTGACTTGGAAGCCGGGCTTTCGAAGGATGGAAGCCCATGGTGACTTATCGCACGCACAGCATCGAGTTCAAACGTCAGGTAGTGCAGGAGTTCCTGTCCGGCGAGACGCTGCATGGTCTCGCCAAGCGGCACGAACTGCCGCGTAACCTGATCCGCATCTGGGTTCAGAAATACGAGGCCGGCTCCTTCGACGAAGACGTGGCGGCGGCCGACACAATGCAGACCTATGAGGCGCGGATTGCAGCGCTGGAGCGGCTGGTAGGCCGGCAAGCCTTGGAAATTGAGTTTCTAAAGGGGGCTCTGAAAAGCGCACCACGTCCAAGAAGCGGGACTACATCCGGATCAAAATTCCTCCCGCCTCCAACGCCCCTGCTACCGATTGAGCCCCGGAGGCAGGGCAAGGAAGCCATAGTGCGTCGGGAACAAGCGGCGACACCGATCCGCCGATCTCGAATTCCCATCCGAAGAGTTCCGCGTAAAGCGGCGCAGGTTCGCAGGATCACGCCCTATTGTCTCAAAGTGGATGATTGGCCTGGCCATGATGTCCAACCTTTTAGACGGTTCGCAAAACAGTCGCAGCCCGAGCGGCAGCGGCTGCTGGCTCGGCAGGTGAAACACCTCCCAGGTCGCCCGCATCTGGCCACAATCGTTCTGTGCGACAACACCGCGGGACCGTCAGATCGGGGCGACGATGCGGAGAAGGCAACGGTTCACCGACAAAAAAGGCACGAGAGAAAAGAGCGCATCTCGGATGTTGCGCGCGAGTCGATCGAGGTCGAGCGGGCGGCACGGGATGCGAAGACAGCTCGGCTCCGAGAGCAAGGGCTGATGACTGAGATTCGCAGCTCAGCACCTAAGAAGGTGCAGCCCCGATAGCTGCTTAAGGGAGGCAGCGATGCTCGATACCCATACAGACATTGCGCGGGCGGCTATTGAAGCCACCTTCCTGCCACGTCGCGCCGCATTTCCGCGCGATATTGATCACTCCCGACGCGTGCTCGCGGCATCACGCGAGCTTCTGAAACGGCTGCGCCAAAGCCATGGCGATGACACCTCCCGAGCTTGGGAGGATGCAGACCCGGTTCCCTTCGCTATCTCAGCGTTCGATGCCGATGTTCTCCGGGCAGTGTTCAAAGATTTGGTGTTGGGAACATACGCGCCCAAATGTCAATGGCGCGATCTGGCTAAGACCCTGGTACTCGAATACGCCGGGTGCGATCAGGTCGAAGTTGGCTTGCTGGATTGGATCACCAGGAAGTAAGTACCTTGTGCCAAGTCGAGTTGAGCGCGTGTTCTAGATCCACCAGGCGCGCCACGAGGGGGTTGCGACGTCTCGACTTCAGGAGTTTATCTCAACTGTCCGAAGGGCGATTTGACATACCCAACCCGCCGCCAGCTATGGCGGAGGTCGGGTTCGTTCTAGGTCTCAGTCGTAGACTTTGACGATCTTGCGGGTGCCCGGGTCCACCAAGACCGTGCGGTTGTCGATCACCACATACCGGTATTTGACATTGGGGACCTCATGGAGCTCGACCGTGTCCGGCAGAGCCGTGCCGACATTCAGCTCAAGTCCGAGAAGGTTCACGGAAGCCAGCGGTTGCTTCTTCACGTATTTGCGCACGACGGTGTCCTGTTCCGGTGTGATGACAACATCCTGTGCCGCAACTGCGCCGACGCCGGCCAAAAGCAATAGCGCGGCAGCGGTGCTGGTAAGGTGGATCCTCATGGTTTTTCTCCTGTTGTTCCGGCGACAGCACAAGTCTTCTGTGCGCCAGGCAACTGAACACGTCGGCAGGCCGAACGTTCCTCGATCAGGCTTCAGTCGGAATCCTGACCAGACCAAAGGCCGATCACAAAACGCAATGGTCTTATCTCTTGAGACTAGGCGGAACGGCTTAGGGCTAGGCTAGTTGCTTCTCCAGACTCGGAGAAAGCAGATGGATAAAAGCATTGGCCAAGCGCGTTGGTTGCTCGCGCCAACTTTCGCCGCAGCCGTCACATTTTTGGTGATCGGCATATTCCTTGGCTGACATGTCGTGGATCGGCACAGCTACGTCCCTTCCTGTGCTGATAGGGCCCGCAAGCCGCTTCGGTGGCTGGCGGGCCCTCTATTTCCAGTATGTTTGGTGAGCAAAAGACAATGACATCGATCCAGAGAACCAATGAGAGTGGCAACGCAAACCAACCGGCAAATGACAACGATGATCATGCGCCTGCGCTACTGGACGCTGTTTCTTTGACGAACGAGGAAAACATTGCCGACCTTGTCAGGCGAACCGAGCGCGTGGCGATTTTGGTGGTGTTGGGAATGGGGGGCTGGTTGATGTTAGTCCCCGCTATCTACCTTGTACTGAGCCACCGAATATGAATGAACAATTACGCCAGCATATCCTAGGATCGCGCATCTTATTGGGCTGCAGCACCTGATCTGGAACTCGAGCGCGGCCCATTGTTGACCGGCTCGCTATCGTCCATACGCGCAGCAGACGTAGCGCCGGAAACTTCAGCGCACCTCTGCCGCCGTCAACGCAAGCTGCGCCGCGATGGACTGACGCGACGTGGTCCAACCTAAAACACACCACCAATGCCTATGCCGCCACTGATGTCCGGTGGGGGAGGCGCGGGACGTCTCGGGGCGGCCTGCGAGCGTTTCGCAGTCGTCCGTACGGAGCCGTTTCGTGAAGGGGCGGCGTCCGACGCTATCTTAGCCGGCTTGGCCTTCACGATGACCGGCTGCTTGCAGATTCTGCCTGAGCGCAAAAAGAGATCGCCCAGCAGTCCGACGCTCGGCTCCGTCGTCGCCGCGACTTGCTTGGTATTCTTGTAGTAGTCGGTGAGAGCACGGATTGAACCCGTGCCCCAATCTCCATCAATCTGCATCCGGTAGCAACCCAAGCGACGAAGTTCGGTCTGAACGTTGCGCGCAAGATCGGCTGTCTTGTCTTTGTCCGCCTCGCCCATGGATGCGCCGACAATGAGCGTTTCGAGACCGGAGACGACGCTTTGGCGAGCGTCCTCAACCCTTTCGGTCGGAGACAGATTGGCGACCTGTGTGCCAACCGGCTCGGGTGAACTGGCGGACGGTGCCGGAATCTCGACCGACCGCAACGTCTGTCCGACGATTAGCACGGCGGTCTGCAGGTCATTGGAGGCAAGCTCGACTTGCAATCTCTTCTTTGCCGCGGGGTCCGCAAGGATGCGTGAAAGGCTTGCGCTCAACTGTCCCGGATCGAGTACCTGTTGCTCCGTGAAATAGAACTGCTCACGCAGGTTCGATTGATCCCACGGCACTTGACGGCCAACCGTCAACGCTTCGGTTTCGTTGCGGACGCGGATCATCATATCCGAAATGCTGAGCCCGGGGATCTCGAGATTCTTCAGCAGCGCAATGGTGAACGGGCTGTTTTCGCCGCCGCCATCGGCCGTGACATTGCCTGGCTGGGTGGCAAAGGCAACGAACGTGTTTTCACCGACTTCAACTTGCGCCAGACCATTGCCGGCACCGGCACCGAGCGGATTGTTGCGGCACGCGTCCAGGAATATGAACGTCTGGCGGTCGCGGCGCGCGAACCGCGCGATCACATCATTCAGCTTGATGGCCGTGGCGGTGAGTTTTTCCAGGCTTTCAGGATCGGGCGTATCGACCGGGAGCAGGTAGTTTTCGCCGTTCAACTGCACGCCATGACCGGCGTAGATAATCAAAACTGCGCTGACGGTAGGCAGCCTTGCATCAGCTTCTCGAAAGATTCTGGAAAAATCTTGGGTCGAAAGATCGGTGCCCGTCAGGACCTCAAAATTTAGCCGCTTCAAGCTCTCTGAGAGCTTTGCGGCATCATTTGCGGCATTGGGGAGATGCTCAAGTCGGCTGCTTTGATAGTTCGAATTCCCGATGACGATCGCTAGCCGGTTGCGTGGCTGCGGCGCCGCGGTCGGCTCGACCGCGGCGCGAGCACCAGCTGAGCCAAGAAGCAGGAAAATGAGAAACAGTGGGACACGAAACAGAAGTCCGTTGCAGTGGGTCATGTCAGCACGCTCGCTCCGGCCTGCCTCAATCTTGGTCCAGCAACTTCCCGACGCACCACGACGCAACCACAATCAGCCTGAGCGCCTGCCCTCATACCGGCGAAGGTCACCAAAATTTATACCAAGAATCCTGTCAAAGATAGGGAAAAGGGATTTGTATGCGATCAGTCATTGGACTGTGGAGGACAAGATGCCGACCAAGATCAATCTTGCGCTGCCGGTTTATGGAGCAGCCTACAAAAGCGTGTTCGTTCGCAGCCTGTTCGCGGCCTTAACTCATAAGAGCCTGTCCAACTACGCCTTCACGCTGTCGGAAATCGAGTACACGGATATTCCATTTTCGCGGAACTATCTGCTCACGAATTTCTACTACAATAAACCGGATTGCAGTCACATTCTGATGATCGACAGTGACATGGGCTTTTCACCTGATCTTATCGCGGCGATGCTGGCGCTGGATAAGCAAGTCGTCGGCACCCTTTATCCGCGGCGCCGGATCGATCTGCGCAAACTCCATTCCCTCTCGACACTGCCCTTCGACAAAGCCTTTGCGCAAAGCCTGGAGTTCATCGGAACCGTCGTCGAACCTCGGCAAGAGCAAGAAGGCTTTGTCCGGGTAACGTCATGCGGCACGGGCATCTTTCTGGTCTCCCGCGACTGCGTGACGGCCATAATCGAGAAGTTACCCGAGACGGTGGACCGGTCTCGTTACAGAAAGAGCAAGTACACCGCTCAGTTCGAGAATTTCCTGACGCCATTTGCGAAGATTGTGACGCCGGAACTGGACCTCCCTACCGATTTCTCGTTCTGTCACCGCTGGGTTGAGCAGTGTGGTGGCGAAATATGGGCAAGCTACCATCGCAAGATTGCACATGCGGGAGATCTGACTGTTTCGGCGGCCTATTCTGATCTTTAAAGATGCCTTTGAAGTTTGGCCACTGCTTTTGACAGGCTCATTTAAGTTTACGATAGTGTCCTTGTCGCCACAGATAGCCTTATAGTCTCCTGAGAACGAACGCCAAACCATTGCCGCCCAGCAACGCGACGCGTACAGTGCCGGTTAAGCAGTCAACGATCCCATGAGATGGATCGTTGATCTATTTAATTGCCTTGATTTGTGACGGTATCGATTTCTCGTAAGGTGGGGTCGAATGAGAGTGTCGCGCGAGGCCTATCAATGGACGGGAGTCTCGTTGCTCGCCTTAGCGGCGGCGTCCACGTTCCAAGTCTCTGGCGCGGCGGCCTGCTCCGCTACTGCAAACGGCGGCGGCACTCCCTTCCAGGCGACATCGGTTACCGTGAACTGCACGACGACCGGGGATTTTCAGGACGTCGATGGCGTATTCACCACCCGATTTAGCGGGTTCGAGAACTCGTCGGAAGTCATCGTCAACGACTACGACGGCAATGGCGACGACGTCGTGAGAATTTTTGGCGGCCTCCTGACCGATAAAGCGGCGACAACACCCGGTGTAGGCGGCCTGCCTGCGGGAGGGTCGACCTCCTTACAGCCGGCGGACGGTACAATCGAACTCCTCGGCGGCAACGACCGGTTTGAGATGTTCTATGGGGATTTCTTGGGGGTTCCGTACGCCCCAACCGTCGCGGCCAATCTCAATACCGGGGCCGGGGATGACCTGGTCGTCATTCAGGCCGGCAGTATTCAGGACATTGACCTTGGAGATGGTGCCGACAGCGCCGTGATATTCGGTGACGGTACACAGGTTGGCAATGTGACCGGCGGCAGAGGTGACGACCTGTTATCGATCGGCATCCTCACTACCGAGGAGGGAATTTTTTTCAGCGCGCCGACCGTCGGCGTTCTCTCCGGGGGCGATGGCAATGACACCATCATCATTGCGGGGGGCACAGTTGATGCCCTGGATGCCGGGGCTGGCAATGACCGGGTCAGCGTCAGCGGCAGTGCCGCGGTCGACCTCGACCTCGACGGAGCGGGCGGAAACGACACGATAATGGTCGCTGGCAACGCCACCATTGGCGGCAGCATATTCGGCAATGACGGCGACGACACCGTCAACATAAACGGCGGAACCATAGGCGCCACGACAGGCGGCAACATCACCGGCGGCCAAGGCTTCGACAGCGTCTCGGTCGTCGGCGGCGACATAAAGGGCGGCATCGACGCCGAACATGTCCATTTGTCGGGTGGCACGATCGAGGGTGACATTACCGGCCTTGGACCCAACACGCTAACCATCGATCATATCGGCGCCGTCGAGCCGCTCATCCTTAGCGACGGGGTGCTATTCAGCGGTACAGGCGCCAACGGCACAGTCGTCGACACCGACCTTGCCGCCGGCGGCAAGAGCCAGAACTTTGCCGGCTTCGACAATTTTTCGGCCGACCATTCGACCCTTCGCTTCAGCGGTGGCACGCAGGGCATAAACCAACTCAACCTCGGTAACGGTTCAACGCTGTTCATCAACGGCAACGTCACTATGCCGGGTTCGATCATCGCGACAAATTCCCTGATCAACATGATGGACGGTGTCGCCGACGACGTGTTGATGCTCGGCGGCCTCGCCCTCAACAGCGCCACCATCGGCCTCGACATCAACCAACAGACGCTACGGTCGGATCAACTCGTTGCCAATGCGTTTTCGGCTGCCGGCACCAGCACCATTATTGTCAATCTGCTGGGCACCCCCCAATTCGCCCAAGTGACCAATATCCCGATCATCGTCTCGGCCAGCGGACCGGTTGCCGGCACCTTCCGTCTCGGAAGTATTTCCGGCACGCCGGGTTCGCTTTTCAGCTATGAGATCGTAAACGGCCCGAATGGCGGCTTGTTCCTGCGTGCCACGCCGGCCAGTTTCGGCATTGCGGCGGCGCCGACCAGCGCGACCAACGCGGGCGCGGTCGAGGTGGCACTCGACGCTCTCTACGGCATAAACCGCGACGCGATCGATGCTGACCTCCACCTTTCGCCTGCATCCGGATCTGGAATGGTACCGGTTTCTTCGAGCTTCGGGGTCTTTGCTTCCGGCCAGTTCGCTCATACCGAGCATGACGGCTATAACATCAGTGGCGGCGGCTTGAATGGCCCGGGCCCGAGCTTCGATGCCAATGATTTTTCGGCCGCCATCAGCCTGGACTTCAATGCCGCCAAGCATTTCCAGTTCGACAATGAGTATGGCCTGAACATCGGTGTATTCGCCGGCTACGCCTCGACTGACGTCAATCTCGGGGCCTTCCAGGGATTTGATGCCATAGGGGAAGGTAACAACAAGGCCGGACTGTTCGGCGGCTACGCACTGTTGCGCAAGGACTACAATTACGCGCTGGTCTCGGCCTCCGGTTTCTTCGGCCGAAGCGACGTGATGAACGGGGTGCTTGACACCACCGGCAGCTATGACACCGAGGGCTACGCGGTCACGGGATCTGTCGGCCACATCTTCGCGCTGGGCGAACGCACCCGTTTCGATCTGCGTGGCGGCCTGCTTGGTGTTTCATTCCGCGGCGATCCCTACACTGACAGCGGTGGCAATCAGTTCGGCAAGAGCCTGCTTTCATTTGGCGCCATCAAGTTCGAGCCTGGCATTTATGGCGATTACACGCTGAGCAACGGTATGGTGTTCAGCCCCTATGCGCGTGGCGAATTGCAGCAGCGTTTCGGTTACAAGAACACGACCGAGATCGGTACCAGGACGATCGCCTTCGACGATGCGGATTTTTCCGTGGCGCTATCGGCGGGGTTCAACCTGAAAGTCTCGGAGTTGACGACCGTCAACGGCGAAGTCCGTGGTAAGGCGTCGTCGGATAGCTCAACTATTGGCGCCAAGCTCGGACTTAAGATAGCTTTCTAGCGGTTCCTCGATCCGCGGATCATCCGCGCCCGCGCTGAGTTCCTGACGTGTCTGGGATGGGAATAGCAGGACCTTCAAATCCCCCCGCACTCAGGCAAGGTGCGGTATCGCGATGCCGGGATCGCGGGCTGGCCAAGCACACCAACCGGGATGCTCGCCAATTGGCAGCAAGTGCTCTATGCTCTGTGGAGACACCGCATGGTCGTGATGTCGATACGGGGTTCTGTTGTCGTAGGCAGGGGGAGCCATGTTCGAAGTTCTCGGAGTCTGGCGCAAAGCACGGTCAAGAAGCAGAGTCGCCGCGAAGACGCTTGGCTTGATCGTTTCGTTGTTCGTGTTGTTTTTGCCCGGACTGGGAACGGCGAACGCGCAGACGAACTGGGCGCTCGATCCGACCGCTTCGGTCCTCACCTATCAGTCGGTCAAGAAGAACACGATCGTCGAAACCAACAAGATCAGGAATATTTCCGGCAGCCTCACTTCGACCGGCGACGCCAAGGTCTCCTTTGACCTCAACTCAGTCGATACCGGGGTCGACCTGCGCAATGTCCGGATGCGGTTCCTCTTCTTTGAGACCTACAAGTTTCCAACCGCCGAACTGACAGCGAAAGTGGATCCGGCGGCATTTGCCGACCTCGCCACCAAGCGACGTATGAAGGCGGTTCTTCCATTCCGTCTCAACCTGCATGGGGTCGACAAGGATCTTGAGGCCAATGTCGTGGTGACCATGGTCAGCGACACCATGGTGTCGGTCGCCTCGGAGGCCCCTGTCGCGGTGCATGTGGAAGACTTCGGTCTATTGCCCAATGTCGACAAACTCCAACAGGCGGCCAGTGTGACCAACATTGTTCCTACCGCATCGGTGTCGTTCGATTTCGTGTTCACGGCCGACGGAAGCAAGCCGCCCCCCGCCCAGACCGTTGCGACAAGCACCGAGGTCGGGCCCGTCGCCACCGATGCGACGAAGACCAACTTCAACGATGAGGAATGCCTCAACAGGTTTGCGGTGCTGTCCCGTACCGGGGCGATCTATTTTCGCCCCGCGAGCGCGCGGCTCGATGCCCAAAGCCGCCCGCTCCTCGCTGAGGTCGTCGGTGTCGTCAGCAAATGCCCAGGCCTAAAGGTCGAAGTTTCCGGACACACCGATGCCGATGGACCGGTTGCAGAGAACAAGCGCTTATCGGAGCGCAGGGCCCAGGCAGTGGCCGACGCCATTGTTGGAGCGGGCATTCCGCGCACGCAGATCACGGCGACCGGCTACGGCGAGGAACGCCCAGTCGCCGGCAACGACACGCCGAAGAACAAGGCGCTCAATCGGCGCATTGAGTTTTCCGCCACCAAGCTCGTCAACTGAGGAAGGATCTGTTGTCCCGGTGGGTTTCGATCTGATCGCCCGTCGCAGTAGCCTTCTGCGCGCAATCGGGCTCGCGGCAGTTGCGCTGCTTTTCACTTTGACGGCAGCCGATGCCGAGCGCCGTACAGCGCTGGTGCTTGGCAACTCCCAGTATCAGCACGCCCCGGCACTCGCCAATCCGGTGCGCGACGCCAAAGCCATGGCCGAAAGCCTGAAGGGTCTTGGTTTTGACGTCGTTTCCGGCTTCGACCTGACCAAGTTGCAGACCCAGACGACAATAGCGCAGTTCGCAAAGCAGGTGCGCGGGGCGGACATCGCGCTTTTCTTCTATGCGGGCCATGGCTTGCAGGTTTCAGGCAGCAACTACCTTCTTCCGATCGATGCCGCCCTGGAGGACGAGACTTCGCTCGACTTCGAGGCGGTGCCTGTCGATTTCGTTCTGCGACAGATGTCTCGCGAGACCAGCATAAGGCTTATTTTCCTCGACGCCTGTCGCGACAATCCTCTAGCCGAGGTGCTGGCAAAGACCGCCGGCGTCAGGGGAGCAAAAAGCGGCCTTGCGGAAATCTCGATCGAGAATGGCGGTGCCGGTACGCTTGTCGCGTTCGCCACCAGTCCAAATCAGGTCGCCTATGACGGATCCGGCAAACATTCGCCGTTCACCTCGGCGTTGCTTGCGCACATTGGCGAGACAAATGTGTCCATCACTGAGGCGATGAACCGTGTTACCGCCGATGTGTTCAAGGCAACCGCTAGCAAGCAGCGCCCCTGGAGCAACGTCTCGCTGACCACCGAGGTCGTCCTGCACAAGGTTGATCTCAACGCACCGCTGATCGTCGGTGAGGCGGGCGTTCCCGGACAGCAAGGCGGCTCGGATACGCGCAATGCCACTGCTAATCCGTCGAGCTCCGCCAATGACGCCCAACTCGCACTCAATGTGCTCCGTCAGAAAATCCCAAAACTCGCCTCTGACGACCCGATCTTTTTCGACGTTCCGATCGATTTCGGCGACCCCGAAATCGATGGGAAGAGTATTGCGGAGCTCATAAAAGGCGAGCCACGCTTCAGTCCGGTGGAGGGCCTCGATAATTCGGTATGGCAGGGCAAGCACTGCGACGGCTGCCATGAGTGGAACGAGACCCGACTGTGTGATCAGGCGAAGAATTTCGCCGCCAACGATGTCTCCGTTCTGCGCTTGCAGCATCCGCTTGGGACACGCTTCAAGGTGGCGCTCGCCAAATGGGCTCAAGGGGGTTGCAAGTAGGCGGGACGGAGGGCGTCCTCCAGTTCTGTGGGTGCCGGTCGTGTGGGCGAGTGCCCCTAAGATGCATCCGTTGACTGGTGGAGGGCCTCGATCTCGGCCATCTGGATACCGATTTCGACGAACGCCGACAGCACCGAGAAACGGTCCACGAGCGCCACGCGTGCCAGACCGGCCAGAATTCCGGCATTGATTGCATAGGCAGCAGGAGAAGGTTGCAAATCCAGTGCCGGCATCGCGGCCACGGCTGACCGATCTTCACGCGATCCCGCAGCCAGGATAATCCAGCCGACCGGGGTTGTTGGCGATTTCGCCGCGGCGGCTCTGATCTCTGTTCGATGGCGGGGGCTGTCGGGTTCGCTCACCCAGTCGCGGACAAGACCGAGCAACCGGTGATCGGTCTCATCGAAGAGGTCGCTCAGATGGCTTAGGCATTCGTGGGCCCACCAGACTGCGGCCCGCTCGGGAAGCAGGTAGGCGCAAAATGTAATCGCTTCCTCAGGAATGCGCCCGGCGAGGAGGTCGCGGCAAAACGCGATCGAGTGCTGTTCGGTCGGAGGAGTGCGCATGTCCCTGGTGATAGCGGGACAAGCTGCGAAAAGATCCCGTGCCGTTTTGAATCGGAGCCCATGGGCCATGAACGCCGCGCTTTCATCGAGGAACTTTGGCCACTCAAGCCTCAGGCACGGCGCGGGTCAAGTCTCAAGCCGTGCCACGGCCAAAACAGTCGCGATTATCGCACCTCCAACGTTTGGCCACAGACAATTGCGCTGGAATTTGATATGTTCGCGGTCGATCAAAATCGGATACTCAAACAGGAGGAGCGCTATGCAGTGGAGTCGTTCAGCCTTTGTGTTGGCGGTCGTGTTTTTCTCGAACCATGCTTCCGCCGATCCGGCTCGGAAATCAGAAGACATCGTGAAGTTTTTTGCCGGCGCAGCCGATCTTGGCAAATCTCGAGGAATTTGTGTCGGTTCCGAAGAGGAGTGCAACAAGAGCAACACCAATGGGCAGCAGGAAGGCAGATCCAACCTCGACATGCTGATCAATTTCGGGCTGGATTCGGCCCAACTCGACGCAACCGCGCGCGCTGAGCTCGAAGAGTTCGCCAAGGCTTTGAAAGACAACCGGCTGAGCACGTTCAACTTCGTCGTCGAAGGCTACACCGATGCGACGGGCACGCTGCGCTACAACGAAGGTCTGTCACAACGAAGAGCGAAATCGGTGGCAGCTTTCCTGACGGCCAGCGGTGTCGAGGCCGCGCGCATCAACGCCGTCGGCATGGGCGAGAAGAACCCTCGCAACGCCAACCCGTACGATCCTGCCAACCGCCGCGTGGAAATGCGGATAAAAACGCAATAACCGTCGAAACTGCGCGGCAAACCGAGGGGGAACCCTTCTGCGCAAGAAACTCATGCCAGACCTGACGCTCAGAGCGTATTTGAGATCGAGCCCATGAGAGCAGTGATGGCCTGTTTGTATTTTTCGAACTCCGGCGACGTCTGACGGATTTCGGTGGTCGTTGTCTGTGACCCGGCGTCGGTTGCCAGATGAGTCAGCTTCTGGCCCATTTTTCTTTCGGCCCAGTCCACCACGTAGCTGGCTGTCTTGCCGGTGAGGAACGGGTTGGCCTGGATGACGGCCGACCCCAGGACAGCGCTCAGCTGCGCCGAACCTGATGCCGACAGAACCTGATGCGCGCCTTCCATTCCAAGGAAATGACAGAGATAGAGCCGGCCGGCCGTGATTTGGTGGCCGCGCTGGCGCAGGTAGGCCTCGCCTTCGCGCGCCAGGTTGCGCACCATCTCTCGCGAGATCGTGGCGTCGTAGCGCAGGGCGAGTAGGTCGTCGGTCGACAGCGTGCGTGCAAGCTCCGGGCGGTAGGTATTCATCATCCTGATCCAGGTCTTGGTTATGAACTGGCCGGCGCCCGTCGCGGAAGAATTAGGATTCTTGGCGCGAGCACTACCGCCACTTTCGACGTGAACGATGCGCTCGGTGAGCGTTTCGACCGCGGAATCGTTCGATGCGACCGCGGTAACCGTGCCCAAGGGGTCGATCGCCTCGCCGTTTTGGTAAAGCTCGAAATGCAGGTGAGGGCCGGTCGATAATCCGGTGGTGCCGATATAGCCGATGACGTCGCCTGCCTTGACCTTGGTGCCGACGCCGGCTTCGATTGCAAATTTCTGCATGTGCGCATAACGCGTCTCGCGGCCGTTTTTGTGCAAGATCTTGACCAGATTGCCGTAGCTTCCCCCATCGCCCTGGAAGGTGATCTCGCCATCGAAGGCGGCTGCGATCGGCGTGCCGACGGGTGCCGCCCAATCGACGCCCTTATGGATGCGCACGGTCCCCAGAATGGGGTGCTTTCGTGGTCCGAAGGTGGAGGTCATGACGCCATTCACCGGCGTGACCATGCCGTTGGTGACTGTCAGCGAGCGTACCTGATCGTCACCTGTAACACACGCAAACTGGCCGTCGCTTTGCTGGAAGACAAAACAGTCGAGGCTTTTCTCGCTCCCCTGCACGCCCACATACAGAACCCGTCCCGCGCCCTCGTCCTTGCCCCTGGGCGTCTGTGAATAGATCATCACCAGACGCTGGTCCTCGCTTGCAAAGGCGTCCAGATCCTGTCCTCTCGAAAGATACATGATCGCCTCGCCGATCACGCCGGTTGGAACATTGTTGCGGGCTGCCGTCGAATAGATGGCGTCGAGCAGACGATACTGTCGTTTATGCGTACCTTCTTCCTGTGCGCCCGAATAGTTGAACAGATCTTCGCGAACCCAGGGATCAACACCCGACACGAAGGCGCCCGCGCCGTTGCGCGTCAGCGTGCCGACGAACAGGTTCTTGGCGTAGATCGAAACCTGCATCAGGGACATTGCGCTCGTGTCGCGCGTCGGCCTGAACCCTCGCATCGCAACGACGTAACCCGCTGCCAGGCCGTCCCGGTGGAAAAGCGCGCTCAGGGCCTCGCCTGCCAGCTTGGCATCCTGCGCGGAGAAGTGCGCATCCAACGCTACGCTGTCCAGACTGCGATCATTGAGAACCTTTACGAACGTGTCTTCGGTCGCCGCGAATCGCTGGTACTCATTGGTGACGGCTACGACGCTCGTGTTGTTCTCGATCTCGGTCTTCTGGAATGCCGGCAGGGCTGCATCGCCTGCATCGATCGTCTCACCCCATCCGGCTTCGGGATCGTCGCTGTCGGCTTTCTGACCGGAAGCCGCTTCAAGTTCCCTGGCGGGAGGCGAGGGTTGAAGATCGTTCTCCAGATCGCCCGATGGCGCGGCAGCGGTTTTTCGTTGCGCTTGGAAGAATGCGAAATCCTCCTGCGTCGACGGTATCGTCGTCATGAATTTTTCGCTGGCGCTCAGCATGACGTCTGACAGGACTTCGAGCTGGGGAGAAACGTCGGCCTGATCGAGTTCTGCCGGACGCGGGACCACTCGGCCTTTGGTTGCGGCGCCGGCATCTGGCGCAAGGGTGATCCACATCGGGTCCCCCGCCAGATCGATCAGCGCTGGCACGTAGACGGATGCGTCGGCCGGCACATCGTCCGCCCCCTCGACCGCATGCAACTCCTCGTCTTCGTCGCCGAATGACCAATAGTCCGCGGTCAGGTAAAAACCGGCGGCCACGCAAAGCAGCACAGCCGAGGTCAAACCCACCATCAATCTACGCCATAGCGTGCGCCTGCGAAGGGCGGCGCGCGCCTGCTTCTTCTGTCTGAAGCTCGTGTCGATATGGTGTGTCACGGATTGCTTGCGGTCAGGAAGAAGGTCCACCGCACCTGTTCGAGGGTGTCGACTTCCAGAAACCGGGCGGTGATGTGGCCGCGCTGCCAGCATTCGTCACTGCCGCGGATCGAGAAACGTCGCCGTTCGATGCACATTTCGGTCAATCCGGCGAGGATGGCATGACCAAACACGTCAGTTGCATAGATGTAGACGTAGCGGTTGGTCAGTTCCTCCCGGATAACGTTCACGCATTGGTTTGCGCCGATGGTCCACCATCCATCGGTCTGGTCCGCATTGTCGACCTTCTGGCCGACGGCGAGATTGACGACATCGAGTGTCTGATTGCAGACCGTGAACTCGGCTCGCGCTTGGCTGGACAACAGCAGGGCGAGGGGAGCGCCCAAAATAATCGCGAGTTTCATGCGCGCCCTCGGGGCAGATAGGGCTGGAACCGGACCTGCTGCTTTTCGGGCAGGGCAGACCAAGCGGTCAAACACCAGCGGCGGCGTTCCATGCTAGGCCCACGCTATCCGCCGAGCCGGAAATACTTGGCAGTGGCTGAGAACCGAGATCCGTCGGTCTCGACTTCCTCGATGATTTTGGGCAACAGCGCCGAAGCCGGCGTGGGATCGGAGAAGGCAGCCGACTGAATGTCGCGAGGGCCCGTGATCACCAGTATTATCTGCGGCACGGACTTTCCAGCAGCCTTATCGGCCGCGCCGAGACCAATCGGGATCCTGAAGGTCGCCTTGTCCGACCCGGTGACGATGCGGTCGTCGAGATTGAACACCATTCCTTTGTGGTCGATCAGCAGAACGCTGGAGATGAGTCCTCTGCGCGTTACCAATGTACCGCTAATCGGCGTACCGTTCGGCACGGATGTTCGGTCGAGAACAAGCTGCGGCTGGTCGGCCGCGGTCTGTCCCAGAAAGCGCAGAAAATTGGTTACCTCGCATTGGCTTGGCTCAATGAGGCGGACGCTGATGTCTGGCTCGACATGGAATTTTGCCTGGAAATCGCCGAGCATGCGTTCGAATGGCTGGACGGCCGTGCCAAATCCTTCGATTGCGGCGGCCTTGTCGGTAGCAGATGTGACGGCGGCATAGAAACAGTCGCCGCCGCCGAAGGCGCGAACCCAGGCGACGCGTTGAGCGATATCGTCGACCGCCGGGGGGATCGCTGGTTTGGGCACGTTCAACGCTACAACGCGTTGGTTCGGCTGCTTGCCTGTCGGCAATGCAGAAATCTGGCTGTTGCCGTTGGCATCCACCGCTGGACCTGCATTCGATTTCAGTTCCGGGATTGGGGCGGCCGGCGGGCTGGCCCGTGGTTCGGGCTTTTTGGTCTCGACAACCTCCGTCTCAGCCGGCGGCGGAGTTTGGACCGTTTCGGCTTCTGGCGGGGTTGGAGCGGTCGTAGCGGGCGAAGTCGGCTTTTGCCTATCGCTGGCCGTCGTGTCGGGCTGGATTGCCGGCGATGCCCTTTCGGGCGGCGGCGCGTTCGTCGCGATTGGCTTCGGCGGCGCCTCGGTTCGTAGAGGTATGTCGACGGGCTTGGCCGACGGCAGTCTTTGAGCTGCCACAGCATGTGGCTTATCCTCGGCGGGCGGTGTGCCGGCCTGCGTTTCCGGCTGCGCCGGCGGAACAACCTTTGGCGGCTCGGGCGCGTTCGCTACATCCTGCGTAGCGGCGGGCTGTGACGTTTGGGGCGTGGGCTTTGCTGGCTCTGCCGCGGAAAGCGACGTCTTGCCGACAGTCGGCGTCGCGGGCGTCATGACGCCGCCCAGATAAAGGCCGCCTCCAGAGGCCACGGCTAGCGCCGCCAAGGCACAGAGCGCGATCGTTCGGGTCCTTGTGGATTTGCCAGGCACCTCGGCCATGGCCGTACGTGCAGCGCCGAGGGGGGGCGGGCGCGGCGGTCCAGACAAATGCGCGGGCCGCACATGCTGGACGAAGCGCGGCCTACCTGAACCCGTCGCGTCTGCGTCGTCGTGCCGCTCGACCTCATTCTTGCTGGCTGGAGCAGCGGCTTGCCCTATCGGCGGCAAACCCGGCCTAACGCGGGGTGTGAGGGAAGTCGGCGGGATTGTCTCCTCGTTGTCGTCACGTGTCATCCTGGCGATTTCGGCCATGCTGACGGGCCGGTCTCGCGGATCCGGTTGAAGCATGGCTTCGACAATGCCGCGAAAATCGTCATCGATATCGGAGAGATTAGGCACGGTCCGGCGCTTTTCGATGACTTCGAACTGCGAGCCGCTCATATCGACCGGCTTGCCGCGCAAGGCGGCAACCAATACCAGCCCAAGGCTGTAGATGTCGGACTGCTCTCTGACGTCGCCGCTGTAGAGCCCGAGTTGTTCGGGCGAAACATAGTTGTACTTTCCCGCGAACCTTCCGCCTATCAGGGTCTCTCCGCCCACCGTCGCCGAGCGTGCGATGCCGAAATCGATGATCTTCGCACGGTCAACCCGGTCCCCCGGCAGAATAATGTTATCCGGCGAGAGGTCGCGGTGTATTGCTCCGGCCTGGTGCACGGCGCTTAGACCGGAAGCGAGGCGATGGCACAGCTTTCGTACCTCTCCCGTCGGCATCGCCCCACGTCGCATGATGTCGAACAACGACGCTCCATCGACGAATTCCATGGCGAGGTACGGACGACCGATCCCCGGATCGATCGTGAAGACGTGATAACGCACCACCGCGTCATGCGACAGGTGGTTCAGGATAGTTGCCTCTTTGCGAAACAGGGACAAGATCGTTTGGTCGCGCGCGAATTCCGGCAAAACGATCTTGATCGCAACGTGGTCGCCGGTCTGGATGTTGTGGCCCCGGTAGACTTCGCCCATGCCCCCGAATGCGATCCGCTCGTCAAGTTCGTAGATACCGCTCAGTTGCGTGCCCACGGCAGTGTTGGCCGCGCCTGGCGATATCCGCGTCTTGTCGTCGGCGCTCATCAGCCCCGCCCCCGCGCTTTGTACGCAGCTGGACGGGGCGACTGGCTATCGTATCCGCCCGCGACCCTGACAAGCACGATGGTCACATTGTCTGTTCCGCCACGCGCCAGAACCGTTTCCAGCAGGTTTTCACACGCCGACTGAGGTGTCGCGGACACTGTCGCAGCCTTGATCTCAGCATCAGTGACATGCGCCGTCAGGCCATCGGTGCTCAGCACAAAGATGTCCCCCGGCAGGATTTCACCTTGCTGGAAATCGATGACAATCTCGTCGCTGACGCCGACTGCCTGCGTAATGACATTGCGGCGCGGCCAGGTGAGCGCTTCGGCTTCGGTGAGCATGCCTTTATCGATGAGTTCCTGAACCTCAGTATGGTCCTTCGATATTTGCGAGATCGAGGCCTCGCGGATCAGATACACGCGGCTGTCACCAGCCCAGAGGCAGGCGAACCGCCCGTCTATGGCAAGCAGGGCGGCAAAAGTTGAGCCGATTGTTATCCCGCGAGACTGGGATATGCGGCGGATCTCGGCATTAGCCCTGCTCAGCCTGTCTTCGAAGCGCGCCCGAAGATCCGGTGCGGAGCTGGCAATCCCGATCGTTGCCAGATGATTGACGATACTGGCTGAAGCGACTTCTCCGGCGTCGTGACCACCCATCCCGTCGGCGACCAACCACAGGCCAGCCTGGGGCTCGACCAGGTAGTTGTCTTCATTGAGCTCCCGCACACAGCCTCTGTGGCTCACGCCGAAGCTTTCAATGGGAAGGGCGACATTGTTCAATTTGCCACCAAACGCTTCACCCAGCGTCCTCCGCGACGCGCCTTCGGGCGCGTTCGTGCCACTTTGCCACAGGCTCAAACATTAAAGTATCGAAAACTAAAATATGTGTGTGCCTGGTTTTGCGCTTCTGCGGCTTACTGCCCAGGATCATCTCAATCTCAGAACGCCTTGGGACAGGTGAACTCGGAAAGGGCAGGGAGCAGGAAGGGGTTGGTGCCGGACCCTGTCTGGATCGTGTAGGTGACGTCGCGCCCGCCGATCACGAAGTGGGCCTGCATGCTGCCCTCGTTGCCCGTGATAGCCGCCTTGTTCAGAAGCCGCGTCAAGGCCCACGGCCCTTCGAACGTGATGGCGGACTGGCGCCCTGGCATTTCTGGTGTCAGGCTGAGGCTCGCGGATGGGGTAGCCGTACCGGTCGGCCAAGTCACCGTGCTCGGCCCATTTCCGGTCTGGTTGCTCTGAACGGTCTGGCCATCGACATCAAGTACGGCCATGTCGGCATCGCCATGCAGCGAGAAGGGTATGAAGGTGACGCTGACGGAGGGTACTGAAGCGCCCGATGGAAAAAAGGCAATGCGGATTTCCGCAGCCAACTGGAAGTCCTTCAAGGTCGATTTCGACAAGTTGCGTCCAAAGCGCGTATCCTGTTTCCAACGCCAGTCCTGGCCGGTCATGTCGGTCAGCGAGGCCAGATTTTGTGCAAAGAACCGGTCCATCAGTCCGCCTGGGGCGAACAGCTTCGCGAAATCGGCCATGGCGACGTCCTCGGTGCTGCTCCCGTCGAAGGGGTAACGGCCGTTGATCGCTGCCTCGCAGGGGGCTGTGACCGTCTGGTCGAGTATCTGGTTCAAGTTTGTCACCGAGGTTTCGGCGACGTTACCTTCGAACTCATCTGCCGTCGTGTTGACCATCCGGCCGAGTTGCTTGGGCAGACGCGAGACATTGGCGCGAAGGGTGGCAATCTGTAGCTGCAGATTACCGTTGAGCCGCTCCACCTGCGAAGGAACTTCGGTGGCCAGTCGCAGGCTTTGATAGATGTCGCTGAAGTTCTGGGTTAGTGCGTCGATCGGGCGATGTCCGGCGGGCCCGTTCACCAGGACCTGGAATGATTTGAATCGCGCTTCAATGTTCGCGCCCGGATTCAAGTTCTGTACGTCAGCGGGCTGTGCGCCGGCGCGGATTTGCGATTTGCCGTTGGCTATGTGTATGCCGATACGGGCTAAGCCCTTGGCTAATTCTGCGGCGCTGCGTTGCTGGTTTTGAGCCGCGGATTCTGTCTCGGCGCCAGGACCGTCACCTAGGTCCCGTGTCAGCGCCGTCTCGTTGGCGATCGCCGAAAACAGCCGCTTTATCGGCGAACTGGGGGAGGCAGCGGCTGAAAGCGCGGTATAGTGCGGCTTGTCTGTCAGCATCGCCTTGAATTTCAACTGGTCGAGAACGCTGTTCCACGCCGCGGCGAACGCCTTGCCGTAGCGATCGAGAAGTTCGGGGCCGAGCCTGAGCAATTGCTGATCGATGTCGCCTTGCTCTCCGCCACCACCGAGAACCCACTGCTCGTCGACGAGCATCTGCGCAATGCGCGAGAGTTGGGCAAGGTAGAACCTGTTGAAGCCGGCATTAGTGTAGAGACCGGGAACACGAAGGTCCGCCAGATCGCTGCCATCGATACGTTCGAACAGCAGTTGCGCTTCGGGACCACCTTGCTGGGAAATGGAAAAGTCCTCCAGCGCCGCCGCGTAGATCGCCGACTTGATCAAAGCGGTCGCTCGATCGGCAAGGCTCATGCGTTCGAGAGAGCGTTGTGCGGCTTCAACAAGGGGCTGGTTCAGTTCGAAAACGGGGTCATAGGCGTCGTCCAAGGCGAGCATGGCGCGCAGGTGCTTTTCGAGGTGCGCTCGTCCCTCGCGGTTGTTTTCGCCCGGGTATCGGTTCTGTTCCCAATCCTGCTTCATCCAGGAAACGATCAGCGCGTCATCGACCTTCGGCGCCTTGCCACCAAGCATGAGGTAGATTTTCAACGGCTCGTAGAGTGCGGCGGGATCGCCCATCTTGGCTTGGATCGTTCGCTCGGCCTGGATCAGCAGGCGCGAGCGCAACATGCGTTCCAGGCCTTTCCGATAAGCGGTCCGGGACGCGGAAAGAAGTCTTTCCCGCTGACTGAGGCCGAACGTCTCCCCGATCGGTGTCGCTAGCTCAGCGGCTTCGAACCCGGCCGGCAGGTCGCGCAACTGGTCGAGCGGGCCGATGACGTTTTCAAGGTCCACATCGGTAACCGTGGCCGCCTTGAGCAGCGTTTCCGCCGTCGCGCGATACTGGCCCATAGCAACCGTTGCGGACGCGATCAGCGAGCGGTTGGCCGCGAAGCTCAGAGCGAGCGTACCGAGTGCGGCAGCAGCGATCAGCGCTATCGTACCGAGGCCGCCAAATCTGGCCACCGCCGCCCGCCTCGCAGCTGATTTGTCATACGAAACCCATCCCGATTCGGCAAAAATGACGTCCGTCAGCAGATCATGCAAAAAGAAGCTTTTGCCGGTTCCGGAAAGGTGCGGGCGGGAATTGCCCCCGAAATTGCGGCCGATTGCGCCCAGCACCTGATCGATGGGCGTTCCCTCTTGCGTGCCTGACGAAAAATAGAGTCCACGCAGGCTGGCTTTCACCTGGCTGCGGGACGGGTCGAATAGACCGGCGACAAAACTGGTAATGCGAGCCCTCAGCGCGCCGAACTGAGCCGGAAAGCCGAAGATGGAGATGCGCGTGACCGGATCAGCCTCTTCCTGGAGGCGGTCGGCCATCTCGTCCGCCAGTCGTTCCGCCAGCCCATCGAGTTCGGCAGGAGCCGCGGCGGCCATGTTCCTATCGCGCTCCGCCGTCTGGAATGTCGTGCCCCATACCTTGCGTCTGCGCGCCTCGTCGAAACCGCCGAAATAATCCGTGAACCCTGAAACCAGATCGGCCTTGGTGAAAAGCAGATAGACGGGAAACTGGATCTTCAGCGTCTCGTGAATTTCTCTCAGGCGGCTGCGTATCTCGACGATGTGGGCATCAAGCTGCTGATCATCGAAGCTCATCACATCGGCAAGGCTGATGGCCAGGATGACGCCGTTTATCGGTTGTCTGGTGCGGTACCTCTTGAGCAGTGACAGGAATGCGAGCCAGCTCTTCTTGTCAATCTCGGGATTGGAGTCCTGCGTCGTATAACGACCTGCGGTGTCGATCAGCACGGCCTGATCGGTAAACCACCAGTCGCAGGCACGTGTTCCGCCAACACCGGCCACCGGTTGGGCGTCCCCCGAACCGGCAAGCGGAAAATTCAGGCCTGAATTGACCAGAGCCGTCGTCTTGCCGGCACCGGGCGGGCCGATGACAACGTACCAGGGGATCTCATAGAGAAAGTTGCGCTTGCCGCTCGACCGTTTGAGCGCCGCCACGGCCTCATTCATCCGCGCTTCGAGCACCCGAGAATCGTCATCGCGGTCGGCATTGTGCGCAACGACGGCTTCGAGCGCTTTTTGCGCCTTCCTCGCTTTCCAGAAACGCAGCGCGTAAAAAAGCGCCAGCAGCGCGAGGATCACACCAATGATCGTCGCGCGCAGCCACCCAGGTCCGAGCGGCCGGATGTCGGCGAAGCGGATCAATGGCCCGGCAAACCACACTGCCGCGACGAAGCCGACCAGCGCGATCACGCTGAATATCCGCAACAGCCAACGCGTCATGGGTGGTTCCAGCGGGCCGTGCTCACAGTGTTTCCTCCCTGGGGATCATCACATCGACACGGCGGTTCTTGGCGCGGCCATCCGGTGTCGCATTGTCGGCGATCGGCTCGTCCTCGCCCTTACCCTCGACCGTCAGTCGCGAGGGATCGGTGAATTTCACTGCCATCAACACTTCGACTGCCTTCGCCCGGGCGACGGAAAGGTCGAAGTTGGATTTGAACGCGCTCGACTTTCGTGGTTTCACATTGTCCGTGTGGCCGACGATCCGGATTGGTCCAGGCTCGTGTTCCAGAGCCGCGGCGATGTCGGTGGCAATGGGCTGGAATTCCGGCCTCGCCTCGGCCCTGCCGGACTGAAACAGCAGGAGATTGTTGATCTCCACGACGATGAAGTCGCCCTTGGTGCCGATGGTCAGCCCGCCGCCTTCGAGATCCTTGGCCAATGCCGCACGAATACGATCAATCTGCGCGGTGGCCGCTGGTGGGGTGACTTTCGCCGGCTCAGCCAACGGCGCCACGCTGGCGCGTTCTATGACGACTGGTGTTGATGGGTCGAGCGCCAGCAATTCACCCGCGACCGCCTCACCTTCATTGGTGATGAAGACCCGCAATGCGAAGAACGCCGCTGTCAGCAACGCGGTCGCCGCTGCCGCGACGACCCAAAGCGGCAGGCGGGCGGAGGACTGCGCCATCGTCGCCGCTAGGCCCTGCCAATGCGGCGAGATGTCTCCACCGGAACGCGGCCTGAAATAGCGAAGCGTCTCGTAAACGTCGCGACGAACGCGTTCGAGATTGTTGTCTTGTCGCGTCACGCCTCGATACTGGCCTTCGAAACCCAGCGACAGGCAGGCATGCATCAGTTCGAGCAGATCGTAGTGTTTTTCGGGACTGGCCAGGATCTTGTTCAGCGCTTCGTAGAAGCCGGTGCCGGTGGGCTCGAGGTGAAAGAATTGCCGCAGCATCCCGTGTGGCGCCCAGGCGTCATTCCTGGGCCAGGGCAGGTTACCGATGAGATCGTCGGCGGTTTCGCAGAGGGCGAATTTCGCAATCCGGGCATCCTCTTCGGCAACGCCTGACTTCTCAACTATCCGGTCGAATTTCTCAATCGCCTCGGTGATATGTTGCGCCAATGGCGCCGCCTGTCTTTCAACGGGCAAGAGCCTGAGCTGTCCGAGCAGCATCAGCAAAGGTGCCGCCGCGGCGAGAATGGGGTTTGCCGCGGCGTATTTGATGCCGCTCCCGGCGTTGAATAGGCTTTCCTGCTCGATGCCTGTCCTCGGCGCAGTCCCAGCAGAGCCTGTCGGCGCACCAACATCGCCGGGGCCACCTTGATAAATCATGGTTCCGGATGCCCAGCCTGGCGACCGCCCGCCGCCTGGATCGAACACCGTCGAATCCTTGATTGGAGAGGACTGGCCTCTGTCCGCGACGGGCAGCTCGGGAATTAGCGTCGATTTTTGCTTGCTCCGCGGATTTGCGCGAATGACCGTCTTGCCCGCCGGGCCGAAGGGGTCGTCCTTCGAACTCATCGCAGATCGTCCGTGCAGGCGGGGCGCCGGCGATGGGGTGAGATGGGCGCAGAACGGTTTCCGGCCAGGTAAAGGAAAGGCAGCCGCTGCCGGCCGTGGCAATGGCTAGAAGATGCTATCACGCAGTGACATGACATTTGCCGCAGACCCTCAGCTCAATGAGTCTTACCCGCTTGGCGAACTGTCTTATGCGATCGTAATCTCAGAAATCGTCGATTGGAACCGGACGCCGGGCGTCAGCGAGACTTTTCTTCGCCGACTGCCGTGCCATGCATTTTTGGCCATATGCTTTTTGGCCATACGTTTCCCGGGGCCGTGCCTTCCTGGGACCTCCTATTTCTGCTTGCCGGCCTTGGCGTAGGCCTCGCTGAAATAGGCCAGGAATATATCAAGCATGCCGTTTTCATGTGCCTCCTCCATGGTCCGCCATGTCGCGACATAGACGTCCCAGGCTTGGCTCTTCTTCTTCGTAAACGAGGTAGGCGGGAGTTTCCTGCCGATCGCCTCGGGCGACAGGTCGTCAAGCAGCCGGGAGAGCGCGGTTTGCATCGCGGTATAAGTGGCAAACTCGTGAGTCTTGAGATCGCGGAATGCATCTTCGATGCTGCGCCTGGCATCAAGATAGCCGGTCCTGCGCCGGGCGAACATGATTTCCAGGATGTCGTCGGTTCCTGGAACGAACTTCATCGGATTGTTGTCGGCGGCGCTGATCATCGTTCGCTGTGTGCTTTTGGCCAACATTTTCGCGGCCGCGCGTGCTTTCAGCAGCAGG
Source organism: Mesorhizobium sp. B2-4-1 (assembly GCF_006442185.1). NCBI lineage: Bacteria > Pseudomonadati > Pseudomonadota > Alphaproteobacteria > Hyphomicrobiales > Phyllobacteriaceae > Mesorhizobium > Mesorhizobium sp. B2-4-1. The sequence continues at coordinate 108,942 of NZ_VFVN01000007.1, read as the reverse complement.
GTCAGCTCCTCGACCACGTCCCGCAAGACCGCGCCGATTTCGGCGGCAACTTCATGGGGGTCGCGCGATTGAAGCAATTCCGGCGAAATGCCGGCTGCGATCGCGATCTCCCGCAGCACCTCGTCCCTGGTTGAGGGAAGGGCAGGCGACGAGAATGTCGGCGCGGAACTGCGCTGTGCGGACCGTTGCTGCGCGGGCTCGAAGAAAGGCCCATCTCCGAATTCCAGCGGCCGGCCTGTCGCGACCGGCGTTTCCCGCTGTGTCGAATCGCGGCTGGGGTGGTCTGCCGTGGCGCGCTCTTCTTCGACCGATACCAAGACGACATAGCGGCCGATCAGCATCCGGTCGCCATCGACCAGCCGATGCGGGCCGCTCATGCGCTGGCTCGATCCATTGATGAAGGTCCCGTTGCGCGAGATGTCGTACAGCCAGAACGCGCCCGCCTCGTATCGAACCTCGCAGTGCCGACCCGAGATGAACTTGTCGGGGTCGGGCAAGGTCCAGTCACAAGCATCGCGCCCGATTTCGAAGCCGCTATCACGCGCCACGTAGCTGGTCGAGGTGCCAGCGAGCAGGGCGTCGACATTGTTGATCCGCAGACTGATGTACATCCAAGATCGCCGTCGATCGTTGATCGATACTCCAACATTCTAGCAGCTTGCAGGCAAAACAGGACAGCGGCGTTTCAAGCCGACGAGTCGACGGATAAGATTCTGTCGCCCGCCTGTCCTCTTTGGTCAGCGGGAAAACATGTGGTAGGCTAAACATGGCCTGGCGTGGCGGATTTGGAAAGTTCCTGAACGTAACACCGCTAATGACACCGTTGATATAGCGGGAACTTCAAATCCATCACATTGGCGGCCGCGTCCAGGAGGGGGCTCGACCCATGCCGAATGAACGTGCCACCGTTGTCCGCACACCGGTTGGCTCCGATTTGCTGACCTTCACGCATCTTGTCGGACGCGATGAGATCAGCCGTTGCTTTGCCTACACGGTCGGGTTCGTGAGCACAGACTCCGATATCGACCCGTTGAAGATGCTGGGCGGGCCTGTCTCGATCGAAGGTGAATCCGATCCAAAGCGCTGGCTCAGTGGAATCGTATCGGAGTTTCGGCTCACCCGCATGGAGGACCGGCTAGCCTACTACGAGGCCGTCATGAGGCCGTGGCTCTGGTTTCTCGGCAACACCACAGATTGCTATATTTTCCAGAACAAGAGCGTCGTCGACATCGTCAAGGATGTCTTCAAGAAATACGGTATTTCCGAATTCGATCTACGCCTGCAAGGGTCCTATCCGGCGCGTGAATACTGCGTGCAATACGACGAGACCGATCTGGACTTTGTGCAGCGGCTGCTGGAGCACGAAGGTATCTTCTATTTCTTCGAGCACGATGACGGCAAGCATACGCTTGTCCTGGCCGATGCGATGAGCAAGCTGAAGCCTGCGCCGGGCTACGAGAAAGTGCTCTATAACTTTGAAGGTCAGGGCTCCCGGCGCGACGTCGAATACATCACCGAATGGATACCGGGCAGCTCGGTGCGCCCAGGCGCCTATGCCCACACCGATTATGATTTCAAGAAGCCGGGCGCCGACCTCATGGCCAAGTCGGCCCAGCCGTTCAGTCACAAACTGTCCGCGGGTGAGAACTACCGCCAGCCGGGCGCGCATCTCGAAGTAAGCCGGGGCGACAGCCTGGCTTCGATCCGGCGCGAGGAGATCCAGGCCTTGCACCAGCGCATCGCCGCGGCCGGCACCGTGCGCGGCTTGTATTCCGGCTGCACGTTCAAGCTGGACGGTTTTCCGCGCGAAGACCAGAACCAGGAATATCTGGTGGTCAGCGCCGAATACAGGCTGTTTGACCCCGGCTATAGAGCCCAGGCCGACGTCGAAAGCGAGAGTTTCAAAGTGGTCCTCGGTGTGGCGCCGACAGCCTTGCCCTATCGCCCGCCGCGGACCACGCCACGACCGATCATGCGCGGCCCGCAGACGGCGACGGTGGTCGGTCCATCCGGCGAGGAGATATTCACCGACAAACATGCACGCGTGAAGGTGCAGTTTCATTGGGACCGCGTCGGCAAGAAGGACCAGAACAGTTCCTGTTTCGTACGGGTGTCGCAGAGTTGGGCCGGCAGTGGCTGGGGGTTCATCCAGATACCGCGCATCGGCCAGGAGGTGATCGTCGATTTCATCGAAGGCGACCCGGATCTGCCGATCATCACCGGCAGGGTCTACAACGCCTCGCAGATGCCGCCCTACGGCCTGCCGGGCAACGCCACGCAATCGGGCTGGAAGTCGGACTCCTCCAAAGGCGGTGGCGGCTACAACGAGCTGATGTTCGAGGACAAGGCCGGCTCCGAACTGGTCAATTTCCAGGCCCAGAAGGACCACAACCTTCTGATCAAGCACGACCGCACCAAGCTGGTGCAGCACGACCAGTCCGACCGCATCGACCACGACGCCAAGCACTCCGTCGGCCACAACCTCGACGAGGACGTCGGCAACAACAAGACGGTCAAGATCGGCGTCGACCAGACCACCAACATCGGCTCGAACGACACCGAGACGGTGGGCGCCAACCGTTCGCTGACGGTCATGGCCAACGAGACCATCCATGTCGTGTCGAACTCGACGGAGAACATCGACGCCAATCATTCTCAGACCGTGGGGATTGTGCAGACGGTGAGTGTCGGCGCTGCGCGTGTCGATACAGTCGGAGCATCGGAGACCAGAAGCGTCGGCGGGCCGCAGACCAACACGATCGGCGCGACACGGTCTGTGACGGTTGGGGCAGCGCAGGACCACAGCATAGGTGCGAGCGACAGCTGGACGATTGCGGCGGCGCAAACCGTCAATGTTGGCGCCGATCAAAGCGTCACCGTCGGTAGCGCACAGACTTTCAGCGTCGGCGCGGCGCGCAGCGCCAGCATCGCGGCCGATGATTCCACGAGCGTTGGAGGGGCGCATTCACTGAGCGTCGCAAAGGATAGTGCGATCAGCATTAGCGGGAATAGCTCGATCAAGGTAGGCAAGAAGCTGGTGATAGACGCAGGGGACGAGATCCTGATCCAGACTGGATCGGCAAAGATCATGATGAAGAAAGACGGCACGATCGCAATCGAAGGCAAGGACATTTCGGTCAAGGGGTCGGGCAAGATCAGCATCAAGGCGTCGAGCGACATCACGATGAAGGGCTCGAAGATTGCGGAGAATTAAGGGGCAGCGATGAGTGACGTTCGCGAACGCATTGATGGTGTGGTGATCGGCATCTTTCTCGGTTTCGACGATGCCGCGTCGCCGCTGGTGGTGTTCCCCGGCAACCCGGAAGAGACAGCCTTGCCCGCGCGCAGCCTGACCGGACTGACGTCCGATATGGTCGGCTCGGAGGTGGCTTTGCTCTTTCAGGAGGGCGACCCCATCAAACCGCTGATCGTCGGCCGCATCGTAGAGCCGGCGCGCAAGACCGCCGCGCCGCAGGTCGTGCGCGACGGCGAGCGCATTCGCATCATTGGGGAAGAGCGCATCGAACTACGCTGCGGCAAGGCGACGATCCTCATGGAAAAAGATGGCCGCATTACCATTCGGGGCACCTATGTCACCAGCCAGGCGAGCGCCGCCAATCGCATCCGCGGCGGCTCGATCGATCTCAACTGATGTTGGCGGCAACCGGAAAGAAACCAGAAGGCGCGCCGGAGCAGCGGCGAATAGTACCGGATGTCGTCAGGCAGCACGCCGAGCAGGTCGCATTCTTCTGGGCGCAGCGCGACACGCTTATGGAGGATGATCCGCCGGATCTTCATGTGGTCGCCGGCGTCGACCGGCGCTTGGAAGCCAACCTGGATGGTCTGCGTATCGCCGGACCGGCCGCTTGGCCGTTTGTAGTGGCGGCGTATGAGGATTTCCCAGAAAAGGGCGAATTGTTCCTCTATGGATGGATGGCGATCGAGCAGAACGACGACCGCCGCGTGGCCGAGGCGGTCGAGTTCGGCCGCCAAAGCCAGGACGACGCTCGTGGATTAGTCGGTGCGTTGGCGTGGCACAAGCCTGTAACCATCGCCCCACTGGTGCGGGACTGGATCGGGGCGCCGGATGCTTTCAAGCGATTTCTCGGCATCTCGGCCTGCCTCGGGCATGGCGTCGACCCGAAGCAGATGCTGGCAAGACTTGTGCGCGATCCGGATACGCGCGTTCGGGCTACCAGCCTGCGGCTTGCCGGCAAATTGAAGCGCGCCGATCTGGCTCACGAGTTGCGGAACGCGCTCTCCGATCGGGAGGAGCCCCCGCGTTTCTGGGCGGCTTGGTCGCTGACGGAACTCGGCGAGGGCGATATCGCCAGCCCTGAACTCCGGAAGGTCGCAGCCGGTGGCGGACCCGACGCGCTGGCCGCGCTCCGCGCGGTCGTCAAGGCCGGACCGGAACAGGACGTCCGCGCCTGGATGGGCGGGCTGCTGAAGAACTCCGAAACCGCCGCCATCGCCGTGCGCGGATCAGGCATGCTCGGCGACCGGACCGTCCTGTGCTGGTTGATCCGCCAGATGCGTACCCCGGCGCTTTCGGTGGCGGCTGGTGCCGCGCTTTTAGAGCTTCTCCCCGAGGCGCGCGAAGCGGATCTGTTCACGACCGAACCAAGCCATGTCGGGCCGGCCTTCGAAGAGCATTTTGGAGATGATGTTGCGCGCGTGCCGTTCGCGGACAAAGTGAAGGCGTGGGGGGCCAAGCTAAGGCCGGTTTGACTTGGATCTCAGCGCCAGCCGGCAGGATCGATGAAACGCCTGATCCAGTTCATCGTGTTGGGGTCAACAAAAAAGTCGGTGTAAAAATCCGGATGATCCTGAATGAAGGCCGGCTCAAGGATGCGGGAAGTCTGGAAATATTCTTTCGGAATGCTGCCTGGCCGATTGACGTCTCCAACAACAGGCTGCGATCCGATTACCACGACGGACCCATAGTGATGATCGGTAAGATCGAGACGGCTCTTTTGGGAGTATTCCTTCAGCCGCTGCGACAGTTCGGGGTGTAAGTCGAGTGCGCCCCCTAGCATTGTAATCCAACTGACCGTCTTTAGCCCGGGCGAGCGTGCCGTCAACGTCGCCTCGAGATCTTCGACATCGATGCCCCAGAATCGCCGGGCCAGATAATAGATCTCTTCAAACGCAACCGCCTTGTATGTCGGGTTGTAAGCGAACGTCAGCCCCCCGTGGCCTGACTTGAGTCGAACCCGGGCAGCGATATCGCGTGAAGCCTCGACCATCCTCTCGACGTCGAAGCCGACGGGGAACAGAAAGCGCGCGCAACTCATAACCTCACGATCGCGGAAATGCACTCCGTACAGGGAGAGACTGTAGCTTCCAGCCGGATCTTCGATTCCGCGCCCGTCCCATAGCCTGAGTTCGAACCCGCGCCCCTCGCGTATGCGCTTCCGCGCCGGCTCCAGGTAGGGGAGCCAGCGACCTGCCGCCATCGCGACCTTCACGCTGGCTGTCGTTTCCGGTTGATCCGTGCTCCTCCAGTCCGCGAGCTCGGCGAGCTTGTACATACGCACTGATCCCTTAGGCACAAGGGAAAGAAACACCGCAACAAGATGATCGAGTTCCGCGACGCTAGGCCCTGTCAGGTAAACAGTTAGGTCGAGCAAAACCTTGCAAATCGCTGGCTCAACGCCATCGTGGTAAAAGGATTTCTGCAGTGGTGGCGGAAGCTGAACGATCGATCAATCCTCCTCGCGACCATTGCGTTTCTCGTCGATTGATGACTCCGTCACCTCTATTCTATATGTCAAGTACTCTTCAAACGTCTTAAACGTCGCATTTATTTTCATGTACTCATATTCGATAAAGACTGGATCTCCGTTCGGGTCTTCCCTGTTCGGAACGAGAACAATGAAATAGGGAAGCCCGTCGCCGGCCACGACCAGCAAATGATCTGATTTGAACGGGTCATCGTCGTCCGATTCCCAAATGCTCGTCCAACTTTCAATGATATCCGCTTCCCACGGAGTGCCATGATCCTCTGTGGACAGGATCTTTCCCGCGCCTTCGAACCTTGACCATCCATTGTAGTTGGACAGAAACGTCCGAAAGTCCGCCGGCAACTGACGCCCCAGAATACTTTCTGTTTTCGCTATCTGCTCCTCGCTTGCCGGTTCGCCGCGTTTTCCAGGATACTCCCTGTCAACCGCCAACAGGTAGTATTCACGCATTAGTTCGAGCAGACGGTCTGCCAGCGAAATGATGTTTGAATTCTTGCTCATCGCCTTTAACTCCCTCCGGCACAGCAGTCTGGTGCCACGCCCGTATGCGAGTTGTCCATCTCTTTGAGTTGTGAGCCCATGCTTCGGTTTGGACCCCTCGACATTACTCTCAAATTGGCGCTCGAAGTCGGATGGCCACCGATCTGCAGATCGACTGAGTGATCGATATCGATACCGACCATGTCATTGTTAACCTTGTCCATAACCTCCTTTTTGCATTTTTTTGTAAGTCCGTCATGCGGGACCGCCTTCGCCTTCCCACTTTTGATGTCGTCCCTTAGGTCTTCAATGGTTACAAGTGAATCCAGCCGCGCCGTAGCGCGCTGTGCGTCTGTCCGTCTTCTGACGCCCGCCGATGAGCGTTGTGGCGCCTCCGCGTTTCGAGTCCTTGCGCACTCTTCATTTATCGCTTTGCACTTCGCGCAAATCTCCATCTTTTCGCATGTGGTGTATTTCGTGTCGCTGCTCTTAGGCGCATCCTTGCACTCGATCTTCAGCGCATTGTCTCCAGCATTGCCGACTGCGAACATCGGGTCGACATTGCCGGCCAAGTCCACTGTGTTTTTGTCGTTGTGAAACTTCTTATCAGTGTGGCGGCAGGCATTCTTCCCGTCCATCTTTACGTCGAACGAGTAGGTGATCCAGTCAGTGGCCTTCTTGAACACGTTGGATTTGACTCCGCCCACTGTGCCGGGCTCGTCACCTGAACTCATCCCATATTGCGAGCCCTTGACCGCAATCATCTTGCCGCCTTTGGCGAGAACCGTCGTCGTGCCGTCTTTCAGCGTCCCCTGATTGGCGATGTTCGGGTAGGGCAGCGGGATCGGGCCGCCTGGGCTCGGTGTTTTACAGACGTCTGGAATGGTCGCGATGGAAAGGCCGATCGTTCCCTTGTAGGTTAGCCCCAGCCCGTTGACGACGATATGGCTGGGCATCAGCTCGACCTTCTCGGTCCGCCGAGCAGCACTGCCGCCCGGGCGCCATTCTCGGAACTCGCCCAGAGCAGAGACAGCGGCCCCTTCTGATATCCTCGCGCCTCGGCCTCCGTGACAAGACTGACGAACAATGGTCCCGAAGCGGCGCCGACATCGCCCCAGCAATCGGCCGGCGTTTCGAAATCGGCCGCATCTTTGAAACGTCCGGAATTGCGCAGCACGGCGAACCCGTACTCATTGCCACGATAGCGTTCGCCGTTCATGTCGCAGATTATCCGGTCGACCGGATCGATAGGCGCCTCCTCGAACAGGAAACGGAACGCCGCGCCAAGCCCTTCGCCAAGCACGACTGTTTCGGTTTTGATCCTGTTTTCCTCGCCAGCCGTCGATGTCGCGACAATCTCAAGCAGCGGCTGCAGCCCATAGGCTCTTGCCGTGCCGATCGTGCAAAGCAGGCAGAACCCAGCCGCCTCGCCAGGGCAAAAGCCATAAATGTTGTTCTCGGAATGCAGCTGTTCGTTTTCGTCCAGCCACTCCAGAGTTTCCGGCTCCAGATAGGTGTCGACGCCGCCAGCCAGGCAGAATTTCGCCCTCCCGTCCCGCAGCAATTTGCAGGCGTGGTAGATGGCAAGCAGCCCGCCCGCATGGCCGCCGGCCGTCGATCCGCCACCCTCCAGGACGATATGCTCGGCCAGCTGCTTTCGCAGCTTCGCATTTACCTCCGCCGCGAAGCCCTCCGGCTGACCCGGGCGAGGCTCGCCCGTGGAGAGGGTGAGCGCAACCGAGGCCTGCTGCGTCGATCCGAGCAACGGCCGCAGGGCGTCCAATGCAGAGGGAACCGCGATCTCGACCGCGCGCGCGGTACCGACAAGGCTCGTATCGACGCCGGCGTCACGCGTAACCTTCATCCGCTCGCCGAAACGATCGATCATGTACGGATGGTCCTGAATGGCCGAGATGCCGGCGCGCACCGCCGCCGCACTGGACGTCGCATCGAAGCCGAGCGGCGTGCGTGCCCCTACGCCGACAACGACGATGGTGCCGCTCCTTGCCATCATTCGACGTCTTCCGACAGCCACACACCCGTCGCGGTCACGGACCGGGAAACGCCCGTGCGCGCTCTGACTTCGATGGTGGTCATCTTCAGCCGCTCCTCGTCATAAGGCACCGGCAGGGTCGACATCCAGGTGATCGAGAACTGCCTGAGATCGGGCTTGATGCGTAGCGTGTGAATGACGGCTTCGCCGTTTTTGCGATCCGGGCGGTTGTAGAACTCGGTGGTCATGTCGAAGGTGATGCGCGGTAGCAGAAACTGCAGGAAGCCATTCCCGGTGAAGTTACCTAGCCGCACATCTTCATAGCCGATGAGCGGTGTCCTGGTCTGCTGGTCCTCCGGGGCGCACTGGTAATACATGCGGCTGAAATCGCGGGGCAGAAGCGGGTCGCGCGTTTTCTCCCACTCGTCACCATAAGTGCCGGCATACTTTATGCGCGGCTGCCAGTGTCGTGCCACTGGCCCAAAACCTGCCGGTCTACCGCTTCTGTGGTCGCGATAGGGAGCATCTGGATACTCAAAGTTGGGTCCGGTCTTGCTGATCAGCCGCTGTGGATCGACAGCAAAGCCGGTGCCGACCGGATTGCGCTGGTCCCAGTTCGGCGTCGATGCTTCCATATCCGTGCCGCCGTAGGTCCGGCGCCAGCTGATAGGCATTTTCGTGAATGGTTCCGCCCGGCTCATCCGCACCGACACCGCGCCCGGCATGAACACACGGTCGCCCACGACATTGACGGTCTTGTCCACGTCGCCGATTTTTATGCGCGCCGCGCTCTCAATGGCTGGGCGCCCGCCGGGCGTGTAGACGTGTCCTTCGACCAAAACGTCCGTATGCTTCTTCTCCAGATTGAGGTCCGTCTCGTCGAGAAGCTCGTTCGGATCCGCACCGTGAACGGGTGCCAGATTCACCGGCGTCTGATCCTTCAGGAGCCGCTGTTTGCCGTCAGGATCGATCTCGAACGACGCCTTGATCGCGATCAGCCAGACCTCATGTCCGCGCTCGTCACGCGTCCAGCTTTCCTGGGCGGCAAATGGCGTCTCGTTGGACAATATCCACATTTGAACCACGCATCCTTACGCGGTGGTGAAACAGCGAGCCTTCAACTGTCTTGGCAATATCTGCATCAGCTAGTCTCCCAACTGGCGGCAAAGATCTGTTCCAGCGTCGCTTGCGGCGATTGCGGATCGATGTCGAAAATATCCGAACGGGTGGTCCATATCACCATGCCGCTGATGACCTCGTCGCCCGGCTCGACAGTCAGCACGGGCAGGGCGCCCAGCGCGGCATCCAGTCCGTCGGGCGTCAGGTCGCCACGCTGGGCGGCGAAGGCCGCCTGTTCGATGCTGGAAAACCACGCCTCGGCATCGGCCAGCCGAACGGGAGCCTCAGCAAGCTGCGCAACTACGCTCAAAGGAAACTGCCTGCCAACTCTGTCGGCACTCTGCAAAATGATGCCTGCCGATGCGCCGAAGGAAGCCGGGCCTGCCAGGAAGCGCAGCGCGGTTGTGCTTGGGCTTGGCCAAAATTCGGAGCCGATCAGCGGAACGATGTGCTGCGCCAGCCAGCGGTCCCAGACGCGCACAAACTCCCCCGGCAGCCGCCGTGTCACGAAATCGCCGGTGGCGGGCATTTTGCCGTAAAAGCCAGGCAGGATCATATCTGCGGCGGACATGTGAACTTCTTGAACATTTCCAGATTGTACGGATTTTCGACGCTGGCGGCCTTGAGCTCGAAATCGGCGTACATGCCTTTCGTGCCCAGGCGCAGACTGTAGACATCCGAAAGCGAGGTTCCGGTGAATCGGCCGCTGCGCAACATCCTCAGCCACGCCCAGCTGCCGGTCTCGTTGAGCATGATTTCGGGCGATCCGTCGATCGGCTGGAAGGCGAGCGAAATGACCCCGGTGCCGTCCTTGCCGGGCCAGGTCATCGGTTGCGGCCGCGTTGCGTTGTTGTAGTAGACGAGGCTCTGGCCATCGAGATTGAGCGTGACGCGCGTGAGGTTGGGAGACAGATCCTTCGGTTCGAGCGTGAAGCTCATCACCGGTCCGGCACCCCCGGGGAAAAGATCGTCGCGGATGTGCCTGGCCTGCTCGAACGCCGCCAGCGCCGAAGGGTCGAGGCCGAAATCGGCGCGCCACTTCCAAGGCTCGCCGGTCGTGTCGACATAATTGATCAGGTGGTCGTTGATGAAACCGTCGATCAGCCCGGCGGGCCCGAACAGGCGGGCGAAATCGCGCACGTTGACGTCGACCGCACTGGCTTCGCTGAAGGGATAGCGATTGTTCAGCGCCGCCTGGCAGAAAGGCAGTATGTCGGCCCGCCAGATGGCGTTGAGTTCCGAAGTGACCGCCTTCTGAGTCAAATTGCTGGTGTCGCCGGCTATCCCGCCCAACCAGCTGTTGATGGGATCGGGCAGGATCTGGGCCTGCCTTGCCACCGCGCCCGTCAGTTCGGCAAGGCCTCCCTGTTTCTTGATGGCATCCTGTGGATTGGGGTTCGCGGTGACCGTTTGCAGGACGTTCGAAAGCGCGGTCAGTGCGACAACGGCAGCATCCAGCGCCGGTGGCTGGCCGTCGACCTCTGCGATGGTGCTCTTCAGCGGTTTGAAATGTTCGGCCACCAGATTGCCGGTCAGGTCCACCTCACTGGCGGATCCGGCGCGGGGAAGTAGTTTCGCACCCGATGTCGCCAGCTTGCCAAGCTTACCCAGCTTGCCGAGCAGCTTCGAGGTGCCCTTGGCTGCCGCCTTGTCGTCGGCAGGCGCTTCGTCGGAACGGGTCAGTTCTGTCTCCTGAACGACCGCCGTAAGCAGCCGCTTCAGCGCTGAATCCGCACTTGAGAGGTCTTTCAGGTTTTCGCCGGCGACATTGAGATCGGTCAATGGTGCAAGCCTCATGTCGCGCAGGAAGCTATCCCATTGCGCGATGTAGTCGTCGTAGTAGAGCTTCAGAATATCCTCGGACAGCGCCGAGACGGATGTCTCGGCATTTTCCGAGCAACCGCCGGCGAAAACCGCACGATCGAGCGCCGCCTGGGCGGCGACATCGTCGATGCGGTCGAGAATGACGTCGTGAAAGCCGGAATAGGTGAAAGCGCCCGAAATGCCGACGCGTAGTGTCTTGCCCGAACGCCGTGCAAACACCTTGCCGCCGTTTGGGCCGGCGAAATTGGCCGGTATCCACTCCTTCAGCCCGGCCACTGCCGGATCGGCCAACAACTGCTTGTAGCCACGCGCCGGCAACGAAATCGTGCAGACCGTTTTCAGAGCTTCGGCAACCAGGGCCTGGTCCGGCGCGACGTAGCTTTCGTCGACCGTCATCCGGCGGATCGCGGCAAGCTGATGCTCTTCGGCGTCGGCTGTCGGAAATGGCGCCGCGGCCGCGAATTCGGGCAGACTGTTCACCCACCAGTTCTGGGCGTAGTCTGGATCCATCTGCGACAGGCCCGTCATCATGCGATAGGTCTTGAGCGCACCGAGCATGAAGTCGGGATCGCGGATCTGGCGCCACATCGTCGCCTCGAGCAGGGCCACCATCCGGGGCTCGAGCACGTTGCGGAGGGCGTGGTCATAAGTGTCGGCCTGTGCCCTGACCAGTTCCGCCGAGGCCGATGGGCCAAGCAGATCGTGGGCAGCGCCCGGCGGTGCTGTCCGGGCATTTGCGACCGCGTCCATCGCCTCGAGCGCGCCGTCCATGGCAGGCCGCTCCACCGATGCCGGGGTTGCGGCAGCGGAGGTCAGCGGCGTTTGCAGCGCTTCGAACTGGCTTGCCTGCGCCGAGATCGCATGGCGGTTGTCAAAATAGGACCAGGTGAACAGGCCGCCTGCCAGCAACGCCGCCGCAGCGCATGCGGCAGCGGCGCCGCGCCAGATCCAGGCTCGGCGGCGTTGCGCCAGTGGGTCAAATGTACCGAGGCCTGCTTCCTTGAAGATGACTTCAGTGAGGAGGTTCTTCAGGAAGAAGCTGCGTTTCTCGACCCGAGATGCGGGCAAGGCGCGCCGCGGCGGAAGACCGAAGGAGGAAGACAGCGCGGCGGTCAGCCGGTCGATAGGCGCCCCTTCCTGCGTCGCCGATGTCAGGTAGAGGCCGCGCAGCCAGGCAGCCTCCTCATACCGGCTTTCGCCGAACATGGCTTCGACCAGCACCTGGATCGGTTCGGACAAGCTTGTCAGTTGGGCGGGAAACCTGAAGATTTCGGCACGGGCGGCGAGTTTGTCCTCGTCCTCCAGGCGCGTCACCAGGCGCCGCTCGAGTTCGGTCGCCAGCGTCGCGATTTCTCGTTCGATGGTCTTGCCATCCACGCGCGCATCCAGCGCGAACGTCGTCCCCCACACCTGTTCGCGCGAGGCGGTCGACAGGCCGCCGAAGAAGGGCTCGAAGCCCTTGATCAGGTCGGCCTTGGTCAGCATCAGATAGACCGGCAGGCGGATTTCAAGCCGGTCGTTGAGCTCGGCCAACCGGCGGCGGATCTTGCGCCCGTGCGCCTTGATGGCCTCGTCGCCCTCCGAAAGGACGTCGATCGAAAGCGCGACGATCACGCCGTTCAGCGCACGGCGGCCGCGATGTTTCTTCAAGAGGTCGAGGAAACCGAGCCATTCGGCCGCGTCGACATCCGGCTGGCTCTCCTGCTGGACATAGCGGCCGGCGGTGTCGATTAGAACCGCGTTTTCGGAAAAGAACCAGTCGCAGTTGCGCGTGCCACCGACCCCCTGCAAGTCGTCTGTGAGGTCGATCGGAAAATTCAGTCCGGACTGCCGCAAGGCGGTGGTCTTGCCGGTGGCCGGCGGCCCGACGATCACATACCAAGGCATCTCGCGCAGGAACTTGCGCCCGCCCAGCTTGCGGCGCCTCAGTTCGGTCATCACCTCGGCGAACTTGGCGCCCACGGCGGCGACGTTCTCTTCGCCTGGGCTGAGCGGCTTTTCCACCGCTGGCGCGGCAATCTCGGCGACGAACATGCGGTTGGCGCGGATCGCCCGGCGCTGGGCAACGATCAGCCAGACCAGCCAGAAGATGACCAGCAGCGCGATGATGACGATGCGCACATTTTCGGAGGCGAAGGGGTCGTAGGGACCAACCCTGACGATCGGACCGAAGATCCAGATAACCAGGGATAGCAGCGTCAGGCCGATCAGCGTCCACAGCCAGCGCGATGTCAGGACCGCCCAGAGGAAGCGCAGGATGAACATCTCACAGCCTCTTTTCGACGAGCACCTCGACGCGGCGATTCAAGGCTCGCCCCTCGCGCGTGCTGTCGCTGGCCACAGGATCGGTGGCAGCCCGGCCCTCCGAATGGACGCGATCCTGCGGCACTCCGTTTTGAACCAGCATGTCGGCAATCGTCCGGGCGCGAGCCTCGGATAGTCGCTGGTTGGTCGACAGCGGGTTGGTCTTTTGCAAAGGAACGCTGTCAGTATGGCCGACCACCGTGATGTTTCCGATCAGCTCCTGATTGGCGAGGATCACCTTGGCGATCGAACCAATCAAGGGTTCGAAACCATCGGTCAGTTGTGGCCGCGATGACTGGAATAGCTCGGGGTTGGAGGCCTGGATGATCAGCTTGGCCAGTGAAACGCTCTCGGTGCCGCTGAGAGCGGATTTGAGCTCGGCCGGCGCCCCCGCCTGGAATTCCGGCAACAGCGCGAAATCCACTTTTTCCGGTGGCGGGGCGTCGACTTTGGGCGACGCGCGGATGATGTCGCCGCGGGCAGGCGGTGGCAGGGCACGAACAAGTGCGGAAAGCTCGACCGCCTGGCTGCTCAGTCCCATCGACAGCCCGATATGGATCGCCGCGGCTGCAACCGCAGCACCGAGCGCCATGACCCAGATCGGCACGATGAAGCGCTGCGGCTGGTCGGAGGCGATGACACCTTTCCAGTTTGGCGCTAAAGGCGCGCCTTCGGCGTCGGCATTGCGCAGGAAGCGGGCCGCCGCCACGCGAACCGCATTGAGCGAGCGGTCGCCTGAGCGGCCGGGCACGCGATATTTGCCACGGAAGCCGAGCGCCAGGCAATGGTACTGCAGTTCAAGCAATTCTCGGTCCCGGTTAGGATGTCGTTCCAGTTCGTCGAGTCGCGTGAAGAATTGCGTGCCGGCATCGACATCGCCGCGCAGCATGACGACGAGCGGCTGCCGCGGCCAGGCGCTGGCCCCGCCCCAAGGCGTGTTCAGGGCCAGATCGTCGAGCAACGCAGCCACCACCCAGGCTGCCTGGTCGGCTCGCTCCATCGAGGACCCCGTCGACATAGCCGTGTCGCGTGCCCGAACCAGTTCTTCGAGCAAGCGGGTGCGCAAGACTTCCGGATTGTCTGGCGGCATTGCGCTTTCGAGCTCGGGAGCGAACTCGAGCAAGGGCGCAAAGGCGTTGACAAGCGCGTTCGGGTGGGTGCGAGAGCGTTTTACCAGTGCGCCCGGCGAAAGTGGCGCCATGGGCCTTGGCATCGGCGCGCCGCTCAATCGTATGCGAGTGCGTTCGCGATCCTCCGACAGTCCGAAAGGATCATCGCGGCTCATGATCTCACCTGTTCACCGAATAGCAGTCCACCTGCGGCTCGCTTGGCAACACGCCCGAAACACCGATGACGAAGCCTGGTGCGTCGAGCAGCGAGGCCCAGTGTTCGCTTTTCTGATCCAATTCGAGGCACAGTCGATCGCCGTCGTAGGGGATTTCGCGTGGCTGGGAATGAAGCGGCTTTAGCGGAATGCCCGGCAAGCGCGATTTCCAGAGGCCCTCGAACTCGTCGGCCGAGCCGACGGTCGCCTGATTGACGAAGATCTTGCGCAAGGCATCCTCCGACAGCTCCGAGCCGACCCGGATGACGATGCGGCTGGCCACCAACAGCTTTGGGTTGTCGATGCGAATTTTCCAGACATTGGTCGAGTGCCGCATGACGGGCAGCGCACGCGATTTCGGCTCGATGTAGCGAAGGCTGAGAATGAGCGAGCGCAGCGCATCCGCCAGCGCCGAATAGGCAGGGCCGGGCGCCATGTGATCGTAAGCGGGCAACTCGCCCAGCCGCCGCGCGCTCGATCCGTAAGTTGCCATCGAACCGGCGAGCCCGGCGAGTTCCAGGTAAAGCTCGGCCGGATGGAAGACATCCTGCGCCAGCATGTGAGCCAGTCGCGGACGCGCCGCATTGGCGAGGTTGAGCATCAACAGGTCTTCGACGCTGCGCCCAGGCCCGCCCATGACCATCTTGCCATGCGCCTCGGCGATCTGGTCGAGGCCGGTGACAACTTCCAGAAGCAATTGCCGATACCAGGCCACCGCGCCGGTAACCAGTGCCGGTGGCAGGAAGCTCTCGTCCAGAGAGACGCCGCCATCGGCTCGAACTCCGTTGAGGTCGGCTATCGGCAAGGCGGTGTAGCCACCAACCGACTTGCCAGGTGCAAGCAGCAGCGCCTGCGGACGGGCGATTTCGATTTCTTCAGGATCCGAACCGCCCTGGACAGCGTCGCGCACCGAAACGATCCGCCCGTGATATCGCGCTCCAGAGGCGGCGGCGTGTGCCGGATCGAAGCCGGCACCACCGGGAGGCTCCAGCGGCAAGGCGACCAGCACTGGCCCTGCGCCCGTCTCGGGGGTGACCGGCAGCGGTCGCGGCGCGTCCATCAAATCCGGAATGGAAAAAGGTGTCCCATCCGGGAAGATGCCCCGGGCCGACAGGATCGCGACCTGGCCGGCTTCCAGCAATGCCTGGTCCAGCGTCAGCTGTCGAAAGCCGAACGTATGCAGTTGTCCGGCCTGCAACGCGCCGCGCACCGTCGCCTCGAAGAAACGATCCTGCTGCTGGAAATGCTGGGTTCGCAGGAAAAGTCCTTCGGACCATAGCACCCTGTTTGCATCGCTCATGCCGCTACTCTCTGCATTGAGCTCCCTTACCTTGGCTGCTAGGCGGAGATGCCGCCGCTGCCCAACGTGACATTGATGGTGAACTTTGATCCCGGCGACACCGACTTGGTTGTCCGCCAGTTCCTGCCGCCAGGTTCGCGGATCAGTGCAACGAAGCCCAGAGCCGTCGCGTCCGGCTCGACCGTGATGGTCTTGGATGCGGATTTTCCGGGCCCGACGGCGATCTGGTCGGAACCGATAAGATCTCCTGCGAGTGCGCTGCCGGCATCCCCCTGCAGCGCAAAATAGTCGGCGGAATTGAATTTGCCGGTGCTTTTTAACCGCATCACGAGAACCGTCACCGGCCGGTCGCCGCCACCTGGCCCCGGATTCATGCCGGCCCCGCCGGTCACGTTGACGGTGATCACCGACGGCTTTGGCGGACCGCTCTGGCACGCTGCAACCAGCCCGGTCGCGCCCAGGGCAATCATCAATTCACGTCGGTCGATCATGGCTTACTCCTCCTCATATGCATCTCGAAAATCAGTGCCGATTTCGCCAAGGAAGCTTTTTTCCGCGCTTTCGGCGATTTCGCGATGGCGTTTTTGATAGAGCTCCCACAGCTTGGCGCCGCGCCCGCCCGAAAGCAGGGTGCCGATCGCCGAATTCGATTTCAGCTCGTCCTCGATCGCTGCGGGATCGAAACGATCGATCATCCGTCGCAAAGCGGCCTGTATGCCTCGCCAAGCGCGCACGTGATGTTGCGCGAGATCGCGAACTGCATCGGCGATTGCCGCCTCCCCGGCGAGAAATCCGGGGCTGCGCTCGGCGACCAGCGTCACGATGGCGTCGTCGACCGTCGGCAGAAATTTGAGCGGATTGACTTCGGAGGCACCGACCATTGTCTGGGCGACGCGAGCATTTCCTTTCTCCTCGGTCCGCTTGCGCAGAAGCTGCATCAGCCCTTCCATCATCAGCCGGTATTCGCGGCCGAACTTCTCCATTTCCACGATGCTGTCGCGCCCGGGGAAATCGGCTTCCTCGACGCCCATGCCGCGCAAGAAGGCGGCGCGGAGCGCCATCTCGGCGGGCTGCGCGCTTGCCGGCGGGCGGGCAGGTTTGGAAGCAGCACCCATGCGCGCTGGAGGCAGGACATCGGCCGGTTGCGCGGGAATATCCCAGGGATTGGCGGATGGTGGCCGTTGGGCAATGCGCTCGCGCTGGCCGGTCGAGGCCGAGTTATTTGTCGAACTGGGCGAGGAGACCGGTCCGAAACCAAAATCATCGTTGAAGTCGGACAGCTTTCCCGCTGCGGATTCAGCTCCGTGGCTGGGAGGGGGGGGCCGGTCGAGGCTGAATGGATCCGCCCGGCTGCCCACCCCGCCCTGCTCGACATAAGCGGCGGCGTTTTTCGACACCGGCGTTGAAACCGGATCGAGGCTGAACGGGTCGTCGAAAGCAGGCGAGTTGCGCTGGCCGGAAGACGCGCGCTCGAACGCCCCTGGGATCGGCTGCTCGAACGGGTTCGGCAGATCAGCAGGTCGAGGCCGTTGCGGCGCTTCTTCGACCTTGGCGGAAAAGAAGTCATCGCGGCCGATGCTTACCGGCGCCCGCGATGCCGCTGGCAGACGTTCTGGTACCGGCTGGATGACTGCGGGCGCTTGAGCGGCCGCGATCTGCAGGTCGACACAGACGACGTAATCGCCCAGCCTGAGCCGCATGCCGCTTTGAAGGCGTGCGGACCTGCCTGGACCAAGCGGGCTATCGGAATCGTTTATGAACAAACCGCTGCTCGATGTGTCGGTGACGAAATATCCATCTCGCCCGCCAGAGATTTTGCAGTGAGCACGTGAAACGAACATGTCGGGATCATCGATCTGCCAGCCTGCATCGGCGCTGCGGCCGATCACCAGCTCACCTTCGTCCAGGCGAGTTTGCCGCACCGCCTGGGTGCGTGGCCCTTGCTCTAGCGTTAGCAGCAGACTCATGCCGCGCCCCCCGCCATTTCCGGCCGCCATCCGACGATTGTGCGCAGCCGCATATCATCAGCATCTCCCCTTTCAGCGGGTCGCGCAAGCCAGGCGGTTCGCCCGAGCTGCACCGCTCCAATACGGGGCGGCGGCACTGCTTCACGCGCAAGCACGATACGCAGATCGACATCGAGAGATTCTCCGACCATGTCGCGAACCGCGTGCTGGAACAGTTTGAGCCGCTGGCTGC
Organism: Mesorhizobium sp. B2-4-1; assembly: GCF_006442185.1. Lineage (NCBI taxonomy): Bacteria > Pseudomonadati > Pseudomonadota > Alphaproteobacteria > Hyphomicrobiales > Phyllobacteriaceae > Mesorhizobium > Mesorhizobium sp. B2-4-1. The sequence goes on along the minus strand of NZ_VFVN01000007.1, from coordinate 90,652 downwards.
CCGGCAGGAATGTCTTGAAATCATCATACTTCAAAGGGCCGACCCGCAGTTCGATCCTGCTTTGGCGGGTGAAAACGCGTGGGCCGATCGTCGCCCCCCGACCGAGCACAGCAAAGGATTTTGCGAGGCGGGTCTGGAGGCCTGCTGGTATGATTGTCCAGGCGGCGACGAATTCCTTGATCTTTACCGGCACCTTGAAGGCTTCCGCCAGGAACAGTGTCAGTCGTTCCGGGCCCTCGACCTGGCTGGCGAGCGAAGCCGCCTGGCGAAGCTTCACCACGTCGAGATCGATGTTTCGGGTGCCGGGAAGTCCGATACCGGCCATGGCCGCAAGCATGGCGCGAACCCGGCCACCGACCGCGCGTTCAACCTGAACGGCCGGATTCGCATCCGCCCACGCCCGATAGTAAAGGGCGATCATGCGGTGCTGCAGAATGTTGACGAAATCGACGAAAGTAGTGTCGCTGGTCAGCTGTGCGTTGGCCCCGGCGAACCACCGCTGCGACAGCCGGTCGAGCACCCAGCGCGTCAGATGCAGCGGCATTGGACCCTCGGGGCCCAAGAGACCCAGATTTGCAATCGTGACCCGGGCCGGCTTGCCGTTGTCGGCTTCGCGGAAATGGACTAGGTCCCTGGCCGAGAAGGCGAGGCGCACATGCTGGCCAAGCCTTGCCGGCTCACGGTCGGGACGGCCGGAATGGCCGAACACGGCATTTTGCTGTTCGAGACGGCGCAGCAATTCGAAAAAGTCGAACCCTTCGGACAGACCTTCAGCGGGGTTTGGGCTGGGCTTGTCTAGATCAGGGAGCGATTGCCGGGCGTCATCGGCCATGGCACATCCTCCTGCTTCTGCAGCAGCCGCGTGCGGGTCCGCACGAAACCGTTTATTCCGGCATATCGGGCGAACAGCCGCGCCAGCAAAGCCGAAAGCAGCAAAGTGCTTTGGCCAGCCAGGATGGATTCATCGACATGCAACGTCACCTCGGTGCCGCGTCCGAAGCACATCGGCCCCTCGATCTGAAGCCGCTCCACGACGGGCCGCGAGTCGATGCGGGCGATCGAATGTACATTGCGAGCCAGGCTGGGATCGCCTCGGTCGGCATAGATATCGAGAAGCGCATGCAACGGGTCGACGCCGCGGCCCTCCTTGGCAAGGCTGAGGAAGTTGAGCATGAGCTGTGCCACCAACCGCCAGGCGAGATCGTCGGCGCGCGATTCACCCTCGGCCCCTGTGGGCAGTGCTGCGGGGATCGCCGGCTGCGGTGGACGCAGGGCTCCAAGGAGCCTGACGATTTCGACCGGGTCGCCGGCCTCAAGCGTCAATGTGGGATTGTCATCGAGGATCGGCAGGTCACGATTGGTGCACAGTGCTACGACGTCGAGACGCTTCAGAGGTCGGTACGCCGGGCTTGCGAGCGGTCGCGATACGGCCAGGAAAACGTCGTCGCCGGTGTATGACGTGCGCGTTAGACCGTCGCGCCGTTCGTCTTCGGTCGCGCGCCGAGGGCGCCGCTCGGTTGAGTAGACCCACCCACTGCCGCTGTTCTGCCCCAGGCTGAACAGTTCCGGAATTTCGGCGTCGTTGCCTTCGGTGTCGGCGTCCTCAACACGAATGATCCGATAGATTTCAAAGTCGCGCGCCCTCGTGCGGTCTGCATGCAAAACCTGGCGTGTCTTACGCGCATCGATCTCGACGACGTTGCACTCACGTTCGAAAAGATTGATGATCGGCGTTGCGAAAAGTTCGAAGTCGGCCGATGTCAGATCGGCCAACTCTGGCACCGGACGCCTGAATTGGAAGACGATCTCAAGCCCTCCGTCGCATCGACGCACGACAGGCTGTAGCCCCGAAACCCGCACATAGTGGAAGCGCTCGGGCATTATGAAGTATTCTCGCAGGAGGCGATATCCTTCGAATGTCGGGCGGGTACGCGGCATCAAGGCTTCGTCGTCGCTGATGCCAACCATTTCGGGCGCTGGCAAGGGCGACAACGGGTTGCTCTTGCCCTCAGCGCGTGCGCCAACGCTTGAGCAAGTGCCGAAGATCGCGTCGAATAGCAGCGGCGCCTTGGTTCGCCCGGCAAAATAAATATCGAGCCGGTCGAGCGTCAATTCGTGGAGCTTGCCTTTACCGGTCGGGGCCAGCGTGATGCGGAGCGCCGCCTCGCCGCGCACACCGCCGACCGTGGCCATCCCGGCCGCCGCCAACGCGCTGCGGTCCTGAAAATAGCTGACCGAAGTGATTGCTATCGGCCACAGGGTCGTCTCTTGCGCGGTCGAGAAAGTGCAGCGCGTCGAAAGGCCGGGCCGCAGGCTGGAAACCAGCCGGGTGTTGCGCCTGACGACGTGGCCGTCGAGCATGGTCTGGACCTGCTGGCCTGGTTTGAGCACCACCATCGCCGTTGCCGGCGCCGGGGTGACCAGATCGGGATAAAGAACGTCGAGCACACTGCGCGAAAATCGCGAACGCTCGGCGTCGACCTTTAGCCGGGTGCGCGCCGCGAGGAAAGCCACGCCATCCAGCAGCCGCTCAACATAGGGGTCCGGACAGGGGACCGTGTCGAGGGAAAGGTTGCGCGCGACCGCTGGATGCATATCGGCAAATTCGGCCGCAAGGCCGCGGATGTGGGTCAACTCCTCCTCGTAATATTCGACGAAGACCCGATCCATCTCAGGCGTCCCTGATTTCGGTCCGCGCCGCGCCGTTATCGAGATTGATCGTAGTGCGCAGGCGCATGCGTTCCGGTGTCGGGGTTATGATCAGCACACCGTCAATCTCGATCTTGAGGCCGGCGGTCTTGTCGCCAAGCGTCACTGTGACCTTTGTTGCGCTTTCCTTGAGGCGGGGCTCGAAGGTGGCGAGCACCGCACGGATCTCACGCGCCAGCACATCGCGATCAAAGTCGCGCGAAGACCTGCCCGAGAAGGAGGGGACGCCGTAATTGACCACGCTCCGGCGCACCTCCGGGAAATCTGCGAGCGACGGTGGGTTGTCCGATACCTGTTCATTTTCCAGATCGGACAGGAGCGGCGTGGCCTCGAAGCGCTCGGTGTTGAAGAGCGCCTCGACGTCACGCCGCACTGCTTCTCTGAGCACGCGGGCTGACACCACAACGCCGCGACTTTCGATCTCGACCCGATGCTGGGTCTGAAAGGCCAATCGATGCAGACGCCGTTTTTGCTCGGCTGTGAGTTCGGCATCAGCGTCGATGGCCCGCGCGCTGGCGCCAACGAGGGCGTCGACACGGTCGGCGCCAAGCTCGTCGAGCAAGACATGGCGCAGCCCGTCTATCTCCGAGGTCAGACCAGGCAGGTCATTGACGAGGCGATCCCAAAGCGACGGCTGGACGGCCTCGCTTTTTGCCCGCAAGCTGCCGGTACTGTGCTGCTTGCCAGCGTCGGGTCGCCGACCCTCACTTGCCGACATAGACATCCATTTCGGCTTCATCATTGCCGTCATAGACGAACTTGATCTTCTTGTAGGCGAAGCTGACCTCTTCCTGGATCAGGTCTTCCTCATCCTCGGCCTGCGACATGTCGTATTCCATGATCGAGGCGTCGGTGAGGGTGACGACCAGATAATCCTTAGTCTCGCCATCGATCGTCCGACGTGCCGAGAACACCACTTCATCGAGGGCCTTGTTCTCGAACAAGGCTTTCTTGAGATAAGGCGAAGATTTGTCGTAGTGTTTGATGAACTTGATCATGCCCATGGACACGCGCCCCCGACGTGAGAGCGAATTCGGGTCATAGGGTGCGACCATCTTGTAGTCGACGCCATGGATTTCGATCTCATCATCGTGGCCGTCGCGGGTGCTGGGGCCCTTGATATCGGGAACCTTCAGAAAACCATCAATCTTTACTGGCATTGTCTCTCTCCACCATTGTCAAAAAAAAGATTGTTGTTGCTGCAATCAAGTCTTAACGGACGGCAGTTCCGACACCAGTCGAAGCGAGGCATTGATGCCCTCCAACTGGTAATGCGGGCGCAGATAGAAGCGGGCGTTGTAGTAGCCCGGCCGCCCCTCCACGCTGTCCACTTGGACCTCGGCGGCGGCGAGCGGGCGCTTGGCGCGCGCCTTGTCGTCGGCAAAGGCCGGGTTGGCCAGCACGTAGCGGTTGATCCACTCGGTCAACCAGATCTGCATGTCGGAGCGTTCCTTAAACGACCCGACCTTGTCTCGCGCTATGGCTTTGAGATAGTGCGCAAAGCGCGAAACCGGGAACAAGTAGGGCAAGTTGGCGCTCAGCCGCTCATTAGACTGCGCATCGGGGTCCACCAGTCGGCCGGCGCGCGTTTCGTCGTCCTGTAACGAATGGGCACCGATGAAAGCCGCAAGATCCGTGTTCTTCCGGTGCAGGATCGGCATCAGGCCAAGCTTGGCGAGTTCCGCCTCACGCCGGTCATCAATGGCGACTTCCGTGGGGCATTTCATCGCTATCGACCCATCATCGGTCGGGAAGCTGTGCACCGGCAAATTAAGCACCGTTCCGCCGTTCTCGACGCCGCGGATCTGGGTACCCCAGCCAAACAGCTTGTGGCTGCGGTTGATGTTGACGCCCATCGGGAAGGCGGCGTTCATCCAGACATACTTGTTGTGATCGCCCTGCACCTCTTCCTCGAAGGTGAAGCCCTTCACCGGAACGGTGTCCGTGCCATATGGCAGCCGGGCCAGGACGCGGGGCATGGTCAGCCCGATGTAGCGAGCATCCTCGCTTTCGCGCAGCGACTGCCAGGAGGCATAGGCCGGGTTGGAAACGATCTGCTGCAAATCCTGAGGGTTCGGCAATTCCTGCCAGCTATCCATACGAAACAGTCGAGGCGAGGCGGCCGCGATAAAAGGCGTGTGCGCAGAAGCGCAGATGCCGGAGATGTTGCGTAGCAGACCGACATCGCGCGGGTGGTTGGAAAATTCGTAGGCGCCGATCACGCAGCCGATCGGCTCACCGCCAAGCATCGAATATTCGTCTGTGTAGACTTTCTTGAAGATCGGACTCTGATCCCACATCTGGCCTTCGTAGTCTTCGAGCGTGTCGGCCAGCTGCTCCTTGGAGATGTTCATCACCCGGATTTTAAGCTTCTGGTCGGTCTCGGTGTTGTTGACGAGGTACCACAGGCCGCGCCATGTGCCTTCCATTTCGCGCACTTCCGGCGCGTGCAGGATCTCGTTGACCTGAGCCGTCAGCATCTTGTCGATACCGGCGATCAGCGACTTGATCGACTTGATGGCATTGGACGAGATGGTTGTGGTGTCGGAACGGGACTGCGCTGCGAGCGCGAGATTGCGCACGAGTTGCTGCAGCTTCTCGCTGTCGTCTTTCTTGACCTTGAAATCCTTCTCGAGGAGTCCACTGAATTCTCCAAGGTCTATGGCTTCAGCCTCGGCGGCGAGGGTGGCGGTCTTTTGCTGTTCGGCCATGGTTTATTCTCCCGCCTTGTCGTCGTCAGTCAGCGCCTGGCTGGCGATCTTGCCAAGAAGTGGCTCGTTGTTCAGCAACTGCGCGATACGCTTTTCGGCGTCTACGCGGCCATCCATGAAGCCCAGCAATTCCTCGAGCTGACGACGCATCTTGAGGATCTCGGCCAGTTGCGGAACCTGCTCGGCGATCTTGTCGGGGGCGAAATCGCCCATTTTGGTGAAGGTGAGATCGAGCGCCAGTTCCTCGTCGCGCTCTTGGCCTTCGGCCTGCGGCAGCGTGTTCTTCACCCGCGCTTTGACGCGGGGTCCGAGCGCCTCCATGAACTTGGGGAAGCGGTTCGCGTCGGTCTCGACGAAGGAGCGGTCCAGAACCGACTTTGACGCTTCCTTGGTTTGCGAAGCACCGGAAAGGTCGGCCATCACGCCCATGACAAACGGCAGTTCGATCGTCGTCGGGCTGCCGTAGGTTTCCACGTCATAGGCGATCTGCACCCGTGGCGCGCGATTTCGTTCGATGACCTTGGCTTTGCTTTCGGCTGGCATGTGTCTTACCTTTCATCTTTCTGTGCCGTCTTCTTGACATCGGGAACGCCGGCAAGAAGCCGAAATTCCTTCAGTCCCGACGGGGCGAGATCTTCCATCAGTTCAACGAAATCCATATGCACCATTCGGCGCACGCGCCGCGCCAGGTGCGGGATCGGGCTGGACGGTTCGGTGCTGTCATAGAAGGCGACGACGAGATCGAGGCATTTGACGACATCGTCGCGCGAGGAGATCCGGTCGGGCAGGCCGCTGTCGCCGGATTCTGCGTAGCTTGCCACGCTTGCCATCGTATCGGCTCCATCGCCGTTGCGAACACGTGCTGCCGGTTCTGCTGGCGTCGCGACCGGCTTTGCGAGGCCGTTCGCGGCAGTGGCACCGGTCGCGTTTCGTTCGAGGGTCGTCAGCAGACGCTGCAGAAACCGCTTTAACTCGGGAAGCGTGGCGCCAGCGCCTTCGAGGCGGGAGTTAAAGGCGGCTTCGACGCTCTCGAGAGCGGCGATCGCGGCGCGGGCGTCGGCTATGAGCAACGTCATTTCTGGCCCGGCCTGATCAATCAGCGCCGCGCATGCGCTGCGCACCCGGTTCACCAGTTGGCTGTGCTCGCTTGCCAGCTTCGCCTTCTCGGCCGCATTCAGTCCCGAAGCAGCCTCCTGCAGCATGACCCGCTCGTCAAGCGAACCCTTCTCCAGATCCGCGCCCAGGATCGGCCCAATGGCGCGCGGCGCAAAGAATGTCATTTTCCGCAAATCTTTGAGTAGACCGTCCTGGCTGTTCTGAAGGTCGGTAAGCGCATTGATGCGGCGCAAGGCTGCTTCGCGCGGCGTGGCACCGGACCGCAGGGCCGGATGCATGGTCGTCCAATGCTGATCGACAGTTTGCGCGATGAGGGTCAGGCCGGCAGCCAGGCCGGCCAACCCATGCTCGTTGGCCAGTCCACGCGTAACAATGACGAGAAGGCGCAGGTCCCGGCCGTGAGACCGCAACTCTTCAGCCCTGGTAAGCACGGTAGGCCAGTCTATCGGAACGTCGACTTCAGTGTTTTTGCTGCCTTGGAACTCGACTTTCTTCTGCTGTTCCGTCAGTCGCTCCAGCTCATGAAAGGCCGGGTCGTTGCGCAAATCCTCCCCTGACGGATTTTCACCGTCGAGCGGAGTAAGCCAAAGTGCGACATCAATCACACAGACCCCCAGCGACCGGCCCTCAACGGCACCTGACCCAAGGTTACCACACTGATGTGCCGTACGCCAATTAAAGCCGCTGCTTAAAAGCTAACGAAAGCTGACCACCGCGTGTTCGCTATGGGATGGCTTGGCGAGACTGCCGAACCCAGTCGGCAAAATACACCACACGGGTGCGCGAATTCTTCTGCCGCCAGTGGTTCGGGTTTCCAAAGGCTGACGGCCCCGCGAACGGCCTTGGCGACGCCGTCCATCAGGCGCTTTGTCAAGCGACGGCTTATGTGGCAGGTTGTCGACTGGCAGATTGCAGGAGCAGGTTCGATGGAACAGCGCCGGTCGTCACAGAGCTTCAAGCGTAAGGAACTGGTCGGCAAGCTCAATCCTGTCGGCGTGCGCGCCTTCAAGGCAGCCGCGGACACCGCCAAGCTGCGCGGCAACCCTTACGTCGAACTCGTCCACTTCATCGAGCAACTGGTGCTTTCCGATCGCTCGGACGTGCAAATGATCATCGCCGATGCGGGAGTGGATGCCAGCCGGCTCACGGCCGATATGACCCGCGCCGTGGACAAGCTGCCATACGGCGCCACATCGATCGAGGAATTTTCCGACCACATCTTTCATGCCATCCAGGAGGCCTGGAACTTGGCGACGCTTGAGTTCAGCGTCGAGGAAGTCCGCAGCGCGCATATTCTGCTCGCTTGCCTGAAGACCCCGGTCCTAGAAGGCCTGCTGTCGAAGATCAGCGGCGCATTCGACGAGATCGACGCCGACGCGGTGATCGCGCGGTTCGCCGATGTCATGGAGGGCTCACTCGAAGCTGGCACCTCGACCACGGTCTCCGCAACGGAGATGCCACGGCGGGCTCCGGGTGGGGATTCGGCGCTGGCGAAATACGCCACCGACCTGACCCAGCGCGCCCGCGACGGCAAGATCGATCCCGTCGTCGGCCGCGACCCCGAGATCAGGCAGATCGTTGATGTCCTGATGCGGCGGCGGCAGAACAACCCGATCCTGACGGGCGAAGCCGGGGTAGGCAAGACCGCGGTCGTCGAGGGCTTCGCCTTGCGTATTGCCCAGGGCGATGTGCCGCCGATGCTACAGGGCGTCAGCGTGCGCATGCTCGATGTCGGTTTGATGCAGGCCGGGGCAAGCGTAAAGGGCGAGTTCGAAAAACGGCTTAAGGCTGTAATCGACGAGGTGCAGTCGTCCGAAACACCGGTTATCCTTTTTATCGATGAAGCTCACACCTTGATCGGCGCAGGCGGCGCTGCTGGAACCGGCGACGCGGCCAATCTCCTGAAGCCGGCGCTGGCACGCGGTGAACTGCGTACCATCGCGGCAACGACCTGGGCTGAATACAAGCAGCACATAGAAAAAGACCCGGCGCTGACCCGTCGGTTTCAGGTGATAAAGATCGACGAGCCTTCCGAAGCTGTGGCCGTTCTCATGTTGCGCGGGGTGGCCGGAGTTCTCGAGCAGCACCACCGGGTGCAGATACTGGATGAGGCGATCGAGGCGGCAGTGGGCCTGTCACACCGCTATATCCCGGCGCGGCAACTACCCGACAAGGCGGTAAGCCTTCTCGACACCGCTTGCGCCCGGGTCGCAATCTCGCAGCATGCCACGCCGGCCGAGCTCGAGGATATCATACGGCGTCGCCAGGCGCTGGAGGTCGAGCGCGGCATCATCGATCGTGAGGCGGCGATCGGGATCGAGGTGACCGAACGGCAGGCACGGGTCGACACCGGACTTGCCGAAACAGGGGTCGCGCTGGCTGCCGCGCAACAACGTTGGGACCGCGAAAGAGTTTTAGTTGCCGAGATACTCGAATTGCGTGCCCGGCTGCGCGGCGACGGTATGCCGCTCGATGCGATGGAAACGCCAGCGGATGCCAACGCCTCTGAGTCTGAGTTGCCTGAGATCCAAACGCCCAAGGACAAGGCATCCGATCCCAAAGTGAAAACGGCTGTTGCCGATGGACTTCCACCTGATCCGGTCGCCGATCTTACCCGGTTGCGCGAACGCATGGCTGAACTGGCCGAGGCGCAAGGCGAGGCGCCGCTGATCCTGCCCTCGGTTGATCGAAATGCCGTGGCCGCGGTGGTCCAGGACTGGACCGGCATCCCCACGGGGCGCATGCTGTCGAGCCAGACCGAAAAAGCCCTCCGGCTCGCGGCCACTCTGTGCGAGCGCGTGGTTGGCCAAGAGCATGCCATGGAGATGATCGCCAAGCGTGTGCAGACCAGCCGCGCCGGGCTCGGCGCGCCGGAAAAGCCGGTGGGGGTGTTCCTGCTTTGTGGCCCCTCCGGCGTCGGCAAGACCGAAACCGCGCTGGCCTTGGCGGAGACGCTTTATGGTGGCGAACAGAACCTGATCTCGATCAACATGTCGGAGTTTCAGGAGGCGCATACTGTCTCGACTTTAAAGGGAGCGCCCCCCGGCTATGTCGGCTACGGCAAGGGTGGCCTCCTGACAGAGGCGGTTCGGCGCAAACCCTATTCGGTGATCCTGCTCGACGAGGTCGAGAAGGCGCATCCGGACGTCCATGAAATCTTCTTCCAGGTTTTCGACAAGGGCATGATGGACGACAGCGAAGGGCGGCGCATCGATTTCAAGAACACATTGATCCTGCTCACCTCGAACGTCGGCTCCGAAGTCATCATGGACCGGACGAGGAACGGCACGGTTCGGACCGGCCTCGAAGATCTGGATACGGCCTTGCGCCGGCCGTTGCTGAAGGTTTTTCCGGCGGCGTTTCTTGGACGGGTGGTAACCATTCCTTACTACCCGCTGTCGGATTCGATGATCGAGGCGATCACCCGTCATCAGTTCGCCAGGATCGCTCGCCGGCTGCGTGCAACCAGTGGCGCGGAACTGGTGATCGGCGACGGCGTCATCGATCTGGTCAGGGCACGCTGCACGGAAATCGAATCCGGCGGGCGGATGATCGATGCCATCTTAACCAACACGCTTCTGCCGGAATTAAGCCGCGGCGTGCTCAACCGGTCGCTTGACGGTGAAAAGATGACGAAGGTGACCGTCGGAGCCTCCGACGGGGGCTTTACTTATTTCTTCGAGTAATTTGGGCGGATGGTACCGGCGCATCAAACGGCTTTGTATCCGCGCGGTGGATTGAAGGATGCCTTCCACGGCATGGCGCAAGAGCGCGGCGAGGCTTTTGTCCGCGCTAGCGTGCAAAAGGCAACCAAGCACGCAAATGAGTTCCTTTGGGCGGCTAGACCGCTCGCCGTCGCTTGCCGTCATAGTCCCCAGGTGTGCTCATTCTGGCCCCTGGATTATACTGAACGTGAATATGCGGAAACATAGGCCCTTGATCGTTCACCAGGACTAAATACTTGGCCTTGCCAAGTTCAGAGTTAAGCTCCTGCTGCAAAAAGTATCCTAAAAGGATTGACAACATACCGGTCCCGCGATCCGCCAGCTTTTTCGTCCTAATATCAACCGCATTGCCGGAATGATGCAGGGACCAGCGGGAATGATTATACCACTCTTTTCCAGCAGTAAGCTCAAGCTCAAGCCGCCTCGGCGCATGTTGTCTGAAAACGCGTCGAATTATCGGAATGGCCTCCTGCATTTGCGGGCTGAGGCCGCTTTCAATGGTTCTCTCCCTCATCGCAATCTCCATGAAAAGAAAGCGTCATTCCCTTACCACAACTATCACACCTACGCCTCATCCATGAATATCGCAGGGCCGAGATGGAGCTTTTTGTGAGTGCAAACGTGACGCCTCAGATCGTATGCAGCCGGTGCACCATGCCATGTTGCCGTCGTCGCCCATTTGGCGAGCGGTTCTCTGTCATGCATCGTGGCAGGATCGTCGAGTTCGGCCCACCACCGGATCATTACTGACCCCCACTCAAACGTCGCCGAAACCCGCGACGTAACGTGCTGAAAACAAAAGTAAAACATTCCATAGATAATCAGCAACAATCGGCACGCAGATAGCTACTTTGTCGGCAGGTAGTCGTGCGAAACCATCGTCCCAATTCGCCAAGCGCCCGATGGGCTCACGGCAATTGGGGATTGCTGGTGGATTGCGGTAATTCGTTTGGTTGTACTGGAATTTGATACGAGTGTCATTCCAAGTACCTGGCGACCATCGGCCACGCCGCAAGTTGGCGGCTATCTGCAGCCAGCTTTAAAAGCCAATGACCATCCACGGATCGGTGTCGTATCCGAGGCGCGGCTTTTCCGGGGTTGCTCCATCCGGCATTTTGGCTGTGCCAGTCAAACCGCAGTCCAGATCTCTCACCTGCTTCTTGGTCGAATGCTTCGTAGAGCACAGGGCCGCAGCATCACCGACCACCACTTTCTTTTCCTTGGCAATGGTGCCACCAGTCGCAGCGATCATGATAGCCGCGCAAAATATAGCAACTCTCATCGTACTCCCCCACGGTTGCGCATCCTCAAGATGCCGGACATTACGTTACGTCATTTTTATATTAGCACAAGCGAATATTTAATCGTCACGCCCGCCTCCTGCCAATGGCCTCGAGGCGGGCTGCTCTTCCATTTCGCGATGGCCTTCACGCCAAGCTCGTCCGCTGGATCATCGCCACGAGCGATGCCGACAACGTGATGACCGTCGGCGGCGAGCCGCGCCGAGAGCGCGCGGCCGATGCCCTTGCTGGCGCCGGTGACGAGAAATGTTCGCTTTGTCATGATGTCTCTACCTGTCGTGAAAGAAGGGCGGTCAGGCGCACCCAGATCCAGGATCTGCGCGGGCACAGGGCGACTCCGCCGGAACCTATGGAGGTCGTCTCGACCGGCAGGAGTGCGTGGCGCTGCGCCGGACTCCTGCTCGGCCTATCGTCGTGTCAGGCGGCCCTGCTTGCGGCGCCATTCTTCGAATAGGTGGGGAAGTCCGTGTACCCCACCTCGCCATTGCGGGTGTAATAGACGGACCGGTCCGCTACGGCCAATGGCCAGCCGCTCCGAAGACGCTCGACGAGATCCGGGTTCGCGATATACGGCCTGCCGAAGGCAATCAGGTCCACCAGCCCGGTATCGAGCGCTGCCTGGGCGCGCTCGACGTCATTGAAGCCGCCGCACCAGATGAACGCGCCGGGGAACGACGCTCGCGCCTTGGCGAGCATGTCGTGGTCGAGATGGCGCGCCTCGAATGTGGCCGATTCCATGTTGCCGTCGGGCAGCAGTTCGTAGAGCAGATGGACATAGGCCACGCCACGGCGCCCGAGCTGCTCGACGATGTACAGGAACGTCTCCTCGACGAGCGGATCAGCGGGCATTGAACCATATTTGCCGAACGGTGAGAGGCGAACCCCCACGCGTCCCGCGCCGAATTCCGCCACGACCGCGTCGACGACTTCCATCAGGAAGCGCGCACGATCTTCCATGCTGCCGCCGCCGTAGCGGTCGGTACGGGTGTTGAGCACCGAGTTCATGAACTGCTCGATCAGATAGCCGTTGGCGGCATGGATCTCGATGCCGTCAAACCCGACCTCCCGCGCATTGGCGGCGGCTTTGGCGAAGGTTCCCACCATGGCCGTCACTTCCTCGGTGCTGAGCGGCCTCGGCGTCTCTGCCGCCATGAAGCGCAACCGGCCGTCCGGGCCATGGGCGAACACCTCTGAGCCGACGGCCTGTTCCGCGGTCACGCCCACTGGCGCCTGGCCGTTCGGCAGAAGCGAGGAATGCGCCAGTCGGCCGACATGCCACAGCTGCATGAAGATGGTGCCGCCCTGACGATGAACCTCTTCGGTCACCGGGCGCCAGGCCTGCTTCTGGGCTTCGGAGTGAATCCCGGGAATCCGCGCGTAGCCGTGGCTGGACTGATCCACGTCGTTGACTTCGGAGATGATCAGGCCGGCGCTAGCTCGCTGACCGTAATATTTGACGGTCAGTTCGTTCGGGAGGTCGCCATCTGTCGGAAGAGCACCCTCGGAGGTGCGGGTGCGCGTCATCGGCGGCATGACGATGCGGCTCGTGAGGTGGACGGGACCTAGATCGAAGGAATCGAATAGAGAGGGCATGGGGCGGCTCCTGTGGAGAATTAAAGCTCCAGAAGATATAAAGGGATACTCCTCAGCAGATTAGTGCCGGCCTGAAGCTACAATAGGCGGATGAACTCGCGTTTCGATGGCATCGCCGAATTCGTAGCCGTTATTCGGCTCGGTAGTTTCACCGCGGTTGCGGCGGAAATGGGCATGGCCAAGTCCGCGATCGGCCGGGCGGTGTCGCGTCTGGAGGCGCGCTTGGGCTCCAAGCTGCTCCACCGGACGACCCGCCGCCTGACCTTGACGCCTGCCGGAGAGGCCTGGCTGGAGCACTGCGTCGCGGCACTCGACGAACTTGAGCGTGGCGAGAGCGCCCTCGCGCTCGCGCGGGACACGCCTGGCGGCGAAGTCCGCATCGATCTCCCGACGGCGTTCGGTCGACTGCACGTCATGCCCGTACTGTTAGGGGTTGCGAAACGCTATCCAGCGCTGAACCTCAATGTCAGCTTCACCGACCGGCGGGTCGACCTGATCGGCGAAAACATCGACCTCGCCGTGCGTATCGGCAATCTTGAGGATTCGACCGACCTCGTCGCGCGACAGATTGGGGTCCAGCAGACGGTGATAGTCGGAGCACCTGGCTATCTCGCACGGCGGGGCGTTCCGCGATCCTGGAGCGATCTTGCCGGACACGATTGCATCGTCGGACGACGGCAAGGCAACCGCATCGCCTGGCTGATGAAGCAACCCGACGGCTCGACAGCGCGGCAGGCCGTCCCCGTCAAGCATGAACTGCAGGATTTCGAGACGGTGCTAATGGCCGCTAAGGCAGGACACGGTCTGACGCAACTTCCGTCATGGATGGTGGAAGGCGATCTTCAAGACGGGGCCCTTCAGATTGTCCTGGAGGGCCTGTCAGGCGGCGAACTGCCGATCAGCGTCCTGTGGCCGCAGACAAAGGCGCTGCCGGCGAAGATTCGCGTTACCATAGACGGCCTCGTTCAGTGGTCGCTTGTTTCAACGAGTGTCGCTGCCTAGCAACGTCTTACTTGGAGCAGTCTCAAATCGGCTGTCCGCCGTCGATCCGCCTAATCGCCTCGAAGAGCCGATCACAGGATTTTGCCAGGTTCTTGCCCGGCGTGGTGGCGACCCCGAGCAAGAGGCCGGATTCGGCAGTTGCGGGCGACGCATACCACGCGGAGAGCGGTGCGGGCGACATCCCGAAGGCCGAAACCTCGCGCGCCACGGCAATGTCCGATATTTCCCTCGGCAGCTTCAGCAGCACGGCCAGGCCCGGCGTTGCAATCTGGTCAGCATTCACATTCGCCCAAAGCTGCTCGAGCAACGTCGCGCGCCTTGCGACATAGGCCCGCTTCGTGCGGCGGAGATGGCGAATATAGTGGCCCTCCCGCATGAATTCGGCGGTCGCGAGCTGCACTGCCGGCCCCGGGGCGGGCGCTAAGCACGCCGCGACTTCAGCGAAAGCGCATACGAGGCTGGCCGGCACGATTGCGAAACCCAGCCGAAGGGTCGGGCTGATTGTCTTGCTGAAGGACCCGATGTGAATGACGCGCCCGTCGCGGTCGAGCGACGCGAGCGCCGGCGCGGCCCTGCCGGTCAGCTGAAGCTCGCTCAGATAATCGTCTTCGATCACCCAGGCCTGGGTCGAAGCTGCCCATTCGAGCAGGCGCAGGCGCCGCTCGAGCGACAAGGTCGAGCCGAGCGGCGCATGTTGACCCGGTGTGACCAGGGCAAGCTTCGCGGTCGGATGCTGGCACAGTGCGTCATCGAGATCGATGCCGTTGCAATCGACCGGGACCGGAGCGAGAGACAAACCGGCGAGTTCGAGCCCCTTTCGGGTCCATGGGAAACTGGGCTCCTCGATCCAGGCGGTCTCCCCCGCCAGCTTCAGAACGGATAGCGCCAGGCCGAGCCCCGCACCGAAACCTCCAGTGATAATGACCTGCGACGGCAGACAGATGATGCCCCGTGCTACGGCGAGGTAGCCAGCGATTTCCCGCCTCAACTCGAGTTCGCCGCGAGGATCGGGGTAGAGGGCGGCGGCAGCGGCTTCGGCGCGGATGGCGTGCGCGCGTATCCGCGCGAACAAGGTGGCGGGGAAGATATCGCTTGCGGGGATGCCCATCTGGAAGATCCGGGGACCCTGTGTCATCTCCTGATAAATCCGCATGAAGGAGCCTTCATCCGGCACCGGCTCGGATTTCGCGACGGTGCGGGGGCGCTGTGCGACGCGCGTTCCCTCAGCTGGCGTTGCCTCGATCAACTGGGCGGCCGCGAGCTTCTCATAGGCGGTCCGGACGGTGCCGCGCGCGACGCCCAGCTGTGCTGCCAGGTCCTGCCATGAGGGCAACCGTGCGCCTGGTTCCAGCGCGCCTTCCTCGATTGCGACGGCCACGCCCTTGCGAATTTGCTCCGCAAGGGAAGTCTTGGCGGCGCGATCCAAATCCAGGTCCAGCGGCTTGCTCATGAAGCCTCAGTACACGATTTTTTTGCGTTCTTGGTGCTTTTTCCTGGCCCGATTCGCCGGCATCTAGACGGGCAAGGAGATGCCAATGCGAATTCGTGCCATTTTCACCGCCGCCTGCGCCGCGATTGCCATCGTCGGGCCGGCCTGGGCGCGCGACGACCAATCGGAGAGGGTCACGCCGAAGTTCGAGCAGGTGATCCCCAACATCCCCGGCAAATCGATGGTCGTCGTCGAGGTCGATTATGCGCCGGGCGCCGCTTCGCAGCCGCACCGGCATGCCAGGTCCGCCTTTATCTTCGCCTATGTCGTCTCGGGCGAGATCGAGTCCAAGGTGAACGATGGCGAGACCCGCATCTACAAAGCGGGCGAGAGTTGGTCGGAGCTGCCCAACGCAACCCATTCGGTCAGCCGCAACGCCAGCAAGACCAGGCCAGCGAAGCTGCTTGCGGTCTTCGTCGTCGATTCCGACGACAAGGCCCTCACTACTCCCCTCAATTGAACGGATCGGAACGATGGCCAAGAGGCTCGACTACAACCAGATCGCCCCGAGCGGCGCCAAGGCGCTCGGCACCGTCTACGGCTATGTTCTCCAGAGCGGCTTGCCTGCCGAACTGGTCGAGCTCGTCTATCTGCGGGTCTCCCAGATCAACAACTGCGCCTATTGCCTTGACATGCACACGCGTGACCTCGTCAAGAAGGGCGTGAAGATCGAGAAGATCGCGCTGGTGCAAGCCTGGCAGGAAGGCGGCAGCCTGTTCAGCGAGAGAGAGCGCGCCGCGCTTCGCTGGGCCGAGAGCGTGACCAATGTTGCACAGACCGGGGTTCCGGACGCCGCCTATGAAGCCGTGCGTGCCGTCTTCGATGAAAAGCAGCTCGTCGACCTGACGATCGCGATCAGCCTGATGAACAGCTACAACCGAATGGCCATCAGCTTTCGGAATACGCCCCAGGCCGTTCTCGAGAATTGATGGAGCAGAATAATGAATGGTAACGTGATTTCCAGGATCAAGATCCCGGACAGCAAATTGGCGCGCGAGGCGACCGAGTTCGTTCGCGACAGCAAATCGAGTTCCTTTTCAATCACTCTGTTCGCTTGCGCCTTCTGGTGATCGTAACCTGACAGATGGCGGCCCTAAGGAGAGGCGGCTCAACTCGCAAGCCGGCAGCCCCATTGTCGTCGGTCAGGAGTGTGCACGGCGATTCCGAAACCGGCCGTTCCGTATGCGGCCTGAGAAGCGGTACACTCACGTTTCAGCTTGGACTTTGCAGCTATTCCCGCTTGCATCGCGACCGAACTCGCGACCGAAGCGCTCGGAGAGGACGGCTTGAAGGCTTACGGCTCAATGACTGCGTTTCAGCGCATGGGCGATCCGGCAGAGCTCGGGGCGGCGGCACCCTTCCTCGCCTCATCGGACAGCAGCTTCATGACAGCGAGGTAGCGGTCGACGGCGGCCTAGCCCAACTCTGACAGCCGTCTTCCAAGTTCATTGAGCAGGCCTTCTCAGGTGCAAACTGGTCAAGGGTTTCAATCATTTGATCGCTGCCATCCTTGACCAGGATCCGGCCGTAAAGGGCGGCAGGAGAGTCATATTCCTGGCGAGCGATGATGAAGACGCCGCGGCGCAGATTGGTACGCTCGCGGAAAATCTCGGCTTTGCGCCGATAAAGCTAGGCGGGCTTTCCGAAGGCGACTGCTCGTGCAGGCGCGCAGGAACAACTGGGGCCGGCTGGTCTTCAAGGACCTGGTCAAGTTTGACTGATGAACATGACGTCCCCACCGGCAGGGACACGATGCACGCATCGGATCGAGCACTATCCGATGCGTGCGGCCGAGGTGATGCTTGGAAGCAAACGATGAAGTGCTCCGCCTCTCGTCAGCAGTATGATGAATACTTAGTTTTGACGGTCGAGCGCAGCAGAAGCCGATCCGGTCGACGGGTTCGCCAGGATGGCGCCCGTAATGATGCGAAAGAGATGATCGGCCCGCGGCGCGAATGAGGGTTGGTCGACCGCCCAGCCGAGCGCCGTCATCAGGGCGAACAGGTCATCCCCATTCATGTCGGGCCGCGCCGCGCCTTCGGCCTGTGCGCGGAGCAGCAGTCGCGCGCTCGCCGAGTGCACCGCTGCGCATGAAGCGTAAAGAGCGGAGTTCGGATTCGTGTGGGCGGCGGCCATCATGGCGACGACGCCCCTATAGCTTTGGGCGAACGCCAACCACTCCTGGAACCAGGAGATGAGCGCTTCGTCAGGCGAATCCGAGGTTTCGAGTTCATCTGCCCTCTGAGTCAGTGCGTCCAGATTCGTACACAGCAGCGCCTCGAACAGGGCTTCTCGCGTCGGGAAATGACGAAGCAGCGTGGCTAACCCGACCTCGGCCCGACGGGCGATATCGCGCATGGACGCATTGATACCGTGCTCGGCGACGACGTCACGCGCGACCGCGAGGATATGGCTGTAATTTTTTTTTGCGTCGGCTCGCATGAGATGCCTTGATAAGCGGATCAGTGATCCGTATATGTGGATCGATGATCCAGTTACTAAGCGGATCGGTGAACCACTAAATAGAGTGCGTCTGCACAAATGGCAACAAAGGCGCTGCCCGCCCCGCAAGGAAAATGAACATGAGCACTACCAGCATCATCGGGTCAGGCGGTATGACCGCAGCGATCGGCGACCTTGCCGCCAAGGCCGGACACACCGTCGAGGTGATGAGCCGCGACAGTGCCAAGTCGCGGGCGCTGGCCGAGCAGGTCGGAGCCGGCGCGACGACCGGAACGTTTGGCGCCGCTCCGGTCGGGGACATTGTCATCCTGGCGGTTCCCTATTCGGCCGTTCTCGACGTGGTGAAGCAGTACGGCGAAAAGCTGGCAGGCAAGCTCATTGTCGACATCACCAACCCCATCAAATCCGACTTCACGGGTTTCTTGACTCCTGAAGACAGTTTCGGCGCGCAGGAGATCGCCAAGGTTGCTCCTGCCAATGCCACTATCGTCAAGGCGTTCAACACCCAGAACGCCCGGGTCTTGGCTGCCGGTCCAATCGGGGGCCATCCTTTGGACGTGTTCATCGCCGGGGACGACTCTCAAGCGAAGGCGCGCGTCTCGGCGTTCATCGACAGCCTCGGACTACGTCCGATGGATACCGGGCGGCTGATTATGGCCCGAACGCTGGAGCACGCCTGCATGCTGTGGCTGGGCCTCATGACCCACTCCGTCAAACACACCAACTTCTCAATCCGCGTCAGCCTCCTCGGCTGAGCCCGCGGCACCACGTCTCGCATCACATTACCCAAGGAGCAGCAGCATGCGCGTTTTCGTTACTGGCGGGACCGGCCATATCGGTTCGTATGTCATCCCCGAGCTCATCGCGGCCGGACATGAGGTCATTGGCCTGGCCCGGTCGGACACGTCCGCGACTGCGGTATCGGCACTCGGCGCCAAGGTACGTCGCGGGGATATCACCGACCTCGATCGGCTCAAGGTCGCGGCGGCGGAGTCCGACGGCGTCATCCACGTCGCGCACCGGCAAGACCTGCTGCCCTCCGGCGGGATCGACGCCGTGGCAGCCGCGGAGCTCCAGATCATGCTCGCCTACGGCGAGGCGCTGGCGGGGACCGGAAAGCCGCTCGTCGTCTCAGGGAGCATCGGCTCGCCGGGGTGGGAAGGCCTGGGCCGGCCAGCCACCGAGGAAGATCCGGCTCTTCCCGGCGGCGAAGCATACAAGGGCACCCTGCGGGTTCGCAACGCCGTGGAACTCGCCGTGATCGGCTTAGCGGGACGGGGCGTGCGGTCTTCGGTCGTCCGAATTCCTCCCATCGCGCACAGCACGACCGATGCCGGCTTCCTCCAGCTGCTGATCGGTCTCGCGAAGGAGAAGGGCGTAATCGGTTACCCCGGAGACGGCGCGAACCTCTGGCCGGCTGTGCATGCCCGCGACCTGGCCTCCCTGTTCCGCCTGGCGCTGGAGAAGGAGCCGGCTGGCAAATATTGGCACGGGATTGAGGGTGAGGGCATCCGGTTCCGCGAGATCGCTGAGGCCATTGGCAGCCGTATGGGCATGCCTGCTGTGCCCATCCCTGCGGACGTACTGATGTTGCCGGGCTTCTTCGGCTTTCTCGCGAACTTGGTCACGCTGGACCTTCCGGCGTCCAACGCCATCACCCGCCAGACGCTCGGCTGGGAGCCAGCTCAGCCGGGCCTGCTCGAGGACCTCGACAACGGCCATTACTTCCCGGCGGATCGTATCGCGATCCCGTGATCCGTCCACCCAACTCACAAGGAGACAACACATGAGCACTATCAGCATCATCGGCTCAGGAGCCATGGCCGCCGCGATCGCGGGCCGTGCCGCCAAGGCCGGACATACCGTCGAGGTTGTCAGCCGCGACCCCGCCAAGGCGCGGGTGCTCGTCGACCAACTTGGAGTCGGAGCGACCACCGGGACATACGGCGCCGCCCCCGCGGGCGACATCGTCATCCTCGCCGTGCCGTACAGCGGTGCCGCGGCGGCGGTAGTCGACTTTGGGAAAGCGCTCGATGGCAAGGTGATCGTCGACATCGCCAACCCGGTTGCCCCCGACCTCTCAGGCCTCGTCACGCCCCACGGCAGTTCCGGCGCGCAGGAGACCGCAAAGGGCCTCCCCGCCGGCGCGCATGTTGTGAAGGCATTCAACACGATCTTTGGTCACGTGCTTGCGAAGGGCGGACGCCTCGACGCGTTCATCGCAGCCGACGATGCGGAGGCGAAAGCGCGCGTCTCGACGTTTCTCGAAAGTCTCGGGCTGCGTCCGCTCGACGTGGGCGGCTTGCACATGGCCCAGACGCTGGAGGCGCTCGGTTTGATGATGATTGGCCTCGCCAAAAACGGCGCCGGCACCTGGGACTTCGCCATGAACGTCGATATCGGCTGAACCACCGACATCAGCCCTCCGCTGCACTACAGCCAAGGAATCGATCATGATCACTCCCTTCCAGATTCCCTATGATGCGGACCAGGCCGCTGACCTTCGTAGCCGCCTCGCACGGACGCGTTGGGCCGACGCGGTAACTGACGACTGGACCATGGGAACCGAGCGCGGCGTCCTCAACCAGTTCATCGATTTCTGGCGTGACGGCTATGACTGGGCGCAGCGACGAGACCGGCTTAACCAGCTTCCCCATTTCCGGACGACGGTCGACGGCCATGGCATACACTTTCTGCATTTTCGCAGCGGCCAAAGGGGATCGATCCCGCTACTGCTGATGAACGGCTGGCCGTCAAGCTTCGTGGAGTTTCAGCGTATAGCACCGCTGCTTACCCAGGGAACGCCGGCATTCGATGTCGTGATCCCCACCATGCCCGGCTTCGGCTACTCGGACAGGCCAACCCGGCCCTACGAGGCGGAGCCCAGCGACCTTTATCCGAAGCTAATGACGATGCTGGGCTATAGGCGGTTCGTCGTGGCTGGGACTGACATCGGCTCCGGCCTTGCCACCCGGATGGCGCTTCGGCATCCGGCGCGTTTGCTGGCTCTCCATGTCTCGGCGGTCGCGCCGAAGCCGATTCCAGAAGATGCGTCGCCCCTGTCGAAAGCCGAGATCGACTATGACGAGCGCCTCCAACTGTGGATCCGGGAGGAAGGGGGCTATCAGGCGATCCAGAGCTCGAGGCCACAAACTCTTGCCTTTGGGCTTGCCGACAGTCCTGTTGGCCTCGCCTCGTGGATTGTCGAGAAATTCCGGGCCTGGACGGACTGCGATGGCGAGGTCTTCTCTGTCTGGCCCCTCGAAGCCTTGGTTGACACCCTGATGATCTACTGGATGACCAACACGATCGGGTCGTCTGTCCGCTACTATTACGATGCCGCCCGGCTGCGGCCGCCGCTGCGGGCAGATGACTTCGTGCATGTTCCCACCGCCGTCGCGATGTGGCCACATGATCTGGCGCTCGCGCCGCGCGAGCGGGCCGAGCGGCTCTACAATGTGCAGAGTTACACCGTCTTTCCGCGTGGCGGGCATTTTCCGGCCTGGGAAACGCCGGAACTCTACGCCGACGATTTGCGAAAGATCGCGCTCGCCGCGATCTGAACGAACAAGCGTGTTCCGCTTCACCCACGAGCGGGCACGGCTCGTGAGATTGCCCGCCAGCGGCGTGCCGAGCAGGCGCGGCTGGCCAAGCTCGAAGAACAGCGGGTGGAATATCTCGATCGCAAGCTCGCGCAGGCAGAGGAGCGTGATCGACCACGGACGTTTCTGATGACGCTTCCCGCTGACTCCATCTCCGAGGAAGCGTTCGGGCGAAGAAGGAAGTTACCGCTAGAGCCATTCACGGTCCACGATCTTCGGCATACGGGATCAGTGTTTTGGTACATCTGCCCCAGACGATTTTTCCATCTCGAAGCGAGCTAGCAAGTCACTATCGTCGCCAATTGCCGGCTTGATGCTGCCTTGGCAGCCCGCTTCCAAGTTCGCGTTTCCGGCTCCTTTGGAGCGTTCCGTGCACGAATTGCAGGCCCCTCCGGCCGTTCGCATCGCGATGGACGTGAGGGCATTGTTTCTGATCACCAGATTGGCGCTTCGCGCATTGTCTCGGGCACGACCAGTTCGACCCCTCCGATAGATCTCCGTGCCTGACATATCGCCGCGTCCGGCTGCCATGCAGCCGTATTTTCGGCGATTGCTTGCCTGTGGTCGATCACTCGGCATGGGGTTCATCGATATCTCTATTCCCACAATGAATTTGCGAGCGAAGGAAAGAGAACGAAAATAAACGAAACAAACGGATATGGGGAGGCGCATGGACGCGCAGACTAATCCAGAAAGCAGGCAGTGGATCCAGGCGGTCCGTGCCGACAGTCTTCCTGTCGACGATGCGACGCGCATCGAGCACCAGGGGGTATGTATCGCCATCTTTAATCTTGCCGGCAAGTTCTACGCCACTTCAGGCATTTGCACGCACGCCCACGCCTTCCTTTCGGAAGGCTATATCGACGGCCAGACGGTGGAGTGTCCTTTGCATCAGGGACTGTTCCACATCCCCACCGGCACACCGCTTTCACCGCCCGTTACCGAGCGGCTGAAGACCTACGAAACCAAGGTGTCGGACGGCTACGTCCACATCCTGGTGGAAGGAGGAGTGACTTGAACTTGTCGGGATATATCCCGGGCTGAAAGCAAATATGGAGGAGACCTAAAATGCTGAAATTATCACGTCGCCATCTGCTGAAGACAGCCGGGGCGCTTTCCGTTCTCGCTGCTGCACCGCTGACGACAGTTCCGGCCTTCGCCGAAGACTCCGTCCACGCCGTTCTCAATGGCCTGATCAAGAAATACTCCGACGAAGCCAAGGCGGGCATATCGAATGCCGACGTCAGTGCGCTGTTCGAAAAGGACGGTTCCGGGACTATCTCGACGTCTATCCGGTCGGGGACCTCGCCGGCGGATTCGTCTGGAAGCCGGGCATGGGCGCCAGCTTCGTCGGCCCTTACAGCAAGCTGCACATCAAGGCGCCTTTCACGGATTATCTGCCGTTGCCTGAAGGTCCGGTGCTCGACGCCAGCAAGAAATATCGCATCGGCCTGGTCTTCCATGGCTTCAACCATCCCTGGCTGATCAGCCTCGCCGACACCGCCGCCTGGGAAGCCAAGCGCCATCCGAATATCGAACTGGAGGTGATCGACGCCGAGTTCGACGACAACAAGATGGGCCAGGTGATCGATACGTGGATCGCCAAGCAATATGATGGCATCGTGCTGTGGCCGAACCGTGAAGCGCCGATGGGCCCGCCCGTGGACCGTGCCATAGCCGCCTTGGCGCCGGCATTGTTTCCAGGACCGAGTACCTTCCGGACGATCGTTTGACGGCGCTTTCGATCTCGGATCACAAGCCGTTCACGCAATCCTTCGCGGCGTGTCTGAAGGTTCGCCAAACGCTACGTCCGATAGAGGCTTTCATGCAGCTGGTCAGGGATCATTAGACTGACCGCGGTACTTCCGCCCTTTTAGGGCGTTGCCCAGCAACCAAGTGCCTTTTCGCGCCGCCGCATGGCATTGCTGCCGGCGCAATCGGTCAGTCCGCAGCCCAAAGCTCTACGACCAATTGCGGCCGCCGCATGGCGCACGCTTGGCCGCTCCCCGCTCTTCGAACGGCGCCCATACGCCGTCAATCCCACGCCAGCCTTCGCGACCTTGTGGTCTTCAAATATTCGGTCGCGCGCTGCTCGAAGAAGTTAGCGCGCGACCAGCGTCGATCACGCGGTCGTAGATCGATTACTGCTCCTTCTTGAACAAATCCTGGAAGATGAGATGGCCCCAAGTGCGGCCGCGTGCGTGCACAAGCGCGCCACCCTCGTCGAGTTTTCCCAGCTTGACGGGTGCGAACCCGAGTTGTTTGGCCAAGGCCGCCACGGGAGCGGTCGTGTCCTCGTCGTCGCTCGACAGGAAAACCACGCGGTGGCCGCCCTCGACGATCGGATCGGCAGCCAGGGTGGCCGCAGCCAGGTGATTGAACCCTTTGACGAGCTTGGCGCCGATGAACGCCTTCGCGACGAAGGCCGAGGACGGCAGACCGTCCAGCTCTTCGGGGAGAACTCCAAAAGTGTTCATCGCGTCGATGACCGTCTTGCCTTCCCAGTTCGGCAGGGCTTTCGCGACCTCGCGATGCTCCCAGAACGGGACCGCCAAGATGATTGTGTCGGCCTCGAGCGCATCCCGCAGCGACTTGGCGATGACCGTGGGTCCAATTGCCCGAGCCTGCGGCGCCAATGCCTCGGGCGGCCGGCGACTTGCGACGGCCACCTTGATGTTCTTACGGGCGAAGGCCTGCGCGAGGGCCTGGCCTATTTTACCGAATCCTACAATCGCATAGCTCATAATACTTCTCCGATCCGTGTTGATGTCGATTCCCGGCCCTCAACGGCGCTGGTTAATTGAATGGAGTGCCGGCCGGGCGTGGCGCCTCAGAGTTGCGCAAGGCCGCCGTCGACGGCGACCTCGCTGGCGGTCATGAAGCTGCTGTCCGACGACGCGAGAAAGGCG
This sequence comes from Mesorhizobium sp. B2-4-1, assembly GCF_006442185.1. Lineage (NCBI taxonomy): Bacteria > Pseudomonadati > Pseudomonadota > Alphaproteobacteria > Hyphomicrobiales > Phyllobacteriaceae > Mesorhizobium > Mesorhizobium sp. B2-4-1. The sequence continues at coordinate 66,032 of NZ_VFVN01000007.1, read as the reverse complement.
GCGACGGCCCCGATCTCCGCCGGATCAGCCATTCGCTGGAGCGGTGTCATCGCGGCGAAGACCTTCTGGCCCTCCTCGCCCAGCGCTTCTTTCGCGAGTTCGGTGGCGGTCGCCCCGGGCGACAGCACGTTGACCCGGATGCCGGTGCCCTTCAGGTCCTCCGCCCAGGTCCGCGCGAGGTTGCGCACTGCCGCCTTGCTCGCGCTGTAGGCGCTCATTGCCGGGGCGCCCGTGGTGCCGGCGCTCGATCCGGTCAGGATTATCGAACCGCCTTGGCCCATCAGCGGCAGCGCCTTCTGGACAGTGAAGATCGTACCCTTCACATTGGTGTCGAAGGTTTCGTCGATGTGCTCGGCGGTGATCTCGCCGAGCGCAAGCTGGCTTCCCGCCCCGGCATTGGCGAAGACAATGTCGAGGGTTCCGCGCTCGGCCTTCACCGTCGCGTAGAGTCGGTCGAGGTCGGCCTCATCCGAGACCGAGCCCGTCACCGCGCGGGCATTTGGCCCGAGCTCGGCCAGAGCCGCGTCGAGCGTTTCCTGCCGGCGGCCGAAGATGAAGACGAAGGCGCCCTCCTCGATGAAGCGCTTTGCCGCGGCGCGGCCGATGCCGGTAGCGCCGCCGGTGATGACTGCAACCTTCCCGTTTAGCTTTCCCATGACTTTTCCTTCCAGGCTCTGCCTTTGATCGTTCGGGAAGAACCCCGAGAGCCTGGAAATAAGTCTGCAGGGGTCAGGCTTTGAGTGCGGAAGTGCGCACATCGGTGGTGCAAAATCGATCCGGTCGGACGACTGCCGCCAGCCGCGACGAATCGGTGTCCGTCGTTCGGAATTGGGCCGCGCTCGTCGACATAAGCTATGATAACCGCCCACACTGCTGTACGACTGCGTTGGATACGGGCTTTGGAAAGCGCACCGCGCGGTGCGGGATCGCGCCATGATCGACTGGGATGATGTTCGCTATTTTCTGGCCGTGGCGCGCGGAGGCTCGGTGCGGGCTGCCGGCGAGCGCCTCAGTGTGAACCACTCGACCGTGCTACGACGCGTCGCACAGCTCGAGGAACGCCTCGGGGCGCAAATGTTCGAAAAGCTGCCTTCGGGCTACCGCCTGACGGCTGCGGGCGAGGAGGTGCTCGAGCTCGCGAACCAGATGGAAGCGTCGTCGCACCAGTTGGAGACACGCGTCTTCGGGCGCGACCAGAGCGTGCGCGGGCTTCTGCGGGTGACATTGGCTCCGACCCTCGCGACACACCTGCTCATGCCGGATTTCGCCGAGTTCGCGCGCCTGCATCCGGACATCGAGATGGAAATCTTGTCGTCCGGGGAGCTGGCAAATCTGACCAACCGAGAGGCCGACGTGGCGATCCGCGTCGTCTATGACCGCAAAACCCTGCCGCTCAATCTTCACGGCCTGAAGGGGCCGGAGTTGTTCGGCGGCGTCTATATGGCCCGCGATCGACTGGCCGCCTGGCATGTGGGCGCGCCTGATCCCATCCGGTGGATCGTCATAAGCATTCATGGAATTCCGGACTGGGCCCGCGAGGGCGAGGTTCGCACCACGGGGGTTCCATTCAGGACCACGGACGCCGAGGCGCAGATCGTTGCTGTACGGCAAGGGCTCGGGATCACGACACTGCCGTGCTTCGTCGGAGATGCCGACCCCCTGCTGGTGAGGGTGCCGGGCACCGACCTGCACATGTACGGAACGCTCTGGCTTCTCACGCAGGGGGAGACACGCAAGACGAAGCGCGTGCGGCTCTTCACGGAATTCGTATCCCGCAGGCTCGCCGCGTACGCTCCGCTTCTCGCGGGACTGTCCATATCGCGCGACTGACACTTGGCGGTTTGACGGCCTGCCTTGCCGACGGCTTATGATCGCCGCTTTCCGGCTATCATTGGCGCCGTCTCAAGTGGAAAATGCTTCGATGGAAACTGTCCGATTTCCCAAGCTCACGACACCAAGGCTCGTGCTTCGGGCGCCGAGAAAACGGGATATCCCGGCATGGTTTGCGCGCGCGACGGATGTCGAATCCGCCTCTCTTGCCGGCGATCCTGTTCCCGACGACATAAGCGCGGGCGAGCGATGGTTCGCCCGTTCGCGTCAGCGTTTCGCTGACGGTACGGCGATCCAGTGGTCCATAGATCAAGTAGGAGTTTCGGAAGCGATCGGGACAATAACCCTGTCCTTCGGCGCAACCGACGCCAAGGCAGCCGCATTGGGATTTGTGCTCGCGCGTGCGCATTGGGGGCACGGACTGGGCAGCGAGGCGGCGCGCGAAGTTCTCCGCTACGCTTTCGAAACTCTGGCGCTTGAACGGGTGACGGGCGAAGCGGCGGCGCGCAATTTTGCCTCGGTGCGGATATTTGCGAAGCTTGGATTCAAACCTGTCGAAAGCTTCATCGACGAGTCCGACGGCGAGCGTTGCGAGCGCTTTACGCTCGACCGAGACATCGGGCCGTCACTGTTGGCAAGCAACGCCATGCCGGACTGCTAGGGCTCTGAGCCATGGCAAATAGCGTTGCTCCGGCGAGTCGATACTGACCTGCGCTTGCGCGCCTCTCTCGACAAGACCAACGGCTGGAAGCGATCGAGCGCAGCCAGGTTCAGTTGGTGCTGGTTGTGGCTGTGAACCCGCACTGCTTCTGTTCCATATCGATCTGCTTCGTGATGCGGACGGCGTTCTGTGCGTAGGCTTCCGTCACGGAGCCACTATTCACGGTCTTGTCCTTTAGCGGACTCACGCCTGCGCAGAGGTGGAAAACATGCGGCTCGGTGGACTTCGCGGCTCCGTTTTCGGGCGCGATCCAGTAGACGACATCCTGACCTGCGGGGTGGCTCGCGTCCCGCGTCGCCGCCGTCACCGCGGCGGTGTCCGTGGCGATCGCCTGCGCCTGAGCGGCGACGTCGGGCGAACAGGCAGTGGTGGGCTGCCCCGACTTGATCTGGGCTGCGCATGCGTTCATATCCTGGGTGTATTGTTCGACCGACGGGGGTTTGAAGCTGATCCCCATGACCGTCGCGAGCACGGCCAGCGCAGCGCCGACGCCGCCGGCAACCTTCTTGGTCCGCGGGTCCATGTTTTTGTCGGTGAGGATGAGGAAAACCAGCGGGAGAAAGGCAATCAGCGTGATGATTGCGCCGAGTTGGTTTTGGAAGAAGAACCTGGCCGTGTCGGATGCACGGGCCGGATCATGCCTGTTCGCCGCCTTCCACAGCAAGTTGCCGGCGATTGCGAAAATCGCGATGCCGACCAGAAGGCCGATGATCAGCGGCAGGTGTGCCTGATCGAATTTGTTCTGGCGAAGCAGCATAATCCCGTAGATTTCGCCGCCAATGGCGACGATCCACGAGAGTGCGGCGAAAAGACGAAGACGCGTGGCGGAGGACTTCTGGCCCTGCGTCGCTTGCCAATCCTTGGTAACGTCTGACTTGTTGTCGGTCATTGACCAGATCCCCTGATATCGACACTTAGGCGGGCGGCGTTAGCAGCGTCATTGAACGAGCATTACTTGCCTTAGCGATGCGGGCAAAATGTGAGCGCCACGGCAGGCTTAATCCTCATACATATTGCGCATGAGTGAATCCGTCCATACTCATTGAGGCAGACACCTATGCAGCGATGGCTCCGTTAATCTCTGGCCCGAACTGACGACACCAGCCGAAAATCGAAATTGCCATTGCCATCTCCGTGGTTCCTTCCTCGGCGGCTTTCGCACACCCTGCGGCGCCCGAACATTCGCTTCTCGCACTGTGGGGTTATGATAGCCTGGGCGACCGAAAGATCGAATACGACGCGAATTCCACAATGACGATGACCACGACACCAACTGCGGTATTGCGTGGCATGGAGCTCAGCATCCCTCGCGAGAATGCACCCGGCAGACTATGTCCGAGCGATCACCAGGGAGGCGTGGCGTCGATGCTCGCCGCGCTCGCCCGATGAACCGTTGGCAACTTGCTCATGGACGGTATCTCGATCTTGGTGCGAGATCGTTACTGATGGGGATCTTGAACGTTACGCCGGACAGTTTTTCCGACGGTGGAGAATTCGATCGGCCGGAGCGGGCACTCGAACAGGCACGGCGTATGATCGGCGAGGGCGCGGCGATCATTGATGTCGGGGGCGAGTCCACCAGGCCCGGCGCCGGCAGCGTTTCGGCGCTTGAGGAACAATCGCGTATCCTCCCGATCATCGAGGCGCTGTCGTCGGACGGCGACTGCATCGTTTCGGTTGACACCTATCGGGCCGAGACGGCGCGTCTCGCGGTCGCGGCGGGTGCACATATCGTCAACGACGTACACGGCCTGCAGCGCGAACCCGACATTGCGCACGTCGCAGCGGAAGCCGGCGCTGGCCTCGTCATCATGCACACCGGGCGCGACCGGGAAAAATTGGCCGATGTAATCGCCGACCAGTTCCTGTTCCTGAACAGATCGCTGGAGATCGCTCGCAACGCCGGCATTCCGGACGACTGCATCGTGCTGGACCCAGGCTTCGCTTTCGCCAAGAGCGGAGAGGAGAACCTTGAACTCATGGCTCGCTTCGGCGAACTGCGCGCTCTTGGTTTTCCATGGCTCGTCGGCACCTCGCGCAAGCGGCTTGCCCATCACCTGGTCGGCGAAAGCGACGAAGGGCGGGACGTTGGCACAGCTGCAACCAGCGTCATCCTGCGGTTGAAGGGTGCTTCGATTTTTCGTGTGCACAATGTCGGGATCAATCGCGATGCCCTGGCTTTCGCCGACGCAGTGCGCGAGCGCGAGAATACGGCGGAATGAAAGAACCTGTCAGGCGGGCTCGGTCACGACGCCGATACGCCGGTAGGTGAATGGTTCGTCCTCCGAAGGAACTGTCGCGGTACGCTTGGCTTCGTCGATCAGCATCGCCATGCGCGCGTGGATCGGCGACTTCGCGCAAGCCGGATCCGTTGCGGCGGCATCGCCGGCGATCACCATCGCCTGGCAGCGGCAACCGCCCCAGTCGATCTCGCGTCGTTCACAGCCGCGACAGGGTTCCTGCATCCAGTCCGTGCCGCGGAAGGCATTGAACGCCGGCGAATCGGCCCAGATCGAGGAGAGGGTGTGTGGTTTGAAACGCTCGAAGCTGAGCGACGGGATCGTCTGCGCGGCATGGCACGGCAGCACGGTGCCGTCAGGCGCCACCATGAACGCGTCACGCGCCCAGCCACCCATGCACGGTTTGGGGTAGATGGCGAAATAGTCTGGTGTCACGAAATCGATGTTGATAATGCCGGCCAGCCGCTCGCGTGCTTCCGCGACGATTTCCGCCTGCCGGTCGACTGCTGCACGCTCGGGCATCAGCTGATCGCGATTGATCAAAGCCCAGCCAGCGTACTGGACGTTGGCGATCTCGAGCCTCTCCGCGTCCAGCGAAAGGGCAAGATCGATGAACTCCGGTACCTCCTCGATGTTATGGCGATGGATCGGCGCGTTGATGGTGAGAGGCAAGCCGGCAGCTCGCGCGCGGCGTGCCGTCTCCAGCTTCTTGTCGTGGCTGCCTTTGTGGTTGCCGATGCGTTCGGTGGTCTCAGGCCGTGCGCCCTGAAAGCTCAATTGCAGATGGTCGAGCCCGGCTTCGGCAAATGCTTCGATGCGGCCTTCGGCGATGCCGACGCCCGCGGTAATCAGATTTGTATAGACGCCGCGCGCTGAAAGTCCGGCGATCAATTGCTCGAGGTCGCGGCGCAGCGTCGGCTCACCGCCTGACAGATGCACCTGCAGAACACCGAGATCGGCGGCCTCCGAGAACAGGCTGAGCCAGGTCTGTGTGTCGAGTTCGCGATTGGCCTTCTGCAATTCGAGCGGGTTGGAGCAATAAGGACATTGCAGCGGGCAGCGATGTGTCAGTTCCGCCAGCATGCCGATAGGAGGGAGGAGGGGCGTGTTCATAGCTTCACCAGCAGCTTGTCCGACCACTCTTGCAGGAAGGCGATGACGTCGGCCGCCACGGCCTCCTCCTCGGCCTCATAATCCGTGGCAAGGCCGGCGATGATTTCGCCGACCGTGGACCGTCCGTCGCAGCGCCGCAATATGTCGAGGCTGATATCGTTCGGCCAGAATATTCTCTCCGGTGAAAGCACGGCGAACGCCTGCCGCACGGAATCGTACTGTATGCGCACGTGCTTCGGCAGGAAGGGTATCGATCGCAGCGACACCAAGGCTCTTTCGCGCAGCATCATGGGGCTGCCTCGGGGCGGAAGGCGCCGGGCGGTATGTTTCCCGGCTCGCCATAGGCGTGTTGAAGCGCATCAAGCATGGCCCAGAGTATATCGCATTTGAACACCAGCGCATCTATTGCCTGCTGCTGGCGTTCCGCCGTATCAGCATGGCTGAGCACGTAGGTGAGGGCGAAGTCGGCGTCGCGCGAGGCTTGTTCGGGCCGTTGCTTGAAATAGGCCAGCGTATCCTCGGTGATATAATCGTATTTGGCCAGCATCGCCGGTACGCGCTCGCCGATGATGAGCGGTGAGAACATCTCGGTCAGCGACGACGCGACCGCCTCGAACAGCGTCCGGTTGGTGCAAAAGGAGAGGTAGGCCCCCACGGCGAACCGTGTCGCCGGCAGTGCCAGCCTTTCGCTCTTCACGGCCTCGGCGTCCAGACCGAGTGAGGTTGCCAGATGCAGCCAGCGCGCGATACCGCCGCTCCAGCCGTCCTCGCCATCATGGTCTTCGATACGTTTGCGCCAGGCGGCGCGAAACGCCGGATCCTCGGCATGTGCGAGGATCATGGCATCCTTGCGCGGGATGACAGCCTGGTAGCAATAACGGTTCAGCGCCCAGGCCTTCATCTCGGCCTTCGACAGCGCGCCGCTGGTCATCCTGTGATGGAAGGGATGATGATTGTGGTAGCGCTCGGCGCCGACCTGCCTCAGCACGGCTTCGAGATCGCTCGTGGACAGGCCGCCTTTGGCCGCATCGCGGAAATCGTTCAAAATTCCATCTCCATGCCGTCGCCTGCGACTTCCCAGCCTGCCGCCTTGACCGCCGCGTGTTCGGCCGAATTCTCGTCAAGGATCGGATTGGTGTTGTTGATATGGACGAAGACGCGGCGGCCCAGCCTCACATCGGCCAGGCTGGCGATCGAACCCGCGTCTCCCGAAATCGCCAGATGCCCCATGCGCGCGCCGGTTTTCTGACCGACGCCGGCGACGATCATCTCGTCGTCGGTGTAGACAGTGCCGTCGAACAGAAGACAGGCTGCATCGCAAAGACGCGCGCGCAGCGTCGCATCGATGCGCGCGCAGCCCGGGATGTAGAAGACAGAATCGCGGCTGCCGATACCCGCAATTCGGACTCCAATCGTGTCACCGGCGTCGGAGCTGAAATTGGCATCCGGATGGTCTTTGTCCTCCAGATAGAGTGCTATCTTTCCAGGCACCGGAAAGCTCTCGATCATCACGCCGGTCTCGCTGCCTTCCGCATCGCAGATGACCAATTCTTTCGCTGTCGGCAGGATGCGCCGCGGCACGACCGCCGGATCGAGAACGTTGAAAATCGAATTCGCCTCCAGCGTCGCCAGAACCTGCGCCGTTGCATAGATGGCGAAAGGCTGCCGCTCGCGCAGGCTGAGCAGTCCGGCGATATGATCGACATCGGCATTGGTCAGCACCACCGCGCGGATAGGCGTCGAACGCAGCGGCGCGTCGCGCGCAGGTTGCAACTCTGGCGTTGCCGCGATCTGCTGGCGAATGTCGGGTGAGGCATTGAAAAGAACCCAGCCGACGCCATCCGTCGAAGCGATGACACTTGATTGGGTTCGTGAATGCACGCCAGCCATCCCGGAGCGGGCCGCACGACTGAGACGATAATTACAATTCCATTGCGGAAAGCCGCCGCCTGCCGCCGATCCGATGATCCTCAAATGCATGAGAACGCCCGCCCCGCGGCTTCTCTGACCAGCAGGCAATTTGCAGCCCTGAAAAGTGCCGCGCGCGCCCTACACGCGTCAAAACCTTTCGCCAAAACCCTTGCGGGGATGCGTGCCCCTGTTGCCAGGGACACGCACCTCTGCGGCCTACCTCTTGGGAGCAATTTCGGCAGGCAGATACCGAGAAATTTCCATGCCCGCAGCAACCTGGCACATGGTCGGTTTTTTCCAGTTCTTCTTCATGACATTTCTCCTCTTATACCAGTCCGAAGGGACCGATCCCTGTTGTTAGCCAACCATTGCAGGGCACCGAAGCAATGGCTCGTCCATCACGTCTCAAAATGGACAAACGAAAAAGTAGGTTTTGAAAAATCGAAAAGCAAAACTACCGGGAATAATTGCATAACCTTCCTTCAATTGTTCGTTTCATATGGTCTTTTCACCTCCAGCGGAAGATTTGCACCTTCCCACCCATCGGCCCCGAGAGGATACCAGATTACCGAACTGTAGCCCCACTCGATCGCCCGTTTGGCGGCATTCCAGGACATCCAGCAATTCGTCATGCAATAGAACAGAATCGCTCGCGATTTGTCCGTGCCGGCCTTGGCTTCGAGGCCTTGGCGAAAATAGCTGGCGGTCTCTTGCGGAATAGCGCCGTATCCCACGTTGGCCAGCCATGTACTGCCTGGAATGTCCTTTCTAACCTTATCTCTCCATATCGTTCCTGCCGGCAAATTGGTCGGCTTGGGCGTGTTCGGCATCACGTCGAAGAAGACTGCTTTCTTCGCTCGCCACAGCGCTTCAGCTTCCGCCGTCGTCACCACCCTGGCGCCTTGCAGCGTCGGCGGCACCGGCGCCCGATAGTCGTCCATCCGATACCCCCTGGGTTCGGCGATCTCGCCAGCCCGCGTCGGTTCGGCCAGACCCATAAGGCTCGCAGCGACCAGCAAAAAAACAGCCTCCTTTCCCTTCATTGGGTGATCGGATTGTCGTGTTCGTCGATCAGCGGCACGTTGTAACTCAGCAGGAGCCTATTGATCTCCGCCTGGTTTTCCCTGATCACCCGGTTGAGCGTCCGCTTCCATTCCTGGTCGGACGGACGTACGCCCATGGTGATGCGGTAGGACATGCGCGAGCCGGTTTTTTCCTTTACCAGCGGAACAATCGCCACATCGGCTCCAAGTTGCTTGGCATAGTAGCCTGCCATCGGTCCCCACAGGACCGCCGCGTCGATCTTGTGGGCCAGCATGTCCTTGATCATGACCTCCCCCATGGAGGGGGTGACACGCGTATCCACCGCAAGCGGATAGATCTTGGCGGTCCGCAGAAGCTTGTTGGCGGCCATGTTGGCGGTTGGCGGCGTGCGCTCGACAACCCCGATCGTCTTGCCCGTGAGTTTGGGATCCTCGATCGTTTCGACGCCCTCCATATCGTTGCCCTTCGGGTAGACCAGCACATATGTGGAGCGATAATAGGCGTTGGTGTTCTGCACCAGTTCATCGCCTTGGGCATAACCCATGATGATGTCGCATCGGTTCGCTCCCAGCGTGTTGCGAACGAAGCCGGTGACAAGTGGAAACCAGGTATAGGTGACGGACTTCCGTCCGGTTTTCGCGGCTACCAGTTCGGCGAGTTTGTTTTCGAAGCCTTCGCCGCTCTTGTCGGTGAAGGGCATATTCGAAGGATCGGCGCAGACGCGCAGAATGTCGGGATCGACCAGTTCTCCCGCCGCGCCGAGGCCGGCGCCTTGCGCCTGCGCGTTCGATGGCAACAAGGCCAGTGCGCCGAGAATCGGCAGAACGACGCGCAGCTTCAATGCACCGCAGCCGTTCATGTCATCCGCCCATGCAGGATGCTTCGGCATCCTTCGCCGCCTGCGGCTTGTCTTCGTGCTTGGGCGGCCTGCCGCGTGGCGCCGCACCATCGGCGCGCGCGCGCAGGTGTTGTCGCCAAAGGCAGGCATGACGTTTTCCTTGCCGCCGCCGACATTCTTGCGGCCCTCGGCGACGATCGAGAGGAACGTGGCGTAGTCCATGGTTTTCAAGCTGTTGACCAGGGCCGGCGCGTAGCTCGAACCTGTCGCATCCTGTCCGTGACAGACATGGCAATCGGAGTGATACCGGCGGTAGCCGCTGAACGTGTACCAGTCGACGGTTCCGTTCTCGATCTTGTAGGTCGGATTTCCATCCGCATCCAAATACTTGCCGCCTTCTTGCTTCACCGCCTTGGCTTTTTCCATGCTGTCCTCGGCCCACGCCACGCCTGAGCTTGCCAGAGGCAGCAGAGCCAGGACGAAAGCCGAAATTACAATGCGAACGGACATTCAAACGCTTCCTTCATTTGCCGTGGACACGGTTTTGCTGCCGTGGCCGGCATTGATCGGTGTGTCGGGGGTGCAACCGCATCGAGAGCCCGGCCATGGTTTCGGATGATCCGGGCTCTCGTTTTTCAAACCTCCGGTCCAACAAGACCTGAGGCGTGCTTAAGGTTCCCCGCCCGTCAGTCCGGGAGACCGAAGACGGTGAGCTGACCGCCCAGCGTCGTATAGTCGGCAAGTGCCGCGTAGCCGCCGACGGCACCCAGACCAGCGGTACCAACGACCGCGGACTGATCGCCTTGCGCACGGCCCTGATCGACGGCGCCATGCCAGGCAGCAGCGTTGTCAGGCGAAAGCAGACCGCCTGCCAGACCGATACCTGCCCACCCACCGACGCCGGACAGAACGGCAATGTACTGCTTGCCGTCATGCTCGTACGTGGTGATGTTGCCGATGATGCCGGACGGGGTCTTGAACTTGTAAAGTTCCTTGCCGTCCTTATCGACCGCCTTGATGTAGCCTTCGAGCGTGCCGTAGAAGACGACGTCGCCATCTGTCGCCAACGCGCCCGACCACACGGAGAACTTCTCAGGCTTCGACCAGACGATCTCGCCCTTGGCCGCATCCCAGGCAATGAAGTTGCCCATGCTGCCGTCGCCGCCAGGTGCCGGGTACATCGACACTGTGGCGCCAACATAAGGCTGACCGGCGGTGTAGCTTACCTTGTACGGCTCATAGTCCATGCAGACATGGTTGGTCGGAACATAGAACAGGCCGGTTTTCGGCGAATAGGCAGCCGGCTGCTGATCCTTCGTTCCAAGCGCCGCCGGGCAAATACCCGTCGAGTTGGTGTCTTCGCCGTTCTGCTGGGTCGAATATTTCGCCACGACCTGCGGGCGACCATACTGTTCGCTCTTTGGGTCCATGACGACTTCCGTCGCCCAGTTCACCGCTGGATCGTATTTCTTGGCGACGAGAAGCTCGCCGGTGGCGCGATCCATGGTGTAGGCGAAACCATTACGATCGAAATGCACCAGCACGTCGTGTTTGGCGCCATTGACCTCCATGCCATCGACGAGGATCATCTCGTTGATGCCGTCATAGTCCCATTCGTCATGCGGGGTCATCTGGTAGAGCCATTTGGCAACACCGGTATCGGCATCGCGGGCCATGATCGTCATTGACCAGCGGTTGTCGCCAGGCCGTTGGACCGGGTTCCATGTCGAGGGATTGCCGGTGCCGTAGTAGACCAGGTTCAGCTTGGGATCATAGGAATACCATCCCCATGTCGTGCCGCCGCCTGTCTTCCATTGCTCGCCTTCCCAGGTGTTGGTGCCGGAATCCTTGCCTACCGGCTTGCCCAGCTGGGTGGTTTTCTCGGGATCGATCAGGGTGTCGGCGTCGGGACCTTCCGAATAGGCTTTCCAGGCAAGTTTGCCGTCTTTCAGATTGTAGGCGGCCAGCCAGCCGCGAACGCCGAATTCGGCGCCGGACACGCCGATGAGTACCTTATCCTTGACCACGACGGGGGCAGCCGTGCCGGATTCGCCTTTGCCGCCGTCGGTCATGTCGCCATTCTTGACCGACCAGACGACCTTGCCGGTCTTTGCATCGAGGGCGACGACCGTGGTGTCGGCCTGATTGAGAATGATCTTGCCGTCACCATAGGCAACACCGCGATTGACCGTATCGCAACACATGATTGGAATGACATTCGGATCCTGCTTGGGCTCGTATTTCCAGAGGATCTTCCCGTCATTCTTGAGGTCGAGCGCAAAGACATTGTTTGGGAAGGGCGTATGGACATACATCACATCGCCGATGATCAGCGGTCCACCCTCATGCCCGCGCAACACGCCGGTGGAAAAGGTCCATTTGACCTGCAGGTTCTTCACATTATCCGCAGTAATCTGGTTGAGTTTGGAATAGCGGGTGTTGGCGTAGTCACCCGTCTGCATCGCCCAGTTCTTCGCATCCGAAGCGAGCTTTGCAAGATCCTCGTTGGCCGACGCCGTATAGGCCGCGCCGAGCGACAGAAACGCCGCAGTGGTTAGAATATACGTAGCTTTCGTAAGTACACGCATCCGAATTCCTCCCGGGGTTCACAGTGATGAATCGACTGTCAGGCCCACAAGGGCTCGCCCAAGCGATTCACGGGGGGGAAATATTTCCGGCAGCGTGTCACGACCTAAGCCAGATGTGCAGAGGGCACCGTTACTGCCCACCTCACTTTGGCCTACGAAAGACTGTCGCCGCTCCCTAATGACGGTGACGCCCTTGAAGCCGGAAACAGGGAAAGGCTATGTCATCCCAAAAGGCTAGGCAAGCAAAAAAGGCCTAGTGCATTGTTGCACCGCAATATTCTAAATGATGCACTGCAATATACAGAAATGAACAGAACTACGAGACTAATATGAAGTGTTTTACGCCTCCGTGGAGACCGAGAACGGTATTAAGATAGTCTTACGGTCGATCTTTTGATTTTAATATACAACAAGGTTATTTGATAATGTTTATCGGCGCCCATCTTGTATGGCGTGTAAAAAGTCTCGCCGTTGCCCGGTATTGAGCGAGATGCGAAGCGGTCGTAGGAGCCTGGGCGCGGAGCCGGTGATCAAGTCGTCATCCGCAGCTATCGCTCGTGGACAGCCCTTTCCTCCTTTGGTCGTATACGGAACTCATGGGTGCTTGACTGGCTTTACGGCGCGTTGCCAACTGGCACGCCGATCCCGTCCGGGCGCATCGAACCCGGACCAACCGGAGGTTCCTCATGATCAGATATGTTGGATTTTCGACCTTGCCGCTGCTCTTCACCGCGACGCTGGCCATCGCAAACCCGGCGGGTGCTGCGGGAGATTATCCCACGGTAACGGTTGTCGACTACGTGCTCGGCTGCATGCGAACGAACGGCCAGACGCGTCAGGCGCTGGAAAGCTGTTCCTGCTCGATCGACGTCATAGCCTCTATCCTTCCCTACGACCACTATGAGACGGCCGAGACCTTCAAGAGCATGTCTTTGACGACGGGGGAAAACGCAGGACTGTTTCGCGAAAGCGCACCGGCGAAGGCAGCCCGTACCGAACTGAAGCGCGCGCAGTCGGAAGCCGACGTGCGTTGCTTTTAAAGATCAAGCGTGCCCATCGCGGTGGCAGCGCGGCATACCGTATTCGAGACTTCAGAGCCCCGTTTTCTCCAGCGGCCATTGATTGCGGAATACCTTGCCATCCGTGTCGATCGCTTCGACCTGGATTTCACCATTGCCGTGCGCCGTGAAATCGAATCGGAAATTAGGGTCTTCCGAAATCGATATTCCACCTTCCATCGAGAGGATCGGCCGGCCGGCCTGCGAGATCGACAGCTTCTGAACAAAATGCGCGGGAATGAAATACTGGGTCAGTGGATCCCGCTGCAGGCCCGAATTGTTCGGGTGGCGGATCATCAACTGCAACTCCTCTGCCTTGCTCATCGTCTCTTGGGGTGGGAACTGGCGCAACTTCATCTGCCCCATCGTCGCCATGGCCTCGTCCTGGTTCTTGACCGCAGGGGCGGAGCAGCCGCCTGACGCCTTGACGAAGGTCTGAGCCATGTGGAGTTGGCCGCCTTGAGTCTCCGCTATGGCACGCAAATAGGAATAATCGTTGACGCGCACGCGTGTCGACAGATGTGTCACCCCGGCGTCCTTGCCGATCTGGAACGTTGCCGCCACCGGCGCAGGATTGGCGTCGATGATCAAGGTCACGGATTTGATGCCGTCCGGCGCCTTGGCGGGGTCGACATAGATGTCGACAGGCACGATGGCCGCATCTTGCGCCCGCTTTGGCGCTTCGATCCTGACGACGCCGGTGTCGACCAGAATAGCCCGGTCGCCGAACACGTCGCCTTTCAAGTCTTCCCAGATCTTCTCCGAAGAAGCCGTTGTTTGCTGTGCGTTGGCGGCTGAGGAGACGCCGAACAGCGTACCGATGGTCAAGATGATTGCGGCCAAGAACGATGCAAGCGACAAGGCGAACTGCCTGCTCGCGTAAGCGTGATTTTGCATTTCGATGCCTCCACCAATGCAACAGAGGTGGTGCCCAGGCTGGCGTTTAGAATATGCCTTTGACGACGCGTTGGCAAATCGCCCCACTTCATGATCTCTGGCGCATGTCGGTGTGGTCTATTCCCATTCGAGTTCAGCAAAAGCAGCTGTTGCGTTGCGCTCATTGTAGTCGTCGAACAGGTGCCATTTGCCCCGTTCGCTTCCGGCGGCGGTTTTGACGGCCTCTCGGAGCGGCGTCCCGTCGACGATCGCGTTGCGGATATCGCGCGCCAGAATCTCGAAATAGCGCCGTTCTCCTGCCAGCGCCTGCGGCCAGTCGGCCGGTACCGGACCATGACCCGGAACGACGCGCGCGGCGCCGATCGCGGCGAGCGCATCCATCTGGCGGAGCCAGCCAAGCAGCGATCCGTCGAGCGTCGGCAAGGAGCCCATGAACACGAGATCGCCGGCAAAGAGCGTGCTGGTCTCGGGGTCGAAGACGGTCAGGTCGTTATCGGTGTGCGCAGCCTTCCATGCCCGCAGTTCGAGCATGCGCCCGCCGAGGTCGAGTTCCAGGCGATCGTCAATCAGCATCGCCGGCGAAACGATCTCGACTCCCTTCATAAGCGCCTCGCCGACCTGTTCGCGATAATTGTGCAGATAGAACGCGCCACGCGCCTCGAGGGCACGCGGCAGATTGCGATGGCCAACAATGGTCGCGCCGATCTCCCGGAATGCCGCATTGCCGAAAATGTGGTCGGGATGCATGTGGGTGTTGATCAGGAAGCGAACCGGTTTTGCGGTTATCTTTCCGATCGCGGCGAGCAAGGCGTGCGCCTCGATCAGGCTGCCGCCACTGTCGACGACGGCAACTGCATCGGTGCCGACGACGACCCCCAGATTGCAGATCGCACCGTCGTTGGTTGTAGTCATCAATTCATCCACGCCCTGAAAGGCGAAGACGCCGTCGGCGATTTGGCGGACCGAGAACCGCAGGCCGCCGGCCGCGGCCAAGGCGGCTCGTCCGAGGCAGCACGGCAGCAAGGCAGCACTGACGGCGGTGCAGGCAAACCCACTCACAACCCTGCGTCGTAGCCGATCAATCGACATGGGGTCCTCCGATATGCATTCGCCATCAGGGCGTTCAGGTGACGCCCGGGAACCTTTGCCGGAACGACCGCAGAAGGTCGCTCATCACCTGTGAATTGCGATGTTGCCGAGGCAACCGCACGTCGAACACGCCCAGCACATGTGCTGGTCGCGGCGCGAGCACGATGATGCGATCCGACAGCATCAGCGCCTCGCGCAGATCGTGCGTTATCATTAAGGCGGTCGTAGGCCGTGCCGACCACACCGACAGAAGCAGGTGACGAAGCCGCTCGGCGGTCTGGTGGTCGAGCGAGACAAACGGTTCGTCCAGGACAAGCATCGCCGGCTCGGTAGCGAAGGCCCTGGCAAGTGCTGCCCTGCGCGCAAGGCCGAGCGACAGTTCCGCAGGATAGAGCGAGCGCATGCCGGCGAGGCCGAGAGTTTCAAACAGACCGTCGAGGTTCTTCGTTCTCAAGCTTTTCGGCAAGGCCAGCCTGACATTCTGCTCCACCGTTCGCCACGGCAGCAAGATCGGCTCCTGGAACACGGCCGCAATGCGGTTGGAGCCTCCTTGCGGCAACTGGAAGGATCCGGAAAAATCCTTGTCCAACCCAAGCAGGATACGCAGCGTCGTGGTTTTGCCGCAGCCCGACGGTCCCAGCAAGCAGGCGAATTCGCCTTGCCGGACCTCGAAGGAAAGGTCCTGAAGCGCCGTGATCGAGACGCCTTGCGCGGACCTGAAAGTCTTTTCAGCGATATCGACCCTAAGCGGGACGACGGCGCCAACGGGTTGCATGTCGTTCAACGGGTTGCACCAGAAGAAGTTCGATGACGAGCATCACCGCCACGAAAGCCAGTGTGTAGGCAAGAATGGCGGCGACGTCGAAGAGCTGGAAATAGAGATGGATCTGGAAGCCGACGCCGTTCGACCGGCCGAGCAGTTCGACGACCAGGACGATCTTCCAGATGAGGGCGATGCCGGATCGTGACGCGGCGGCAAGATAGGGTTGCAATTGCGGCAGCAGGATGTGGCGGATGCGATCGAGAGGACCGAAGCGATAGACAGTGGCCATTTCGGCGTAGCTCGGATCAAGCGCCCTGGCGCCCTCACGCATCGTCACTACGACATTCGGGATTTTGTTCACCGCCACCGCGCCGATCGCCGCGGCCTCGTTAAGTCCGAACCAGATATAGCCGAGGACGATGACGACCAGCGCCGGGATGTTGAGGAATAGAATTACCCATGGGTTAAAAAAGCGGTCGGCGCGACGATAGCTGCCGAGCAGAACGCCGATGACCGATCCTATGATCATCGCGACGATATAGGCCGCGGCGACCCGGCCGAGGGTCGCGCCGAGATGATAGAAGAGGTCGCCGCTCGCAGCCTCCCTGAGGAGCACCTGCCAGACCTGTCCCGGCCCCGGGAGGGCACGGCTCCGCCAGACACTCGCCGCAAGGCTCCACAGCAGGCAAAGCCCGAGCAAGGAAACCGCCACGGTCAGCGCGGGCATCAGCGTTGTCGCCAAGCTGGATCGCCCGGACATGCTCGTCGGGGCACCTCGCGTGCCGTTGCTGGTTTCCGGTGCGGTCATTCCGTGCGGTCCTGCCAGAATGTGCCGGGCGCCATCTCGGGCGCGCTGCCGACCAGCTTCGCGCCACCGATCGCCGCCAGCACGTGATAGAGCTTGCCGGCGTCGGCCGCTTCCTCGGCGACCGCCCGCCTGGGGATGCCTTGGCGGTAGCGGTCGCGCAGTTTTTCCAGTTCTTTGCCTTCCGCGCGAATGATCGGCGCCAGGCGCAGCCACTCCTCGTCGGATCTGGCCAGCAGGTCCTTGGCTTGCGCGGAGGCCCTGACGAAGCCCCTGGCGGCCTCCGGGTTCTCGTTCGCCCATTGGTCGTGGAAGACGTAACCGAGTGCCGACACAGGTCCCAAGGCGCCGAGCGCACGCGCCGCATCGTTCACGCCCATCAATCGACGAAAGCCGTTGGCCTCGAGACGGGCGCAAAAATGCCAGAAATTCAGCACCGCATCGAGTTCGCCCTGCATGGCCTTTTCCGAAATCAGCGGTGGCGCGCCAAAGATGATGTCGCTGGTTGCCAACAGGTCGACCCCGTAGTCGCGTCTGGTCAGAGCCTGTATCAGGAGCCAGCTCTTGTCGAGCGGGCCGCCGGCGACGCCGATCTTCCTGTGCTTGAGGTCGGCGACCGTCCGGATCGGCGACCCCTCCTTCACCATGATCGCCCCCACGGCGGTCGAATAGGGGGCTAATGTGAGGTCGCCGCCTTCCGACCGTTGGCGCGAGACCCACAACCAGTCGGAGACGATCATGTCGATCGCACCGGCCAGCAAGGCGACGTTGGTCGCGTCCTCCCCGGCGAAATCGATGATCTCCAGATCGATCCCGTTCGCCACATCGAATTTGTGTTGCCTCAACGTGTCGAGTTCCCAACTCACGGTTCCAAACTTCAGGACACCAACGCGAATCCTGGCTGCTGCAAAGACAGGCCTTGCGGCAAGAGCAGCGACCGTGCCGAGAACCGCCAGACGCAGCGTGTTGCGCCGTGAAATCATCATGACACCTCCTCCCCGGGCTCCAGGACGTCAATCAGATCGCTCGTTCCTTGCTCGGAAAGGCGCATTTCCAGCGCATGACCTTGAGGGCCGGGTGTTCCTGAGACCATTTCGCGATCTCGCTGGGTGCAAGGAACATGCATTGGAGCAGAGAGCCGCGGCTCTCGAAATAGAGGTGTTCGTCTCGGCAATTGCCCGGATTGGTGCTGAGGCACACCGTTAATATGAGATCGACCATATCCATTTAGCACCTCTTGCGCTCCGGGACGCCTGTCTCGACTGGTCCGGCCCAATGAGGAGCCTGGACAAAATCGCCAGTTGCCGGATTCCCGAGGTGCCAGTGGAGAAACCGGATGTCTTGAAGCTACGCATTCGCCCGATAGCCGTCAACAAAGACGAATACCGGTACCCTGGGTACCCAAGCCTCTATACCTTTATACGATTGACTTTCACCCCACGCCAACTAGCTTTTCGATTCGCGCGGCGCCGCTTCACAAAGGGAAAGCGGATACTCCACCCCACCGCGTAAGGTGCATGCCAATGGATGAAAGATCGGCATGCGCAAAATCGTCCAGGGCACCCAGACGATCCATGAGGAAATGCCATGCGCGCAATCGCATTTTTCGCAGTCGTGTTTGCTGTGTCCTTCATCACAAGCCAATCCCAGGCACAGGATGCCGCGGCGGGTGAGAAGGTCTTCGCCAAATGCAAGGTCTGCCATGTCGCCGACCAGGACAAGAACAAGGTCGGCCCGTCGTTGAACGGCGTCATCGGCCGGACGGCTGGCACACACCCGGGGTTCAGTTACTCCCAAGCGATGGTCGCGGCAGGCAAGTCCGGCGTCAAATGGGACGAACCCACGCTGACGACTTACCTTCGCGATCCCAAGGCCATGGTCAAAGGAACGAAGATGGCGTTCGTCGGCCTCAAGCAGGACCAAGACATCGCCAACGTCATCGCCTATTTGAAGCAATTCTCTAAATAGCGGCGCCGCCGGCCGTTCGAACTTGCGTCCGGCCGGCGTTCGCCCCGATCAAGCACCGGCTTGCAGCCCCTGCATCGCCGCAGGCAGGTCGAAAAGGCTGTCGCAAACCTGGTCGGCGCCAAGCTCTTCAACCGGAAAATGGGTGTATCCGCCGCGCAGCAGAATGACGGGCATGCCGGCGGCGCGTGCGGCGCCTGCGTCGGCGCCACTGTCTCCGACCAGCAGCGCGTCACAGGGGTCGACTCCAAGCTGGGCGAGCGCCAGCAGCAGAGCATCGGGCGCGGGTTTCAGGCATGTCACCGCGTCTCCGCCAATGATCGCACGGAAATATTCCGTCAGTCCGAAATGCAGCAGGATCTCGCGAGTCGCCAACTGCGGTTTGTTGGTCGCCACGCCCATGGCCATTCCCTTCGCGTAGAAGTGTGTGAGAACCTCCCTGACGCCAGGCATCAGTCTTGTCAGGCCGGTCAGATGTCGGCTGTAGATCGGCGCCATGACGCGGTTGGCCTCATCGAGCGCGTTGCCGACGAGCGGCGCTCCCGACGCCGCGAAGGCCCGCTCGACCAATTTCCTGACGCCGCCACCGATCATGGCCTTGACCTGGTCCAGGCGCAACGGCGGCAGATCGCGGCTGGCCAGCAACTCGTTGACGGCGGCCGTTATATCAGGCGCCGAATCGACCAGTGTGCCGTCGAGGTCGAACAGGATCGCCTTCGGCGGTCGAAGCGACCTACCCGCGCCGACATTCATGCAGCATCCTTCCACTTGATCGAGCAGCCGATCGAGGCGATTTGGTCGAACGGACCATCCCCGGTTCGAGCAACCTGCTTCATCGCCTCGAACAGATCGCGTCGCAGCCCGAGCGGTCCAGATTCGCGTCGCGACGCGTCCAGCCGGCCGCGGTATTGCAGTCTCAGTTCGCTGTTGAAACCGAAGAAATCGGGAGTGCACACCGCTGAGTAGTCGCGCGCTACAGTCTGGGCCTCGTCGTGCATGTAAGGGAAGCTGAAGCCGTTCGTCACGGCGAAGCGCTTCATGTGGTCGAAGGAATCGTCCGGGTAGGTGTCGGCATCGTTGGAGTTGATGGCGACGAAGCCGATACCTTCGGCCTTGAGGTCATTGGCGTCGCGCACGATGCGAGAGATCACGGCCTTCACATAAGGGCAGTGATTGCAGATGAAGGCCACGACCAGGCCATTCGGGCCGGCGTGACCGAAGATGGAATGCGACGTGCCGTCGACGCCGGGCAAAACGGCATCGATGGCGGGCCAGCCGAAATCGCATACAGGTGGGACCGCAGCCATGTTCGTCTCCCCGACAACGGTTTACGCGGCTTTCCGGATCGCGCCATCGGCCGCCTGTCTGATGGCGCCGATATTGGCACGATAGGCTGCCTCGGTGCATCCCTTGAATACAGCCGAACCGGCGACCAGTACGTTGGCGCCAGCCGCGGTGACCAGCGGGGCGGTCTCGGCCGTGACTCCGCCGTCGATCTCGATGTCAATCGGGCGATGGCCAACCAAAGCCTTGATCCGTCTGACTTTCTCGACGACCGCTGAAATGAAAGCCTGGCCGCCGAAGCCTGGATTGACCGTCATCAGCAGCACCAGATCGAGCCGGTCGAGCACATACTCGATGACACTCTCCGGCGTCGACGGATTGAGCGACACCCCGGCCTTCTTGCCAAGATTCCTGATCGCCTGCAATGAGCGGTCGAGATGCGGTCCAGTCTCGGCATGCACCGTGATGATGTCGCAACCGGCATCGGCGAAGGCGGCCAGATAGGGGTCGGCCGGCGCGATCATCAGATGGCAGTCGAAGATCTTGTCCGTTCGACCACGGATCGCCTTGATGACCGGCGGACCGAAGGTGATGTTGGGCACGAAATGCCCGTCCATCACGTCGAGATGGATCCAGTCGGCGCCCGCCTGAACGACAGCTTCGACCTCGTCGCCGAGCCGCGAGAAATCCGCGGAAAGCACGGAGGGCGCGATGATTGTCCTGGTGACCATGGTCGTCGTCTCCAATTTCTGTCTTCCGTGTCGGGTCGCCGCCCGCCAGCCGGCTTCGCCCTCAGCGCGTCTTCGTCTCCGGTTCGCCTTCGAGCTTCCCTTCCGCGAATACGCGGCTGCCGCGGATATCGGATTCCTCGATGGTAATAAGGTCTGCCTTGGTCAGGGCACGGCTTCGCGATGCGAAAAGCCGATTGGCCTGGCGAAGCCGCGCCCGGTCCAGCCCATTGCGCACCGAGCGCGCGTTGGAGAAATGCGGCAGCCTCATTCGGATCGGAAGATACTCTTCGAGGGCCTGGGCGGCCGCCTCGCTGAGGCGATAATTCTGCTCCGCCAGCATGATCCCGGCGATCGATTTCAGCTCACTGACGCCGTAGTCGGGAAAATCGAGGTGGTGGGCGATGCGCGACCGCATGCCGGGATTGCTGTCGAAGAAACGATCCATCTTGTTCTTGTAGCCGGCAAGGATCACGACCAGGTCGTCACGATTATTTTCCATGCATTGCAGCAGGATCTCGATCGATTCCTGGCCGTAGTCGCGTTCGTTCTCGGGCTTGTAGAGGTAATAGGCCTCG
The DNA here is from genome assembly GCF_006442185.1 of Mesorhizobium sp. B2-4-1. Taxonomy (NCBI): domain Bacteria; kingdom Pseudomonadati; phylum Pseudomonadota; class Alphaproteobacteria; order Hyphomicrobiales; family Phyllobacteriaceae; genus Mesorhizobium; species Mesorhizobium sp. B2-4-1. The sequence goes on along the minus strand of NZ_VFVN01000007.1, from coordinate 44,580 downwards.
TCGATGAAAAGCACGCCGCCCATGGCACGCTTGATCACGTCGCGCGTCTTGGGTGCGGTGTGGCCCACATACTGGCCGACGAGATCGTCGCGCGTCACCGCGACCAGGTGGCCTTCGCGGACATAGCCGAGTCGATGCAGGATTTCGGCCATCCTCAGCGCCACGGTGGTCTTGCCCGTGCCGGGGTTTCCCGTAAAGTTCATATGCAGCGTCGGTGCGCCCGAGGTCAGTCCGAACTTGCGGCGAAGCCGGTCGACCAGGAGAAGAGCCGCGATCTCGCGGATGCGGTTCTTGATTGGCTTCAGGCCAATGAGTTCGCGATCGAGCTTGTCCATCACCTCGTCGATGTTGGACGCTTCGAACTCGGCCTGCAGATCAACCGATTCGTCCTGCGCGCCAGCGCCCTTTGCTATCGTGTCCAGCATGGCTCAGCTAGCTCCGCTCGCCCTCGGGCCTGTCGGTCGCATAAGGCACGATCGAATAACCCTGGCTGCGGCCGTCACGCTCCTGGCGCAGCAGCCGGAACCCGGGTTCGCTGGGCGGCCGGTTGACGATGAACGACATGCGCGGCGCTTCCCATCCCTTGGTCGAATCGAAGGCGGTTACCCGGACATACATGTTCGGACAGGCTTTCCGGCAAGCGTTGACTTCGAGCAGGATGCCCGCCGGGTCTCTCAAATCGAACATCGGGTTGCCGTACATTTCCCAATAGGTGTTTCGCGGATGCGGATCGTCCGTGTACTCGACGCTGACGGCCCAGTGGTTCTTCAGCGCATATTTGATCTGCGCCGAAATCTGCTCATCGGTCAGGTCGGGCAGGAACGAGAACTGTCCCTGCGTGACCTTGTTTCCCGGATTGGTCATCATGGCGACGGTTCCTTTCTTCTAGAAGCTGGGCGTTGCGGTTGGCACGAAGTCGGCCGTGTCGGTCGATTCATAGTTGAAGGTGACATCCTTCCAGGTCTCCAGGGCAGCCTTCAGCGGGGTGCACCATTTGGCCGCCTGTTCGAGGATTTTGGTTCCTTCGCGCAAATAATCGCGTCCCTCGTTGCGGGCCAGGATCATCGCTTCCAATGCAACGCGATTGGCCGTCGCGCCTGCCTGGATGCCGTCGGGATGGCCGATCGTGCCGCCACCGAACTGCAAGATGACGTCCTCGCCGAGATAATGGATCAACTGGTGCATCTGGCCGGCATGGATACCGCCCGAGGCGACGGGCATCACCTTGTTGAGCGAGGCCCAGTCCTGATCGAAGAACAGCCCGGTCTCGAGATTCTGCGGCGTGCGCTCCTCGCGCAGCGTGTCATAAAACCCCTTGATCATGAGCGGGTCGCCTTCCAGCTTGCCGACCACAGTGCCGGCGTGGATATGGTCGACGCCGGCCATGCGCATCCATTTGCAGATGACGCGAAAATTCATGCCGTGGTTCTTCTGGCGCGAATAGGTCGAATTGCCGGCGCGGTGCAGGTGCAGGATCATGTCGTTTCGGCGTGCCCACTTGGCCATCGACTGGATCGCCGTGTAGCCGATGACGAGATCGATCATGATGATGCAGGAGCCAAGCTGTTTGGCGAATTCGGCGCGCTCGTACATCTCCTCCATCGTGCCGGCGGTGACGTTGAGATAGTGGCCCTTGACCTCGCCAGTGGCAGCTGAAGCCTTGTTCACCGCCTCCATGCAGTAGAGGAAGCGGTCGCGCCAGTGCATGAAGGGCTGCGAGTTGATGTTCTCGTCGTCCTTGACGAAGTCGAGGCCGCCCTTCAGGGCCTCGTAAACGACGCGGCCATAGTTGCGGCCTGACAGGCCGAGCTTCGGCTTCGTCGTCGCGCCGAGCAGCGGACGGCCAAACTTGTCGAGCCGCTCACGCTCCACCACGATGCCGGTTGCGGGTCCCTGGAAGGTTTTGAGATACGCGACCGGGATACGCATGTCTTCCAGTCGCAGCGCCTTGACCGCCTTGAAGCCGAACACGTTGCCGATGATCGATGCGGTCAGGTTGGCGATCGAGCCCGGCTCGAACAGGTCGAGGTCGTAGGCGATGTAGGCGAAGTACTGTTGCTCGGTCTTGGTGCCGGGACCGGTGTTTGGAACCGGCTCGGATCTGAACGCCTTGGCGCGGTAGAGCTCGCAGGCTGTCAGCCTGTCGGTCCACACCACGGTCCAAGTCGCGGTTGAGGATTCACCGGCGATGGCGGCCGCTGCCTCCTCGTGGTCGACGCCGGGTTGCGGCGTGATCCGGAACATCGCGATCAGATCGGTCTCCTTGGGCCTGTAGTCCGGCTCCCAGTAGCCCATCTTCTTGTAAGGGATGACCCCTGACTTGTAGCGTTCCTTGCCTTCCTTGAGCGTACCCGCTGGCAGCATATCGATCTTGTTCATGACAGGTCTCCTGTTTGTTGCTCAGGCGGCTTTCGCGGTTGCGATATGGGGCGCGAGTTTTCCCGCGGCATAGCGTTTGGCCATCTCGTCCATGGCGATGACCTTGATCTTCGAGGCGTTGGACGCCGTGCCGAAACGCTCGAAGCGGTCTCGGCAAAGATCGTGCAAGGCATCCATGGCGGGCTTCAGGAATTTTCGGGGATCGAACTCGCGCGGATTCTCCGTCGCGACGCGGCGGAACTGCCCGGCCATGGCCATGCGGCAATCGGTGTCGATGTTGACCTTGCGCACGCCGTAGCGGATGCCGCGCTCGATTTCCTCCACCGGGACGCCAAAGGTCTGGGGCATCTCGCCGCCATATTTGTTGATGATGTCCTGCAGTTCCTGTGGCACGGAGGAAGAGCCATGCATGACCAGATGCGTGTTGGGTAGCTTCTCGTGGATCGCCTCGATCACCTGCATGGCCAGTATGTCGCCGTCCGGCTTGCGGGTAAATTTGTAAGCGCCGTGCGAGGTGCCGCAGGCGATCGCCAGCGCGTCCACCTGGGTTGTGGCCACGAAGTCGACCGCCTGATCGGGATCGGTCAAGAGTTGGTCGTGGGAGAGCGCGCCCTCGGCGCCGTGGCCATCCTCGGCCTCGCCCTGGCCGGTTTCCAGCGATCCGAGCACGCCCAGTTCGCCTTCGACGGAAGCCCCGACCCAATGCGCCATGCGTGTGACTCGTTCGGTTACGGCGACGTTGTAGGCATAGCTTGCCGGCGTCTTGGCATCTGCCATCAGGGATCCGTCCATCATCACCGAGGTGAAGCCGTGGCGGATCGCGGAAAGGCAGGTGGCCTCGTCGTTGCCGTGGTCCTGATGGATGCACAGCGGAATGGTCGGATGCATTTCAGTCAATGCCTCCATCATTTTGGCCAGCATGACGTCGTTGGCGTAGGACCGGGCCCCACGTGAGGCCTGGATGATGACAGGCGCGTCGCAGGCTTTGGCCGCTTCCATGATTGCGAGGCCCTGTTCCATGTTGTTGATGTTGAATGCAGGGACGCCGTAGCCGTGCTCGGCGGCATGGTCGAGAAGCTGGCGAAGGGTGATGCGGGCCATTGTGGGTCCTCCTAGATGATGAGCTTCAGCGCCGCCGCAGCAACCGCTTCGGACGTTATGTTGAAATGCCGGTACAGATCGGGGGCAGGGGCGCTGGCGCCGAAACCGGCCATGCCGACGACAGCGCCCGTCTCGCCGACCCAGCGGTCCCAGCCCAGCCGGGCCGCCGCTTCGACCGCGACGCGCGGCGCGGAGCCGAGAACGGCCTTGCGGGTGGCGCTTTCCTGCTCCTCGAAAAGCTCCCAGCATGGCATCGAGACGACCGCGGCGGCGACGCCATGCTCGGTCTCCAGCCTTTCGGCGGCGGCAACCGCGATCTCGACCTCCGAGCCGGTTGCGATCAGGGTGACGGCACGGTGCCTGGCTGGCTCGCGCAGGATGTATGCGCCCTGGCTGGAGCGGTTCGCGTCGCTGTGCGCCTCACGCAGCATCGGCAGGTTCTGGCGCGACAGCACCAGCACGCTCGGCCGATCCCTGCTCTTCAGCGCAAGTTCCCAGCATTCCGCCGTTTCGATGATATCCGCTGGGCGAAAGACATTGAGGTTCGGCGTGGCACGCAGCATCGCCAGGTGCTCGACCGGCTGATGCGTTGGGCCATCCTCGCCGAGGCCGATGGAATCATGCGTCATCACGTAGATGACGCGCTGGCCCATGAGCGAGGAGAGCCGTATCGCACCACGCGCATAGTCCGCGAAGCAGAGGAACGTACCGCCATAGGGCACGAAGCCTCCATGCAATGCGATGCCGTTCATGGCGGCGGCCATGCCGTGTTCACGAATGCCGTAGTGAATATAGCGGCCGGCATAATCGCTCGGCGCAATGCGGTTCATGCCCTTGGTGATCGTCAGATTCGAGTGCGTCAGATCGGCCGAGCCGCCGACGGTCAATTCCGTGGCGCCGTTGATGACCTCCAGCGCCATTTCGGAAGCTTTTCGCGTTGCCACCTTGGTTGCCTTCTCGACATGCTCTCGGCGAAAGGCATCGAGCGCTTCGAAGACCGCGTCGGGCAGTCTGGCGGCGACCGCGTTCTCGAGGGCCTCTCGCTGCGGCGAGGCGGCAAGCCGCTGCTCCCACGCACCCCGCATCGCTTCGCCGCGGCCGGCAATTTCGCGCCAGGCGAAAAGCACGTCGTCCGGCACCTCGAACGGCGCGAAGGTCCAGCCGATGTTCTCGCGGGTCGCGGCGATCTCTGCTTCGCCCAGCGGCGCGCCATGCGTCTTCTCCGAACCGCCGAGATTGGGGGCGCCCTTGCCGATTACAGTGCGGCAGGCAATCAGCGACGGTCGATCCGACTGCCGCGCCGCCTCGATAGCCGCGGCGACAGCTTCCATGTCGTGGCCGGAGACCGTTTGGACATCCCAGCCGGCGGCTTTGAAGCGCGCCGGCTGGTCCATCGACGTGGACAGGGAGGTTGGCCCGTCAATGGAGATCGCATTGTCGTCCCAGAACACGATCAGGCGGGAAAGCTTCAGGTGGCCGGCGAGGTCGATCGCCTCGTGGCTGATGCCTTCCTGCAGGCAGCCGTCGCCTGCAATCACATAGGTATGATGGTTGACCAGATCGGCACCGTAGCGGGCAGCAAGCATGCGCTCCGCCAGCGCCATTCCGACCGCCGTGGAAATGCCTTGTCCGAGCGGGCCGGTGGTGGTCTCGACACCAAGCGCGTGGCCATATTCGGGATGTCCGGCCGTGCGGCTGCCCAGTTGCCGAAACCGCTGCAACTCCTCGATCTGCATGTCTTCATAGCCGAGCAGATAGTGCAGCGCGTATTGCAGCATCGAGCCATGGCCGGCTGAAAGCACGAAACGGTCACGGTCGGGCCAGCCCGGCCTGGAAGGATCGATATTGATGAAGCGGTTGAACAGCACCGTTGCGACATCGGCCATGCCCATCGGCATGCCGGGGTGTCCCGAATTCGCTTTTTGGACGCTGTCCATCGCCAGCACGCGAATGGCGTTCGCCATGTCGAGCTCCGAGACGACGGCGGCGGCGGCAGGCTTTAGTGCTGTTTGGCTGGTCATGGCGTCCTCCTCACGACACACGGCTCTTGCGTTCGATCAATTGCAGGATGAGCGGCGTCAGGATCAGCTGCATGGCAAGGTCGAGCTTGTTGCCTGGCACCACGATGGAATTTGGCCGCGACATGAACGAGTCGTGGATCATCGACAGCAGATATGGAAAATCGATGCCGCGCGGATTGGCGAAGCGGATAACCAGCATCGATTCGTCAGGCGTCGGAATCCAGCGCGCGATGAAGGGGTTGGACGTATCGACGATCGGCACGCGCTGGAAATTGATGGCGGTCTGCGAGAATTGCGGGACAATGTAGCGGACATAGTCGGGCATCCGGCGCAGGATCACGTCCATCACCGCCTCGGTGGAATAGCCGCGTGTCGAACGGTCGCGATGGATCTTCTGGATCCATTCGAGATTGATGACCGGCACGACGCCGATCTTGAGATCCGCATGCTTCGCCAAATTGATCGTGTCGGTGACGACACAGCCGTGCAGCCCCTCGTAGAAGAGCAGGTCGCTGGGACCGAACTCGCGCCATTCGGTAAAGCTTCCCGGTGGCGTGCCGTACTGCTTTTCCTCTTCCTCGTCATGGATGTAGGTGCGGGTTCTTCCGGATCCCCGGCGGCCGTATTCCGCGAACACCTCTTCGAGAATCCCGAGTTCGTTGGCCGCGGCATGGAAATGGGTGAAGTTCGGATTGCCGGCCTTCTCCTCTTCGGCCACCTTTGCCTTCATCGCGGCGCGGTCGTAGCGGTGGAATGCGTCGCCTTCGATGAACGCGGCCTCGATGTTCTCGCGCCGGAAGATCAGCTCGAAGATACGCTTGACCGAAGTGGTGCCGGCGCCCGACGAGCCGGTGATGGTGATGATGGGGTGCTTGGCTGACATGGTGCTGCTCAGGCTCTGAAGAGGCCACGGCGGCTGAACAGCGGCGCTCGTTCGCCGATGTTGCTCGGCTCGGTGTGGTAGCGGGTGACGCGCGCGACCTCCCGCGCCGACCCGAAGACCATCGGCACGCGCTGGTGCAGGCTGTCGGGTTCGATGTCCAGGATGCGGTTGATCGTATCGGTGGCCGCACCGGCAGCCTGTTCTATGAGATAGGCAATCGGGTTGGCCTCGTAGACCAGGCGCAGCCGTCCCTGACCGTAGCCCTTGCGCCGGTCGCCGGGGTAGAGAAACACGCCGCCGCGCATCAATATGCGGTAGCAGTCGGCGACCAGGGAGGCGATCCAGCGCATGTTGAAATCCTTCTCTCGCGGTCCTTCGGTGCCCTCCAGGCAGTCGTCGACATAGAGCCGCACGGCCTCGTCCCAGTGCCGGTAGTTGGCGGCGTTGATGGCGAACTCCTGGGTGCGTTGCGGAATGATCCGGCTCTCGTATGCCTGGACGAAGGTGCCGAGCCTGGCCGACAGGACGAAGATATGCGTACCGCTGCCGAGCGACAGGACGAGCGCCAACTGCGGCCCATAGATGAAGAAACCGGCGCCTAGCTGATTCACGCCCGCCTGCAAAAAAGAGGCGGCCGGATCGGCATCCGGCGCGCCAGTTGCGGGCAGGAGCGAGAAGATCGTTCCGATCGAGACGTTGGTGTCGATGTTGGAAGAGCCGTCGAGCGGGTCGATGGCAATGGCGAGTGGTGCTTGCCCGTCGAGCAGGACCGGTTGCTCCAGCTCCTCGGAAGCGTAGAGCGCGACCGGAGCGTGGCGCATGGCGTCGAGGAAGATGTCGTCGGAGAAGACGTCGAGATCCTTCTGGACATCGCCGTCGGCGTTGGCGCCACGGGTCCCGGCAAAGGCGGCGCCGAGCACACCTTGATTGATGGTATTGCGGATCTTGCTGGCGGCCTGTGTCAGCTGACGGACAGTCGTTACGACCGCGGAGCGAAGTTCGTCCGGCTGGCCGAGATAGGAGTTCAGAAAAGCGTCGAGCGTTGCCGCTGGCATCGTAACCTCCCGATCCAGCCGCGTCTCCTCGGATCGGCTGGATCGGGGGAATGAAAACAAACGACACTTGATAAGTAAAATTCAATAACTTTACGTTGGTACTAAAAATAATTTAGTATGAGACATGAGAAACCTCACGCTCAAGCATTTCAAGACCATCCAGGCCATCATCAGGCACGGAAAAATTGTGAGTGCGGCCAAGGCGTTAGGTCTGTCTCCTTCAGCACTGACAATTCAGTTGCGGCAAATGGAGGAAGAATTCCAACTGGCTCTGTTCGACCGGACGTCGGACGGCATGCGTCCCACTGCCGCAGGTTTGGCCGTCGTTGAGGCAGCGCAAGCTATCGAGGAGCATCTCGGTCTGCTCGAAGACAAGATCGACGCCATCAAGGGCGTTCGTACGGGTAGCTTGAGGCTCGGCGTCGTTTCCACCGCCAAGTATTTCGCGCCGCGGTTGATGGCTGCGTTCATGAAGGAACATCCCGACATCGACATGCGGCTTGCCATCGGCAATCGTGCCCAGACAATCGACAACCTCAAGAATCACGACATCGACATCGCGCTGATGGGGCGCCCGGCGAAAGAGGTCCCGGTGCGTGCTTCGGTCTTCGGCGATCACCCGCTGGTCATCATCGCGCCGCCCGAACACCCGCTGGCGGCGGCACGCGATATCTCCAAGGAGCGCATTGCCGAGGAGCATTTCCTTATTCGCGAGCCCGGCTCCGGAACCCGCATCTCGCTGGAAATATTCCTGAGCGACGTGCCTGGCCGCATCGATGAACTCGGCGTCGAGATGGGCTCGAACGAAACGATCAAGCAGGCGGTGATGGCTGGTCTGGGCATCGCCTTCATTTCTGCCCACACGATCGCCGCGGAAACCGAAGCTGGCCGGCTCGTCATCCTCGACGTTGTCGGCATGCCGATCCGCCGACAGTGGTTCTCGGTGATACGAACCGATCACGCAATCTCGCCGGCCATGGCTACGTTCAACGACTTCCTGATGCGCAAGGGCGCGATGTATCTGCCCCTGTTCGGTAAGCTTTATCCCGATTCCTGAGCGGGATGACCGACGGATGGCGTTCGGAATCGACCGGAGCGAGACGCCGGACGTGTCGCCGGCCAAGAGACGTGAAATCCGTCGCAAGGTCGACTGAAGGTCTACTTCTTCCGACCGAGCGTTTCCGAGACGGTCCTGGACAATTGATAGAGCCGCTGCTCGATTATCGTCGGCACGTCGCAGACATAGGTCAGCGACTGGACACGTTCGTTGAAAATGCGCGTCGCGAAATTCAACTGGTCGGTTCGCCGTTCGACTTCGTCCGGATCGGCGTCGGCTTTGGCACGTAGGGCGTCGACGTCGGATGCTTCCTTGCGCAATTCAGCCGCCATTTCGAGCTGTTTGTGGGCATAGCGGGAAATGCCGGAAATCACGTGCGAACGCTCGGCGTCCATGTGATCGAACATTCCCTGCACCAGCATCGCCATCTTTGGTGCGACCTGCTCCGCCGGCAGAGAAGCCACGAAGTCCTTGATCTCCTTCTGGGCTTCGGCAATCGGCGTCCGTCGGGCCGCCACCGCCTCGACCAGCGCGGAGACGCCCGAATCCTTCGACCAATCCTTCGCCGCCGGGGGAAGCTCCGGCCCATTCCAGATCTGGCCGAGCGAGAGCTGCGGCACCTTGCGCTGCATGCAAGGCCAGTCGGGATCGGTGTTTGCCGCCCTGGCGTCCATCGGGACAAGCATGGCGATCAGAACCAGGGTGTGGACAAGTCTCATTCGCGCCATCAGCCGTTTCCTCCCGTGTCCTGTTTGCGGGTCATCAGGCCGCGCGAAGGATCGTATGCAATGATGGCGCCGCCCAGAAACAACAGCGTGCAACCGGCGACGACGCCCAGCGACAGCCAGTCGATCTGCCCATAGAAGGCGAAGCGGATCAGTTCGACGGCATAGGTGAACGGATTGGCGAGGCAGATCTTGTAGAGCAGGGGGCTTGCCTCCTGGATACGCCACAAAGGATACAGCGCCGGCGACGCGAAATAGCCTGGAAAGATGACGAAGTTCATGATGCCGGCGAAGTTTTCGAGTTGCTTGATCATGGACGACAAAAGCATGCCGAGCGCGCAAAGCATCATGCCCGACAGAAACAGTGCCGGCAGCACGTAGAGATAGCCGAGCGGCGGCGCCCTGACGCCCCACAACCAGGCGACGATCAGAAATGCGTAGACTTGCACGATCGATACGGCCACGCCGGCCAACATCTTCGACACCAGCAGGAACCAGCGCGGAAATGGGCTGACCAGCAGGATGCGCATGTTGCCCATCTCGCGGTCGTAGACCATCGACAGTGAAGACTGCATGCCGGAAAACAGCAGGATCATGCCGCACAGACCCGGAGTGATGTAGACCTCGTAGAGCACATAGGTCTTGTAAGGAGGGATGATCGACACGCCGAGCACCTGGCGGAAGCCGGCGGCGAAGATGAACAGCCAGACGAGCGGCCGCACCAGTGAGGAAATGAACCGTTCGCGTTGGTGCAGGAAGCGCAGGCACTCGCGCAGGACGATGCCTTTCAGGCAAATGAGATAGTGGCGGAGGCCGAATGGTTCAGACCCTACCGGTTTGATGCCGACAACTTTTCCGGGCATCGCAGGAGCGCTCATGACGATGTCTCCGCCATGCCTGCCGCGTCGATGCGGCTGAGCTTCGAAAAGGCATCGCGAATGGAATTTCCTCCATTTGCCTGGACGACATCCGACACCTTGCCCCTGGCGACCAGGTCACCCCGCCGCAGCACGACGACATGATCGGTATCGTCGACTTCATCGATCAGATGCGTGGCCCAGAGCACGCCGATACCATCGGTTTCGACGAGCTTGCGGATGGTGGCGAGGATGCCAGCACGCGACTCGATGTCGAGGCCGACGGTCGCTTCGTCAAGCAGGAGCAGGGAAGGTCGGTGAAGCAGCGCCCGGGCGATCTCGATGCGCCGCATCTGACCGCCGGAGAGGCTGCGTGCCTTGTCATGCTGGCGGCCCTGCATGTCGACTGTGTCAAGCAGCGCGGCGATGCGCTGCCGGGCTTCGCGTCCGCCAATGCCATGCAGCGAGGCATGGTAGGAAAGATTCTGATAGACGCTGAGATCGAGGTCGAGCGTGCGCGCCTGGAACACGATGCCGACCCGTCTGAGAGCTTCGCCCGAAGCGCTGCGGATGTCGTGGCCGAAGATGCGGATCGAGCCGTGACGCGTGTCATAGAGGTGGCTGATCAGGGAGAACAGTGTTGTCTTGCCGGCCCCGTTGAGGCCGAGCAGGACGGTGAACGTCGCCGGCAAGATCGAGAACGAGACCTCTTTGAGTGCCCGCTTCGGTCCATAGGAGTGGCTGACGGCACTGACGTCGAGCGCCGCCGCCTCGTCTCCCGGTCCGCTTGTTCTCACATGCTGCATGCCCGGATCGCTCCTTCAGGACGCGTTGGCAGGACGCACTGCTATCTAGCGCGCCTCATTGCCTTTGGTCTCACTTGATCGTGATCTTGCCCTTCAGGCCCTTGTCGGCGAGGTCGGGAACCGACCAGGTATATTCGCCCGGGCGAACTGTGTGGAATTGCACCTGGATTGTTCCCGCGTCGTCGAATTCCAGCCAGGCCGGTCCGCCGTCCATATGCACCTCCAGATCGTCGATGACGATCTGGTCCATCCACACATTGCGGAACAGGTCGGTCACGAACTTGTATTCGAAACCGCCCTTGGAGGTGATCTTCCACCGATAGCCTTGGCCGGCGATCAGTTCGAAATCCTTCTGATTGACGGCATAGGTGGAATCGGCCGAGCCGATAATCAATTCCGGCAGGTTCTTGCTGGCACGCGAGGGTTTTGGCGTTGCGTCATCCGCGCTTGCGCCGATCGGAGCAAGCACAAACCCGGCGAGCGCGGCGAAGATAAACCTATGGCGAAATTTCATGTCGCGATCCTCCCCATGATCAATGTCTGCTATTTGGGCGAAATGGCCACACCCCAAGGCTGCTGGCCTACGGTGAGCGATTGGACCGGCTCGTCGGTCGCCGTATCGATGAACGTGATGTCGTTGGAGTTGCCATTCGTGGTGATCAGCGTTTTCTGGTCGGGTGTGAAGGCCAGGTGCCAGACGCGTTGGCCGACGAGGATGTATTTCTCGACCTCGTAGGTGTCGGTATTGACCACGGCGACATGGTTCGCCGGGCCGAGCGCGACATAGGCTTTCTTGCCGTCGGCGCTGATGGCGATGCCTACCGGCTGGATGGTCTCAGCCCGCAATCCCTGAATCGCGAACTGGATCTTCTTCACCACTTCGCGTTTGGCGTTATCGATGACGCTGACGGTGCCGCCGACCTCGGCGCTGACCCAGACCTGCGAGCCGTCCGGCTTGAATTCGGCAAAGCGCGGGCGCGTGTCGACCAGTACGTTATCGGTTACATCGTGGGTGCCAGTGTCGATGAAATGCGCCATGCTGGTGGTTTCCGAGGTGTTGACCATGGTCTTGCCATCAGGGCTGATACCCATGCCTTCCGGTTCCACGCCGACTGGAATCTCGGCCATGACCTGCTTGCTCTCGACGTCGATGGCGGTGACGAGGTTGTCGTCCTCATTGGCGACATAGAGCGTCTTGCCGTCAGGCGAGAGCACGAACAATTCGGGATCGGGGCCAGATGGCAGCGTGCCGACGATCTGCAGCGTCGCGGTGTCGATGATTTCGACCGTGTCGTCATCACTGGCGCAAAGATAAACGAATTTGCCGTCATGCGAGATGGTGATGCCGCGTGGCCTCTGGCCGACCTCGACGGTCTTCACCACTTGCATGGTGGCCGTGTCGACGACCGTCATCGTGTTGTCCTTCTCGTTGGAAACGTAGGCCGTATAGGCCGATGCCGGGCTGGCCGTGAGGCCGGCCGCGAGAATGGCGAATGCACAAGCTCGTGTCTGCACGCAAATTCCTCCCCTTTGGCCCTACTTGAGAACGCATTTCGTTTCCGGCTGATCGATACCAAGCGTATCGAGTTCGGAGAATTGGTGGAGATAGCCCTCCTGCGGTGATGTCGAAACGACCGACTTGGTGTCGCCAAGCAGGATCGGCTGGCGAAGCTGGAGGTTCCATTTGCGGAAGGTGAGCTTCTGTCCCTTGAAGGCGGCAACCGAGAAATCGCCCGACCGGATGTAGTCATTGATCTTTTTGGCATCGTCGCCTTTGGTGCGCGTGGTGGCTTCGCCGACGGCACGCACTGCTGTCCACGCCGACATGTCCTTGGAAAGCATCCGCCGGCCCGTCGTCTTCAGGAAGCGGCTCTGCATCTGGATGCCGCCCCATTGCTCGCTGGCGGGATGCCACGACGATGCAACAAGCCCGGCCGTGCCGGCGACCAGCCGCGGCGTCCAGGTGCGGTAGGGCACGTAGGTGCCAAACACCTGGCTTTCGTCGGCGACAAGCACAATGTCGTGCTCCGGCAGATCCTGCGTGAATACGGAAATCTGCTGCTGTATCTGCGTGGCGCCGGTGTCGGTACGCCTGGCCGTGCCGGTGTCCTTGAATTCCTTCTCGGCGACGATCTGGCCGCCGAAACGGGTTGCCGCGCGGCGCAACGCGTCGGCGTAGAGATGGTCCTGCTCATGCGAGCCGTAGAGCAGCACCCAATTCGGCCACTTCTTCACCATGAGATACTGCGCCAGCGCATCGGCAAGCATGCTGCGCGTCGGCGCGATATGAAAAACATTGATGCGGCAGTCCTCCTCGCGCAGGCTATCGTCGGTGGCACCGATGTTGAAGATCAGCACGCCCTTGTCGCGGGCTATATCGGCGATCGACAGCAATTGTTTGGCCGAGAGGTCTGCGACGACATAGTGGTCACCTTTGGCGATCAGGTCCTCGAATGCCTGAACCGCGTCGGCTTCGGGTTTGATCTCGGTCACGTCGAGGCTGAATTTCTGGTCGGTGAATTTTCCGGTGGTGTTGTTATCGCCGATTGCCACAGTGGCGCCGGCGACACCTTCATCACGCGGCGGCAGGTCGAGCATGGAAAGCGTCAATTGCGGCGCGTAGGCCCGCAAATACCCTATCTTGATTTCAGTGACCTTTTTTTCCGGCTTCGCCGCCGCTTCCTGGGCTATCGCGCCCGGAGCGTTGACGGTCAGGGAAAAAAAGCACAAAAAGGCGGCGAGAGTGCCCGGCACCGCGCTCGTCATCGATAGTAATTACCCATTCTTGCGCTGAGGTCCGACGGGTGTCGGAGCAGCGCCAAGTCCAGGTGCCCATGGTCAACTTAGCCGACCCGCAAAATTTATCAAACCCTATCGGACGACTTTTCGCGTCTGCCCTGGCTCGGTGTCTTTTTGACAAACATGCCATGGCGGCTGAAAAGATTGCCATCTTCGATTTCGAGGTCGTTCGCATCTATGTCATCCGCGACGTGCGCGAGAATCAAGCGGACGAAGGACAAAAGATCTTGTCCTCCAAACTGGAGAAACTGTTCAAATGACCAGAATGCTGGCCAGCGTCACCGGCATCGAAGAGGCGGAGATCGTTCTTTCGAGCGGCGCCGACATCGTCGATCTGAAGGATCCGAAGGCGGGAGCGTTGGGCGCGGTACCCACGGAAACCATCCGCCGAACGATTTCGTTCATCGCTGGTCGGGCTCCGGTCAGCGCGGTCTGCGGCGACCTGCCGATGGAACCCGAAACGATCCGCGCCAAGGCTGAAGAGATCGCGGCGACCGGCGTCGATTATGTCAAGATCGGGTTTTTCCCATCGGCTCACATCCCTGCCTGCGCGGAGGCGCTCGAACCGCTGGCCGCGCGAACGAAGTTGATCGCTGTGCTCTTTGCCGATCTGGCGCCGGACTTCGAGCTCCTGCCGGTATTCGGCAGGCACCGCTTCCACGGCGTGATGGTTGATACCGCGCAGAAGGGAAAGGGCCGGCTGCTCGACCATTTGCCACCGGAGCGGATTCCGGGATTCGTCGATCGAGCCAAGTCGCTCGGTCTGATGGTTGGCCTGAGCGGATCGCTCGAAGCCCCGGATATTCCACGTCTATTGCCTTTCGCTCCCGATTTCCTCGGCTTTCGCGGCGCGCTGTGTGGCCATGCCGACCGCGCGGGTTCAATCAGCGCCGAGGCGGTCTCGCAGATTCGCGAATTGGTCCCGGCAGAGCCTGGGACGGGCGGTAAATCGAGCATCGACTATCGCCTGTTGGCAGCGAGAGGCTATTCGCCGGGCACCGATCCGACACTGGGCACGGACAGGATTTTCGTGCGGGATTTTGTTCTGCCGGTCCAGATCGGTGCCTACAGCTTCGAGCATGGTCATACTCAAAAGGTGCGCTTTGATGTGATCGCCGACGTGCTGCAAGTCACCGACCATCCCGAGGACATGCGCCATGTGTTCTCCTATGACATCATCATGGATGGCATTCGCACCATCGTCGCGCGGGGGCACATTCAGCTCAGCGAGGCTTTGGCCGAGCAAGTGGCGGCGCACGTTCTGGAGAGCCAGCGCGTCGTGCGCGTCACGGTAAGGGTGGAAAAACTCGAGCTCGGGCCTGGCGGTGTCGGCGTCGAGATCGAACGCAAGCGCCAATCGGCAAGACGCGGTGTCGCCTCCGGCTCTGCCGGCCGGAAAGACAGAGGCAGTGTTTCCCGGCCGCGCCAGCAAGGCTCCGACGTCCTCGGGCGGGCCGTCGTCAAGCTTGGCGGCAGCACTGCCCATGCGGCGGAAATGACGAGCTGGATCGCGGCGCTGGCGGGTTCCAGGTTACCGATCGTCATCGTGCCCGGCGGCGGCCTGTTTGCCGATCAGGTGCGCGAGACGCAGACCCGCATGGATTTTTCCGACACCGCCGCACATGCCATGGCGATCCTCGCCATGGAGCAGTTCGGCCAAATCATCCTCGATCGGGACGAAAGACTGACGCCGGCACGATCGCTGGAGGAGATTGTGCGAGCATTGGACGAAGGCAAGGTTCCGGTGTGGCTGCCGTCGTCACTTGCGTTGCCGGCACCGGACCTTCCGGCCTCTTGGGACATTACCTCCGATTCCCTGGCTGCCTGGCTTGGCGGGAAGCTTGGCGCGAACGCGCTGTTGCTTATCAAGCAGACCGATGCATTCTTCGACAACGATACCCCTGACAGCCTGAAGGCCAGGGGCATTGTCGACCCAGGCTTTGCCGCCATGCTGCCCGACGGCATCGATTTCCGTCTCGCCGGTCCGAAGGATGCCGCCGAGGCGGGCGCGCTACTCGCATCGGGCAAGCTGCCCGGCATCGGGATTATGGCTTCGACCCGCTCGGCAAAGAAGGCAGGATAGCCGATGGTGAAGCTGCACGTGCCGCGCTGGGCGTGGGTTTTGACGGGGTCCGGGCATTTTTTCACGGAGAGCTTCGCACTTGTTCGCCAACTCGAACATTGCGATGTCTTCGTGTCGAAAGCCGCCAATGAAGTGCTGCGCATGTACAAGCTCAAACTCGATTTTCCGGAGACGACGCGCGTGCTGCACGACAAGACGGCGAGCGCCATTCCCGTCGGCGAATTTTACCACGGCGTCTACCACACGGTCGTGGTGGCGCCTGCCTCGTCCAACACGGTTGCCAAATGCGTCTGGGGTATATCCGATACGCTTGCCACCAACGTCTTTGCGCAAGCCGGAAAGTGCCGCGTGCCGATCATCGTCTTTGCCTGCGACACCGCACCCGAACTCGAAACCATGGCGCCGCATGGCCTGGTCAAAGTCTATCCGCGCAGGATTGACCTGGAAAACACCGAGCGGCTGAAGGGGTTCGAACGAACCCAGGTCGTCGAGTCGCTCACGGACCTCAACGCGGCGGTTCAGCAACGCCGGGCCGAGCTGTCCGGCCATGGCTGAGCGGCTGGTCTTTCTCACGGGACATCTGGCCAGGGCACGGTTGGAAAAGCTGCTATCCGGTCTGGGCGAGACGGAGTTTTCGTGGGAGGTGGTCGACATAGGTGTCAAGGTCGCCGCACTGATGACCGAAGACATCATAAAGCGGCGTCTCATCGCGCCCAACGCCGTTGACCGCTTTATCCTGCCAGGGCGCTATCGCGGCGATATCGAGCAATTGTCGAACCATTTCGGCGTGCCCTTTGCGCGCGGTCCTGACGAGATCGCGGACCTGCCGGCCTTTCTCGGCCGTGTCGGCGAGCCGCCGGATCTTACGCGTCACGATATGCGCATCTTCGCCGAGATCGTCGATGCGCCAATGCTGTCGATCGAAGCGCTCACGCTGCGGGCGGGGACGCTAGCTGCGGCCGGCGCCGATGTCATCGATCTTGGCTGCCTGCCTGAAACGCCATTTCCGTTGCTGTCGGAGGCTGTGCGCGAGCTCAAGGCACAAGGATTTCAGGTCAGCGTCGATTCGGCCAGCGCGGACGAACTGTCGATCGGTGCACGCGCCGGTGCGGACTATCTTCTCAGCCTCGACGAGAACACGCTGCCGTTAGTGTTCGGCCATGGGGCTACGGCAGTGTTGATCCCGTCCGCCCCCGGCGATCTGGATTCGCTTGGCCGCGCCATCGATGCGGCGCAAAGGGCTGGCATTTCCTTTATCGCCGATCCCGTGTTGGATCCGATCCACTCCGGCTTCGCCCAATCGCTCGGCCGCTTCATCGAGGCGCGCCGCCGCTGGCCGAAGATCGAATTGCTGATGGGCACCGGCAATCTCACCGAACTTACCGACGCCGACAGTTCCGGCGTTACGGCCGTTCTAACGGGGCTCTGCTCGGAACTCGGGATTCGAAACGTGCTAGCCGTACATGTCAGCCCTCACACGGTGCGGACGATCGAGGAGCACGACATTGCCCGTCGCATCATGTTCGCCGCCCGCAATGACGGTGCACTGCCGCGTAGCTATCACCCAGGCTTGCTGCAGATCCACGATCGCAAGCCCTTCACGGCCTCGACCGATGATATCGCTGGATTGGCGGCCGAGGTGCGCGACGCCAACTACCGTATCGCGGCAGCGGAGGACGGCATTCATATTTTCAACGGCAAAGGGCACGCGGTTGCCACGGATGCGTTCGAATTCTTCGCCGGACTTGGCGTGGAGACCGATGGTGCGCATGCTTTTTATCTGGGCTCGGAACTGACGAAGGCCGAGATCGCGTGGCGCCTCGGCAAGCGCTATGTTCAGGACGAGCCGCTCGCATGGGGCGTTGCCGCACCGGCTCCCGAAACCGACCGTACCCGTCTTGCCGAACCGGGCGAAACGCTTCGCGCGAAGAAGGAGGGCTAGGTGCCTTACATTCGCGAGACAATCATCACCACTGTCGACAAGACAGGAAAGGTCCATATCGCGCCGATCGGCATAATCTCCGAAAAAGACGGCTGGGTCATCGCACCGTTTCGTCCCTCGGTTACGCTCGACAATCTGGCGGCGGTGCCGTTCGCCATCGCCAACTACACCGACGACGTGCGCGTCTTCGCTGGATGCCTGACCGGGCGCAAGGACTGGCCGACCGTTCCCGTTGAAGATTTTCTGGTTCCCCGGTTGGCGACTGCGCTGGCGCATTCAGTTCTCGAAGTCGAGAGCGTTGACGATGATGGCGTGCGCCCTCGCCATTTCTGCCGCGTGGTTCGAGAGGAAATGCATGCGCCTTTCACCGGCCTTAACCGTGCCAAGGCGGCTGTTCTGGAACTGGCCATCCTGGTCAGCCGGCTCGGCATGCTACCCCGCGACAAGATCGAGGCCGAGATCGCGTATCTTTCGATCTCTATCGAAAAGACAGCCGGCGCCGACGAACGGGAAGCCTGGGGTTGGCTGATGCAGCGTGTCAGCGATCACCTGGCCGTCAAAGGGTCCAGCAGCGAGGACGCGTGAGCGTGACGACGCGAGCGCCGCTACGCTGCTTGCGATCGATATCCAGCCAGCAGCGCCACCGCCGATGCTGGTGCGGCGCGGCTGGCCTCGCCGCGAACAGCGTTATGGGCGGGGACGATGTCGGCGAAATCGACAAAGCGACGTTCCATGCGCTCGGCCAGCCGCCTGATCTGCCAGCGGCCCGTTCCGGCGCCGACGATCGGAACATCTTGAGCAAGACCCCAGGCAACCAGGGATGCTGCGTCGTGGATTTTCCGCAATTGCTGCTCGCTGAACCAGCGTGCGACTTCACCCCATTCCGGCGGCGAAAGTTCAGCGGCGTCGCGCCCGACCATGCGCGCCAGTCGCGCGATTGAGCCGTGGACGGTCTTTTCCTTGCCGTCGGCGGAAGGGTGCATGTCGTCCTCCTCATCGAGCACGCCCAGGATCCGGTGCGCGTCGGCGATCGAGGCGAAATACTCGTTCATCAATGGCGTCAGCCTTCGATGGACCGGAGCAGACGAGGCTACACCGAACAGGAATGTCCTGGTGAAACCGGTATAGACCAATTCACCAGTCAGAAGCCGTCGGGCATCGGTGTAGCCCTCATTGACGACGGCGCCGTCCTTTATGGCGATAATGTCGGTGGTGGTGGAGCCCATATCGACAAACAGGGCATCGCCGGCCAGTTTTGCCACCAAAGAGGCTGTCGCGTGCCAGTTGGCGGAGGCGACATCAGTGCTCAGCCGCGCTGCCTGCTCGACCTCGACAAAGCCGGATGATCCGGCATAGATCAGCTTTTCGCCTGTGGGAAAACGATTGGAAATCTGACCCAGCAGCGTTGTCACGCCGATATCGCGGGACGCAAAGATGTCCGATAGTTCGCCCGTCATGGTGAACGCGTTGAGATCGGCTTCCGCATAGATCGGGGCTGTTTCGTCGAGAGCCGAGGTCAGGCTGTGCAACCCTTGCCAAAGCGGCGTGGCGATCGTTACCGCGCCGACGATGCGGCCGCCTTGCGCGCGCGTCACCTTCAGATGCGCGCCGCCAATGTCGAAGCCCGCAATGATGCTCTTTCTTTTTTCCACACTTCAAGCTTTCATGACAGCAGTTGGTTGGCGAGAAAAGCGTTGCGCATCATTCCGGTTCTCGACTTGAAAGGCGGCGAGGTGGTTCGCGCCCAGCAAGGAAAACGCGATCGCTACCGGCCGATCGTTACGCCGCTCAGCCGAAGTTCCGATGTCCTCGCCGTCGCCGAAGGGTTGCGCACGCTTTATCCCTTTTCGACCTTCTACATCGCAGATCTGGACGCCATTGGAGGCGGTACTCCAAACAGTGACGCACTTGCCCGGCTGAGGGCGATGACGCAGCCGCCTGAGCTCTGGGTCGATGCCGGCGCAGCAGACAGGAAAACGCTTTTGGCGGCGCTTGCTGAACGTTCGGTGTGCCCCGTGTTGGGCTCCGAATCGCAGCAGGACGATGTGCTGCTCCGGCATTTTCGCGATCATCCCGATCTCATCCTGTCCCTTGACTTCTTTGGCGATGATTTTTGCGGACCGCGTTCTCTTCTCGCTGAGCCCGAGCTTTGGCCGCAAAAGGTGATCGTCATGACGCTGGCCAAAGTCGGTGCGGCCGCCGGCCCGGATTTCAGGCGGCTGGAGGAGGTCAAGGCCAAGGCGGGAAGTCGCGCGGTCATCGCGGCCGGCGGCGTCCGCGATGACAACGATATCCACGCATTGTCAGCGATGGGCATCGCCGCAGCGCTGGTCGCAACCTCACTGCACAACGCCACGCTCACACCTGGTCACCTGGCGTCGCTCGGCGCCTGATCACAGTTGCTCCTCACCCCCGAAAGGCGGGCGCCCTTCGGGAGTGTCGCTTCAAAAGCCCAGAACCCTTTTCAGCCGGCGCAACAGACCATCCGTTTCGGAAGATGGCTTTTCCTGTGCGGGGCTGTCTCTTGTCTAGGCCGCGAACGGATGCTTGACGTTGTCGCGCTGAGCGGTGGCTTCGGCGGCGGTCGGGGTTCCTGCGATAGCGCGCTGGATGGCCTCCTTTGTCGCCTCGTAGTTGTATTTCTGGATCTTGGCGTCGTCGGCCGCGTCCCAATGGATGAATACGCCAACGCAAATGAACACGTCGTCCGCTTCGTTTGCCGGAATTGTCCCGTCCGCGACGCTGTCCTGCACTGCCTTTGCAACGGCGTGCTGCGCCGGGCCGAACATCTGTACAGCCTGCTTGGCGCCCTTGATCGTGACCTTGTTGAACATCACCGTATTGGGCTTGCATTGAAGATTGGGCGCGATCACCGCCAAAAGCGAGGTAAAACCGTCCTTGTTGTTGGTGAGCGCGTTGCAAAATGCCGTTTCGACTGCGCTCCCTCGCGGCCCGATGAGCAGGTCGACATGCGCGACTTCGTTGCCGTCCCCGACCAGCGATTCACCGACCATTACCTTCGAGATTTTTGCCATGCCAATTTCCTCCAAGACACAATTATGATGTCCACGGACGCTGCAACCGAGCAGGCGCTCGATGGACAGCTATCCTTGTTGGCAGCGCCCGGATTGCCCGGACCGGTTGGCTAGATAGCCGCGGAAGCACAGCTCCCGCTTTTGGAAGTCAAGCACCAACGCCGCGATTATGCAAGCGAGTGCCTAGAGTGTGGACTAAAAGAGTAGCCACGGTCAGATCGGCCGAGGTGCCGGGGTTGACTTTGTCCGCCTTCAGCCGGCGGTCGAACTCCATGAGCAGGCGAATGCGTGACGGCTCGTCGCCGTTGGCATGGAGCGCCGCCTGAACGGCAAGAGCGTCTTGTCGTGCCTGATTTGCGACTTCAATTCCGTGATTGCGCACCACGTGACTGTCGGGGAAGCCTGCGAGAAACGCCATATAGGCGAACACGGTCGGCCACATGCCGCTTTCTCCGCGAGCTAGCGCCCCTACCAGCGCGGCCAGCCCTACCCCGAACACGTCGCCGAAACAGGTGTCATACTGGCGGGCGATCATATCGCGGTCGGCAGCCTCCCGCATTGCTTCCAAGAGATGAACCTTCGGCTCCTGCCGCACATCATTCGCGGCATCTCCCAGGCCGCCTGGCGCTGCCATGGCGATCGCCTCGAACACTGCCCTGGTATCGTCCATGCTCAACGCGCGCAGCAGCGAGTCGAGATTGTCCTGCAAGCTGCCACTCCTCATTTCGGCGGCGCCTATCAGAGGCCCCGCCAGGAGGACGATGCCGAGATTGGTGTTGGTTGCTACCGCCAGGCGTGTCGCACGCACCGCCTCCAGCATGCGCTGCCCGACCGAGAGGCGAGGATCGGTCAGCGGCTCGGACGAAACCTCGGCACTCATCATGAACTGGGCGGCGGACATGCCGTGTCCGTCGGCGAACAGGTGGACGTTGCCCGGCTTCAGAGCTTCGATCTCCATCCGGCAGGCATCCTTGTAGCTAGCCCGGAGGCGTTCACGCGATAACGCCATCCTGCCGCTCCGTTACGAATTCGCCGGCGCGGTGAAACGGAAGGGCCGCGGCGCGGCGGTCGCTTCGGTGCGGTCGGCCAGGAATTTCAGCAGGGCATCGGCGATCGCTTCGGCGATGTTCACAGCGACCACCGATTGCAGTCCTGACCAGGCGGGCATGCTGTTCACCTCGAGTACGAACAAGCTGCCATCGTCGGCTCGCACGATGTCCACGCCGGCGAAATCCGCGCCGACGGCGGCTGACGCGGCGACAGCCAGCGATGCCAGCTCAGCCTTGCCAGGTCCCGAAACCGGCTCCGGCACGCCACCCCGGTTGACGTTCGTGATCCAGTCGTCGCTGCTGCGGCTCATCATCGCGACTGTTTCGCCGGCGCAGACAAAAACGCGGAAATCCCGGAAGGGCGGGCCGGCGCGCGACATATAATGCTGGAGATAGTAGACGCTGTTCACCTCGTCTGCGGCGGGAAGGTCGGAGAGCGTACGGATCAGCCTTATCCCGCGGCCTTGCGCCCCGAACAATGGTTTCAGCACCAGCGGTCCCTCCCGAAGCTCCTGCGCCGCGATCTCCTTGGCGGCGGCAAGTCCTTCGACGGCGAATGTCGGTGGCGTTGGCAGGCCAGCATTTTTCAAGAGGAAAGTCGTCATCGACTTGTCGACGCAGCGTTCGACCGCCTGCGCCGAATTCCACACGGGAACCGACAGCCGGCTCAGCGCGTGCAGTACCCCGAGGCGCCGGGTGATCGCTTCGAACGATCCGGCGGCGATCGAACGGACGAGCACGGCATCGGGCAGCGCACCGCCGAAACCGGGGATCGAAAGTCCGCCCGGGCTGCCGGTGTCGAACGCGATCGCCGCCAGCGGCACGGTTGCAACAATAGCGCCCCGTCGACCAAGCCTTGCCGCGAGGCCACTTGAGCCGGTGTCCGAATTGTCGCTGACGATCAGGATGCGAGGGATCATGTGGTGCCTCGGATGTGGCGGATGACGGACGGGTCTCTTTGTGCCGCCATGCTAACCGAGGCTCCGTTCGAGCATCTTTGGATCACGCCGGCCAGCGCGAAACGTGTCGCCGGTTTCGATCGCCGTCACGATCACTTCGGCCGGGCTGAACAACAGTGGATCGATGGCATAGAAATCCCCCTTGAACCGCTTGAAGATCTCGGCAAAGGGTTGACCGTAGTCCCGTGAGGCGCGGCTCGGAAGTTTCTCCGCGAGGTTGCTGGCCTCTTTTGCCGACCCTTTTACGAAGAGCTGGACGCTGCCGCCATAGATGATGGCATCGTTCGTTCTGCCCATGGCGGTCAGGAAATCCGGGTGGGGGGCGGGGATTGGCGCCGCTCCGATGCCGTCGACAACGTTCTCCAGCGGAAATTTGAGATCGTTGGCCTTGTGCAGGGCAACCTCGAGCGCGCGCGCAACGATCTGCAGGCTGCCGGCAAGGCTTTGCGTCGGCGCGTAGAGGAAGGTGAGCTTGTCGGTTGCCAGTCCGGTTGCCTTGCTCACTTTCTCGACGATTGCTGGGGGAGGCGGTTTGGCAGTCTCCAGGATAAGCACGGCGGACGATGCGGTGTCTCGATAGGAAAGCGCGTCGAACAGGGGTTCGACGCGGGCGAGTGCCCGCGCCGGTCCCGATCCCATGGCGAAATAGTCCTGGGCAGACAGGTTCCAGCCCGCATATTGACTGCCTAGGCAGGCCAGTACGGGCTGCGACGAGCGCACCTCGACGGTGAACGGCCATTTCCGCTCCGTGCGGTCCATGAACACCGAAACGCTGCCGAGACCGCCCATCGCCGCCTCCGCCATGCGCAGCCCGGCCTCGATGCTGCCGGGCGCCTTGGCGCCGACATCGATAAGGAGCTCGCCCAAGGTTCCCTTGGAAGCGGCGATCCGCAGCCGTTCGGCGTCGCTGATCATGCCGTCAGCGATGCGCTGTGCATTGTCGTTCAGGAATGCCGAACCGTCTTTCATGTCCGGTCTCCTTCCCATTGGAGTTGCAACCGGCGGGCTTGCCCCTTGATGAGCCGCCTGGTCAAATCGGCGTTCGGACCGCGCGCGAAGACGGTGCAGACGGGGTCGCCGGCAATCAGAGGAGTGCCGGGCGACTGATGGTCAGCGGTCCATTCGGGCCACGCAATCGACGGAAACCGCGCGATTGGCGTCGCGGCGTAGGTCACCATTGAAGCCATCGAATCGACGAAGCGTGGCAAACGGTAAGTTCCGCCGGTTGCAGCTCGCAGATGTGCTTCGATCAGCGGCGCGTCGGCCTCGTCAAAAATGTCCAGCGTGGCGCCTGGCCGCGGATTGATCTCGATGAGCTTGTAGCCATCCGATCCGCGAATGAGATCGGCGCTGCACAATCCAACCAGGCCGGCACGGCGCGTCAGGGCTGAAAGCCAGCCGCCGATGACCGCCGCCTGCCTGCGGTCGAAGCGTCTCAGCCGCACGGCCCCGCCATAGCGGTAGGGCGCCGTGGAGACGGGAGAAGTCCATTGTTGGCTGAAGCCGACGATGCGCGCGGCCTGGCCGTCGCCGACGAAGAGGGCCGAGACGCTGCGTCCGGCGACGAAACGCTGGAAATAGCGGCCGGTGGTCTGGCTTTCTCCGGCCGCCTGTCTGATATGCCCACCCCCGGCGCCGCCCACGGTCTTGGCCACCCAACTGTCTGGCTCAGGCGGTCGATCCCACCGGAATTCCGGATGTGGGATGCCGAGTTCGGCACAATCCGCGGCCAGCAGTTGCGGGTCCTTGATCCTGCTGATCGCCGCGCCGCGATTGCCGGCAAGCGGAAAATGGCGAGCGACGGCGTCGACAGTCTCCGTCATCCGCTCAAAACCCGAGCCCAGGACGACGGCGACCGGCTGGTCTTCGCCGACCAGGTCCCGAAGCGTCTCGATGATGCGCTCGCCGTCGATGCCGTCCTGTAGGTTGCCCGGCAGCTTGGTCGTTCGTTCTGCCAGCGCAACCGTATCGGTATCGCAGAAGAAATCAGCGACCAACGGACGATAGCCCGCACGCCGCGCAGCCATGGCCAATGCCCGGCCTGAAATCGCCGCGATCAGCAGAGATCTGGCGCTATTTGGCAATCTCGCGTGCAAGGGAAAACGCTTCCTGGAAATCGAGCGCGATCGTTTTTTCGGATTCGATCATTCTTTTGAAAAGGCCAGACTCGACCTTATATTTGACGTTGCCGATGGCAAGCGGGCCAATCCCGACGACCTTTGCCGCTTCTAGCGGGTCGCCATTGGCATTGACGGCCAATCCTTCGATGCCTGCGGGCGGGACCGCGTTGACGTCGGCGGCGATAAGCAAGCCGCTTCCTCTCAACTGGGCCTTTGAAACCACCTGGACGCCGGCTTTCGCACAAGCCAGTATGACCTCACTTGCTTCGACCAGATCGGCTTTCCGGGCATCGGTCGATCCGTCAGCCGCATCGACACCGATCTTGAATCGGCTTTTGATCTCGGCAGCGATCTGCTTCACCCTTTCGATGCCGTCATGGCCGACAAGCGTGACGCGGGCGCCCTCCCTTGCCGCGATGACGGCGGTGCAGAAGCCAACCACGCCGGTGGCGCCGAAAACAGCCACCCTCGTGTCCTTCAGCCCGCGCTCGAATTTCTTCTCCAACGCCTTCTCGACCTTGGCCACCATCGCCGCGGCCGTGGTGAACGAGCCGGCCGGGTCGGCAAATACCGAAACCTGGAAAGGCGGCACCATCGCCTTCTTCGCGGCATCGAACATGTCGAGCGCCAACGAAGCATCCTTCCCGGCGATAAAGATGCCGGTATCGACACCCGCATCCGGCGGGCGCGAAAAGATCGCGTCCTGAACCAGGCCTGTCACCTCACCAAGATCGACATCGACATAGGGGACCACGCTGTCGAAGCCAGCGTCGAGCGCCATGTTCACGTCGAACGGGCTCATGTGCTTCAACGGCGTCAGCATATGCAGGATATGTTTGCGGGCCATTTCTCGCCTTTCTGCTTGGAATCTGAAGCGTCAGCTGCCGACGAGACCGAGTCCGGTCGAACTGATCTTCGCGCCGGAGTTCCTGCCTTTGACGATCTTGATCTGAAGGCCGTCTTCAACGGCTGTCTTCTGAACCGCGCCGACGAATTTGAGCGCGGCGTCATGCGACGGCGCGAAGGCAAACCCTGTGGGTCCCCAGGAACTCTGGCCGATCCCGACGGCGCCCGCTTTATTGAGACGGTGAGCGACCATCTCGACCCGCTTTGAGGTGAACACACCGCCCTGCGCCGGAGCGAAATGGCTGCCGATCAGCATCTGTATCGCGGTGACGGCAGCGCCGAATGCCGCAAGATCGCGCTCGACCAAGGCCGGCATGATACCCATCAGTACCCTCCGGCAGATCTCGCCGCTGCCCGCCGTCGGGAAGGGTGGCAGTGAACGGAATGCCGCGACCTCGGCCTCGCCATGCAGTCCATGCCCGGCATGGTCGAGGATGAGGATGACGCGCCATTCTTCGGGAAACGGCAGCCGCGCCACGACCGGAGGCGGTCCGGCACGCTCGTCCTTGCCCGCGTCGACAATCACGCCGCCGTCTTCGAAACTTGCGATGCCGATTCCAGATCGGCCGCCCCGTTCGAGCAGGGTCGCGTCGCCGGCGACATCGAGAGGCAGGTTGTGGAGCGTTCGCAATGCAGAGGCGACGGCAAGGGCGATCTGCGTGCCGGACCCAAGGCCGGCGTGACTCGGGATCGACTGTTCGATCACCAAATGGTGCTGGCCGCGAATGCCGAGATGCCTGCAGAGCGTCGACAAGTGCTCACCGGCGCGAACGCTCTCGGAACCTTCGACTATGGTCTCGCCGGACCGCGACAGGGTGACAACGGTTTCGGGTTCACTCAACGGAAGCCCAACGCTGCCAAAGCGACGTCCGGCATCGCCATTGAGATCGAGGAAGCCAAGGTGAAGGCGAGCGGGCACTCGTACGGTAACAAAATTCGACATCTGCCCCCCGATGGGTGCATCATGGATGCATCATGGAAGTTTAGGTGCCCGACACGATGATAACTGTTTTCGTCGAGGGAGCAAGCCAAAGAGAGTGCATTCATGTTTCTGCTTGGCCTGTCGTGTTGACGGACCGAGCAATTAGGGGAGGTCGAGATGAGCGAAACGGTCAAGGAGAAGGTCTATTCGGATGCCGAGATTGCCGACCGGCTTGAGAAGGAGCTGCCGAAATGGCGCTACGAAAACGGCTGGATCCGGCGCAAATACAAGACCCACAGCTGGAAGTCGACGCTGATGGTCATCAACACGGTTGGCCATCTCGCCGAGGCGGCGTGGCACCATCCCGATATCACCGCTTCCTATGCCTGGGTCGAGGTACGCCTGATGAATCACGCGGCGAAGGGTATCACCGACAAGGACTTCGAGTTGGCGAGAAAGATCGAGGACGTTGTCCAGTGGCAGCCGGCCAAGGAAGGCGGAGCGCTGGAGGGAACTCCGGCGACCGATCAACGCTTCGCTTACATCAAATATGATTAAGCGCGGTCGGAGTTTGTTGATAGCGTATGAAAACATTCGTTAATCTGCTGGCAAGCGGGGTTCACGGCCAATCCAGTTTCGTCTAGGATCGGGCCGGCACCAGAAAGTAGTGTAGCGAATGGCGGTTGCTTGGATAGGCAACCGGGAAGCGCTGGTCGAGCGCGCGGCTGCGCATGCCGCGTCGCTGTTATCGTCAAGCCGGTGCCCGGTTTTCAGCTTTGATACGGACATACACGGCACGAGGGCGGCGATCGCGCTGGCCGAGCGGCTTGGCGCGGCATACGATCACACCGACGGCGCGGCACTTGCCCGAGAGACCATGCTTTTTACCGACAGGGGCGCGATGACCGTCGCCCCTGGGGAGACGCGCCGGCGTGCCGATATCGTGGTGATCGTGGGCGAACTCGCACAAACCCATCATGATCTTGTTACCGAACTCGCTGGCACGGTTCCCGATCTCTCGACCAGGCCCGATCTCTCGACCGGGATTGAGCGCGAGTTCTTCCTGGTGGGATCGAACGGGGTGTCCGCGCCGCCGTTGAAAAACGGGCGCAAGGCAACGCTCCTTTCCTGTGGCCAGGCTAGCCTCGGCGCCACGCTGGCGGCGCTGAGGGCGCAGTACAAGGGGCGGCAAACATCGCGACCGGTGTCGAACTTCAACGATTTCGCCAAGGCTCTGGCGGCTGCGCATTTTCCCGTGTTCCTGTTTTCAGGCCATGCGACCGATGGGTTGGCGTTGGAGATGCTGCAGGGGCTGATCGCCGATCTCAATCGCAAATCACGTGCATCTGGTCTTCATCTGCCCGCGAGCGAAAACGGGTGGGGAAGCGTGCTCGCCTCGACCTGGATGACAGGTTTTCCATTGCGCACGGGCTTTGCGCGGGGCTTCCCGGAATTCGATCCCTGGCGTTACGATGTGGCGCGCATGATCGCCGCCGGCGAAGCCGACCTGCACCTGCGGATCTCCGCCACGGTTGCCCAACTCCCGAGAAAAAGGGGACGCATGGCACTGATTGCGCTGGCTAAAACGGAAGAGCCGGTCACAGGCGCCGCGGTCACCATCGCCATTGGCGAAGCTGGAGTCGATCACGATGCGGTTGTCTATTCCAGCCGTACCGGCTCGCTGAAGTCGACTGATACCCGCGCTGCTTCGAAATTGCCCTCCGCCGCGACGATCATTCGCCTGGTCGCCAGTCGGGTTTTCGCCGAGGCATTGCCATGCTGACGAAAATTGCCAACGGCGACATCGTCGACCCCGTCAACAGCCGTCTCGGCAAGGGCGACCTGTGGATCAAGGACGGCAAGATCGTCGCGGCGCCGGCTGAGGGGGTGGCCGACCGGACCATCGAAGCCGCCGGCTGCATCGTGATGGCGGGCGCCATCGACATCCACTCCCACATTGGCGGCGGTAACGTGAATACCGCGCGGCTTCTCTTGCCCGAACAGCATGCCGCCCATCAGGCCCGACCGGCGACCACGCCGCTCTCCAATGCCGGCTGGTCGACCTTCCAGACCGGCTGTCTCTACGCCAAGATGGGCTTCACGACGGTCGTCGAACCGGCGATGTCGCCGGGATCTGCACTCCACACCCATCTCGAGCTGGCCGACATCCCGATCATCGACAAGGCGACGCTCGCCATTCTCGGCAACGACGACTTCCTGCTGTCAATGATCCGTGACGCCGCCACACCTCAAATGATCGAGGACTATGTCGCCTGGACGGTCGCCTCGACGCGAGCGCTCGGGGTCAAGGTGATCAACGCCGGTGCAGCGGCCGCCTTCAAGGAAAACGCACGCACGTTCGCGCTGGACGATGTGGTGCCTTCCTACGGCGTCAGCTCGCGCAACATCGTCAAGACGCTGCAGGCCGCCGTCGACAATCTTGGCCTGCCGCATCCTTTGCATGTCCATTGCAACAATCTGGGCATTCCCGGATCTGCGGACACGGCGGCCGCGACGATTGCGGCGGCGGATGGGCTGCCGATGCACCTCGCCCACCTCCAGTTCTATGGCTATGGCACGGAAGGAAAGCGCAGATTTTCCTCCGCCGCCGCGCGGCTTGCCGAGCTTGTCAACACGACTCCGGAAGTCACCATCGATATCGGTCAGGTGATGTTCGGTCAGACGGTCACGGTCTCCTCCGACGTCATGCGGCAGTTCTCGGCGCGGGGCAGCGCGCATCCGAAAAAGTCCGTCATTCATGACGGGGATGGCAATGGCGGCGGCATCGTGCCCTACAGCTATGGCAAGGACTTTTATGGCACGATGCAGTGGGCGATCGGGCTCGAGCTTTTTCTCCTGATCGACGATCCCTGGCGTGTGTTCTTCACCACCGATCACCCCAACGGTGCACCCTTTACCGCTTATCCGGCTCTGTTCGAGCTGCTGATGAGGCGGGAAGCACGCACCGAAATGGCCGCTGGACTTTCACGATCCGCGTTAGCGCTCTCTACCCTGTCCGCAATCGACCGCGAATACACGTTCGAGGAAATCGCCATCATGACGCGTGCAGCGCCGGCCAGGCTGCTCGGGTTGACGGATCGAGGCCATCTCGGCGTCGGCGCGATCGCCGACATCGCTGTCTATCGCAGGAACGAAAGTATCGCGAAAATGCTCGGACAGGCGGCTTATGTTTTCAAGGATGGCGATCTCGTCGTGCAGGACGGGGAGATCATGCATTACCGCTGGGGCAAGGCCCTCAGGCTTAATCCACCTGTGGACAAGGCGATGGTGCGGCGTCTGGAGGACTATCACCAGCAGCGCTACGGCCTGTCCTTGGATTGGTTCAATTTCCCGGATTCCGCTATTGCGCGTGAACAGCCATTCGGCGAGGTGCCATGCCGAACGTGAGCGTAAATGGCGTAACGATCGACGATACTTTTGCCGAAGCCTTTGGGATGCGGGCAACCGCCATCATCATCACCGCGCCGAACCGGAAATGGGCACGGCAGGCGGCGATCACGATGACCGGCTTCGCCACCTCGGTAATCGGTTGCGGCTGCGAAGCGGCAATCGATGCCGACCTGCCGCCGTCAGCCACCCCGGATGGCCGGCCCGGCTGCCGCGTGATGATCTTCGCGATGGGAACCGATGAATTGCAGAAGCAACTGCTCAATCGCGTCGGGCAGTGTGTTTTGACTTCGCCGGGCTCCGCCTGCTTTGCCGGGCTGGAGGGCAGCGCTAAGCTCAAGCTCGGTTCGGCACTGCGTTATTTCGGCGACGGCTGGCAAATCTCCAAGAAGATCGGCGACAGGCATTTCTGGCGCATTCCCGTCATGGATGGTGAATTCCTCTGCGAGGCAACAACCGGACTGACGAAGGAAGCCGTCGGCGGCGGCAATTTCTTTGTCATGGCCGACAGCAGCGCCAACGCATTGGTCGCGGCCGAGGCCGCGGTCGCCGCGATCGGAATGGTGCCCGGTGCCATCGTGCCGTTCCCGGGCGGCATCGCCCGTTCGGGTTCCAAGATAGGTGGCAAATACAAGGGCATGATCGCCTCGGCCAACGAAGCCTACGCGCCGACACTGCGCGGTGTGGTTGCGAGTGAGCTCGGCCCCGACATCAACGCCGTCCTGGAAATCGTCATTGATGGTGAGACCAATGATGCCGTTGCCGCGGCGATGAAGGCCGGCATCAAGGCCGTCATCCAGATCGGACCGAAGAAAGGCGCGGTTCGCATCGGCGCCGGCAATTACGGCGGCAAGCTCGGTAAGTTCATCTATTCGCTGAAGGATATGTTGCCATGAAGGCGCTGACCTTCACTCTTGTTGCCGAACCGCCTGAGCGCCTCGACCTGTCGCCGCTGACGCCGGAGCGGCTTGCTGGGAGCGAAAGACGGGATATCGAAAAAATCCGAATCGGCATGTCGAAGCACGGATCGAAGGTGGCCGACATTTTTCGCCTCGCCGGCAGCGATCCGCTAAGCATCGTCTTCGAAGGTGGAAGCGCGCGCCTCGACCGGGTGGCGCAAGGCATGGGAGGTGGATCGGTTCGCGTGATCGGCAATACTGGCGCGCAGGCCGGGCGCGCCATGCGCGGCGGCAAGCTGACGATCGAAGGCAATGCGGGGCCGCACGCCGGCTCTGGCATGCGCGGCGGCAGGCTGGAGATAACAGGTAATGCCGGCGATCACCTTGGCGCTCCGCTCGTCGGCGAACTGGCCGGCATGAATGGCGGCGTGCTGATCGTCAGGGGCAGGGCGGGCGCCTTCGCCGCAGACCGGATGCGGCGCGGTCTGATCTCGGTGCTGAAAGGCTCGGGCGACTATGCCGGCAGCCGCATGATCGCGGGCACGCTGGTGGTAGCCGGTGGCATCGGTGAAATGCCCGGCTACCTGATGCGTCGCGGTTCGATCCTTCTTGATCGCGCGCCAGGACATCTGTCGCCGAGCTTCGTCGAGTGTGGCGCGCCGGAGAGCGTTTTTGCCATCATCATCGATCGTCATCTGATCGCAGAAGGCATTTTGAAACGGCCGCTGCTGGGGAGCGCACCACATAAATATGGCGGTGACAACGCGGTGCTTGGAATGGGCGAGGTTCTCTTTCCGCGCCGATGAGGTTTCCGGCAACGAGATCGATCAAATGCTTGTGCCTGTCGAGCGGCCCTGCTCGCTGAGCTTTAGGAATGTGTCCAAACGTCGATTTGCCGCCAGGTATTGGCTTCGGTCACGTTACACCGGGCTATTGGAGACCTGTAGGGCGCGTTTCGGCGGGTGCGCGGGCGGATAATTGCGCTTCCGCTGAGCGAAACATGTCCTCGAATCCAAGCTCGGTTTCAAACACGGTGCTTCCCAGGCTGATCGCCAGAACGTCCTCGGTCCCCTTGGGCGCGAAATAGACCCGCGCGACGCTTGCCCGAATGCGCTCGCCAATTTCCGCGGCCTCCGCTTCGGTCGTACCTGGAAGAAAGACTCCGAACATCGATGTTCCTATGCGACCTACCATATCCTCCTTGCGGACCGAAGACTGAATGGCCGATGCGACGAGCCGCAAGGCCTCATCGCCCCAATCTGGGCCGAAGCGAAGATTTATGGAGCGAAGGTGTTCGGCATGAATCACCAGGAAGGCGCCCGAGCGCGGCCCTGGCGCTGACGGCCTGGCCGCGCGCCGCTCGACCATCGAGGTGAAAACCGGGCCGTTCAGGCAGCCTGTCACCCTGTCATAGGTCTCGGCCCTGTTGAGCTCCCGCCGGTAGCCGCGGATCTGGGCCTGCTTCAAGCCGATCAATACGAAAAGCGGCAGACCGATGATCAGAGGCAGCAGCACCGCAGTGACCATGCTGCGCGCGAACGGCGTCAAGACATCGCTGAACAACAGCAGGTAATTGAGGCCCACGGAGAGGGCAAGGCTGCCAACGGTCCCCAGGAAGGCGAGCCACGCGACACCCTTCCATACCGGCTCGGTGGCGGTCGTTTCGGCTTGTGCCATTACCAATCTCCTGTCAGATCGGCGAGCATAGCGCCGGCATGCGCAATTTCAGTTGCGGCAAACCATACAATTTGATCGATGTGCGAATCGTGAATCGATTTCGCCTATCGCGGCGGGCCGAAAACTCCCACCTCCGCGTCCTCGGCGACTGCTTGCGCCTTGCCATAGATGCCGGTGGGCAGCGCGATCGCCCAGCCGTTGGACACAAGCCAGGCGCCGACATCCTGCTTGCCAAGGCTACACGGCGCGGCAATGGCAAAACGTTCGATCTCCGGCGGCATGAAGCACTTCAGCGCGCGCCCACGCAGCCAGGAGTTGAAGGCGGCGCGTGCGCGCTGGCCGCAGGACCAAGCGACATCGTGAAACGAGCAGGTGGCTTCCGGTTCTATGCTGGCCACACCACTGACGGCCACTTTGCGTCCCATGGATTCGAAAGTCGCCGATGACGTTGCCATTGGCCGGAAGAGCAGGGTTTCGCGCCAGTCATCTGGCATGGGCGTTTTAGGGGGCACGGCGAGGCCGAGGTCGCCGAGCGGCGGCCGGGCTTCGATCCGCTCGATCTCGGGCAGGTCAATCGACGGCAGCGCGACAATGCCCTCGGCAACCCTGCGCGCTTCTCGCCATCCGTCGAGAACAGTCGTCTGCGACCGGGCTGGTTGCCCGGCATTCTCGACACGAGTCCCAAGGGCAGGCCTGTCGGTCGCAAGCAAGGCTCCGGCATGCATGATCAGGGCAATCCCGAACAGCAGCTCGAGGCCTCCGACCGTAATGACCAGGCGGGCCAGCACAGCGTTCGTTAGCGGGCGGTCAGAACCCCGAGGTCGATTTGGCAACCAGTTTGAGCGCACCCTTTTCTATCCGGTAGAATGGCATCGATCTTTGGCTGGATCCATCGGCGCGAAAGCGGAACAGGCCGGTCGATCCGCGAAATCCGCTCGGATTTTCGAGCACCTGTTTGCTGAAGCCGTCAGGTCCGACCGCGCTGGCAATCCCTGCCGTCAGCGCAACCATATCATAAGCGTAGGCTACGTTGACGTCGGCCGGATAATTGTATGTCGTCCTGAAGCGGTCGGCGATCGGCCCGGTTTCGCCCGGATCGAGCGTTGCGATATAGGCTCCCTCGAAAGATGGGTCCATGGGATGCTCCAGCCAACGGCTGGTTCCGACGACGGAGGTCGCTTTGCTCGCAATGCCCTTTGATTTGAGGGCGGCAAGTATAGGCGAGGGGCTGGCCTCCCCGCTGGCAATGATGACCGCGTCGGGAGTGTCCACGAGCGAGGCCATTTCGTCGACCGCCTTGGCGGCGCTGTCGCCGGCCGAATATGGAACAGTGACGGCGAGCGTCGCGCCATAGATGCTGAGACTGTTGGCGACCCGCTTCTCGACCGTGCTGGCGTTCGAGCCACCCGCGACAAACAATACGAATTTTTTTCCGCCTTTCGCGGCGATGCCCGCGGCACCCGCCGCCGCACTGTCCGCTTCGCTGAGGCGCACGGCATAAACACCGGCGCCGCCCGCGAAATTGTCGGCAAGCGCCAATACGGGCGGCCGCTTCGATCCCGACAATGTGGCGATATGCTGCGCTGCCGGCAGTTCGGTCGGGCCGATGACGACTTTCGTGCCGGTCGTCAGGGCCTGCAGCGCCAATTTGCCGGCCTGTGCGTTGTCGCCCTTGGTGTCCTCCACGGTCAGCGTAAGCAACCCATTGCCGATATCGGTCATCGCGAGCTTGGCGCCATCGAGCATCTTGCGGCCATTTTCCCCCGCCGTTCCCGGGGCGGATAACGGCAGCAGCATGGTAATTTTCGTCGAACCGGTACCCAGCGACTGGGTTGCCTGGGCCGGGCCGGCGCCCTCGGCGCCATCCTGCCCGGCAGGCGCGGCAATCGCCGCCGGATCGAGCGCTTCGGTAACGCCCCCCTTCGACTGGCAGCCCGACAATACCGCAGCGAGCGCGAAGGCGGTTGCCCAAATCTTCAGCCCACGGACCCGTCGGCCAGCTTCCATGATTGTCCCACCCTGTTCACCGCCGGTTTATTATTCCCGGTCTGGTCTCCGACGCATGTTACGGCGAACTGGTCGTGCCGTCCTGTTTTTCTTCAGCCGCCGAAGAGCCGAGCCCTCAGCGCCCCGATCCGTCGCGCTTGCCCTGAGAAGGTATCGCGGTCCGACGAAAACGCGGAAACGCCGAACGTCGCCATCGGCAACGGCGCGGTCGGCTGATAGCTCGCGAACGCCTTGAATGTCTGTCGCATGCCACACTGCGGTTGCGTCACAATGGATCGGCTGCGCCGAGCCGGACGACGTTGTGCCATGGGAGGCTGCTCCAGCCGGTCGGCGCAAGCCAGCGTGACGACTTGGCCAATGCCGGCCACGGCGATCGCCTTCAGGAGTTGATCCGTCCGCTGCCATGGTGGCCAACAGGCGCAGGTTGCCTATCCGGTCAGTGCATGTACTCGACCATGCGATCGTGGAAACACTCGCATTTGTTGAGCGTGTCCTCGTCCTTGTAGTTCGTCTTGAGATAGCCGTAAGCCATGCCGCAGGCGACCTTGGCTTCCGAGGCCCAGACGAAAACCGGCCGGGACGAATTGATCCACTCCGAGCTGTTGGCGACGGCGACCGACTCGTCCATCAGCTTCACCACCTGATCCCTGAGATCGACGATGTTGTCGTTCAGCACCAGGTTGGAGGTGCCGACGACACCGCAATAATCGCCCGTGGGTCCTTCGATGATGTCGGCGGCATTGAGGCCCGTCGACAAGATCGACAGCAGCCCGGCCCCGAAAGCCACCCGCAAGATTCTGTTCATGTTGCTTACCCCGTTCCTTTCGCCCCTTAGGCTACGTCCTGCTTGGTACCATGGCTGTCGTCATAGAGTATTTTGACCGCTTCGGCGGCACTGTGGAACGTATAGTTCTCCAGCACCGCCACCGTGTGATAGTTGTCGCCGCCGCCATTGGTGTCGACCTTGACCTCGGCGTTCGCCGCATTGGCGGAGGACTGCGCGATCTCCACGAAGCCGCCGGCTTCGAGATCGGTGACGCCGGCCAGGCCCTTCAGCAATGCCGTAAGATCGATCTGGTCGCCCTTGGCCCCGTCATGGAAGTCGGCGATCAGGTCGGTCACCTCGAGAGAGCCGATGGCGAAGGTCTTCGTGCCGTCGGAGGCGACGGTCGGCTGTGCGGGGGCACCGAGCGAGGTGTCGAGTTCGACCTCGACATAGTTGCCGGTGGTGCCGTCGGCCATCTGGAACGTGCCGTTGCCTGTCACGGTCTGCCCGTCGATTTCGCCCACGGCGGGGCTGGCCGCCGTGCTGATCGAGACGATACCGTTATCCGCGAGGTGCGACAATTCCCCGGCATCGCTGGCGCCGTTGGTATTGGCGTCCTTCCAGATCAGCAGGCTGTCGAAGGCGGCGTCATTGTGATCGATGACGCCGTCATGATTGCCATCGAGCGAGGCGAGTGCCGCCGCCCCGCTGGCGAACTTGCCGCCGCCGAAGCTCGGCGTGAACAGCTCGGTGCCGTCGTCGATCTTGCCGTCATGGTTGAGATCCACCGCCAGCATGCCGTCATGAGATGTGTTCCAGGCGACCTGATCCTTCGCCCCATCGCCATTGATGTCGAACTGGACGCCATGGCTGAGGTCGGAGAAGGCAAAGCCGTCGTGGTTGAGGTCGAGGATGATGGGGTCGGTGACGCTGTTGTAGGCGACGAAGTCAGAGGCCTGCAGGCCTGCCATCTGCGTAGCGGTAACACCATTCAACGTCGCTACAAGAACTCGGCTCCCAGTGTTGCTCCAGTCTGTGTCATGCCAAATCTGTCCGACGCCAAGGGTCGAATTGAAAACAGCCACATAGGTGTTTGTAGCAGCGGCAGTTGCGGCAGCGATTTGAGTTGATGTCTGGCCAGTCGAAGAGGTAATCAGCACCAGCTGATTGTCGTCGGTAGTGTTGATAGCACCGATGCTCGATCGGGCGGTAAAATTGCCATCACTGTTGGTAAGGGGTTGTCCGGTCGCTGTTCCTGAGATGCCGAAGTTGACAGCACCGGGTCCTGTGCCTTCGAGGAAGCCAATCTTGTCGATTCCAGCTTGGAAGTCGGTAATGGTATCCATTCCCGTATTCGTCGCCAGTCGGAACTGATCCGCCCCGCCATTGCCCGTGAGGATGTCGTTGCTGCCGCCGGCGTTGATGGTGTCTGCACCTGCACCGCCGACGATAGTATCAACGCCCGAAGAGCCGATGATCTTGAAGCTCTCTGTCTGGTTGGACAGATCGAGGATCGCCGCAGTTGTCAACGTCACATTTTCCACGTTGACGATCTGCGCGTCAGACGCACTGGTGAAGTTTGCACTGACCCGCAGGGTGTCTGTTCCGCCTTCGCCGTCGATCACATAGTCGCTCTGATCGGCCACGATCATGTCGTTGCCGCCACCAGCCAATATTATGTCGACACCGCCAGCTCCGTCGAAAATATCGCCATTGCCGTCGCCGACAAGGATTTCGTTCGCAGCTGTCCCCGCTATGTCGCCGCCGCCGTTGCGGTTAAAGACTTGCACGCTTGCGGTGTCTGTTCCAGTGCCGTTCGTCGCCGTGTAATCAAAAGTTCCACCATCGGCATTGTTTCCGTCATCGATGCTTATCGTGTTCGACGAATTGTTCACCGTAAGGCCGATGACGTTTGAGACTGCCGAGATGTCGGTTGCCCCTGTATCATTGTGCAGGAAAGCCCATTCAGGCACAGTGAACTGAACGCCGTCGAAATTGGTTCGGACGAAATCGTTGCCAGTTGTAATCTCCACAACGTCAGTGACGTTTACCGTGATCTGCTGCGTGTCCGTGCCGCCGTGGCCATCCGAAACCTGAACGTTGACGACGTAGGAATTGTTGCTGTCGTTGTCTGTCGGCGCCTCGAAGTTTGGTGCCGAGAGGAAGGTGAGCACGCCGGTCGATGCATTGATCGAGAACTTGGCGAAATCCGTGCCTGCGGTGCCGAGGAGCGAATAGGTCAGCGCGTCGCCATTGGCGTCGGTCGCGTTGATGTCAGTCACCGCAGTCGTGTTTTCCGGCACGCTGAGGGTGTAATCGTTGCCACCATTGGGCGCGGTGATGACGGGTGCGGCGTTCGGGATATCCAGAACCGTTATCTGCAGATCCGCTCCGGCCGTGTCGCCGTCGCCATCTACCAGGACATAGTGGAATGTCTCGATCTTGTCCGCATTGACGTTCACCGGTGCGGTGTAGTCGTAGTCGCCCGCATGATGGATACCCTCGTCGGCGAAATAGAATGTCAGCTTGCCACCGGCGCTCGTGGTCACCTCGATCGACTTGCCATCGTTTGCAAGCAGATGCGCGCCGGGTAATGCGCCGGAAAGGCTGATGGCGTTCGTTCCATTGAACGTATAGGTCGTACCGTCGATCGCAATCGACTGGATGTGGCCGCCGTCGGCGCCAAACGCGTCGACGCCAAGGCCATGATCGGCAAGAATGCTGCCCGAGGCGGACGATGGCAGCGCACCCGCCAGCGTCGATGAGAGCTCGGTCGGATCCGTCACCGCTTCGGCAATATCGCCTGGGCGCGAGGCGATCTGCGCCAGGAAATTTGTATTGGCGATATCGCTGAAGCCAAGCGCGAAGACCTGGTTCACATGGCTGCTGGCCAGGAAATTACTCCAGCTGCTCTGCTCGTTCGCATCCAGGCTCGCTCCCGATTGCGGGTCGCCGTCGCTCAGGAAGTAGATGTTGGTGGCGTCTGCCGTGGGATGCGGCAAATTCGCGTAGCGATCGGCACTATTGCTTCTGCCGTCGATCAGGTTGGCGGCGGAGTCATATTGCGTGCCAGCCGAGAGACTATTCGAATTGAACCCGTTTACGGTGTTGATGGCACTCTGGATGTAGTTGCTTTCACCGATCGTGTACTGGCCGACGAGCTCGGCTCCTACTCCGAATGAATAGATCGTGATCTGGTTGAAGATCACTGTCGAACTGCTCAGGAAATTCTGGACCGCCGCCTGCATGAGTGCAAGCCGGGTAGTAAAACCGCCCGCGCCATCCGGATCGCTGTTCATGCTGAGCGAAAGATCGAGCACGAGGATCGCATTGAGCGTCGGCTTGCTGCCTTCGTCTACTTGCACGGTGTCCGGCCTCGCCACCGGCATATCGTCGTCGATCTTGATGGCGACCGTGCCGTTGGCGTGGTCGCCGTTGGAGTCGGTGATGGTGTACCCAAGCGAAAGATTGATGTCGTTCTCGCCGCCGCCTTGCGGGTGATCGACCTCCTGCAGCAGCGTGAAGTTATAGGTCGCCGCTGTCTGGTTGACCTCGATCTTGAAGACGGCGTGGTTGGCTGCGGCCGTCGCGCCGGACGTGTCGGTCGTGCCGTACAAGGTGTGTGAGGCCGTGTCGTAGTAATAGTGGAGCGCGACGCCGTCATGCTTCACTGTGAAAGCGCCGTCCATGACGGTGTCGCCATTGGCAACGTCGAAGCTGAGCGAGCCATGCCCGTCCGGTCCATAGCTGCCGAGCGATATGTCCGCGGGGTTCGAAGTCGTATCGTCGCCCGTGCTATTGGTGTTGTGGACGCCCGCGGCAAGATCGTCCTCGTCGACCACGATGCTTGACGAGGTGGCGGTCGGCTGACCGGTGCTGTCGAGCCCGACGGTCAGCGTCGCGGTCGAGGTGTCGCCGTCGCCGTCCTTCAGCGTGTAGGTGAACACGTCGCTGCCGGCCAGGCCGGAGACACGGGTATAGACGTAGCTGCCGTCCTCCTGCAGAGCCAGCGTGCCAAATTGGCCGCTGACGACGAAGCCGCCGCCAGCCACATCGGTGTCCGATCCACCAGAGCCAGTGACGCCGCTGATCCTGGCGCCGTCGGCACCCAGGGTGTCGATACCGGTGCCGTGCAGACCTTCGTTGGTGCCGGTGCCGTCTGTCACATTGCCGAGGATCGAGCTGCCTATGATGCCCGTGCCGAAGGAATCGGTGTCATTGTGGGCCGTTGGGCCATCATCGCGTATCGCGATGTCGAGCGAAGAGGTGGTGCTGCTGCCGTCGGTGTCTGTAACGACAACACCGTAGTTCGCAAACACCTGATCCTCGAGGCCACGGTCACCGGGCGTCGCATCCGCCGTTGTATTCGGATGAGTGACATTGTCGAGCAAGGTGAACTTGTAGGTCACCGTGCCGCCGGTCGCGTCTCCGACAAAGCTTGTCACCTGGAGCAATCCGTAGGCCGGGCCGCCCAAGATGGTCACCGGCGCTCCGGGCGAGGCGGCCTGTAACTCTGCCAAGGTCAGCGCTGTGGTCCCGATCGTCAGCGTGACCAGGCCGTCGGGCGATGTGAAACCGAAGGCGCCGGTGTTGCTTTCCGACGGATCGACATTGGTAGCCGGATTGTTGTCGTTTTCGCCAGATCCCGCAGGTTCGCCGCTACGGATATCCAGGCCCTTTTCATCGACGAACGTATCCCCGCCCGAAGCTTGCAGCGTCAGACCGGTAAGCGTCGTCAAGTAGTTGACGTCGACGGTGGTCGAGCCCGCCGTGACCAGATGCTCGTATTCGCTGCCCCCCGACTGCACCGACGCGATCGAATTGGAAATATTCGCCTGGTCGGTGATCTGGGCGTCCGTGTAGGTGTGGGTCACGGATCCTGTTGTAGCGCCGGTGGCGACTGTCACTGTCTCGCCATTGGCCAGCGTGAAGGTCAGTGGTGCGGTCGGTGCGACCGAACCAGGAGTGCCGGTCAGCGTCACCGTATAAAGGATCGAGCCGCCATTTTCCGAGACCGGGATTGTTGAGGACGTGAGCGTCGCCGTCACCGTGTTTGTGGTGTCGGTGACCTGCGCCGTCGCCGTTGCGGCGCCGACCACGAGATGCTCGAAATTGCCACCGCTGGTGTTGATGATGGTCGCGGTCCGGCTCGACGCGTCGAGATAGACGTCCTCGTCATTGCCCGAGGCAATCGTCAGCGTACCGGTGGTCTGGCCGTTCGCGATCGTGATGTCGCCCTGGTCGGTTGTGATCGTGGTCACGCCCTGGGAGGCGTTCGACAGTGTTGCCGTGAAGACGTAGTTGGCCACCGCTCCTTCCGACACCGTCGAGGCGCTAAGGTTGACCGTCGTGTCGTTGGTGGTGTCGTTTATCGCAAAGCCGAAGTTGGCGGTCGACGTGTCGCCGTCGCCATCCTTTACGGTGAAGGTGCCGGTTGCGGTGCCTCCGGTAAGATAGACGTCGTCGCCTTGCGCGGTGAATGTGTAGCTGCCATTCGCCATGACCGCCATCGTGCCGTGCTCGAAGGCGATTGGCTGTGAGTAGCCATCGGCGCCGAACACCAGGGTCTTGCCGTTGATCTGCGTCACCGTCGCACCATCGGCGCCGGCGACGAAGTCCAGCACGCCGGTGACCGTTGTGCCCTCGGCGACGTTTTGCGAGGCACTCACACTTGCCGTCGGCGTGTCGTCATCGACATCGATCGACAGCGTGCCGGTGGCCGTGTCGTGGTCGCCGTCGGTGACGGTGTAGTTGACGCCGAACTGCAGATTGTTCTCGTCGTCGCCGGCAGGGTGCTCGATCGCATGAAGCTGCGTGACCGTGTAGGCGCCGGATGTGGTGTCGGCCAGATGCACCTTCAGCACGTCGACGACGACGCTGTTCTGCACCTGGCTGATGATCAGGTCGGTTCCTGAGTTCGAGGTCACCGAGAACCCGCCCGCAACCGGCAGCGTCGCGCCGGTGAGCAGCGTCGTACCGGCGCCGTCGGCGCCATAGGTGTGACCAAGCATACCGGATGTGTGGGCTGTGTCGGGAGTGACATCGCCGGTGCCATCGGGATTGCCGGCCAGCGCGTCGTCATCAAGCTGAACCTGTGCGTTCATCGACGCCGTCGGCACGTCGTCCGCGACATTGACCGTAAAGCTCTGGGTGACGGAGTCGCCGTCGCCGTCGACGGCCTTGATGGTGAAGCCGAGCGGCAGCGAGGCGTCGCTGCCGCCGGTGTGGTCGTGGTCAAGCGGCTGCCAGACGGTGAAGACAAAGGTCGGGGTGCCCATGCCGTTCAGGGTCACCATGAAGACGGGATTGGATACGGTGTCGCCTTGCTTGAAGGCGACGAGTTCCTCATCGACGCCATTGGCGGCAAGACGGACTGTGTACTCCAGCGAAACGCCGCCCGAGGTCAGCTCTTCGGGCGCCATGAGAGTGTTGCCGGGACCGCGCGCGAATTCGAGATGGCTCGATCCCTTGTCGTCCGCATTCCAGTCGATATTGAGATTGCCTGATGTCGGCTGTACCAGGGGCAGCAGGCTCTCCGGCACATTGCCCGTACCCGCAGGGCTGGTGACGACCGGAATGTCGTCGGTGACATGCACGGTGAAGGCGGACGACGTGCTGTCGCCATCCGAATCCGTCGCGGTGAAGTCGAAGGACAGGGCCTTGCCATTGTGGTCGGCCCCAGCCGGATGGTCGATATTGTCTTCCAGGTTGAACGAATAGTTGCCGTTCGTCTGATCGTTGATCGACACGGTGAAGATGGTGCGGATGACCGAGTTGTGCGTGGCGGTCGCCGTCAGCACGGTGTCGTTGCTGGACAGAGTGTAGGTGATGGCATCGCCGTTGGACGTCAGGCCAGCCTGGACGCCGGCCAACGCCGGATTGAAGGCAACCGAGCGGTCGTGAATGCCGCTGTTGGGATTGGCGTCGTCGGCTCCCCACGAGATTCCCAGCGAGCCGGTCGCGGAGGCCGCGTTGAATGCGTTTGTGGAACCCGCTGCGGTGCTTTCCGCCACGGTGGTCTCCGCCGCAACGATCACTGGCCTGTCATTTTCGACCACAATGTTCAACGTGCCGGCCAGGTTGACGCTGTCGCCGTCGAAGTCGGTCGCCTTGAAGAGCGAGCCGATGTCGATCGCCGTCGTTCCGCTGTCGCCGGAATTGAGGCTATGGTCGAGGTGATCGAGCAGCGTCAGCGTAAAGGTGCCGTTGTTGTTATCCGCAATCGTGAACACGGTGCGACCGTCCGCCGCGACGCCATCGACGGCATCGACACCCACAACGAAATGAACCGCCGATCCCCCCGACGACACGCCCGCCTGAGTTCCATTCTTTTCGACGTTGAAGGAGAAAGTCGCGTCGTCATCAGCGCCGATCGAAAGCAGTGGGACGAAGGCTGATGCCCCAAACGTAATCGAGGTTGGCTGGCTGCCGGCTTCCGAATTTCCGCTCGACAGGCCGGTCAGCGTGTCTTCGTAAATGGTTGGAAGAGTGGCGCTGCCGTTCAGCGCCACCGGAATGTCGTCCTCGATGCCGATGGTGAAGACGCCGCCGCTGGTGGTGGTGGTCGACGTATAGAGGAAATTTTCGGCGCGAATCTTGTCGCCGCTGTCGAGATCGAAGCGGATCACCAGATGGTCGAAAGTGCCCGCCGGGTCGATCGTGACGACGGAGCCGTCGGCCGGCACGGTCGTCGTTCCTGTCTGGAAACCGGAGCTGCCGGAAACCGGCACGCCGGCGCCATTGTAGGCTTCCCAGGAAATTGTGCCCGAACCGTTGCCGTTGATGGTGAAGCTCACCGCGTCGGTGCCGGGCCGCGAGAAGATGAAGCCCTCATTGTCATGGATATGATTGTCGCCGATGCCGACGCCCTGACCCGAAACGTTGAAGGAATCGCTCCCGGCGCCATTGTTGAAATCGTGAGCCAAGGCTCCATTGAACGTTAGTCCGTCGAACGTAACGCCGCCCACGGTATAGGTGCCGTAATGGCCGGAATGCAGACTCAGGCCTGTCGTGGCTGTGGTGGTCGTCGTCTCGCCGGTGATCGCGATCGTGTCGCCGTCGGCGTCGGTGAACTGGAGCGCATGTGTGAAGTCGAGCACCAGCTTCTGGTTGTCATCGTTGGCGGGGGAGTTCGGCAGGTGGTCGATCTGGTCCAGCAAGGTGAAGGTGTAGGTGCCGTTCGGCTGGACATCGAGGGTGAAGACTTTGCGGTCGCCCGCATCGAGGCCGGGTGTTCCGCTCTCGACATAGCCGGTCAGCACCGTGCCGTCGACGTGGTAGACGATCGCCTCGCCCTTCGATGTCGCCGCCGGCAAGCCAGCGGGGTTCTGGATCAGCGAGAAGGAACCGGGTTCGTCCGCCCCGGCGGAGACCAGCGAGCTCAGCGAACCGGTCGCGACCGTGCCGAGGCCATCTCCGTCGGGATTGCCGACGGAATGACCATTCGAGTTCGCCAGCAAAAGCGCGTCCTCGCCGACATTGCCGGAGACGGTGGCGCTGGTCTGCACCGGAATGTCGTCGAGGACCTGGATCAGGAAGGTCCCGGCGCCAAGGGAGATGGAGTCGCCGTCACCGTCGGTCGCGACGATATAAGAGGAAAGATCGATCGGGCTCGTCAGCTGGTTTTCACCATTGTCTCCGGCCTGGCCGTCCAGCGCCGGATGATCGATCTGATCCTTGAGCGTGAAGACGTAGGAGCCGTTGGCCCCCACGGTCAGCTGGAAGATCTCGCGGTCGCCGGCCGAGAAGCCGGCGCCGTTTCCTGCCTCGGCATAACCATGCAAGGTGCTCCCATCGGATACGATGAGCACATGCGCGCCCTGCGACGTAAGGCCGGAATCCGCCGGCACGGCCGTCGAGGCAAGATGAAACGCCTGGGCGCCCGGGCCGTCGGCGCCGAAGTCGACGAGCGCGGTCAGCGCGCCGGCAGCGCCCGTGACGGTCGCGGAAAGGCCGATCGCTCCCGTCTCACCCGGCCTGCCGGCATCTGGGTTGTGCCCGGCAAGCCCGTCTTCGTCGACATT
The DNA here is from genome assembly GCF_006442185.1 of Mesorhizobium sp. B2-4-1. Lineage (NCBI taxonomy): Bacteria > Pseudomonadati > Pseudomonadota > Alphaproteobacteria > Hyphomicrobiales > Phyllobacteriaceae > Mesorhizobium > Mesorhizobium sp. B2-4-1. The sequence goes on along the minus strand of NZ_VFVN01000007.1, from coordinate 101 downwards.
CGCCGTGATCGAGGCGGTTCCGACGACCTTCGGCCCATCATCCTCGAAGACGATGGTCTGGGAGATGTCGGCGCTTTGTGTGACGTGGTCGCCGTCGCCAT
>NZ_VFVN01000006.1:0-425256 GCF_006442185.1 Mesorhizobium sp. B2-4-1 | reverse complement strand
CAATCCAGCCAGCATCTTGAATCACAAACATCCGGTTTTGGGAATCCTACGATTCTCCCAAAATAGGAAATGCTCTAAGCGCCTAACGTCTTTTCCGCGGCTTCTCCAGCAAGGCAACAGCCTCGACATGGGGCGACCACAGAAACTGATCGATCGGCGTCACGCTTTTCACCGCGTAGCCGCCGTCGATGAGGATGCGCAAATCCCGCGCGAGCGTCACCGGGTTGCAGGAGACCGCGGCAACGAATGGAACATCCGAGCGGGCGATCTGCTTCGACTGATCCTCCGCGCCCGCGCGGGGCGGATCGAAGACAACGCCATCAAAGGCGTTTAACTCCTTGAACGTCAGCGGACGGCGGAACAGGTCTCGGCGCTCGCCGGTCACGCGTTTCAGGCCGGTGGCGAAGCGTGAACCCCGATCGAGCGCCGAAAGTGCGGCCGCATCGCCCTCCACCGCATGCACTTCCGATCTCGCGGCCAACCGCAGGGCGAAGCTGCCGCAGCCGGCGAAGAGATCGGCAATTTTTTTGGCACGTTTCAGATGTCCGCCGACGATATCGGCCATGGTCCGTTCGGCTGCCTCCGTCGCCTGCAGGAAGGCGCCCGGCGGCACCGCGACGGCAACGCTGCCGAACATGACGACAGGCTTCTTCGGCTCGATGATGATCTCGTCATCGATGGACAGTCTGGCAAAGCCCTGCGCAATGACAAAATTGGCGGCGATGCGGCGCTGGTTTTCGCCGAGCTTGCCCGATTCATGCACCGCCACGTCGAGGCCGGAATCCGTCACTGTGACCGCCATGCGAAACGATTTCGGGGTGGCGCAGATCAATTCGGCGAGTGCCCTCAAGCCGTCGAGCGCGCTGACGATCCCAGGCAGCGAGATCGGGCATTCGGAGATGGAAATGATTTCCGGCGACAGATGGCGATTGAAGCCGAGCAGCATGCCTGTTTCGGTGCGCCTGGCGGCGAGCACGACGCGGCGGCGCGTGTGCGGCGCGCAGGCGACCAGACCGCCTATTTCGCAATCGATGCCTCTCAGCGCATGCACGACCTTCTCGCGCTTCCACTGCTGATAGGCTTGCGCCTCCAAATGCTGGAGGGCGCAGCCGCCGCACTCGCCGAAATGTCGGCAGGCGGGTTCGATGCGCAGGGGCGAGGCCTCGATCAGCGCCATCAGCGTGGCGCGATCCCTTTCACGCGCCGCGGTGACGACCTCGCCTGGCAGCGTGAAAGGAATGAACAGATCGCCGCTTTCGGTGTCGGCGATGCCATCTCCCTGGGCGCCAAGCTTTTTGATGGTGAAGCGTGCGCTCATCGGTCCTTGACCCCACCAAGCAGGAATTCGCGATTGCCGTCACCGCCCTCGATTGGCGACAGATGCAAGCCGAGCGAGCGCCAGCCGGGCACGGCATCCAGCCAATCCTGCAGCAAGCCGGCGACACGGGCGGCATGATAGGGGTCTTTCAGCAGGCCGCCCTTGCCGATCGCCTCGCGACCCGCCTCGAACTGCGGCTTGACCAGAAACATCGCTGCGGCACCCGGCTTGGCGATGGCAAGCGCAGGCGGCAGGGCCAGTTTCAGTGAAATGAAACTGACGTCGGAGACTATGAAGTCCGGACTCCGGCCGCCAAGATCGGCGGTTGAGAGATCGCGGGCGTTCAGCCCCTCGATGACCGTCACGCGCGCGTCCTTGCCGATATCAGCATGCATCTGTCCGTGACCGACATCGATCGCCGTGACATGGGTCGCGCCGCGTTCGAGCAGGACCTGGGTGAATCCGCCGGTCGAGGCGCCGATGTCGAGCGCCTCACAGCCGGCCGGATCGAGGCCGAAATGGTCGAGCCCGGCGATCAGCTTCAGCGCCGCGCGTGAGACATAGCCTTGGGCCGGGTCATTAACGGCGATGACGCATTCCGGTTGCACGGCCTGACCCGGCTTGCGGCCAATGACGCCATCAACAGTTACCGTACCACGTTCGATCGCGTCACGTGCACGCGAGCGGCTGGAAAACAGCCCACGCGCTACGAGCAGATCGTCGAGCCGCTGGCGCGTGCTGGCTGGCCGGGGAAAATTCATCGGTCTTCCTTGGCGAAAGCCGGCGGCGAAGGCAAGGAGATTGGAGCAGGAGAAGCAACATCGCCGCAGGGCAGCGACCGCAGAGAGCCGCTCGCGGCCAGTCGCATATCGCATCAGGTCGGCCACGATGATAAGGAAGAAACGCCGTTTTGCTGCCGAAGGCGAAGGAGGACGGATGCTTACGGGAACCTGCCATTGCGGTGCGGCCCACGGACCTTGAAGGGCGATCATCCCGGGCCGATCACCGCTTGCAACTGCACGCTGTGCCGACGTTACGGCGCGCTCTGGGCCTACGACTTTGTCGATGAACGTATCCGCGTCGTGGGGCCGATAAAAAGCTATAAACGTGCCGGCAAGGCCGAACCCACGCTCGAGATCCTGTTCTGCCCGACATGTGCGTGCGTGCTTGCCTGGCGCGGTTTGCGCTCAGCCGAGTCCGGTCGCACGCGGATCGCCGTCAATGTAAGGCTTGCGCCGCCGGAAGCCGTGGCCGACCTGCCGATCGACCATTTCGACGGTCTCGAGACCTACGACGATCTGCCGCGCGATGGCCGCTGCGTGCGCGACATGTGGTTTTGATTTGGGTGGTTTGATTTGGGCGAGATCAGAAGATGGTGCGGGGAGCCTGCCGTTCGACGGCGGGAGACAGGCCGTCATCCCGATCGCGGGCAACTTCCCTGCGCGGGCGCTCGACTGGCGCGGCGGATGCCGATGCGGCGTCCGGCGGGACAACAAGCTGCGGCAGCTGCTTGTAGGAGAAGCCGCCCCTGATATGCCCCATCCTGCTGGCGACTATATCCACGGCCGCCTTCTCGAGATTGCGGTCGTAGCGCGTTCCGGCGATGGCCGGCGCTGCGATGGCGGTCAGGATCGCCATGCCCCACAGAAGCGTCTTCACTGTTGTTGTCTCCCTGCCTGGCCAGAACCTAGCAGCGTGCCGTTGAAAAACGGGCAAGAGACACGGTAAGCAAAACGCCAAACCGCAATGTCAACAATGCGTTACGACATCGAGCCGGCAAACCGATTCAAGCGCTTGATGTGTCGAGTCAGGCGCGCTGGGCGTGGGCCGCCTGCCCGAGGGCGGTGAAAACCGTATGGACGATGCCGGCGGCATCGAGACCGGCATCGGCATACATCTTTTCCGGCTTGGCGTGGTCGGCAAACACGTCCGGTAGCACAAGCGGGCGCACTTTCAGGCCGCTTTCCAGCAGGCCCTCATGGGCGAGGAACTGCAAAACGTGACTGGCGAAGCCGCCGACGGCGCCCTCCTCCACCGTGACCAGAACCTCGTGCGAGCGGGCCAGCCGTCGGATCAGGTCCTCGTCGAGCGGCTTCGCGAAGCGCGCATCGGCGACGGTGGTCGACAGCCCGGCCGCGCCCAGCTCCTCGGCCGCGATCAGGCAATCCTGCAAGCGCGTGCCGAAGGAGAGGAGTGCCACCTTGCCGCCTTCCCTGATGATGCGGCCCTTGCCGATTTCGAGCACCGAGCCGCGATCGGGCATGTCGACGCCGACGCCATTGCCGCGCGGATAGCGGAAGGCGATCGGGCCGTCATCGTAGGTTGCCGCAGTGCGCACCATGTGGCGCAGTTCCGCCTCGTCGGCCGCCGCCATGACGACGAAGCCCGGCAGGGAGGCCAGGAAGGTGGTGTCGAAGGCGCCGCAATGGGTGGCGCCGTCGGCTCCGACGAAGCCGGCGCGATCGATGGGGAAGCGCACCGGCAATTTCTGGATCGCCACGTCGTGCACGACCTGATCGTAGGCACGTTGCAAGAAGGTCGAATAGATCGCCGCGAACGGCTTGTAGCCTTCGGTCGCGAGGCCGGCCGCGAACGTCACCGCATGCTGTTCGGCGATGCCGACGTCGAAGGTCCTGGCCGGAAACACTTCGCCGAACAGATCAAGCCCGGTGCCGCCCGGCATAGCGGCGGTGACGGCGACGATGCGCTCGTCCTCCTGGGCCTCCCGGATCAGGCTTTCGGCGAACACCTTGGTATAGGCCGGCGCGTTGGCCGGGGCCTTGGCCTGAGCGCCGGTGATGACGTCGAACTTGTTGACGCCGTGATATTTGTCGGCCGCGGCCTCGGCCGGCGCGTAGCCCTTGCCCTTCTGGGTGACGACATGGATCAGCACGGGGCCCTTGCCATTGTCACGGACATTTTTCAGCACCGGGATCAGATGGTCCAGATTGTGACCGTCGATCGGACCGATGTGGTAGAAGCCGAGCTCCTCGAACAGCGTGCCGCCGGTGACGTAGCCGCGCGCATGCTCGACCGCCCTAGTGATGGCACGGTCGGCACGCTTGCCAAGATACGAGGTCAGTTTCTTGCCGAAGTCGCGCAGGCCGACATAGGCCTTGCCAGAGGCCAGGCGCGCCAGATAGGCGCTCATGGCGCCGGTCGGCGGGGCGATCGACATGTCGTTGTCGTTGAGGATGACGATCAGGCGGGCGTCGAGCGCACCGGCATTGTTCATCGCCTCGTAGGCCATGCCGGCCGACATGGCGCCGTCGCCGATGACAGCGATGACATTGTTGCGGCCGCCGGCAAGATCGCGGGCCGCCGCCATGCCGAGGCCGGCCGATATCGACGTCGAGGAGTGGGCGGCGCCAAACGGATCGTATTCGCTTTCGGTGCGGCGGGTGAAGCCGGAGAGGCCGCCCTCCTGCCGCAGGGTGCGGATGCGATCGCGGCGCCCGGTCAGGATCTTGTGCGGATAGGCCTGGTGGCCGACATCCCAGATCAACCGGTCATCGGGCGTGTTGAAGACATAGTGCAGCGCCACGGTCAGTTCGACCACGCCAAGCCCGGCGCCGAGATGACCGCCGGTGCGCGACACCGCGTCGATCAGTTCGAGGCGAAGCTCCGATGCCAGTTGCGGCAATTCGCTTTCGGAAAGCGTGCGCAGCTCGGCCGGGATGCGGACCTTGTCGAGAAGCGGCGTATGCGGCGTTGCGTTCACGGGTAGGCCCAAGCTTCTGTTCATGCGCGGGATAGGCCGCCGGCAGGCGAAAGTAAATGCCTGCCAAATGACGCGAAAGGCACGCCCCGTCGTCGACTTCCTCAGCCTTCCGGCAGTGGAATGAACTCTTCCTCATCGCCGGGAACGATGTCGAAGCGGCCGGTCTTCCATTCTTGCTTGGCCTGTTCGATGCGCTCCTTGGAGGACGAGACAAAATTCCACCAGATGTAGCGCTTCGAGCCCAGCGAGGCACCGCCGAAAAGCATGAAATGGGCACCAGCCTGTGAGGATACGACGATCTCGTCGCCGGGCCGGAACACCAGAAGCCGTTCCGCCGGAAACACGTCGCCGGAAATCGAGACCTCGCCTTCCAGCGTATAGATGGCGCGTTCTTCCGCGTCAGCAGGGATTTTCACGCTGGCGCCGGGCGCCAGCCTGAGGTCGGCGTAGAGCGTCTCGGAATCGGCTCGCACCGGGGAACGCAGCCCCTGGAAATCGCCTATAACGATGCGGCCGCTGACGCCTTCCGCGTCGATGTCGGGAAGCCGCGCGACAGCGGTGTTTTCGAAAACCGGCGCCACTTCCTCCTTGCCGTCCGGCAGCGCCAACCATGTCTGCAGCCCCGAGATCGACATCGGCGCGCCGCGCAGTTCTTCCGGCGTGCGCTCCGAATGGACGATGCCGCGGCCGGCGGTCATCAGGTTCACGTCACCCGGCTCGATCACCATCTCGGTGCCGAGCGAATCGCGATGCCTGATCCTGCCGTCGAACAGGTAGGTGACCGTCGACAGGCCGATATGAGGATGCGGCCGGACGTCGAGCGCCTGACCGGCACGCAGGATGGCCGGGCCCATGCGGTCGAAGAAGATGAAGGGACCGACCAGCCGCCTTTTGGCAGTCGGCAAGGCGCGGCGAACCTGAAAACCGCCAATGTCCTTGGCGTTCGGAATGACCATCAATTCGATCTGGTCGCTGGCAAAGGCATCGCCGGCTTCAGGATCCTTCCCGGGAAAGAAGCTCATGAACTCTCCTTGTCAGCGGCCGATGGCTGCTTTGGCCAGATCAGGCAAAGCGGATCGCCGCCTTCGCCCGCAGCTTGGCCGCAACCTCCTCGCGATTGCGCGGATGCTGGTTGGTTTCAAGCGAATCGAGAAGCTCGCGCGCCGACGCCGCGATGGCCTCGACGGCATGGTCGAATGCGTGCTGGTTCTGCTTCGAAGGCCGCGTCGTTCCGCTCAGCTTGCGAACGAATTGAAGGGCTGCATCGCGCACCTCGTCGTTGGTCGCCGGCGGATCAAAATTGAACAGGGTCTTGATGTTTCTGCACATCGCTTCCGTATCTCCTCTTGTCCTGGAGCCGTTTCAATCGGGACGCGTTCTATCCTCAATCATGATCATGTCAAAAACCAGAGAGACGGCTGCGTGCCTCAATCCGCGTCCAGCGGCTCCGTCCCGACCGGCTTGCCGTCGCGGGACAGCCTGATCTTCTCCACCTTGTCCTCGGCCGCCTTCAGCAGCCGGTCGCAATGCACCTTCAGCGCCTCGCCGCGCTCGTAGATCCTAATGGACTGGTCGAGCGGCACATCGCCACGCTCCAGATCATCGACGATCTTCTCCAGCGCGTCGAGAGCCTGTTCGAAGCTCATCGCCTTGACGTCTTCGTTGGTTTCACCAGCCATCATTCATCCTTTCATCAGTCGCCCGACATGGGCGGCGACCGAAAATGCCAATCCTTGCAGATCGTAGCCGCCCTCGAGCAGGCTGACGAGCCGGTTGCCGCTGTGGCGCGCCGCGCGCTGCATGAGTTGGCCGGTCGCCCAGTCGAAATCATCCTCGGTCAGGTTGATCTCGGCCAGCGGGTCGCGATGATGCGCATCGAAGCCGGCCGAAATAATGATCAGGTCGGGTGCAAAATTGTCGAGCGAGGGCAGCACGCGCGACAGGAAGGCATCGCGGAACGCCTCGCTGCCGGTCTGCGGCGCAAGCGGCGCGTTGACGATGTTGCCGGCGCCGGTTTCGTTCTTTGCTCCGGTGCCGGGGTAGAGCGGCATCTGGTGCGTCGAGCAATAAAGCACGGACGGATCGTCCCAGAAAACATCCTGCGTGCCGTTGCCGTGATGCACGTCCCAGTCGACGATGGCGACACGTTCGATATCGTGTTTGCGCTGTGCATAACGTGCGGCGATGGCCGCCGTGTTGAACAGGCAGAAGCCCATCGCGGTCGCTTTCTCGGCATGATGGCCGGGCGGCCGGGCGGCGACGAAAACGTTGTCTGCCCTGCCGGCAAAGACGTCGTCGACGGCGGCGTTGGCGGCTCCGATCGCGGTGATCGCCGCCTGCCAGCTCTTCGGGCTGGCCGTTGTGTCGGCATCGATGCGGGCGATGCCCGTCTCGGGAATGGCGGCGCGTACCCGCTCGACGAAATCCTCGGGATGCGCGTAGAGAATGGTGACCTCATCGCCTTGTGGCGCCTCGAGGCGGTCGAGCGCGGCAAAAGCCTCGTCGTCGAGCACGCGCTCAATGGCGCGCAAGCGGTCCGGCCGCTCCGGATGGCCGGGTGGCGTGATGTGCTCGAGGAAGATCGGATGGGTGTAGAGACGAGTGGCCATGCTCCCTATCTAGTGCCCCGGCGCGGCGATGGCCATGCATTGCGGCCTGATGGCTGGGGAAAATCGCGCCTGCGTCCATTCGCGTCGCCGCGGGGATTGGCGGCGCAGGGGCTTCGTCGTAAAGTCCCGGCCACTGCCTGGTGCCCGCCGCGAGCGGGAGAATCGGGAACACGGTTTGATACCGTGGCGTGCCCAACGCTGTAAGGGGGACCGCGCCGGTAAATGCCACTGTCGATGACGGGAAGGCGCCGGATGCGGGTTGATCCCGAGCCAGAAGACCGGCCTGGCAGGCATCGTCATCCGCATGGTCAGGCGGACGGCAGTTGATTGCAATCGCAAGGGGACAAGCGATGCCGGACAATATGACCATCCCCGTGGGTGACGGATTCGACCAGATGGCGCGCGATGCGGTCTACCGCGCCATGTTCACGCGGCGCGATGTCCGCAGCCATTTTACATCAGAGGCCGTAGACGACGAGGTCTTGGCGCGGCTGCTGCTTGCCGCCCATCACGCGCCATCGGTCGGCTTCATGCAGCCATGGAATTTCATCGTCATTCGTGGCACCGAACGACGGGAACAGGTGCGCGACCTGTTCCTCGCGGCGCGCGAGCAGGAATTGCCGGCGATCGAGGAAGAGCGGCGGGCGCTCTACCGCAAGCTCAAGCTGGAAGGCATCTGCGAAAGCGCGCTCAATATCTGTATCACCTGCGACCGCCGACGCTCACAGGGTTCGCCGCTGGGACGCTGGCACAATCCCGAGATGGATCTCTACAGCACGGTCTGCGCGGTGCAGAATTTCTGGCTGGCGGCGCGCGCCGAAGGCGTCGGCGTCGGCTGGGTCAGCATTATCGAGGCGCAGGCGTTGAAAGGCCTTCTGTCGATTCCCGAGCATGTGACGCCGGTGGCCTATCTCTGTGTCGGCCGTGTCTCGGAGTTCGCGCCGAAACCGGACCTCGAAACACATGGCTGGGGGCGGCGGCTGCCGCTGCCCGAGCTGATCATGAGCGAGACGTTTTGCGGACAGGGCGAAGTTCCGCTCAAATCAACGATCGCACGCCTCAAGGCGGCAACATGCGAAAAGTCTGACAAACTCTTGATTTGATTGCCGATACGGCATGCCCAGAGCTGCCGGCGGCCTGCCGTCGTCAGGCGGCTCCGGCATCCTTCCTCAACAATCCTTCGAGCAGTTGCTTGAATGCCGCCACCACGGTCTTCGACGTCGCTTCCGGGTCGTTCGAATTGGCGATCCGCTGCGCCGCCTGGCTGCTCGCCCCGTTGATCAGCCGTGCCGCGGTCTCGGGGTCTACGCCCGGGACAACCACCCCGTCGCCCTGCAGCGTCGTCAGGTGATCGGTCATCGACGCGACGCAGGCATTGGCGTTCGGCCATTGCGCGGGATCCCCCAGCACGGCCGGACCGTCCCGAAACATGATGCGCTGGATTTCCGGCTCCAGCGCCATTTCGATGTAGCTCGTGCATTCGTCGACGAAGCTTTGCCAGCGGGTCGGTGCTTTCGCTGCAACCTCATTCACTCGTGCCGCCATCTCGGCGTCTATCTCGGCGATAACCGCCTGCAAAAGCCCCTTCTTGTCCCCGAAATGATGATAGAGCGCACCGCGCGTCAGCCCGGCCGATGCGGTGAAATCATCCATCGATGCCTCGGCATAACCAATCGTTCCGAACGCATGCCGGGCCGCGGCAATCAATTTGGCGCGCGTTTCGGCGATCATTTCCCTGCGGGGCTTGTGCATCTCTTCTGGCCTTATCCACATACGTCACGTATGCCAATTGACATACGCGACGTATGATCTATTTAGTATTCATACGCGTCGTATGTAATTTCCGAATCGCCTTTTGTCGAGGAACGGACCATGCAGAACCCCTATTCCGAGATCTTTCGAGCCCCTGGCGCCAAGGGCTTTGCCGCTGCAGGCTTCATGGCGCGCCTGCCGATCGCCATGGCGCCGATCGGCATCGTGGCGATGCTGTCGCAGACGCGTGGCGAATACTGGCTGGCGGGTGCCGTCTCGGCGACATTCGCGCTGGCCAACGCTTTCCTGGCGCCGCAGATCTCCAGGCTGGTCGACCGCCTCGGCCAGACATGGATCGTCGTGCCCACCACCATCATCTCCGTGCTGGCATTCCTGCTGCTGATTGCGTCGGCCAACCAGGATTGGCCGGTATGGACATCGTTCGTGTCGGCGCTGCTGGCAGCGGCCATGCCCAGCATGCCGGCAATGGTGCGCGCGCGCTGGACCGAGCTTTTTCGCGGCCGGCCGGAGATGAACACAGCCTTCGCCTTCGAATCGGCGGCCGACGAACTGGTCTATATCGCCGGCGCGTCGCTGTCGGTGGGCCTCAGTGCGGCGCTGTTTCCGGAAGCAGGCATGCTGGCGAGCACGTTGTTTCTCGCTTTGGGCTCGATAGCATTCATCCTGCAGCGATCGACGGAGCCGAAAGTGCGGCCGGTGGACCATGGTTCGACTGGCTCGGCAATCCGCCTGCGGCCGGTACAGATCATCACCTTCGCCCTGATCTTCATCGGCGCGACCTTCGCGACGACGGAAGTGAGCACGGTGGCGATCACCAAGGAGTTCGGCCAAGCCGGTGCCGCAAGCCTGGTGATCGGCGTCTATGCGCTGGGATCGTTCGTGTTGGGCATCGTGGTCGGCGCGCTCAACCTCAAGACGCCGCTACAGCGCCAGCTGACCGTCGCGGTCGCCATCATCGCAGTCAGCACGATTTTGCCGCTCACCGCCGACAGCGTGCCGATTTTGGCGCTGACCGTCTTCATCAGCGGCGTGGCGATCTCGCCGACTTTCATCACGGCATTCGGCCTGATCGAACGGCATGTGCCGGAAGCGATGCTGACCGAGGGCATTACCTGGGTGACAACGGGAATCGGCATCGGCATGGCGCTGGGCTCTTTCGCCGCCGGCGCGGTGGTGGATGCGTTCGGCGCCCAGAACGGGTTCTGGGTCTCGGTGGTCGCGGGCGGCATCGCGCTGGTCACGGTGCTGCTCGGCCAGCGCAGTCTTGCCACTCACAAATGCGAGTTGGATGGGTGTGAAGCGGCCGTCGCTGCCGCGGAATGAACCATGACGCGTCCGGTTCAGCGGATCGGACGCTATTGCCGCCGTCGAATCTAGAGAATCTCGGTCTTGGCGATGTGGATGCCAAAACCTTCGAGGCCGACATAGTGGCGCTCGCGCGAGGCGATCAAATTGATCGAGGAAATGCCGAGATCCTTCAGGATCTGAGCACCGAGCCCGATCTCGCGCCATTCATTCTCGCGGCGGCGCGCCTCTTCGTGGTCCTCCCCGTCGCCGCTCGCCGGCCGGTTGCGCTCCTGGTGGGCGACACCGACCGAGCCCTCGCGCAGATAGACGATGACGCCGCGCTTGCGCTCGCCCATCGCCTTCATGATGGCGTCCAGCCGGTGGCTGGTGCCGAAGACGTCGGTCACCACGTCCTCGGAGTGCAGACGCACAGGCACCTCTTCCCCGTCGCGGATGTCGCCGAAGACGACGGCGACATGATGCATGGAATCCCAGGGCAGCGTGTAGGTGAAGACTTGCGCCTTGCCGCCGAGCGTGTCGATCTCGGAGCATGCCACGCGTTCGACCAGTGTTTCCTTGCGTTGCCGATAGGCGATGAGGTCGGCGACCGAGACCTGCTTGAGGCCGTGCTCCTCGGCAAAAGCCGCGACCTGCGGGCCGCGCTTGACGGTGCCGTCATCATTGACCAGTTCCGAGATCACGCCGATCGGCGGCAGGCCGGCGAGCTTGCACAGATCGACGGCCGCCTCGGTATGGCCCGAACGCATAAGCACGCCGCCTTCGCGCGCGATGAGCGGGAAGATGTGGCCGGGGCGGACGAAATCGGAGGCGCCGACATTGCCGTTGGCGAGATTGCGCACGGTCAGCGTGCGGTCGTCAGCTGAAATGCCAGTCGTGGTGCCGTGCTTGAAATCGACGCTAACCGTGAAGGCGGTGGTGTGCGCCGAATCATTGTCGGCGACCATCGGCGCAAGGTTGAGGCGCTTGGCCTCCTCGCGCGGCATCGGCGTGCAGACGATGCCCGAAGTGTTGCGCACGATGAAGGCCATCTTTTCCGGCGTGCAATGGACGGCGGCGACGATCAGGTCGCCCTCGTTCTCGCGCCCGTCATCATCCATGACGACGACGATCTCGCCGCGCTCGAAGGCCCGGATTGCTTCGACGATCTTCTTCTGGTCGTAAGACATGGAATGCTCGCTTCGCTCGCAAGGGAGTAGGGGAATAGGGCGGTAAGGCGGTAGGGGAAAGGAAAAATTGCTCGTCTCGCGGGCAGCTTAACATACTGCCCTACTGCCCTACTGCCCTACTGCCTTCCTTGCCTGTCTGTCCTCGGTGCCGCAGATAATGGTCGGCGATTGCGCAGGCAACCATCGCCTCGCCGATCGGTACGGCGCGAATGCCCACACACGGATCATGGCGACCCTTGGTCATCACTTCGACGTCGTTGCCGTCCTTGTCGATCGACTTCCGGGGCGTCAGGATTGAAGACGTCGGCTTGACGGCGAAGCGGGCGATGATCGCCTGGCCGGTCGAGATGCCGCCAAGGATGCCGCCGGCATTGTTGGACAGGAACACCGGCTGGCCGTCATTGCCGATGCGCATCTCGTCGGCATTCTGTTCGCCGGTGATGCGGGCGGCCTCGAAGCCGTTGCCGATCTCGACGCCCTTGACGGCGTTGATCGACATCAGGCCTGACGCGATATCCTGGTCGAGCTTTGCGTAGATCGGCGCGCCGAGGCCGGCCGGAACGCCGTCGGCGACGATCTCGATCACGGCGCCGACGGAGGAACCCGCCTTGCGGATGCCGTCGAGATAGCTCGTGAAAACGGGAACGGACGCCGGATCCGGCGTGAAGAACGGATTGTCCGCGTCGTCAATGAAATTCCAGTTCCAGTTGGCGCGGTCGATCGACTTCTCGCCCATCGATACCAGTGCACCGCGCACCACCATGCCCGGCACGACCTTGCGGGCGAGGGCTCCGGCGGCGACCCGAGCCGCGGTCTCGCGCGCCGAGGATCGGCCGCCGCCGCGATAGTCGCGCACGCCGTATTTGACGTCATAGGTGTAGTCCGCATGGCCCGGCCTGTACTGGCGGGCGATCTCTCCATAGTCCTTCGAGCGCTGGTCGACATTCTCGATCAGCATGGAGATCGGCGTACCTGTCGCGATCATCGTCTCGCCGTCATCGTCAAGGATGAAGCCCGACAGCACCTTCACTTCGTCAGGCTCACGGCGCTGCGTGACGAAGCGCGACTGGCCGGGCCGGCGCTTGTCGAGTTCGGCCTGGATTTCGTCACGCGTGAAGCGGATGCCGGGTGGGCAGCCGTCGACCACGCAGCCCAATGCGGCCCCATGGCTTTCGCCCCAGGTGGTGACGCGGAAAAGATGGCCGAACGTGTTGTGAGACATCGCAAAGTGCCCTGCCCGGCATCGGAGCCGACTGAAGCCTGCCTTCTATTGGCGTTTTCCACAGGGGTCAAACCGTGATCTTCGGATTTAGTTTTGACACATTCGATTGGTTTCTGCTCTGCTCCATTCGCCGTTGAGGATCCGCCGCTACCCATGCCGGCGCAATACCAAAGAGGACGATGATGCGTACCCTGATTGGCGCTGTTGCCGCCACATTCCTGCTTTGCACCGCCGCTTTCGCCGGGCAGACCGAAGGCCTGATCAAGAAGATCGACAAGGACGCGCTGACCCTGACGCTGGACGACGGCAAATCCTACAAGCTGAACGCGGAAACCGATCTCGACGCGCTGAAGCCCGGCATGGACATCGTCATCGCCTATGACGTGACCAATGGCGAAAACGTGGTCACCGATATGCAGTTGCCTGACAGCGACTCCGACTAGGCTTCCAATGCAAATCGGCTGTTCGGCGTTTGTTGAGCCGTTACAGCCGTTTTATGCACCCCGCAACCGACAGCCTGCATGAGCCTTCCTGGATCGTGCCAGGTGCCTAAAGCCACCCCAGGCTGTCGCCTTCCAGCTTGAGCACGCGGTCCTGCGGTATCGCCAGCTTCGCCGCATCATCCTCGGCCATGTCAAGCACGAAGCGAAACAAGGTGCGCATGACGCCGCCATGCGTCACGCAGACTGTCTGGCGCTCGAGCGCGTCGAACCACGGCTTTACCCGTTCGAGCAGCATCTGGTAGCTCTCGGCATCTTTGCCCGGCGGCTGAAAGTTCCATTTGTCCAGCGCACGCGTCCTGCTCGCACCCGGAAATTGCGTCTCCAGCTCGGCAAAGGTGAAACCCTGCCAGTCGCCGAAATTCACTTCAACAAGGCGGGGGTCGGTCCCATAGGCAGCCGGGTCGAGCTTCATGGCGGCGCGAATGCGCTCCATGGTCTCGCGCGTGCGCCGCATCGGGCTGGCGACGAAATCGAACTCTGCGGGATTGGAGATCAGGTCAGCCAGCCGATGCCCGTTTGCGCTCGCCTGCTCGCGGCCGAGCGCGTTGATGTCGGTATCGGCCTGCCCCTGAAGCCGGAATTCGGCATTCCACGCGGTCTGGCCGTGGCGCACGATATAAACCAGCGGGTACATCAGGTCTTCCGGAGGTCGGGCCAGGGCCTGGGCGGAGGATAGGCGGAGGAGTTAATCCTTGACTGTCGAAATGTCAGGTGCGTCGACCGCCTTCATGCCGACGACGTGATAGCCGGAATCGACATGATGCACTTCGCCGGTGACGCCGCGCGACAGGTCGGACAGGAAATAGACGCCGGAATCGCCGACCTCTTCCTGGGTGACCGTCTGCTTCAGCGGCGAATTGTACTCGTTCCACTTCAGGATGTAGCGGAAGTCACCAATGCCGGAAGCGGCCAGCGTCTTGATCGGGCCCGCCGAGATCGCGTTGACGCGGATCTTCTTGGCGCCGAGATCGACGGCGAGGTAACGCACGCTGGCCTCGAGTGCGGCCTTGGCGACGCCCATGACGTTGTAATGCGGCATCACCTTTTCGGCGCCGTAATAGGTCAGCGTCAAAAGCGAACCGCCATCGGTCATCAGCGCCTCGGCGCGCTTGGCGATGGTGGTGAAGGAATAGACCGAAATATCCATCGTGCGCAGGAAATTATCGCGCGTCGTCTCGACATAGCGGCCGGTCAGTTCGTCCTTGTCGGAAAAAGCGATGGCATGGACGAGGAAGTCGAGCTTGCCCCAATGATTGGCGACATTGGCGAAAACCTCGTCGAGGCTCGCCGGATCGGTCACATCGCAATGGCCGGCGACAAAGGCGCCGAGTTCCGCAGCCAGTGGCTCGACCCGCTTCTTGAACGCTTCACCCTGATAGGTCAGCGCGATCTCGGCGCCGTGGTCGACGCATGCCTTGGCGATGCCGTAGGCGATCGACCTGTTGTTGGCGACGCCGAGGATCAGGCCGCGTTTGCCGGCCATCAGGCCCTGTCCACCCGCCATATGCGTGCTCTCCGCAAGATTTCTTGTTTGTGGAGAGCCCTATCGCACAGGCACAGAGCCCCTTCAAGCGCTCAAACGGGACAGTTCGGGGACAAGAGCCGCCAATCAGCCTTTTTGGCTGCGCAACAGCCCTTCGAGCGCGCTGTCGCCGCCTTCTGGCAGCATGATGCGCACATGGGCGTAGAGATCACCGTGGCCGCCGGCCTTTTCCGGCAGGCCCCTGCCCTTCAGGCGCAGGACCTTGTCCGAACTCGACCAGGCGGGAACGTTGACCGCGAGCTTGCCGGTCGGCGTTTCGACGGCCACCTTGGCGCCAAGCACGGCATCGGCCAGCCCCACCGGCAAATCGGCATGCAGGTCGCGGCCCTCCAGGCGGTAGCGCGGATGCCGGCGGAAGCGGATCTTGACCAACGCGTCGCCGGGCTGGCCCGGCCCTTGCTCGCCCTGCCCCTTCAGCCGGATGGTCTGCCCGTCCTCGACATAGGCCGGCAGCTTGACCGCCACCTTGCGGCCGTCAGGGAACATCGCCGTGACCTTTTCAGCGTTCGCCGCCTCCTCGATGGTAATGTCGAGCGTGACATTGAGGTCGGCGGCGGTTGCCGGCTGGCGGCGGTCACCCATTCCTGCCCCGCTTTGGCCGGGGCCGCGCGAGCCGGAGAAGACGTCGCCAAAAATCTGGCTGAAGATATCGCTGTTGCCATCGAACGGATCGCCGCCAGGGCGTCCGGAGCGGAACTCGAATCGCGAACCGCCGGCTCCCTGCTGCTGGCGGCGAAAACCGCCGAAGGGGTCACCGCCACCGGGGGCGCCCTCGAAGCCCTGGAAACGCGGCTTGCCG
Organism: Mesorhizobium sp. B2-4-1; assembly: GCF_006442185.1. Lineage (NCBI taxonomy): Bacteria > Pseudomonadati > Pseudomonadota > Alphaproteobacteria > Hyphomicrobiales > Phyllobacteriaceae > Mesorhizobium > Mesorhizobium sp. B2-4-1. Next base: position 409,294 of record NZ_VFVN01000006.1, on the reverse strand, counting down.
TCGGCGTCGATCTCGCCGCGATCGAAAGCGGCACGGGTCTTCTCGTCGCCGACGATCTCATAGGCCTGATTGGCCGCGGCAAAACGGTCCTTCGCCTTGGGATCATTCGGATTCTGGTCCGGATGATGCTTCTTGGCGAGTTTGCGGTACGCCGATTTTATGTCCTTGGCCGATGCGTTCTTTGCAACGCCCAGCACCTCATAGGGGTCGCGCATGCTTCCTGCCCTGGAGAAAGAGTGAGTCCATGGTCGCCTCTTATATGCGCTCGCATAGGAAGAAATTCCAGTGCTGGACGTTATTTCAGAGGTGGAAGATCAAAGCGCCCTGAAGTCCTGCATACGCCAGCCGCCGGCGCTGGCCAGGCAAAGTTCGCCCGCGAACATGGCAACGCCGTCAAAGCTTTCGCGCGAAGCCTTGAAGCGGCGGCAGGTCTGACCCCCGTCCTTCAATTCCGCCAGTTCGGTGATGGAGCCGCGCGAACCCGTACCGGCATTGGCCCACGGCACGGCTTGACCGCCGAGCTGCTCGATGTCGGCGGAGGACACCGCGTTGCCGATCGTCGTCTGGTCGGAATCGCGGTCCGAATCGGCCGACGCGGCTGGAGCCGAAATGCTGCCGGTCAGGATCGAGCGATCGACCTCGGCTTTTTGCAGGCTGAAGCCGCCCGCGCCACATGCGGCAAGCGGCAAGGCAATCATCACGATCGCGGCTTTGGCGCTGGCTGAAGCAAATAGGCTGCCTTGCCTGCTGTCAAAAGCTTGCGCGATACGCGACAATCGGCAACCTCCCCTGTTTGATGAAAATTTGAGAAAAACTATGAGTGAGACTGAGTTAACAAGCGGTGACTTTACCGAGGCCGCCGAGCCGTTTCGCCTTTTTGCCGCATGGCTGGACGATGCCACCAAAAGCGAAATGAACGACCCCAACGGCGTGGCGTTGGCAACCGTCGATGCCGAGGGCATGCCGGATGTGCGGATGGTGCTGCTCAAGGGCTTCGATGAGAGCGGCTTTGTGTTCTACACGAATTTCGAAAGCGCCAAGGGCCGGGAGATCCTAGGCAGCATGAAGGCGGCGATGTGCTTCCACTGGAAATCGCTGCGCCGCCAGGTGCGCGTGCGCGGGCCGGTGGAGATCGTCAGCGATGCCGAGGCCGACGCCTATTACGCGACACGGCCGCGCGGCAGCCGCATCGGCGCCTGGGCCTCGAAACAGTCGCGGCCGCTGGAAAGCCGGTTCGCGCTGGAAAAGGCGGTGGCCGAATACACGGCCCGCTACGCCATCGGCGAGATTCCGCGCCCAAAACACTGGTCGGGTTTCCGCATCGTGCCGAAGACGATCGAGTTCTGGCACGACAGACCGTTTCGGCTGCATGACCGCGTGGTGTTTTCGCGCAATGCCGGGGGCGGTTGGGAGAAGACGCGGCTTTATCCCTGAGTTTGTAAACTAGCGCCGACATCCTCACTGCGCCTAGCCCGGGCTGGCCAGTGGCGACCGAGGCACGCGGGATAGGTCGGCGCTCCACCCCACCCGACCCTGCGGGCCGACCTCCCCATCTAAGGGAGGCGGGGGCCGAACTATTTTTTTCTGGTCATGAATGCCGTCAGTGCAGCGCGGGCTTCGTCCGATTTCAGCCGCTCGCGAAAATGCTCGCTTTCCACGTTGATGCGGGCGACGAGGTCCTCGCGAGAGCCGCGCATCAGGTCGCGCGCGATCCTGAGCGCCTGCGGCGGCTTGGCGGCGATCTGGCCGGCGGCCGCCAGAACCGACGCCTCCAGCGCTCCTTCCTCGACAACTTCGTAGATCAGACCAGCGGCCTTGGCGCGTTCGGCCGAGAAGCCTTCGCCAAGGCCGAGCAGCGCGAACGCGCCCTGCTGGCCCAGGATGCGCGGCGCCAGCAGGCTCGATCCCGCTTCGGGCACAAGGCCGAGGTCGACGAAGGGTGTCCTGAACACGGTGCGCGGCGTGGCGAAGGTCAGGTCGCAGTGCAAATTGAGCGTGGTGCCGATGCCGACCGCGATGCCGTCGACACCGGAGACGATGGGTTTTTCGACCCTGGCCAGCGCCATCAGGAAATCCCAGACTTCCGTGCCGCCTTCGCCGCCAGTGGCGACGACCATGAAATCGGCGAGGTCGTTGCCGGAGGAGAAGGCACCGGGCACGCCGAGAAAGACATGGACGCGAATTGCCGGATCCGCATCCCCTTCGGCCAAGGTTTGCGACATCTTGGCGTACATGGCGCGCGTCAGCGCGTTCTTCTTGTCCGGGCGGTTTATGCGGATGATCTGCATGGCGCCCTGGCGCTCGACGAGGATATGGTCTGTCACGGTTCTTTCCTTGTGAACGTCAGGCGGAAATCAATGTCCTGCCGGCAGCGGCGAGGCTTGCGGCGCCGTCGACAACGCGCTCCTTCAAGGCACTTGTCTCGCCGAGCAGGTTTTCGGCGAAAAAGCGGCAAAGGGCGACGCGGCCGTGATCGGCAAGGGCGCCCCGCGCCAAGTAGGCGCCGCCGGCTGCAAGCGAGACCAGCCGGAGATAGGGTGTCGCGCCGGCAAGCGCCTCGCCAGTCCGGCCATCGGCCGACAGTTTTTGCAGGAAACGTGTCGCTTGCGTCAGATCGTCGAGCCCGCGGTCGAGAGCATCGGCCGTATGGCCAAACCCTTCGAGATTCGATGTCCGCACGGCGCTGGCGACAGCGGCAAGCTCGGCGATGAAGCCGTGCACATGCTCGCCGCCGCCGAGCGGCAGTTTTCGGGTCACCAGATCGATCGCCTGGATGCCGTTGGTGCCCTCGTAGATCGGCGCGATGCGGGCGTCGCGATAGAGTGCCGCAGCCCCCGTCTCCTCGATGAAACCCATGCCGCCATGGACCTGGACGCCAAGCGAGGCGACCTCGACGCCGATATCGGTCGAAAAAGCCTTGGCAAGCGGCGTCAACAGGTTGGCCCGGTCGCGCCAATGCGCCGCCTGGTCACCAGACGATACGCGCGCCAGGTCGATGGCATGGGCACAGGAATAGCTGATCGCCCGCGCGATCTGCGTCAGCGCCTTCATGGTCAGGAGATTGCGCTGCACGTCGGGGTGATGGACGATCGGCGCCATGCCGGCACCGGCGTAATCCGCCGCCTTGCCCTGGCGGCGCTCATTGGCATAGGCAATCGCCTTCTGGGTCGCGGCTTCCGCGACCGCCACGCCCTGCATGCCGACGGCGAGGCGGGCATTGTTCATCATGGTGAACATGCAGGCCAGCCCCTTGTTCTCCTCGCCGATCAGCCATCCGATGGCGCCGGGCTTGGCGCCCTGAAAACCGTCGCCATAGATCATGGTGCAGGTCGGCGAGGCATGGATGCCGAGCTTGTGCTCGAGGCCCGAACAGAAGACGTCGTTGCGTGCGCCAGGCGAGCCGTCCGCGCCGACCAGGAATTTCGGCACCAGGAAGAGCGAGATGCCGCGCGTGCCCGCAGGCGCGTCAGGCAGCCGCGCCAGTACCAGATGGACGATATTGTCGGTGAGATCATGCTCGCCATAGGTGATGAATATCTTCTGGCCGAAGATGCGGTAGGTGCCGTCGCGGGCCGGTTCGGCGCGCGTGCGCAAGGCAGCGAGGTCCGAGCCGGCCTGCGGCTCAGTCAGGTTCATCGTGCTCATCCACTCGCCGGAGACGAGCTTTGCGAGATACTTGGCCTTGAGCTCTTCCGAAGCGTGCTTGTCGAGCGCCTCGACCGCACCCATGGTCAGCGTCGGGCCAATGCCGAAGGCCATGGCGGCGGAATTCCACATTTCGAGCGCGGCGACGCCGAGCATGGTCGGAAGCGCCTGCCCGCCATATCCTTCCGGGCCGGAGAGCGCGTTCCAGCCGCCGTCGATCCAGCGGCGATAAAGTTCCTTCCAGCCCGGCGGCATGGTCACTGCCGCGTCCTTCAGCACCGCGCCGTGCTCGTCGCCGATCTTGTAGAGCGGCGCGACCTCTTCGGTGGCGAAGCGGCCGGCCTCGCTAAGAACGGCGTCGACGAGATCCTCGCCGAGATCGCCGAACGTGCCGTCATCGAGGGCAGGCTTCAGGCCGGCCACATGCTTGAGGGTGAACGCGATGTCCTCGACCGGTGCCAGATACATGCCGCTCGCTCCTCCTGATGCATCGGCCAGGCTGATCCTAGGACCTGAGTGGGACCTGCTTGCCACACACCGTATTCGCCTTTGGGCGATCGCCCATCTTCTTTTTACGTAAACGTCAAATTTTGTCACGCTGATTTTGTAATCGCGCCGGCTCGTATTAAATGCGATGGACGCCGGGTCAAAATCGACCGGCAACAGACCAGAACCAGCCGACTGGAAACCAACTCATGCTTGCCAGACCTGACGCCTACCGTTGTATCGAGTGCGGCCTGCCCTACCGGGCGGCGGGGTTCTCATACTATCACGGTGAATTGGAAAACGGCGCCGCCTATTGGTCGGATCGCGGTATATTGTGCTCGCCGAAATGCTCGCTCGCCCATCATCGCAAACGCGCGGCCGAAGGCACGCTGCCGCAACAGCCCGCGCCGGATCCGTTTGAAGTTCAGCCATTCGGCCGCGCTGACCGTCGCACTTGATATGTATTCCCGTACATACCGTGCTAGAGGTGATCGAAATGACAAACCAACTGACCCGTACCTCCCGTCTCGAAGCTCGGATATCCCCGGATATGCTGGGTGTGGTGAAACGTGCCGCCGAAATCCAGGGCCGCAGCGTCAGCGACTTCGTGGTCTCCGCAGCGCAGGAAGCTGCACAACGCACCATTGAGGAGATCGCTATCATCCGCCTGTCCATCGAGGATCAGCTCGCTCTGGTAGAGGCCATTCTCAATCCGCCCGAACCTAATGAAGCGCTGCGCAAAGCCGCCGACGCCTACAAGCGAGTTGTCGTCGAATCCCGGTGAGTCTAGGCTTGATCATCGAGCCGCTGGGCGGATCGTATGATCGTAAGACATTCAGCTGTGGCGTGCTGGCACTCGGCCAATATCTACACGAGTTGGCAAGCCAGGACGTCAAACGCCGAGTTAGCAACTGCTTTGTCGCCGCGGACCGTGATGTCGATCTCATTGCCGGATACTACACTCTTGCAGCGTCAAATGTGCCCATCACTTCTCTGCCGGAAGACCTGACAAGACGCGTACCGCGTTACCCGGTCCTGCCCGCCATATTGATCGGAAGGTTGGCAGTTGATACCCGATATCAGGGAAAAAGAGTAGGATCGATACTGATCGTGGATGCACTTCGGCGCTGCGCCCAAGCTGCTCCTGCTTCCTTCGCACTGATCGTCGACGCAAAGGACGACATGGCCGCCGCCTTCTATTGCAAATATGGTTTCAGGCCATTTCAAGACCGGCCGTTGTCGCTGTTCCTATCGGTAGCGACGGCGTTGAAGCTGTTCGGCTGACGGACCGCATTGCCTTGAAAGCAAATCCTTAACCATGGCGGTTCAGGATCTGCCTTCGATCAACGGGGATTCCCTGTTTGAAAAGAACGGCGCATCTTCTTCGCCGCCCAGCGATCGCTCTCGCGGCGATGATGGCGCTGACACCGGCGGCAAGGGCCTCGGATTTCTCCGAGCCGTGGAAAAGTGCCGATCGGGCGCTTGTCGTCGACGCCTACGAATACAACTCCATCGACTGGGCGCAGCTTGCCACGGACAAGCGCGTCGTCGGCTTCATCAACAAAGCCTCCGACGGCATGTCGCCGCCCTATTCCTGCTCCGGAGACGATACCGGGGTAAAACTCTGCAAGGCGCTGTGGAAGCGCCATGCGGTGACACGCGAACTGTTCCAGACGCGCAAGGTCGTGGCCAAGGCGCTCGGCCTAAAATGGGGCGCCTATCACCTCGCCCGCCCCGGCAATCCGGTCGAGCAGGCCAATAATTTCCTCGATTTCGCCGATCCCGCGCCGGACGACCTCATGGCCCTCGACATCGAAGGCATCGATCCCGCGCAATGGATGTCGCTCGACGACGCCGAGGCGTTCGTGCGCCAGGTGCATCGGCGCATCGGCCGCTTCCCGGTACTCTACACCAATGGCAAGACCGCCCAGTATATCGCCGACAACAGCTACAAATACCGGCTGCTGTCGCGGCTGCCGCTCTGGTACGCGCGCTACAAGCCTGACATCGACGTGCATTTTCCCATCGGCAACTGGCAAGGCTATGCGCTCTGGCAGTTTTCGGCCCAGGCCAATTGCGGCCGCTTCCGTTGCCCCTACAGGGTAGCCGGGACGCCGGACGACATCGACGTCAACGTCGCGCCGACAAATGCCGCCACGCTGCGCCAGCAATGGCCGTTCGGCGGGCTGATCGACGTGCCGGCGGATTATCTCGCCAGCGTACCGGTGCCGCTCTCGCGCGAAGCCGCTTTGGCCGGCAAGACCACCCTCATCTACGCCGATGTGGCGACGCCGCCGAGTTTCGGGGAAATGGTCGCGGTGCTTGGTTCGCGCTGGTCGAAATTCCGCGACGGGTTCCGCATGCCTGTCGTGAAGACGGTGCCGCGGCGGCCGATCTTCGGCATCGTCCAATATGTCGCCTGGAAGCGCACCGGGCAGCGCACTCCAGCGCAACTCGAAGCCGCCTTCGCTGCGGCGGCGGACCCGGTGAGCACCGCTTCTACCGAACTCGACCGGGGCAAACGCTGAAAGCGCGCGACCGGATGCTTGCGGTCAGCTTGCTCCTGCCGTTTCGCGCGCCACGGCCTGCCAGCCAATGTCGCGGCGGCAGAAGCCCTGCGGCCAATCGATACGGTCGAGCGCGGCATAGGCCTTCTCCTGCGCCTCGCCGACAGTCGCGCCGACCGCGGTGACGTTCAAGACGCGACCGCCATTGGCGACCAGCGCACCGCCATTGATGGCGGTGCCGGCATGGAAAATCTGGGCGCCTTCGCTGGCAGCCTCATCGAGCCCGCGAATGACCGAGCCTTTTTCGGGCGTGCCGGGATAGCCCCTCGCGGCCATGACGACGGTCAGTGCCGCCTCGTCGCTCCAGCGCGCCGATATGTGCGCGAGCTGGCCATCGACGGCGGCATTGAGCAGCACCAGCAGGTCGTCCTTCAGCCGCATCATCAGCACCTGGCATTCGGGGTCGCCGAAGCGGGTGTTGTATTCGATCAGCTTCGGCCCTTCGTCCGTTATCATCAGCCCGGCGAAGAGAATGCCGGCGAAGGATGCACCCGTTAAAGCCATGCCGCGCATGGTCGGTTCGATGATCTCGCGCATGGTGCGCTCTACCATCTGCGGCGTCATTACCGGGGCCGGCGAATAGGCGCCCATGCCGCCGGTGTTGGGGCCGACATCACCGTCGCCGACGCGTTTGTGATCCTGCGCGGTGCCGAAGGGCAGTGCTGTAGTGCCGTCGCACAGGCAGAAGAAGCTGGCCTCCTCGCCGGTCAGAAACTCCTCGATCACCACTTCCGCGCCGGCCGTGCCGAAAGAGCCGTCGAAACAGGCGTCGAGCGCGGCCAGCGCCTCATCCATCGTCATTGCGACCGTGACGCCCTTGCCCGCGGCAAGGCCATCGGCCTTGATGACAATCGGCGTGCCCATCTTCTCGACATAGGCCTTGGCCGATGCCAGGTCTGAGAAACGGCCATAGGTGGCGGTGGGGATGTCATATCTGGCGCAGAGATCCTTGGTGAAGCCCTTCGATCCTTCGAGCCGCGCCGCCGCACGCGACGGGCCAAAGACGCGGATGCCCCAGCCACGCAGATCGTCTGATATGCCGGCCACCAGCGGCCCTTCCGGCCCAACCACTACGAGGCCGATCTCTCTGTCCTTGCAGAAGGCGGCGACAGCGGAATGATCGGCGATGTCGAGCTTGATCAGCTCCGCCTCGCGGCCGATGCCAGGATTGCCGGGCGCAGCATAAAGCTTGGTCAGCAAGGGCGACGCGGCGATCTTCCAGGCGAGCGCATGTTCGCGGCCGCCGGAGCCGAGAAGAAGAACGTTCATGGCCACCTCTTGATGCCTGTAATCTTCCAGAGAACCCGCTATTGCTCTCTGGACGACGGGTCAAGGCATCCGGGCGCTTTGATCGGAATTGCGCACGGGAACGTTACCCCCGCCCGAAATCGGCGGCGTACTCCGCCGCCGATTTCGGGCAAGCGCCTCAGCCCTGGAAGACGACCGGGAACCAGTCCTCGCGCAGCTTCTGCCCCGGCTGCATGCCATGGCCATGATAGGGCGGGGAGGTGCGCCCCGGCCGTTCGACATAGTGGGCGTCGTCGCCGACCCAGCGCAGCGAAAGCGCCCGCCGCCGCGCCGCGGTCAGGTTGCCGCGCGCGCCATGCGCTGTCCTGAAATCGAACAGGATGGCATCGCCCGGCTCCATTTCCCATTCAAGCACCTCCAGCGAGGGGTCCGTGTCTGGATCCGGCACCGGCAGGTAGTCGCCCTCGTCGGCATAGAAATTGCTGTCGTCGAGCCAACGCACCGGCAGGATCATCTTGTCCCATTTGTGCGAGCCGGCAATCAGCCGCAGCGTTGCCTCCTTTACAGGGTCGATAGGGATCCAGAAGCTCACCGTCTGCCGGCCGTCGACGAAGTAGTAAGGGATATCCTGATGCCAGGGCGTCGGCTTCTGGGTGCCCGGTTCCTTGACAAGGACATGATCGTGGAAGAACTGCGCCGTGCGCGACCGCATCACCGCGGCCGCCAGTTCGGCCGCCGGCGATTCGCGCACCAGCTTGACGAATTCGGGAATGCGTTCCCAGTTGCAGTAGTCGTCGAAGAAGCTGCCGCGGCCGTTGGCGATGTCCGAGGCGGTGGCGCTGCGGTTTTGCATGTTGCGCTCGATGCCGGCGGCGATCGTTTCGACCCAGTCCTTGAAAGCGCCGCGGATGCAGACAGCGCCGTCGCGCTGGTAATCCGCTATTGTCCGCGCATCGATCAAGCCTGTGTCGATCGCGCGAGGTGCGGTCCGGGAAGCCATGGCATTCTCCTTTCAGGGATCGATGCCACTATCGCAACCCTCTTTCATTCAGTAAAATAATAACTTCTGATCCGTCATATAGTTATATTCTATGAGCCCTACCCTCACGCAATTGCGCTATCTGGTTGCCGTCGCTCGCCATGGCAGCGTTACCCGCGCGGCCAGGGCGTTGAACGTTTCACAGCCGTCCATTTCGGTGGCCATCGACGCGGTCGAACAGGATTTCGGCCAGAAACTCTTCGTGCGCCAGCGCGGAAGCGGCGTTTCGCTGACATCCTTCGGCCGCGCCGTGGTGGCCAAGGCGAAACAGGTCCTTGCCGAGACGGACGAGCTCATCGGTCTCGGCTCGCGCAAGTCGGCGCTCGGGGGCGAACTGGTGCTCGGATGCTTCGAAGATCTGGCGCCTTATTTCGCGCCGGCCCTGATCCGCGCCTTCTCGGAACGCCATCCTGAGGTTGCAGTGATCGTGCGCGACGAGACCTTCGAGACGCTCGGGCGGCGCCTCGGCGATGCCGCCGTCGACCTCGGGCTCACCTACGATCTCGGCCTGCCTTCGCATTTCGCCCGTATCCTGCTGCATGAACTCAGGCCGCATGCGCTTTTGCCGGCCGGACACGTGCTGGCGGATCGTCCCGATGTCAGCCTGGCCGATCTGGCCGCCTATCCGCTGATCACGACGGACCAGCCGCATAGCTGGCAGCACATGCTGGACCTGTTCCGCAGCCGTGGCCTGTCGCCGATCGCCGACAGGCAGACAAGCTCGTTCGAACTCCAGCGCAGCATGGTGGCCAACGGCTTCGGCGTCGCCGTCAGCTACACGAGGCCGCATGGCGACCGCAGCTATGACGGCTTGCCTCTCGTCTGCAAACCGCTTTCCGATCCGCTGCCCATGCAGCGCATCATCCTCACCCATGACACGCATCAGCGCCTGCCCAATGCCGTGCTGGCCTTCATCGACGTGGCAAAGGGCTGGTTCTCCACCCGCGACATCTTCGCCTCCTGAAGCGCTGACGAATGCCACTGCCCTGCTCGCCGCTTGACGGTTTGCGCGGCTGCTGCCACTCCATCGTCATGGAAACGGTTCAGTCGAAAGCAGCCCAGGGCCGCGTCGCCGACGCGCCGAACGGCCATTGGGTCTACCGCGTGCTGCCGCGGCCGATATGGCCCTACGCACAGCTTGCCCGATGGGACCGGCCGATCGGCTGGCAGTTGCTTTTGTGGCCGTGCTGGTGGTCCGCGGCTCTCGCGGCCAGCGCCTACCCGCGCCCGGGCGATCCGCTGCTTTCACTGCTGCCGGCGCCCTTGTATCTCGTGCTGTTCCTGGCCGGCGCCATCGCCATGCGCGGCGCCGGCTGCACCTACAACGACTTGGCTGACGAAGACATCGACAATCAGGTCGAGCGCACGCGCTCGCGGCCGCTTCCGTCGGGCAAGGTCACGCGGCGTGGGGCGTGGCTGTTTGTCATCCTGCAGGCACTGGTCGGACTTGCCGTGCTCTTGCAGTTCAACAGCTTCGCCGTCCTGCTCGGCGTCTGCTCGCTGGCCATCGTCGCCATCTATCCATTCATGAAGCGGATCACCAACTGGCCGCAACTGGTTCTCGGCCTTGCCTTTTCCTGGGGCGCGCTGATGGGATGGGCGGTTGAGTTCGGCGACCTCGACGGGCCGGCCATCATGCTCTATCTCGGCTCGATCCTGTGGGTGATCGGCTACGACACGATCTATGCGCACCAGGACAAGGAAGACGACGCCATCGTGGGCGTACGCTCGACCGCGCGCCTGTTCGGCGACAACACCAAGTCGTGGCTGGCCGGGCTTTACGGCGGCGCGCTTGTCTGCTTCGCCATCGCCTTCGCGTCAGCGCAGGCCCCTGTCGTGGCTCTGGCCGGACTTATCGCCGCCGGCGCCCACATGGCGCGGCAGATCCTGGTGCTGGATATCGACAATCCGGATCAATGCCTGCGGCTGTTCAGGTCGAACAACCAGGTCGGCTGGCTGATCTTCCTCGGCCTCATCGGCGGCGCGCTGTGGGTGGCGCTGAAGCCACTGGTGTAGTTTTCTTTTCCTTCTCCCCGTTTACGGAGAGAAGGTGGCGCTAGCCGGCGCCAGCCTTCCAGACAGAATTTCAGCCTATTCGCGCGCGATGATCTCCTCGCCGCCGATCACCAGCCTGAGACCGAGGTCACCCGCCCTGCGGCGGGCGAGGAAGCGCGGGCGGCGCATGGTCGAAACGCGGCCCTTGCGGCGGTCCTGCGGCGGCAGCGTCTTGATGGCGGCGCCGAGCGATTCCTCCAGCGTGCGGGCGATGCCGTCCGATTCGATCAACAGCATCGGCAGGCGATAGGCGTCGGCCCAGGCGCGCCAGTCGGCGGCGACGTCGTCGAGATCGTCGGCCACCAGCAGCGGCACCGACAGCATCGGATCATTGTGCAGGAGTTCCAAAGTCACCGTGACGTTACCTTCCGGGTCCTCCATCGCGCGGGCGGCAACGCCGCGGAACGCATTGGCGGGCAGAGCGATGATCGCCGGTACGCCGCTCATCTCGAGCAGGCGGCGGATCACGGCGCCACGGTGGTCGATGGTGAAGGTCACGTCGCCATAGTCGTCGCGCGTGGCGTAGCTTACCACCTGCGGCAGGCGGAATGGGTCGAGGCGCATGTTGCGTCCCGCCCAGACTGGCTTCAGTCCAGTGTTCATTGAATGCCTTCCTGTTTCTCCTGAGAGCCGGTGTCCGGTTCTCTCCGGGCCAGTTTTCCCGGCCTCGTTATGGGGAAACAGTAGCGCGGCCTCCTTACCGCCGCGCTTAAGAAAGTCGGTTAAATTTTGCTGATCACGGGGATGGTTATCGGAATGCGACCGAGCGCTTGAATCCGAAAGGATCAGATAACCTTACCAGGATTCATGATGCCGGCCGGGTCGAAGGCCTGCTTGACCCTGCGCATCAGGTCGATCGCCATCGGCGGGGCGGTGGCGATCAGTTCGTCCCGCTTCAACTGGCCGATGCCGTGCTCGGCCGAGATCGAGCCGTGGAAGGAGCGCACGACGTCGTGCACGGCCTTGTTCATGGGGTGGTAGAGATCGAGAAACGCCTGGTCGTCGCCGTCGATGGGCCGCGAGATGTTATAGTGGAGATTGCCGTCGCCCATATGGCCGAAGCAGACCACGCGCGCTCCGGGGCTGACCGAAGCCACCGCGCCGGCGGCCTCTTCGATGAAACGTGGGATCGATGCCACCGGGACCGAAATGTCATGCTTGATCGAGGCGCCCTCGGGCTTCTGCGCGTCGGGCAGCACCTCGCGAAAATTCCAGAAGGCATCGCCTTGCGCAAGGCTGGCCGCGATCACCGCATCGCCGACGATTTCCTGTTCCAGCCCGGCCCCGAGCACGTCCTCGATCAAGGCCCTGGCATCTTCTGGTGAACGGCCGGACGAGATCTGCATCAGCACATACCACGGCCAATCCTGCGCCAGCGGCCGCACCACGCCCTGGGCATGCGCCAGCGTGAAATCGTAGGGCCGCTTGCCGATCAGTTCGAAGGCGGTGAGCGCGGCGCCGGCGCGGTCCGTCGCCAGGCTGAACAGCGACAGCGCCGCCTCGGCCGACGGCAGGCCGACGAACGCGACCTCGCGACCTTTCGGCTTCGGGAACAGTTTCAGCACGGCGGCGGTGATGATGCCGAGCGTGCCTTCGGCGCCGACGAACAGGTTCTTGAGGTCGTAGCCGGTATTGTCCTTCTTCAGCTTGCGCAGATCGTCGAACACTTCGCCGGTCGGCAACACCACCTCGACGCCGAGGCAGAGCTCGCGTGCATTGCCATAGGCCAGCACGCCGGTGCCGCCGGCATTGGAGGAAAGATTGCCGCCGATCTGGCAGGAGCCCTGCGCGGCCAGCGACAGCGGAAACAGCCGGTCTGCGGCATCGGCCGCTTCCTGCAACGTCTGCAAGATGACGCCGGCCTCCGCCGTCACGGTGTTGGATAAGACATCGATCTCGCGGATGCGGTTCAGCCGCGACAGGGACAGCACGATTTCGCGGCCGGACCTGTCCGGCACCTGGGCGCCGACCAACCCGGTATTGCCGCTTTGCGGCACGATTGGCGTTGCCGTCTCGGTCGCCAGCCGCAGGATCCGGCTGACCTCCTCGACGCTGCCTGGCCGCAGCACGAGCGATGTCGCGCCATGCCATAGCCCGCGCCGTTCGGTGATGTAGGGTGCTATATCGCGCTGGTCGCGCAACGCGTATTTTTCGCCTACGATCGCCGCGAAGCGGTCGATGAGAGCGGTGTCGGGAATCTCGGCGATGTCGGTCATGTGCGCGAAACTAGGTTGGCGGCAAGCTATTGTCACGCGGCGCGGCGGCCCGTGAAAGCCGATCGTTGATCGCTTCGCCGAGCCCGTCGAAGGGAACGGGTTCCACGGCGATGGTCCGCGCGCCGCTGCGATCGAGTTGCTGCATGTAGGCGAAAAGATTGCTCGCCGCTTCGCGCAGGTCACCGGCCTCGGACAGATTGAGGCAGGCGGCCGCCTTTTGCCAGCCTTCGGCGCGACGTTTGCCGAAGGCCAGCAGCGCCTCGCCTTCGCCGACGGTCCCGGCGTTGAGCCGCACCGCGGCGTCAGGCGCATAGTGCGAGGCAAGCATGCCCGGCGCCTCGACACCGGCGTTGGCGCCGCGCAACAGGTCCATGCCGACGACCGCCTCGATTTCCTGGGCGGCAATGCCGCCGGGCCTCAGCAGACGCAATTTTCCCTCTTCGGCTTTGACGATGGTCGATTCCAGCCCGACCGGCGTCGCGCCGCCATCGACGACCAGCTTTATGCGTGCGCCGAGATCAGCCGCCACGGCCTGCGCCGTCGTCGCGCTGATCCTGCCGGAGGAATTGGCGCTGGGAGCCGCAAGCGGCCGGCCAAGCCTTGCAATCAGGTCGCCGCCAAAGCCCCTCGGCATGCGCAAGGCGATCGTGTCGAGCCCGGCGCTGACCAGCGGATGAATGCCGTTGCCGGGCCGCTGCGGCAGCACCAGCGTCAAAGGACCCGGCCAGAACGCAAGCGCCAATTTCCTCGACAGCGGATCGAACAAAGCAATGCGCTCGGCCATCGCCATGTCTGCGACATGGGCGATCAGAGGGTTGAAGCGCGGCCGACCCTTGGCCTCGAAGATACGCGCCACGCCAACGCCGTTGGTGGCGTCGCCGGCGAGCCCATAGACGGTCTCGGTCGGAATGGCGACCACATCGCCGCTTTCAAGCAGCGCCAATGCCCGTTCCATCGCCTCGCCGACGGCAAGAATTTCAGCCACTCTGGTCACCTCACGAATGCCGGCTGCGTAGTACGATGGCGTCCAAGGGGCAAGCCCGGCCCTTGGCGATTTAACAATCCCTAAAATGCTACGGTTCCGCGAAAGCCGGCATCAATTCCGACCCGCTATCGTGCGGCTTCGGGTAATGGGGAGCTTTCATCGTGTCTGTGCGTATTTGGGGAACGCTTGCTATCACGCTGGCGGCGATGGCCGGCGGGGCCCAGGCCTCGTCACTGGTCTTTCCCGGCGCGCCGTCCGCAACGCCGTCCATTGTCACGCTGGAGGCAGCCGATGCTGCCAAGGCAGGCGATATGCGGTCGGTCACCGCGCTCGGTGAACCTGACGTCACCTATGAAAAAGTGGCAGCGATCCCGAACGCGCCTGAGGCGCGGCACGGCTTCCTGCAAAACCCGATGATCATTCGCGGCGGTATTGTCGGCAGCGCCTTCTCGACGCCCACGCAGGCCAAGGCGCCGGCCACTGCCCCTGCAACCGCCACCGCTTCAGCGGCACCAGCGGCGAATGGGCAGGAGACCCCGGCGACATCACCGGCAGCCGCGCCGGCGGCGGCAGCGCAGCAGCCCGTCCCTGGGGTCGGCAAGCTCAAGTAGCGGCTGTCTTGACGTCGGTCCGGCGTCCGGCACCATTGCCGGACAGGCCGCTTTTGCGCCGTGGACGAGTGTCGCCGCCTGAAGTCTCTTTAGCCCGCGATCTTGGAGAAATCCGCAACCTGGTCGGTGGCCGCGCGGATGCGGGCGAGCAGCGCCAATCGATTGGCGCGCACGGCCTGATACTCATCATTCACGAGAACGCGTTCAAAGAATGAATCAACCGGTTCGCGCAAAACGCTAAGCGCCAGCATGGCGGCGGAAAAGTCTTCGTTTTGAATCGCTTCGCCGGCTTGCCTCTCGGCCTGATTCACCGCCGCGAACAGCGATTTCTCGGCATCCTCGCGGAACAGCGCCGGCTCAACGGTTTCGGCGATCGCCGTTTTCTTCTTCTCCTCGGCAGCCAAAATGTTGGCGGCGCGCTTGGTGCCGGCAAGCAGGTTCTTGCCGTCCTCGGTATCTAGGAAAGAGCCCAGCGCCTCGACGCGGCGTACGATCTGCAGCAGGTCATCCGACTGCGGCGTGATGACAGCGTCGATCAGGTCGTGGCGAGCGCCCTGATCGCGCAGGTAGACTTTCAAGCGGTCGTGGAAGAAGGCGAGGAGGTCTCGGACCTGATCCGTACTGCCAACCGTGTAATTCATGGAGGCGCTGCCGAAGATCGTCGTCAGCCCCAGTCGAATGCGGTTCTCGACCAAAATCCTCACGACGCCGAGCGCAGCGCGACGCAGCGCGTAAGGATCCTTCGAGCCTGTCGGCTTTTCATCGATGGCCCAGAAGCCGACAAGCGTATCCAGCTTGTCGGCGAGCGCGACGGCGATCGACACCGGATCGCTCGGCACGTAATCGGACGGCCCCTGCGGTTTGTAGTGCTCTTCGATGGCTGCGGCCACGGACGAATGCTCGCCCTGGAGCAGCGCGTATTTGCGGCCCATGGCGCCCTGCAATTCCGGGAACTCGCCGACGACTTCGGTGGTCAGATCGGCCTTGGCGAGAACCGCGGCGCGAGCGGCGAGCGCGGGATCGGCGCCGACGAGCGGCGCCAGTTCCTCCGCCAATCGCCTGATCCGCTCCACGCGCGCGCCCTGCGTGCCAAGCTTGGCATGGAAGGTCACATTGAGGTGGTCGAGGCGCGCGATGCGCTGGTCGAGAGGCTTCTTCAGGTCAAGCCCGAACTTTTTCGCCGACCCCTCGAGCTCAGCGAGATCAGGCAGATCGCCCTGGTCGGTCGTCCAGAAATAGAGCGCGTCGGAGAGGCGCGCGCGCACCACCTTGCCGTTGCCGTGGGCGATCTCCTTGCCGCCGTCACTAGCCTCGATATTGGCGGTGAGGATGAAGCGGTTGGAAAGTTCGCTGATCTCCCCCCTTGAGGGGGAGATGCCCGGCAGGGCAGAGGGGGTCGTCTCATGTGGAGCGCCGGCGTCCTCTGTGTGCGAAAGGGAGTCGCGTCCCGTCGTGCCGACCCCCTCTGTCGGCTTCGCCGACATCTCCCCCTCGAGGGGGGAGATTGGGCGCGATGTCACAAAGCACTTCTGGTTGGCGCGGATGGTCAGGCGGATCACCTCGGCCGGAATGGCCAGGAAAGCGTCTTCGAACGCGCCCATCAGCACCACGGGCCATTCCACCAGCCCGGACACCTCTTCCAAAAGCCCCTCGTCCTCGACCAGATCCAGCCCGTTGGCGAAAGCGAGGTTGCGGGCATCGGCAAGGATGATCTCCTTGCGCCGGTCGGCGTCGAGCACGACCTTGGCCGCTTCCAGCTTGCTTACATAGTCGTCGAAGCGACGCACGATGATGGCGCCGGGCGCGTGAAAACGGTGGCCGTAGGTGACATTGCCCGAGCGGATGCCGTCGATCTCGAAATCGACCACGACCGGCTCCTCGGTTTCCGGACCGAAGGTGCACAGGATCGATTGCAGCGGCCGCACCCAGCGCAGCGAGCCGGGCTTGGCCGAGGCCGGCCCCCAACGCATCGATTTCGGCCACGGGAAATTGCGGATGATATCAGGCACCAGTCCGGCGATGATCTCTTCCGCCGCCCTGCCCGGTTTCGAGACATGGGCGACGTAGAAATCGCCCTTCTTCGGGTCGGAATGGACGTGTGCCTCGGCGACCGAGGAAAGCCCGGCCTTGCGCAGGAAGCCTTGGACTGCCTGTTCCGGCGCCGTCGTCGACGGCCCCTTGATCTCCTCGCTGATATCCTTCGAGCGCGCGGTCAGCCCCCTGATATCGAGCGCCAGTCGCCGCGGCGTCCAGTACTCGCGCGCCGCCTCGTAAGTCAGCCCTGCCTCGACCAGGTCGTCGGTCAGCATCTTCCTCAGATCGCCAGCCGCCTTGCGCTGCATGCGGGCCGGGATTTCCTCGGAGCGAAGTTCGAGCAAAAGGTCCGGCATCAGAGTGTCTCCGCCCGCATGCCATTTTCCTGTTCGCGCGTCCTCGCGCCTCCGGCGCTGCGGGCGCGCGGCTGGGCCGGGATTTCCTCGGAGCGAAGTTCTAGAAGCAGGTCAGGCATGGATAGCTCCTCACCCTCCCCTCGATGGGGAGGGTCGGCGCGTCAGCGCCGGGGTGGGGTGGCGGCGTCTCAATCTCAAGCGCCTTCGGCGTCTGACGGGCGAAGGTCTGATTTTCGTTCTTCCACCGCCGCATAGATCGTATCGAGCACGGAATCCAGTTCGTTTTTGATTTCGTGGTTCCAGAAACGGATGACACGATAGCCCTGACTTTCGAACCATTTTGTCCGAATTTCGTCGTGTCGTTGCTGACGATCGAAACTGTGGTGAGCGCCGTCCACCTCGACGATCAGCTTCAGGCGGTGCGAGATGAAATCAGGGAAGTAAATACCGACCGACGCCTGCTTGCGAAATGAGTGCCTTTCCACCGGGATGCGCCATAGGTGCCGCCACAAGATGCGTTCTTCGTCGGTCATCGCCGCACGAAGCCGTTGCACCGACCGCAGTTTGAACCGATCGAGTTTCGGCATGAGAAGTCGCGCTGTCACCCCCACCCGCCGCTTCGCGGCGACCTCCCCCATCCAGGGGGAGGTAAAGAGGCCATAGCAACTCGGCTGGCCGCTGTCACCCTTTCCAGAAATTTTGGGCGTCCTGTCGGGACGGGATGATCCCACCCGTCCTTGGATCAAAGATTTCCATGAACCGAACGCAGCGCTGAAGCGACCCACGCTCAGGCAGAGAGCTATTGGCTGAACGACCATGAACACGGTATCCAGACTTTTGCAAATCCTGGCGCTCAGCGCCTGCTTCACCGCTCAGGCCCATGGCGCCTTCTCGATGCCGGGCGTGCGCCAAGCATTGCGCATAATAGCCGGCCCGAGCGGCCAGATTCTATCGCCGATCAACGCTTCCCTCGATTTGATGAGGGAGGGTGCCTGAGATCAGGCCGCCAATCCGCCGGCCTGCGTCTTCAAGAACGCCTCGCCACAGGCTTTCGCCAGATTGCGCACGCGCAGGATGTAGCTCTGCCGCTCGGTGACGGAGATCACGCCGCGCGCGTCGAGCAGGTTGAAGACGTGACTGGCCTTGATGCACTGGTCGTAGGCGGGAAACACCATGCGGTGCACAGGCAGATTGTCGTTCGATGCGGGCGCACCGGCATCGAGCAGTGCCTTGCATTCGGCCTCGGCATCGTCGAAGTGGCGCAGCAGCATCGTCGTGTCGGCGTATTCGAAATTGTGACGCGAATATTCCTGCTCGGCCTGCAGGAAGACATCGCCGTAGGTGACCTTGTCGGCGCCGTCGCGGCCGTTGAAATTGAGGTCGTAGACATTGTCGACGCCCTGCACATACATGGCCAGCCGTTCCAGACCATAAGTGAGCTCGCCCGCAACCGGCGCGCATTCGATGCCGCAGACCTGCTGGAAGTAGGTGAACTGCGACACCTCCATGCCGTCGCACCAGCATTCCCAGCCAAGGCCCCAGGCGCCCAGCGTCGGGCTTTCCCAATCGTCTTCGACAAAGCGGATGTCATGCAGCAGCGGGTCGATGCCGATCGCCGCCAAAGAGCCGAGATAGAGCTCCTGCAGATTGGGCGGATTGGGCTTCAGGATCACCTGATACTGGTAGTAGTGCTGCAGCCGGTTCGGATTCTCTCCGTAGCGGCCGTCCTTGGGGCGGCGCGAAGGCTGGACGTAGGCGGCGTTCCAGCGCCTCGGTCCAAGCGCCCGCAGCGTCGTGGCCGGATGGAAGGTGCCGGCACCGACCTCCATGTCGTAGGGCTGGAGGATCACGCAGCCATAGTCCGCCCAGTAATTGTGCAGAGTCAGGATCAGCCCCTGAAAGGAGCGGCTGGGATGCATATGGGCGGGGATTTCAATCGTCACGGTGGCCTCGGCTGCAAGGGCTGACTTGCGGCCCCGTCCTAGAGACACGGCGGCGAAGCGTCAAGCAAGGCGCGGGCGTCGCGAGGCATGTCGAAAGCTTTGCGAGCGGCTGGCCCATTGCCGGCGATGAGCACGTGCCTTCTGGTGAACGCTCACAACTCCGTCTCGCCAGACAACAGGTCAGCCATGCCCAACTCCATCACCGTCCGCCCGGTCACGCGCCAGGATTTCGCGCAATGGCTGCCGCTGTGGGACGGCTACAACGCGTTTTACGGGCGCTCGGGCGAGACGGCGCTGGCAAGCGAGATCACCGCCATGACATGGTCGCGCTTCTTCGACGCCTATGAGCCGGTGCATGCGCTGGTTGCCGAAAGTGAAGGACGGCTCGTCGGCCTCGTGCACTACCTCTTCCACCGCAGCACCACGGCGGTCGCGCCGAACTGCTATCTGCAGGATCTTTTCACCGACGAGACCTTGCGCGGCAAGGGCATCGGCCGGGCTCTCATCGAGGGCGTCTACGAGCGGGCGCAGGCGGCCGGTTCGGGCCGGGTCTACTGGCTGACGCACGAGACCAATCACACCGCCATGAAGCTCTACGACAGGATCGGCGAACGCTCGGGCTTCGTCGTCTACCGCAAGCTGTTCTGACACGGCTGCCAACGAAAACGGAGCCCGACAAGGGCCCCGTTCGCGAGCAACATCATTTCATCTTAGCCCTTCGGCGCAGCCGGTGCCGGCTTGACCTTGGGGGTTTCCTGCGCCGTGTTGGACTCGATCGGCGGCAGTCCCTTCATCAGCTTCTGCTGCAAGGCGGCAAGCACGTCGGGATCCGGCTTCAGGTCGCGCGCCTGGTTCCACTGGAAGGTGGCTTCCAGCTTGCGGCCGACGCGCCAATAGGCGTCGCCGAGATGGTCGTTCAGCACCGGATCTTCCGGCTTCAGCGACACCGCGCGTTCCATTTCGCGCACCGCGTCATCGTACCTGCCGAGGCGGAAATAGGCCCAGCCCAGCGAGTCGACGATGTAACCGTCGCTCGGCCTGAGATCGACGGCCTTCTGTATCATCGCCAGGCCTTCCTTCAGGTTCATATTCATGTCGACCCAGGAATAGCCGAGATAGTTCAGCACCTGCGGCTGGTCGGGCTGCAATTCCAGCGCCTTGCGGAAATTCGGCTCGGCCTTCGGCCATTCCTTCAGCCGCTCATAGGCGATGCCCCGCTGGTAGAAGATATTCCAGTTGGCGGCGGTCGGCGTCTTCAGCGCCTCGACGGCCTTGTCGTAGAGATTGGCGGCGGAACGGAAATCCTCCTTCGACGAATAGACCCCACCAAGCGCCAGATAGGCGCGCATGTCGTTGGGATGCTTATCGACGAAGGCCTTCAGATGCGTGATCGCCTCGTCATGGCGATCGAGATCGGCCAGATTGAGGCCAAGCTGTAAGTCCGAAAGCTCCTTCAGCGGCGAGGTATCCGGTATCCGTCGGTAGAGCGCGATGGCCCCCTCGCCGTCCTTCAGCTGTTCGGAAACGGCGGCAAGCTGCACCAGGGCGGCATCGCTGTCGGGTTTCAGCGCCAGCGCATATTGCAGATAGAGCCTGACGAAAGGCTCACCGCCGCCGCGATTGAGCGCGGTTGCCAGATCGAGCAATATCTCGGAGGCGCCGTCGGATGGGCCGGCTATGAAGGGCGGGATCTTGTCGCCCTTGCTGATCCTGTCGCGCAAGGCGACAATTTCCAGCTTGCCCGGCGAAAACGCCTCGGCCTGATCGAGCACCGATACCGCCTTGGCCCTGTCGCCCTTGCGGGCCAGGAACGAGGCATAGGCCTGCGCATTGCGCATCCATGTTTCGGGAGCCGCGCTGCCGGCGGCGGTGTCCTGCATGGTCGCGGCATAGATCGCGTCGGCCTTCTCAGGCATGTTGGACGCGTCGGCGATCAGCGCGCGGTGGAAGGATTTGAACAGGCCGAACCAGTCCGGCCCCTGCAGCTTGTCGATGGATGCCATCGCCTCGCTGGGGTCGCCGGCGCCCTCTTGGGCCCAGCCGGACATGACGCCGGAGATCAGCCGGTCGAGATCGGATTCCAGCGACAGCTTCAACCAATACTGCGCCTTGGAAAAATCCTTCTTGTGGAAGGAATCGACCGCCAGCGCCAGGCGCGAGAACCGTTCGACGTCGGGAACTTCCTTGAGCTTGTCGGCATAGACAAGGGATTCGTCGAAGCGGCCTTGCGCGATCAGCGACAGCATCAGGCTCTGCTGCAGGCCCGTATCGCTTGGATCGAAGGCCAGGGCCTGCTTGTAGTAGGCAATGGCATTATCCAGGTCGTTGTCACCCTCGGCGATCCGGGCAGCCAGATAGGCTCCCGAGAAAGATGTGATCTTCACCGGTTCGGTGGTCTGCTTGGCATAGGCCGGCAGCGCCGAAATCGCCATGCCCGTCACAAGTGCCAGCCTTGTCAGCCAGCGCGCACGTCCCTGCTGCATCGTATCCCTTTCAGCCAGGCGCCATCTCCGCGTCAGCGGGATCGACGTAGATTCGATCTTTCGGAGAAAAGCATGGCCTTTTTGGGGTCACGCTTCAATCCGCCTCGAATTCACAATCGGGTCACCCGATTAACAAACCATGCCGGCAAAGAACGGCTTTCAGCCCGAAACCGGCGCATCGGCGTCAGGAGTGCCCGGAAGACCGGAGGGCCGCAGGCGCGCGCCCTGATATCCGCCTGACGCCACCGCGCTGCACAGGCCGCTCCATTCACAGCCTCGGCAGGCCTCGCGCGTGAGGCCGGCCGAGAAGGCCTGCCGCATCCGCGCCAGCATGTCCGCACCGGGATCGAGGCGCGCACCGGCCCGGATTGGTCGCCCGAGCAAGGCGCCGGCATCGTGGGCGGCAAGCCGGTCCCGCTCGGCGGCGCTGTCCCGCAGGCAATGTGGCTCCTGTTCATCCAGCAACGGTGCGCAGATGTCGTCCGGGCCGGACACGACCAGTATGTCCTCGCCCCGGCCAAGGCGCTGCGCGATACCGTCGTAGTTGGCCGTGAATGCGGGGCTGTATCCCTTGCCCACATAGGTGAGCAGGCAAAGGAGGTGATGAGCGCGCAGCCTTATCGTCACGGCTGGCGCTATTTCGCCTTGCCGCGCGGGAGCGCCATCAGCGTGGCGGCGCCAAGCGCCGACTTGAGCAGGCCACCGAGGACAAACGGCAGGAAGCCGAAGGCAACAGCCTTCTCGGCGCCGATGATGACGGCGAGCCACGCCGTGCCAAGGGCTAGGCACAGCAGGTTGCCGAGCAGCATGGCGGCAAAGGCAAGCACGACCCTGCCGCCGTTCCAACCGCGCTCCGCCAGCCAGCCGACCAGTGCGCCGACAACCGGGAAGGCGAAGAGATAGCCGCCCGTCGGGCCAATAAAATGTTGTACGCCGGCAGCCCCGCCGGCCAGAACCGGGAAGCCGACCGCACCCTCGGCCAGCCAGGCGGCGATGGTGATCGCGCCCAGCCGCCAGCCGTAGAGCGCGCCGACCAGCGTCACGGCAAAGGTCTGCATCGTCACCGGAACCGGCACCATCGGCACCTCGATGTAGGAGGACAGCGCCAGGAACAGGGTGCCGAGCACGACGGCGCCCGCCTGCCAGCCGAGCGATCGCTCCTGAAGCCGGAGCGGGCTGAAGGACGGTTTTGCGGACGAGAACGCGATGTCGGTCATAGGGGCTCCCTTGGTCGATCCAAAATTATAGATAATTTTTGCCTTCGATCTATTATCGAAGCCACAATTTTCGGACGATGGCAAGGCACGCCTTGCGCAAGGCGGTTAGCCCACGATCGCGAAGGCCTCTCGCGTGGTGCCGGAGGCTGTCCTGACCGGCTTGCGGCCAATCCATTGCACGTGCCGCCCCAATGTCGCCGCGGCCGATTCGGTGTTGCCCTGCCGCAAGGCGGCCAATATCGCCCGGTGGTCCTGGTCGGTACGGGTCTCCCATTCCGAGCGCCATGCGGCGAACAGGAAACGGGCGCTTGCGGCGTGCAGGTCATCGATGGTGGCGAGAAGACGCGACATGCCGCATGGCGTCAGGATCAACCGGTGAAAGGCGCGGTTGGCTTCTTCCCACGACCTGACGTCCCGGGATTTGTCGCCGGCCTTGCTGGCCTCCTCGGCCCGATCGAGAATAGCGGAGGTCAGATGCGGCGCCGCGTGGCGCAGCGCCAGCACTTCGAGCGCCGCCCGCATTTCGGCGACCTCCTTGACCTCGCCGAGGTCGAAAGCCGCCACGCGCACGCCGCGGCGCGGTTCGCTGACGGCGAGGCCTTGCGCCTCGAGGCGGCGAAAGGCCTCGCGCACGGGCACATGGCTGGTATTAAACTCCTCGGCGACATGGTCCTGCCGCAACCGGGCGCCCGGCTCGATCGCGCCCGAGATGATGCGATCCGCCAGAACCTTGCCGATGCGCACCGCGATGGTGTCGTCCGTGCCCTTTGCCATGTTTTATAGATAATTTGCAGCCGGGCAGCTTGTCGAGGCGGCGGAGAAGGATTCACGGATTTCTCCCCAGCACGAGCCAGAGGAGAGCTGCGTGAAAGGCAGCGGCTCAGTTCACCCGGCTGATGCAGAAGTCGATGACGTCGATCAGCGCCGATTTCTGCGGCGTCGCCTCCAGCGGCGCCAGCGCGTCGCGGGCGATCTCGCCGAAATGACGGGCGCGCCCGATCGTGTCGGCGATCGCGCCGTGGTGGGTCATCAGCCCGATCGCCTTTCCGAGGCCGGCGTCATCGGTGACATTGTCCTCGATGGCCCGCTTCCAGAAGGTGCGCTCGGCCTTGCTGCCGCGCCGGTAGGCGAGAATGACCGGCAGCGTCACCTTGCCCTCGCGAAAATCGTCGCCGACATTCTTGCCCAGATCCTTGCTGGTGCCGCCATAGTCCAGCGCATCGTCGATCAGCTGGAAGGCGAGCCCGAGATTCATGCCGTAGGAGCGCAAGGCGGCGCGGTCGTTGCGCGTCGCCTGGGCGATGACGGGGCCGACCTCGGCGGCAGCCGAGAAAAGGGCCGCGGTCTTGGCCTTGATGACGGCGAAATGCTCGTCCTCGGTGGTCTCCAGGTTCTTGGCGGCGGCAAGCTGCATGACCTCGCCCTCGGCGATGATCGAGGCCGCGCTCGACAGGATGTCGAGCGCCTCCAGCGAACCGACATCGACCATCATGCGGAATGCCTGGCCAAGCAGGAAGTCGCCGACCAGCACGCTCGCCTGGTTGCCCCAGATCATGCGGGCCGTCTTCTTGCCGCGTCGCATGCCGCTCTCGTCGACGACGTCGTCGTGGAGCAGCGTCGCCGTGTGCATGAACTCGACCGATGTAGCGAGCTTGACGTGGCCCTCGCCGGCATAGCCGAACATCTGTGCGGCGGCGAGCGTCAGCATTGGCCTGAGCCGCTTGCCGCCCGACGAGATCAAGTGGTTGGCGACCTCCGGGATCATCTCGACATCGGATCCGGCCTTCGACAGGATCAATTCGTTGACGCGCCCCATGTCGGCCGCCGTCAGGTCGATCAGATCCTTGATGGAGGCGGGTTCCCGCTTTCCGTTTTCGATGTTGAGAACGACACCCACGACAAACTCTCCCGTCTGATGTAACGCGTGCGACGGCACCCTTAGTTCCGTTACGGACTCTAGGGCGGCGAACGCGGCCACGGCAAGTGGCGAATTGGCGCGGCTTCTCTGGTTTCGGGCCTCGCATGCGTTTACATGAACGCGGCAAACTGAGAGTTTCGTCCGATGATAGAGCTCATTCGCACCAACGACGCCGTCATCATCTCCTTCGTCGAATCGCTGATGCGCGATGCCGGCATCGGCTGCTTCGTGGCCGACCAGAATATGAGCGTGCTCGACGGCTCGCTCGGCATCCTGCCGCGGCGCGTCATGGTCGACGCCGACAAGGCCGACGCGGCGCGGCGCATCCTGACGGATGCCGGCATCGCCAACGAGATCCGCCAAAAATAATGTCCGCCGCGCCAGCCGCCCTCGCCCCGGACACGCCAGCCCACACGGTCGATGCCTTCCATCGCGGCCGGTTCTGGCTGGTGCAGCCCAAGCATGGCGGCCATCGCGCCGGCATGGACGCCATGATGCTGGCGGCTGCCGTGCCGTCCTCCTTCGGCGGGCGTCTCGCCGATTTCGGCGCCGGCGCCGGTGCCGCGGCACTTGCCGTTCTGGCGCGCTGCCCGACGGCCCGGGCCGTGCTGGTCGAACGCGCGCCGGAAATGGCGGCTTTCGCCGCGGCCACGCTCGCGCATCCCGGCAACGCTCACCTCGTCGACCGCGCTTCGGTGCTCGTCGCCAATGTCGCGCTTTCGGGCCGCGCCAGGACGGCGGCCGGCCTCGGCGACAATGATTTCGATTTCGTCATCATGAATCCGCCCTTCAACGCCGCGCAGGACCGCGCCACGCCCGAGCGCTTGAGAAAGGAAGCGCATGTCATGGAGGACGGGCTGTTAGAGGGCTGGATCCGCAGTGCCGCAGCAGTGGTCAGGCCGCGCGGCGGGCTTGCCGTCATCGCGCGGCCCGAGCAACTCGGTTCGCTTCTCGATGCGATCGCGGGCCGTTTCGGCGACGCCGAGATGCTGGCCGTGCATCCCCGTCCCGATGCCGCGGCGATCCGCATCATCGTCAGGGCAACGTTCGGGGCGCGCGGCAAACTCGCCATCCGGCCGCCGTTGATGCTTCACGCGCAGACGGGCGACGGCCCGTCGGAACGGACGGAGATGATCAACAACGGCCTCGCCTCCCTGTTCGGAGATTGAACACAAACTGGCCGCGATGGCCGCGGCATTGCCGTTGGCCTTGAAATTCCTACATGCTGGCAACCCATCGAGCGGAGATCGACCTCAGTGAAACGCCTTTTCAACCGCCTGCTGCCGAAATCCTGGCGTTCCACGGTCGTCACCATTCCGGTTATCCGGTTGCACGGCACCATCCTGGCGGGCGGCGGCCCGTTCCGTCCCAGCCTGTCGCTTGCCTCCACCGCCGGGCTGATCGAAAAGGCGTTTTCCTTCGACGCGCCTGCCATCGCCATCTCCATCAATTCGCCCGGGGGCTCGCCGGTGCAGTCGCGGCTGATCTTCAAGCGTATCCGCGACCTCGCGATCGAGAAGAACAGAAAGGTGCTGGTCTTCGTCGAGGACGTCGCTGCCTCGGGCGGCTACATGATCGCGGTCGCCGGCGATGAGATTTTCGCCGACCCGTCGTCCATCGTCGGCTCGATCGGCGTGGTCTCGGCTTCGTTCGGCTTCCCGGAGCTGATGAAGAAGATCGGCGTCGAGCGCCGCGTCCACACCGCTGGCCAGAACAAGTCGGTGCTTGATCCATTCAAGCCCGAGAAAAAGGAAGACATCGAACGGCTGAAGGCGCTGCAGCTCGAAGTGCACGAAACCTTCATCGATCTGGTCAAGGAGCGGCGCGGCACCAAGCTCAAGGACGATCCCGACCTGTTCACGGGCCTGTTCTGGACCGGCAAGCGCGGCCTGGAGCTTGGGCTTGTCGATGCGCTCGGCGACATGCGATCCGTGCTCAAGACGCGGTTCGGGGCGAAAACCCAACTCAAGCTGATCTCGGCGCCGCGCGGTTTGTTCGGCCGCTTCGGGCTGTTCGGCTCGAGCAAGGGATTTTCGGCGCCCGATATTGCCGCCGCTGCCACCGGGGGCGTGATCGATGCGGCGCAAGAGCGCGCTTTGTGGGCGCGCTTCGGGCTTTGAAAACCCGGCAAAACCGTCTAGCATGAACCTCGAAGTTCCATGCATGTCGTTTTTCTCCAGAAACCGCCTTTGGACGACATGCGCCAACCGACCCGACCGGCCGCCCTTCGCCGGCCCAGCGTGGGAGGAGTTTTGATATGCCGCAGATCATTTTCTTCGCCGTCGTCGGGATCGCCGCTTATTTTGGCTACCGCACCTTCATCCGCGAGGCCGAGCGTGTAACCGCCAAGGTGCGGCGCACCGAAAAGCAGACGGCAAACGGCGCGATGGGGACGCTGGTGAAGGATCCGAAGACCGGCGAGTACCGGCTGGCCAAGGACTGATCCTCATTTCACTCGCAATCGAGAGCCTGGAATCCGGCCAGCGCGTCCGGATATGGCCGGCGCCCGCCAAGATAAACCTCGCTCTGCATGTCACCGGCAGGCGCGATGACGGGTATCATCTGATCGAAAGCCTGGCGGTGTTCACGCGCTTTGGCGACAGGATCGAGATCGCGCTTGCCGAGCGAGACGATTTCAGCGTGTCCGGCCGCTACGCTCCGGATGTTCCCGTCGACGGCAGCAATCTGGTGCTCAGGGCGCGTGACGCGCTGCGGCAGGCAGCCGGTCCTCGCGGCACGCCGCCGGTCGCCATCAAGCTCGAAAAGAACCTGCCCGTCGCTTCCGGCGTCGGCGGCGGGTCGAGCGATGCGGCAGCAGTTCTGCGTGGGCTTGCGGCAAGCTGGCAACTCGACATCGACGATGTCGCGCTGGCGCGGATCGGGCTTTCGCTTGGCGCCGATATTCCCATGTGTCTGGCAGCCAGGCCGCTGATTGCACGCGGCATCGGCGAGGAGCTGTCGATCGTGCCTGATTTCTCGGCGCTCGGACTGGTGCTGGTCAATCCCGGCAAGGCGGTCTCGACCGCCGACGTATTCAACGCGCTGTCGCGGCGCGACAATGATGCGCTGCCGCCGCTGCCGCATGTGGTTGACTTCCACGGCCTGCGCAACTGGCTGGAGATAACGCGCAACGATCTCGAGCCGGCGGCCCGCGCCATCGAGCCCGCCATCGGCAAGGCACTTTCGGTGCTGAACAAGGCCGGGGCCGGTTGTGCCCGCATGTCGGGTTCCGGCGCCACGTGCTTCGGCCTGTTCGAGACCGGCAATGTCGCCAAGCGCGCGGCCGCGGACATCCGCGCCCGGCAACCCGACTGGTTCGTCGCCGCGACGCGCAGCATGACGGCGGAGGCAGATGCCCATGGCCAGGACTGACGAGAGCCGTTCCTTCATTCCGGTCCGCATCGCGGTGCTGACCGTTTCCGACACGCGCAGCCTTGCCGACGACAGGTCCGGCCAGACGCTGGCCGATCGCATCGCGGATGCCGGCCACATCCTCGCCGCCCGCGACATTGTCACCGACGACCGCGACAAGATCCGCGACAAGGTTCTGGCGTGGTCGCGTGACAAGGACATCGACGTCGTCATCACCACCGGCGGCACCGGCTTCACCGGGCGCGACGTGACGCCGGACGCGCTGGAGCCGATCTTCGAAAAGCGCATGGATGGTTTTTCCGAGGTGTTCCACCGCATTTCCTACGACAAGATCGGCACCTCCACGATCCAGAGCCGGGCGACCGGCGGCGTCGTCAACGCCACCTTCGTCTTCGTGCTGCCGGGCTCGCCCGGCGCCTGCAAGGATGCCTGGGACGGCATCTTGAAGGCGCAGCTCGACTACCGGCACATGCCCTGCAACTTCGTCGAGATCATGCCGCGCCTGGACGAGCACCTGCGGCGCGGCATGTCGGCTCCGTGAAAGCCGAGGCAAGGCGCTGGTTTCACGCCGCGTTTGCCAGGCAGAACACCGCCTTCGCCTTCGAAAGACCATTCCAAACCGGATGCGGCAGGACGTATCGTCTCGCGGCGGCGGCCATCGCCGTTGAAGACGGGCGGACGCGATGACAGTGCATAATGGCGGGTGCCATTGCGGCAACATACGCCTTCGATTTTCAACCGAGCTCGATCCATCGACAATCGAGGTTCGCGCCTGCCAGTGCTCGTTCTGTACCAAGCATGGCTCGCGCGCCGTCGCCGATCCGGACGGCAGGCTGGTCATCTCAGTCAAGGACATCCAGCGATTGAAGAAATACCGTTTTGGATTGGGGACGGCCGACTACCTGATCTGCGGTGAATGCGGTGTCTATACCGCCGCAATCGCCGGAGAGGACGATGCCAGGGCAATCGTCATCATCAACGCCCTGGACGATCAAAGGTCGTTCAGTCAGGAACCGATCCCGGTCGACTACGACGCGGAAAGCAAGGCAGAGCGTCAAGCCAGACGTCGTCTTCGCTGGATGCCTGTGGAGATGCGTTTTAGCGAATGACCGGCTCGCCGTGGAAGCGCCGGCGCGAGGACCGCGAGACACCGAAACCACTTCCTTCATCAGCCGCGGCCTGCGCGCCGGCACCCGCGTGATCGGAAGCTAGCTGCGCGTCACATGTGCAACGCACGTAGACAGAGCAGCTGCAAAATCATTTGGACGGGCGGTGCTCTTGTTTTGCCGGAGCGGCCCAGATTTCGGCATCCAGCCGCTTGGTCGCCAGGCCGCGAGCGAGAGCCTCGGCGCTGCCGGCTCTTTTCGACAAGGATGTGGCCTGGCGCTTGCTGATCAGCAGCCCGTCGGCCAAGGCACGGTTTCCCGAGAAGATACGGGCCAGGAATGGCGCGCGGCCGGCGCGTGTGCGTGAAAACCGCGCCGCCATGGTTTGCCTCGCTGTATGCGCAACGACATCGTCGATCCATCCGTCGACCAGCCGCGCGCCCGGTTCCAGCAGCAACAGCCAATCGCCTTTCGCGTGCCGGATGGCCGCCGCGACGCCGTCGGTCGCATACTGGCACCCGGCATGCTCGGCGACGCGATGGGTCTGGTCGGTGGAACCGGTGTCGCAGACGATGACCTCGCGCACCACGCCCTCGACCGCGCCGCCGATCAGCGTCGCCAGCGTGCGGGCGAGGCCCTCCTCGTCATTGTGGGTCTCGATAAGAACGGTGAGCATCGTGTGCCGAATAGCGGAAAGCGGAACGCAGCGCCAGTTTTTGCGGCGCACCATAGAAAGTTCTTGCTTTGTTCTCGTTCGGCAAATAGGATTAAATTCATGAGCAGAGCGATTCGAAACAACATGGACAGTCCCTGGGAGCGGGCGAAGATGGAACCGATCATGCGCGCCGACATTGCCGCCTTCGGAGCAGGACGAGCCGAAATGGCCAACGCGATGATCGAGCAGAACGGCATGCGCGTCCGCCCCGACCGCAACCGCGGCCGGTCGGCAGGCATCAACCCGTCCGGTCGGTTCGAGCCGGTCAGCCGGCATGTCTTCGACGATGGCTGGAACTCGCTGGAGGAACTGCCTCCCTTCAAGACCGAGGTACAGGTCGAGAAGCCGCGTACCATCATCACCCGCAATGAATCGCCCGACATCTCGTTCGACCGCTCGATCAATCCCTATCGCGGCTGCGAGCATGGCTGCGTCTATTGCTTTGCGCGGCCTACGCACAGTTTCATGGGCCTGTCGCCGGGGCTGGATTTCGAATCCAAGCTGTTCGCCAAGCCCGACGCGGCGCGCCTGCTCGACAAGGAACTGTCGAAGGACGGTTACCAGCCGCGGACCATCGCCATCGGCACCAATACCGATCCCTACCAGCCGATCGAGAAGCAGCACCGGATCATGCGCGAGATCCTCGAAGTGCTGGAGGCGCGCGGCCACCCGGTCGGCATCGTCACCAAATCCGCTCTGGTGACGCGCGATATCGACATCTTGTCACGCATGGCCGAACGGGGCCTCGCCAAGGTGGCGTTGTCGGTGACGACGCTCGACCGCATGCTGGCGCGCACCATGGAGCCACGCGCCTCGACGCCGGCCAAGCGGCTGGAGGCGATCAGGCAGCTTGCGGATGCCGGCATCCCTGCTTCGGTCATGGTGGCGCCGATCATCCCCGGGCTGACCGACCAGGAGATGGAACGCATCCTCGATTCGGCGCACCATGCCGGCGCACGCGAGGCGGGCTATGTCGTGCTGCGTCTGCCGCTCGAGGTCAGCCCGATCTTCAAGGACTGGCTGCTGCGCCACTATCCCGACCGCTATCGCCATGTGATGTCGCTGATCCGCTCGATGCGCGAGGGCAAGGATTACGATTCGGAATGGGGCAAGCGCATGAAGGGCGCGGGTCCTTACGCCTGGCAGATCGGCCGGCGCTTCGAAATCACCGCCAAGCGGCTCGGTCTCAATGCCGAGCGGCGCACGCTGCGGACCGACCAGTTCGTCGCCGCCGGCAAGGACCAGGAGCAGTTGATGCTGCTTTGAACGACCGCGGCTGTTTGCCGCCGTGGCGAAAAAATCCCGTCCGGCCTGCCCCGGCCTGCAGACGGTGCCCTCCCGGTCCGGCGCCCCACCCGACCCGGAGGGACTTGCGGAGAATCAGAGCCGATGCGAACCTCGCCGCAACATGGCTCGCGCGCGTTCTGATTCTCCGCCTCTCTTCGAAATCGTCGAGAAACCCGATTTCTCCTTCGAGACGAAGGCGATGGCCGAAGGCCTGTGGCCGGTCGCGGGGATGGACGAGGCCGGACGCGGCCCGCTGGCCGGACCGGTGGTGGCGGCTGCGGTCGTGCTCGACCCTGCCAACATCCCTGACGGCCTCGACGATTCCAAACGGCTCAGCCATTTGCAACGCGAGGCGCTGTTCGTGCGCATCATCGGCTCCGCGCTCGGCGTGTCGATGGCCTCGGTCAGCGCCGAGGGCATTGACGGCAGCAACATCCTCAAGGCGAGCCTGGAGGCGATGCGCCGTGCGGTCGCCGGCCTGCCGGTGCAGCCGAAGCTCGCGCTTGCCGATGGGCGCGACGTGCCGCCGGGCCTGCCTTGCACGGGGCGCGCGCTGATCAAGGGCGACCAGCGCTCGCAATCCATCGCCGCCGCCTCGATCGTCGCCAAGGTGATGCGCGACCGCATGATGTGCGGCTGCGGCAGCCATCACCAGCACTACGGCTTCGAAGTGCATATGGGCTATGCCACGGTCCGCCATCGCACCGCGATCGAGACGCACGGGCCGGTGGCGCGGCTGCACCGCGTGTCGTTCGCGCCATTCAGGCTTGAAGGTGCCGAGGTGGTGGAAGAAGAGAGCTTCGCCGGGCTGGAGTGAGCCGGCAGCGATATAGCTGATCTCCCCCCTCGTGGGGGAGATGTCCGGCAGGACAGAGGGGGGCGCGAAAGATCGCTACCTTCCAGAACTACTTCTACTCACGCAGAAGTCGCAAGGCAGCGCAGGGATTGTCTGAGGGATTGTCTGACAGGCTGGCGGGACAGCGCCCCCCTCTGCCCTGCCGGGCATCTCCCCCACGAGGGGGGAGATTGGCAGCTTCTGCGCACTGCTCCAACAAAAAAGCCGCCAGGTTGCCCAGGCGGCTTTTGATTGTTCTGCGTCGGTCAAGGCTCAGTTCAGCTTCGCCTTCACATCCTGGAGCGCGGATTTGAACAAATCCGCGCCGGCCTTGGCGTCGATCTTGCCGGCGAGCAGCGTGCGAGCGGCTTCGACGGCGATGTCGACGGCGCTGGCGCGCACTTCGCCGATCGCCTCGCGCTCGGCCTGGCCGATCTTCTGTTCGGCAAGAGCGGTGCGCCGCGCGACGTAGTCCTCGGTCTTCTTGTGCGCCTCGGCGGCGAGCAGTTCGGCTTCGCGCTTGGCCGCGGCGACGATGTCTGCGGCCTCCTGCTCGGCTTCCTTGCGCTTGCGCTGGTATTGGCCAAGCAACTGCTGGGCCTCCTCGCGCAGCCTGCGCGCCTCGTCAAGCTCGCTGCTGATCCTGGCGGCGCGGGCATCGAGCGCCTTGGCGATCAGGCGGGGCACCTTGATGTAGATGGCGATACCCAAAAAGATGACCAGGGCGATCGTGGCCCAGAGCGTTGCAAGAGATGTGGCGTCCATGATGCGCTCCTCACCCGGCCACGGACTTGACCGCGGCCGCGATCTCGGCCTTGCTGGCCTTGCCGCCGACCAGCGCCTCGACGATCGCCGAGGCAGTGTCCTCGGCGATGCTGCCGACTTCCTTCATGGCGTTGGCCTTGATGGAAGAGATGCGCGCCTCGGCCTCGCCGAGCTTCTCGTCGAGCGCGGCCTCGATCTTCTTGCGCGCGGTCTCGGCTTCCGCCTTGGCCGCGTCATTGGCCTGCTGGCCGATGGCGTTGGCGTTCTTCTTGGCTTCCGCCAGCTCCTGCTCGTAAGCAGCAACGGCGGCGTCGGCCTCGCCCTTCAACTTCGCGGCCTGATCGAGATCCTGGCTGATACGGTCGTTGCGGACATCGATGATGCCGCCGACGCGCGGCACCACCACCCTCTTCAGGAAGAGGTAGAAGAGCCCGAACGTGATCGCCAGCCAAAGAAGCTGCGACGGAAACGTCGCCGGATCGAATGGCGGAAACATGCCATGAGCTTCGGCAGGCACGCTGGTGCCGGAATGCGTGTCGCCTTCCGTCGCAGCGTGGCCAGCCTCGGTGGCAGGCGCGGACTCTTGCGCAAAGGCAGATGTCACGAACATGGACTATCCCCTGATATCAGACCCGCCGCTCTCGCGGCCGGCCTGTCCAATCTTCCCATAGCTTAGCCAAATAGCGGCTCAGCCAAACAGGGGCTCAGCCGAACAGGGCCAGCAGCGCGATGAGAAGCGAGAAGATGCCCAGAGCTTCGGTCACGGCGAAGCCGAAGATCAGACGGCCGAACTGGCCATCGGCGGCCGACGGGTTGCGCAGCGCGCCCGAGAGATAGCTGCCGAAGATGTTGCCGAGGCCAATGCCCGCGCCGCCCATGCCGAGGCAAGCGATGCCGGCGCCGATGTACTTTGCTGCTTCTACGTCCATTTGTTCAACTCCTTTGGATCTGAAATTCCGTTGCGATTCCATTCCGGCGGCAATGTTGAAAACTCTTGCGCCGGAAATTTTTTATCAGTGCCCCGGGTGCAGGGCGTCGTTGAGATACATGCAGGTCAGCACCGCGAACACATAGGCCTGAAGGAAGGCGACCAGCAGTTCGAGCGCGGTCAACGCCACGGCCATCGCCAGCGGCAGCACCGAGCCAGCGACGCCGACCGCGCCCAGCGCCGAGAGGCTGACGACGAAGCCGGAGAAGACCTTCAGCGTGATGTGCCCGGCGAGCATGTTGGCGAACAGACGAACCGAGAGGCTGACAGGGCGCGAGACGAAGGAGATCACTTCGATCAGCACCACCAGCGGCAGCAGGAACACCGGCACGCCTTGCGGCACGAACAGCTTGAGGAAACCAAGGCCGTGCTTGCCGAAACCGTAGACGATCACGGTGCCGATAACCAAGACGGCGAGGCCGAAGGTGACGATGATGTGGCTGGTGACGGTGAAGAAATAGGGGAACAGGCCAAGCAGGTTGGCGACCAGCACGAACATGAACAGGGAAAACACGAAGGGAAAGAACTTCATGCCCTGCGTGCCGGCGGCGTCGCGCAACATGTTGCCGACGAATTCATAGGCCATTTCGGAGATCGATTGCAGCCGGCCGGGAACGAGGCTGCGGCTCGACGTCGTCAGAAACAGGAATGCCGCGGCGACAACCACGGTCGCGACCATGAACAGCGCCGAATTGGTAAAGGACAAGTCGTAGCCGCCGATATCGATCGGTATCAGCTTGTTGATATGGAACTGGTGGATCGGATCGACCTTGTCAGCTGCCACGTTCAAACCCCGTCAGTGCCGCATGCGGCCTTGTTACCATGCCGCCCGTCGAAAGGCGGCTATTTCCAAATGCCGCCTGAAGGGCGGTCACTTGCTGTCGTCGCGGCCAGAGCGCGATTTGTCGCCCTGTCCGAATTCCGCCACAACGCCTGCCGAACGCATGACATTGAGCACGCCCGCGCCAAAACCAAGCAGCAGAAACACGATCAGACCCCATGGCGATGTCCCCGCCAGACGGTCGATGATCCAGCCGATGGCGGCACCGACCACCACCCCGGCGATGAACTCGCTGGACAGCTTGAGTGCCTGACCGTACCCGGTCACTGGTTTCGCGTCTTTCCCCTCGAGCCGGTCCGGCCGTCTTGTCGCAAGCGATGCTTCAAGTTCACGCCGGCGGCGCTCAAGTTCGTCGTCGCGGATGGCGGCTTCGTGCTGCTTGCCGCGGCCGGTTTCTCCGGTTCCGCCTGGCCCAGTTTCATCGGCCATCGCAACCCCCCTGCCCGGGCAGACCGTCACCGTCCGTCCGCTTCTAAAGTCGCCGGCAACATAGTTAGAGGGTTTGCGCCCGTCAAGCCACGGGCGGAAGTTCGTTACCATGTATTTTATACAATGAAATCAATATAATAGAGAGGTGCGACATCGTGCCCGCCATGGCGGCGCGGACGCCTTGAGCGAATCCTCCGCGCGACGGCTCTTCGAGAGACCGCGCAGCCGCGCAAAAATATGGACGCCTATCGGGCGTTCAGCTCCAGCCGCCGCCATAGGTGCGGTAGAAGATATGCAGGCCGATCTTGGTCATCTTCTGCATCGTACCCGCCCAGTTGGGATGGACGTAATTGGCATAGTAATGGGTCGACGATCCGACTTCGGGAATGAAGACCTTGCCGGCGGTCACCGCCATGCCGACGTCCTGCGCAGTCTTGTAGGCGACCGGGTTGTCGATGCGCTTCTTCCTGCCGTCGCAGGCGAAGGAGAACTGGCAACGGTTGAACCAGCTGTCGTTCTGGTAGACGACGCCGCAGATCGAATTGGGATAGGCCGGATTGCGGACACGGTTGAGGATGACCTGGGCGACGGCGGCCTGGCCGCGCACGGATTCGCCCCGCGCCTCGAAATAGATGCCGTTGGCCAGGCATTTCTGCTCGGGCTTGGAGAAGACGCTCGCCGGAAGTGGATTCTGGATCCACGAATGGTCGCCCTTGGCCATCGGCGGGATGAAACGGCCGTTGTTGGGCTCCTCGTCCTGGAGCAGGGCCTCGAAGGGCGACGCCTTGGCATAATCGGGCGCGGCCTGCGCATAGGCCGTCGCCAGCACATCCGGATGATCGTTGTTGACCAGGGCGGCAAGCATGGGCGACACGCCGGGATCCGGCTTCTTGTCCTCACGCGCGTGGAATGCCGCGGCGATCTGGATTTCCTTGCCTTTGATCTGGGGTTTGGCGAAAGCCATCTTCAGGCCGCTGTCCATGCTGGGCCGCAGCAGGGATGAGGTGCGCTCGAAGATCGAGCCGGCGTTGAAGTTCTTCGGCGGGGCGACGGGAGAGATCTGGACGATGCGGCCCTTCTTGTCGGCGCGCACGATGCGGTCCTCATCAGGCGTAGTGCTGACCTTGCCGCCCTTGCCGCGAAAGGAGACGGCGCCGACGCCGGGCAGGCGCACCCCCGATCCGGAGAGCGAACCCGTCACAGCGTCGTCGACAAACGGCATCTCGGCGGCATGGACCGATCCGGCGACGGATTTCTCGACATAGGAATTCCAGCGGGTCGGCGCCTCGAGGCCGGAAACGAGGCTCGTCATATCCTGGTAGGCGGAAACCGTCGGAAATCCGATCCAGATGCCGAGGCCGACGATGAAAGGTGCCACGAGGCTGCGTTTCTTCTCACCGGCGACGGCAACAAGGCGCGTCAAGACACGTCGATGCACGGAACTCTCTCCAGGAACGCTACTGACCCCACTGGAGAGCAAAATGATGCATTAACCTTGATGGGACGTTAACAGCTTCGATCGGGTTTTCCCGGTCGGCTCAGGCTCGTGGTTGCGAAGTGGGGCGGTTTTGCGGCGGGACGGACATGGAGGCCGGCCGCAGGAAGATGGGCCACGCGATCAACGCGCACGCCGCCGCCGACAACCAAACGCCGGGCCAGGACCAGAGATGCAAGAGCCCCGGAATGGCCACCGGAACCAGGAAGAAACCTATGAAAACTAAGCTGTTGGCCAGGCTGAGCGCGGTGCCGACATGGCCAGCGCCGGCAAGCGTGGCAAGCTCGGTGTAGGCGACGCCATGCCAGGCGGAGACCAGGATGCCTGCGACAATCAGCATCACGGGAAGCGTGGCCATCACGACGGGTTGGCCGCCTGATATGGTCGGGCTGGCCAGGACCAGCAGCCAGAGCAGCGTGAAGGCAAGCGCGCTGAGCGCACTGCACAGGCGCAGGAACGGCCGGCGGTTGCCGTGGCGGTCGGTGAAGCGGCCGCTCCAGACGCGCATCGCCATGGCGCCGGTCTGCACGGCGGCGAGGCTTGCGCTGGTGGCCAGGGTCCCCATGCCGGCGAAGTCGTGCAGGAAGACCGATGCGAAGGTGAGTACGGCCACTTGCGGAAAGCACAGCAGGCCGATGGCCGCTGCGATGCGCCAGACCTCGACATTGCGCAGCGGCGGGGGCCCGGCCAGAACGGTCGGCGCGGCCGAACCCTGCGTCGGCGGTTCGTGCAGCCAGCGCCAGGCGAAGAAGGCGGAGATCACGGAGAAGGCGGCGAGCAGGCCATAGACCGCCGCGAAGCCATGCCTGGCGGCAAGCGAGGGCAGGACAAGAGCGCCCAGCCCGCCGCCAAGCGGCACCGCCGTCTGCCGGATGCTCATGGCGAATCCGCGCTCGCCTTCGCGGAACCAGCCCATGATGGCGCGGCCGCTCGAACCGTTGACGCTGCCGCCGAGCAGGCCGGTGACGAGCAAGGCAGCGGCCAGGACATGAACGCCCGGCTCGCCGGACGAGGATGGAACGATG
The DNA here is from genome assembly GCF_006442185.1 of Mesorhizobium sp. B2-4-1. Taxonomy (NCBI): domain Bacteria; kingdom Pseudomonadati; phylum Pseudomonadota; class Alphaproteobacteria; order Hyphomicrobiales; family Phyllobacteriaceae; genus Mesorhizobium; species Mesorhizobium sp. B2-4-1. The sequence goes on along the minus strand of NZ_VFVN01000006.1, from coordinate 371,633 downwards.
AGCAACGCCATCAGGAACAGCCACGCCGCCGTGGCGCCGAGCCCGGTCAAAAGCACACGGCGATCGCCCCAGCGATCGGTGAGCAGGCCCCAGGGCAGTTCGCTGAGCGCAACGCCCAGACCGAGAAGGCCAAGCGCCAGGCCGAGCTGAGCATTGCCGAGATGATAGCCCTGCCGCATCAGCACCGCGGTTGCCGGTATGCCGGAGAAAGTAGCGGAAAAACCGGCATTGGCGGCGACGCCGATGCCCAGCACCTTCCAGCGGTGGTTGGGCGCGAAGGTCCTGGAGCCGGAGCCTTCGGCCCGTGGCGTCGACTGACAATCGGTGCGGGTGACGGTGGCGGACATGGTTTCATTCCCGTTTGCGGCCCGGTGACCGGCCTTGACGGCGCATGTCTATCGCCATAGCTTTGTCCATAAAATCAGGAAGTTTTTGACGCACAATCCTAAAAAACGGGATTATCATGCGACGCGTGACATTCGACCTCGACGTCCTCAGAAGCTTCGTCACCGGAATGGAGCTTGGCAGCTTCGCCAAGGCGGCCGACCGGCTTGGCCGCTCGACCTCGGCGGTCAGCGCGCAGTTGAAGAAGCTGGAAGAGCAGGCGGCGACGCCGATCTTCCGCAAGTCGGGACGCGGGCTGGCGCTGACGGAAGCCGGCGAGACCATGCTCGGCTATGCGCGGCGGCTGGTCGAGCTCAATGACGAGGCGGCAGCCGCCATCCATGATGTCGAGCTGGAAGGCTGGGTGCGGCTCGGCCTGCAGGAGGATTTTGGCGAGGCGGTGCTACCTGACGTGCTCGGCCGCTTCGCCCGTGCCCATCCCAAAGTCAAGATCGAGGCCCGCATCGCGCGCAGCCATGAGCTCGCGGAGCGGATCATCTCGGGCAGCCTGGACATCGCACTTGCCTGGCACAGCGGCGCGACGCTGCCATACAGCCAGCATGTCGCCGACGTGCAGATGCGCTGGATCGGCCCGGCAAAGCGCATCGAGACCAGCCTGCGCCATGGCGAGCCGCTGCCGCTGGTGGCGCTGGAAGCACCTTGCCTGTTGCGCACGGTCGCAACCGAAACGCTCGACCGCGCCGGCCTGCCCTGGCGTATGGCCTTCTCCAGCCCGAGCCTTGGTGGCATCTGGGCGGCTGTTGCAGCCGGGCTCGGGCTGACGATCCGCACCGACATCGGCCTGCCGGCCAGCGTCAGCGCGATGACGCCGGAGATTGCCGGTCTGCCGGCGCTGCCCAGGATGACGCTGTTCCTGCACCGCAGGGATGCCGAACCCGAACCGGTGGCCGCCCGCCTCGCCGATATCCTGCTGGAAGCGGCGCGGCAGGCACTACCGGAGGGCGCGCGGACGGATGAGAACCTGCTGAAGGTCGCCTAGGCCCTGGTCGCAACCCCTCTTCGTCATTCCAGGGTCTACACCGCGTCGAAGGGTTGGCACCCTTCCCCCGGACGTCAGCGCTTCTTGGCCCTGCCGGCAAAGGGATTGTCCGAAGTCCTCAACGCCATGCGGATCGGTACGCCCGGCATGTCGAAGGCTTCGCGCAGGCTGTTGGTGAGATAGCGGACATAGGATTGCGGCATCGCATCCGGGCGCGAGCACGAGACGACGAAGCCCGGCGGGCGCGTCTTGGCCTGCGTGACATATTTGACCTTCAGCCGGCGACCGGCAACCGCGGGCGGCGGATGATGCGCAAGAATGCCTTCCAGCCAGCGATTGAGCCTGCCGGTCGAGACGCGGCTGTTCCAGACCTTGTGCGTGCGGATGACGGCTTCCATGAGCTTGTCGAGGCCCCGTCCGGTCTCGGCCGAAACCGTCACCGCCTGCATGCCGCGCGCCTGCGGCAAAAGCCGTTCGGTCTTTTCGCGCAGTTCGGCCAAGAGTTCCTGCGGATTGTCGATCAGGTCCCATTTGTTGAAGGCGATCACCGGCGCGCGGCCCTCGCGGATGATCAGGTCGGCGATCTGGAGATCCTGCTTCTCGAACGGGATGGTGGCGTCGAGCACGATGATGACGATCTCGGCGAAGCGGATGGCGCGCAGGCCATCCTGCACCGACATGACCTCGAGCTTTTCATGGATCCTGGCCTTGCGGCGCATGCCGGCGGTGTCGAACAATTTTATACGGCGGCCGCGCCAGTCCCAATCGACCGAGATGGAATCGCGGGTGATGCCGGCTTCCGGTCCGGTCAAAAGCCGCTCCTCGCCGATCAGCGCGTTGATCAGCGTCGACTTGCCGGCATTGGGGCGGCCGACGACGGCAATGCGCATCGGCTTGGTGTCGTCATAGGCCGGCACCTCGTCGGCGTCGGGATCGGCGATATCCTCGCCGATCAGCACCTCGCTGGAGGCGATCTCCTCGTCGTCGTCCTCATCTTCGCCAAAGGCTCTCGCCTCGCCAAGTGCGGCGATCACCGCGTCGCGCAGGTCGGGCATGCCTTGGCCGTGTTCGGCCGAGACCGGAACCGGCTCGCCAAGCCCGAGCTCCCAGGCCTCCAGCATGCCGCCCTGCGCGCCCTTCGCCTCGGCCTTGTTGGCGACCAGCACGACCGGCTTGCCGGATTTGCGCACGATCTCGGCAAAGGTCCGGTCGTCCGGCAACAGGCCGGATTTGGCGTCGACGGTGAAGAAGATCAGGTCGGCCTCACGGATAGCGATCTCGGTCTGCGCACGCATGCGGCCGGGCAGCGTCGAGGCGGCGGCGTCCTCGAAACCCGCAGTGTCGATGACGTCGAAATGCAGGTCGTAAAGCTTTGCCGCATGGACGCGGCGGTCGCGGGTGACGCCCGGCGTGTCATCGACAAGCGCCAGCTTCCTTCCCACCAGCCGATTGAAAAGAGTCGATTTGCCGACGTTAGGCCGGCCAATGATGGCGACTTTGAAGCTCATATGTCACGACGCGCTGCCCGAGCCGCGGATCAGCTCGGACATCAGGGTCGCCCGTTCACGGGTGTTGCGCGGGGCACCGTCATCGGCGGCGATCTGGTCGAACAGCTTCAGCGCATCCTGGGTCTTGCCTTCCTTCCAGGCGGCCAGCCCGAGCGCCTCGCGCGCGGTGTGGCGCAGCGTGTTGGTGTCCGAGGTCAGGGCCTCGACGCGGCTCGACACATCGGCGAAGGAGCCGTGATCGACCAGCAGCAGCGCCGCCCTCAACCGCGCCATGTCGCGAATGCCCTGGGGAATGGCGGCGTCGGCCGCCACCTCGTCGAAATCCTTGACGGCGGCATCGACGTCGCCCTTGTCGGCCTTGACGGTGGCAGCGCGCATGCGGGCGAGCAGCGGATAGGCGCCGTAGCCATCCTTCTCCAGTTGATCGAGCGCGGTCAGCGCCTCGTCGTTCTTGCCGTCATTGGCCAGCTTCAACGCTTGCGAGAAAGCATCGCCCGAACGGTTGGCACGGGTCTCGTCCCAGTAGCGGTAGCTGACGAAGGCGGCGGTGCCGAGCACGACCAGCACCGCGACCACAAGCAGGGCCGGGCCGAAACGGTCCCACAGCTTCTGCGCCTGTTCGCGACGGATCTCGTCGTTGACTTCACGGATAAAACTGTCGTCGGACATCAATAAAACCATTCCTGCCCCGGGCCGGAGCGTTCGCGAGCCCGCGTTTTAGCGAAATTTTGTCGGCATGGAAGGGGTTCGACCGGAAAATCACCTATTCGCGGGGCAAACGGACGAAAAGGCCACCGCACCCACGCCACATTTGCGCTATAGCGGGGCCAAAACCGTCCGGGGTCAGTAGCTGTTGCCAATATTCTTTTCGTCTCGCGTTGCCGCGTTCTGTCTCGCTTCGCTTGCCACGGCCGGTGCGGCTTTCGCCGATCCACCCGGCTCGCGGGCGCCTTTGCCGGCAAGGCCGAAGCAGGTCGTCATCATCTCCTTCGACAGCGCCCGCGACATCTCGCAATGGAAGCGCAGCCGGGCGCTGGCGAAGCGCACCGGAGCGCATTTCACCTATTTCCTCTCCTGTGTCTTCCTGCTGTCACCCGAAACGCGCAGCCAATACACCGCGCCGGGCAAGACATCGGGCAAATCCAACATCGGCTTCGCCGCCTCGACGCAGGAAGTGAGCCAGCGGCTGGAGCAGATCGGGCTTGCGGCATCGGAAGGCCATGACATCGCCAGTCATGGCTGCGGCCATTTCGACGGCAAGGACTGGAGCAAGGCCGACTGGCTGAAGGAGTTCGCCTCGTTCGAGCACATCCTCGAAAACGCCTATGCGATCAACGGCATCGAGCCCGAGCCGACCGGCTGGCGCGATTTCGCGCGGCATGCGGTGGTTGGCTTCCGCGCGCCCTATCTGTCGACGAGCAAGGCGCTCTACGAGGCGCTGCCCGCCGCCGGTTACCGGTTCGACGCCAGCGGCGTCTCGCGCGGCCCGGTCCAGCCGCCGACCACCGCCGGCCTCGCGCGCTTTTCACTGCCGCAGATCCCGGAAGGACCGAAATCGCGGCCGGTGATCGCCATGGACTACAATCTCTATGTCAGGCATTCCGGCGGCTTCGAGCGGCCTAGCAAGGCAGGCGAGTTCGCGGACCGCACCTACCAGGCTTTCCGCGCCGCCTTCGAGGATCAATACCGGGGCAAGCGCGTTCCGCTGCAACTCGGCTTCCATTTCGCGCTGATGAATGACGGCGCCTACTGGAACGCGCTGGAGCGTTTTGCCGGCGAGGTCTGCGTCAAATCAGACGTCGAATGCATCAGTTTTCGCGATTACATCTCGCGGCAGGGTTCTGGCCAGAAGCAGGCTTCCGTCGGCGGCTGAGCCGCCGACCCGTTTCGCACCCAGGTCTTTCCTGACTTAAGCGGGATCCTCGGCGCCTTGCCGCGCCAGATAGCGCTGGTCGATTTCCGGCAGCGGCTCGCCCTGCAGCGTCGCCTCGAAGGCGCGCAGGCGCTTATGCACCGATTGCAGTTCGACGATGGTCGACCAGGAGGTGAGCAGGAACTGCAAGGAACCTGTCACCTTGCCGAATGCATTCGAAATCTGGTTCAGCGCGCCGAACGTTATCTTGTGGGCGACCAGCGACGGCCCGAGGATCAGCAGCGAGAAAATATTGTCGGCCTGCAGGTAGGTGTACCGGACGACATTGAAATAGATGTAGTGGAAATACAGCCGGAAATAATTGTGGCGAACATTGGCGAACAGCGCGGCGGTGGTGGCGGGCTGGGCCCGGTCGGCATGATCCTCGCCGTAAACGAGCTCCTTGCGGTAGGCCGCCTCCACGCGCTGGTTGCGGAACTGCAGCCCTGGAAGCTTCATGCCGGCAATCATGACCGAAATCGTTCCGAACAGACACCAGGCCAGTGCCGCGACCACCAATGGCTGGGGGATCGCGCCGATGATCGGCAACTCGGTTATATGGGCCTGCAACTGGATCATGACCGGCAGGAAGGCGATCAGCGTCATGATCGACTGGACGAAGCTGGAACCCAGATCTTCCATGATCTGGGAAAACCGCATCGTGTCCTCCTGGATACGTTGCGAGGCGCCCTCGATGTGGCGCAGCCTGCCCCAGTTCTCGACGAAATAGTTGTTCATCGCCGTGCGCCAGCGGAAGATCCAATGGCTGACGATGAAGGCGTTGACCACCTGCACGTTCATGCCGACCAGCGCAAGCCACGAGAAATCGGCCAGCCCAATGTAGAATTCGGCGTTGGTCGATTTTCCGGTGCCCGACATCAGCCCCTGCACATAGTCGAAGAAGGGCCCGTACCAGGCGTTGACGGCGACGCTGACCTGCACATTGAAATAGATGAAGAACAGGATGACCGCCGTCATCAGGATCGACCAGCGTTGCCACGGATGCGGCGAATACCAGCTCCAGAACGCATAGAAAGCGACCACGCAGAACGCGAAGTAGATGTAGAACCAGAGAAACGGCTTCGAGACGAGGACGGCGATGCCGATAATGGGCGGTGCACCGGCTGCTGCCGGCGGCAGGCCGAAGACGGCGCCCAGTTGCTCACCCCCGAAAAACCAGAACAGGATCGCCGCAAGGCTCCAGACGGCGGCCGAAGAGAAAAACAGCTTCGGCTGCGGGAAGAAGGATACGAACACTGTGGCGAATTCCTCGGTTTTTGCGCAAATCAGCTGAGTTCAGCGGGCATAAAGTCACACATTAGGGGGAAAGAAAATGCCCATGCCCGATGCCCGGCACCGAGCAAACCCACAATCATGGCGATTTTGGCGCGGCCGACCATATGATGACGCCGGAGGCGACCAGAACGGCCGCGGCGGCGATCGAGGCAAGGAAGAAATCGCCCGACGCCTGCGCCAGGAGCCCGGCGGCAATCGGGCCGATGATCTGGCCAAGACCGAACGAAGCCGTCATCAAGGCGAAGGTCCGCCGGGGAGCTTGTGGCGCCAGTTGCCGCGCGGTCTGCAGGCCGATCGCGGTGATGGCAATGAACGTGCCGCCAACGAGCAGGCCGCCGAGCAGCGGCCCGGTGCGCCCGCCTGCCGCGACGCTTGCGACAATGCCGACGACTTCGACGAAACATCCCAGCGCATAGGTCGTGTAAAGGCCGATCCGTGCCGATATCTTCTGCCAGAGCCAGACCGAGGGAAAGCCGGCAAGACCGGTGACCATCCAGACCACCGCCTCGAACACGCGTCCGCCGCCGCCTTGCCGGACAATGGCGACAAGGAAGGTCGCCGTTACCACGTAGCCGAAGCCGAACAAGCCGTAAGCGACGATCACCTTGGTCAGCGAGCGGTCTTTTGGCAGCGCCGGCTCGCGGCCGGTATCGCCGCTGGCCAGCGGACCGCTGTCCACCAGCAGCGCCACGACGACGAAGCCACAAGCCGAGATCGCCGCCGACCACAGCCAGCCCGCCGCCCAGCCGGCATGTTCGCTGACCAGGGCCGCCATCAGCACCGAGGACAGGGCGATGCCGAGGCCGACGCCGCCGAAATGCCACGCCTGCAGATCGCTGCGGCCGGCCGCAGCAAGATGGCTGAAAACAATGCTGGCCAGGAACACCATGACAAAGGCGCTGGCCAGGCCTGCAAGAAAGCGGATGACGAGAAACGCGGCGATCGTATCCGACAGCCCCATCAGCGCGGCAAGCAAGGCGCTGGCGCCGAGGCCGGCCAGCATCAGCAGGCGCTCGCGCCCATGCGCCCAGCCGCCCGCCGCGGCAAAGGCGCCGGCGAGGTAGCCGAGATAATTGGCCGACGCGATCCAGCCCGCATCGGCCGCCGACAGATGGAGTTCTTCCATCATGCCGGGCAGGATCGGCGTATAGACGAAACGACCAATGCCCATGGCGACAGCCATGGCGATCATGCCGGCGAAAGCGAACCGCAGCGCTGTTGAGGTGGCGGATGTCATCGCGGTGCACAATAAGTGCGAAGACCGGCGACACAACGTGCTTGCGTTGGGCCAGGCGCCGGACCGTCAGCACCAATCAGCGGCAGCCCGCTTGCGCCGTCTCGTGGGCGGTGCGTCGCGCCGTCAGCCGGAACGGTATGTCGCCGAGCTCACGCTCCGACATGGCGTCGAGCACGGGATGCGCAAGCGGATCGGCCAGCCAGGCGACCGCTTCGCCACCGTATGGCGGCTCGTGCACAGGGAATACTATCTTGAGCGACGATAACAGCCTCAACATGTCAGCCTCCGCAGGCCTGTCCCGTGAAAGTCTGCGTTTTCGGCATCACTTTCAATTGAGATTTCAGCCCCGCTGGTTTAGAAAAACTCAATGGCCATGCTCAACCGCGTCCACCTCAACGGCCTTCGCGCCGTGGAGACCGTTGCCCGCCTCGGTTCGCTCGCCGCGGCCGCCGGCGAACTCAACGTTTCGGCCAGCGCCGTCAGCCAGCAGATAAAGCGCGCGGAACAGCAGCTCGGCCAGGCCGTGTTCGAGCGAACGGCCAAGGGGCTGGTCCTGACGGAATTCGGCGCCATGTTCGCGATGCGCCTCGGCGCGGGTTTCCGCGAGCTCACCCAGGCCGTGGCGCTGGCCGACGAGGCGCGCCAATGCACGCTGGTGGTTTCCGTGGCGCCGGCATTCGCCTCGAAATGGCTGCTGCCGCGGCTGTCGCATCACTTCACCCGGCATCCCAACGTGCTGTTGCGCATCGACGCCTCGGTGCGGCTGGCCGACCTCGACCATTCCGATATCGATATCGCCATCCGGCTCGGCGACGGCAAATGGCCGGGCGGCAAGGCGGAGTTGCTTTTGGCACAAGAGGTGTTCCCGGTCTGCGCACCCTCGATAGCGAAGAAACTGAAATCGATCGAAGACCTTGCCCAGACCTGCGCGATCACCGACGAACGGGCGATGATCAACTGGGAAAGCTGGTTCGCCGCGGCCGGTGTCGAACCCGTCACCTTCCTGAAGGGCGCTCGCTTCACCGATCCGATGCTTTGCCTGGAATCGGCGATTGCCGGCCATGGCGTGATGCTGGGCTGGCAGTTGCTCGCCGCCGACGCGCTGGCGGACGGGCGGCTCGTCGCGCCGTTCGGGATCCGCGCCCAGAGCGGGCTTGGCTATTGGCTGGTGACCTCCGCCGCCAAGGCCGAAAGCCGCAAGGTCCGGGATTTCAAGCTCTGGATCAGGGAAGAGATCGAGGCGACGATGGCGCGGTTCGGCTCCGCGAAGACGGGCACGAGCGATGCGATCACGGTGGAAAGCACCGTGGCGCCGGTCTATGTAGAGTCCGACATCAAACTACGGCAGGCAGGATCATGACCACACATTCGCGCGGCGTTTCCGCAACGATCGACCGGGTGAAGCTCGACAGGCTGGCGGAAGTCGCCATCAAGGTGGGGCTGCAATTGCAGCCCGGGCAGGACCTGGTGCTGACCTCCTCCATCGCCGCGCTGCCGCTGACCCGGCGCATCGTCGAGCATGCCTACAAGGCCGGCGCGGGGCTGGTGACGCCGATCTTCAACGATGACGAGATCACGCTGGCGCGCTTTCGCTATGGCGCCGACGCCGGCTTCGACCGCGCCGCCGGCTGGCTCTATGAAGGCATGGCCAAAGCCTTCTCCAACAATGCGGCGCGACTTGCCGTGCGCGGCGAAGATCCTTCGCTCCTGTCGGCGCAGGACCCGGCGAACGTGGCGCGCGCCAACAAGGCCAATTCGATGGCCTACCAGCCGGCGCTGGAAAAGATCACCGGCTTCGACATCAACTGGAACATCGTCGCCTATCCCGATCTCGCCTGGGCCAAGCAGGTCTTCCCCGATGATGCCGACGACGTTGCGGTGGCCAAGCTCGCCGACGCCATCTTTGCCGCCTCGCGGGTGGACGTGGAAGATCCGATCGGCAACTGGAAGGCGCACAATGCCGCCCTTCGCAGCCGCACCGAATGGCTCAACGGCCATGCTTTCCATGCGCTTCATTTCACCGGGCCGGGCACCGACCTGACGGTCGGGCTGGCCGACGGCCATGAGTGGATGGGCGGCGCCTCCACCGCCAAGAACGGCGTCACCTGCAATCCCAACATCCCGACCGAGGAGGTCTTCACCACGCCGCATGCGCGGCGGGTTGAAGGCCATGTTTCATCGACCAAGCCGCTCTCCTACCAGGGCACGCTGATCGACGAGATCTCGGTGCGTTTCGAGGGCGGCAGGATCGTCGAGGCGAAGGCTTCGAAGGGCGAGGACGTGCTGAAGAAAGTGCTGGACACCGACGAGGGCGCACGCCGGCTTGGCGAAGTGGCGCTGGTGCCGCATTCCTCGCCGATCTCGGCGAGCGGCCTGTTGTTCTTCAACACGCTGTTCGACGAAAACGCCGCCTGCCACATCGCGCTCGGCCAGTGCTATTCGAAGTGCTTCGTCGACGGCGCCTCGCTCAGCCAGGCCGAGATCGCGGAGCGCGGTGGCAACAAGAGCTTCATCCACATCGACTGGATGATCGGCTCGGACAAGATCGACATCGACGGCGTCGGCAGGGACGGCAGTCGCGTGCCGGTCATGCGCAAGGGCGAGTGGGCCTGACGGGAGCGCACGAAGGAGAGCGGATGACCTTCGAGATCGCGGTCAAACGGGTGTATGAACCACCCTCGCCCGATGACGGGCAGCGGGTCCTGGTCGATCGTGTCTGGCCACGTGGCGTCAGCAAGGAGCATGCCGCGCTGGCGCTATGGCTGAAGGACATCGCGCCGAGCACCGACTTGCGCAAGTGGTTCGGGCACGAGCCCGAACGATGGGCCGAGTTCCAGAAGCGGTATCGTGCCGAACTGGAAGGCAATGGCGAGGCCGTGGCGCAACTGCGCGCCCTGCTCCGCGACGGCAAGGTGACGCTGCTCTACGGCGCCCATGACGAGGCGCACAACAATGCCGTGGCACTGGCGGGGTATCTGAGAGGACAGTGACCTGTCCCTTAGTCATCCTCGGGCTTGACCCGAGGATCCATGCCGTGACGTCCGTCCGGAAATGCAACGGAGCAGAATCAGCACGGCTGCGACGCCCAAAAGTCACGGCATGGATCCTAGGGTCTGCGCCGCGTCGCTTCGCTCCCTGCTCCGCCCTAGGATGACGAACTGAGAGTGTACCGCGCCCTACTTCCCGACCACCGCCGCCTCATAAACATCCGGCTTGAACCCGACCAGGATGCGGTCGCCAACCTCGAGCACAGGCCGTTTGATCATCGTCGGCTTGGCCAGCATCAGTGCCTTGGCCTTCTTTTCATCCAGGCCCGGCTTATCCTTGTCCGGCAACTCGCGGAACGTGGTGCTGCCCTTATTGAGCAGCTTTTCCCAGCCGACCTTGCGGACCCAGCCATCCAGCCTGCCCGCCTCGATGCCTTCCGCCCGATAGTCGTGGAACCGGTAAGGCACGTCGTGGCCCTCCAGCCAGACGCGGGCCTTCCTGATCGTGTCGCAGGTGGTGATGCCGTACATGGTGATCGTCAAAACAGGTGCCTTCCGGACTTCGAATCTGGCCGCAGATTAAGCAGCCCCGGCGCGCTTTGCCAGCGGCCCGGCAGAACCATCGAAGAGTAAGTTTATTCAATGGCGGGCGCGCGGTCGCCCATCCGTGACGACGATGTGCATCAGGTCGGATAGCGGCCAGGACATGATCCTGGCCGCTCAGGATGCGGCGAAATGTGCCGACAGCCGAAAACCCGTCTCAATAATAGAAGCGCTCTTCGGCAATCTTGCCGTTCTTGACCGTGTACAGGCCAACCTCGTCCATGGTGACACGCTGGCCCGTGGCCTTGGGCGTTATGTCAAATGTAAAGCGTACGGCGAACTGGTCGCCGTTGACATAAGGGCCCTCGACCGAGCCGCCATGGACTTCGTTGTTTTCCTGCCACCACTGGCCTTTCTGCTTGACGGCGTCCTTGCCGCGGCAGACGGCCATCGGCCCCTCCATGGCCTCATAGCTGACGATGTCGTCGGCATTGTATTTCTCGGCAGCACTTTCGTAGTCACCGCGCTTGAGAAGCTCCGTGAAATCCTTGGCAATTTCCGTGTTGGTCATGTGTTCCTCCTGTTCAGACGCATTGCAAATAGGGAAAGGTTGGCGGCCTGCCATCGTCGTGCCGTCTGGTAGCTGACATGCCATGTCAGGATGATGGACCGCGCGGACTATGCGAGGACGATGCAGGCTCTCACATGGCGGGCAGTGCATCGTCCTGGCCGGTCAGCCGCCAACGTCCGGGCTGCTTGTAGGCGCCCTTCCCAATGAGACTGTGGATCAGCACAAAATCCCGGACAGTCCAGCCGATCGGGTCGATCGACCGCTCGCGAATGCTGGGGACGCCCACTTCATCACGAAGCAATGTAACATGCGGTTCGATGGACCTGGTGAGAAAGGGTTTTAGCGGGCTGTCCGAGATCACCGCCGTCAGGTCACGCCAGAACTTCTGCAGCGACGGATTGCCATCGCTGCCGCGCAGGACCAGTGCACCACCGCCAAAAGCCGACAGGCGATCGAACGAGACCTCGAAGGGCTTTGCAACGATCATCGATCCGATATGACAGGCGGCCTCTGCCAACTCCTGCGGGTACTCCTCATGGTCGCCGAGGCCGACAAGCGAGATGTGGATGTGATTTTCCGGAACCAGCCAGCCTTGCAATCCGAACTCACGGTTCAAGGCAATGGCCTTTCGCGCGAGACGACCAGCAATCGCGCTGCCGACGAGGATGGCAAAGAACAGCCGGTGGAAATGCTTCCCGGCCTGTTCCCATCGGAAAAAGGCCTGGCCGTTCTTCGCGGTTCCGAATGCGGGTTGCCCACTCACTGATTTCGTCCGCCCATTGACTCAGGTTGGGCATATTAGAACAAAACGAGAACATGTGCAAGCCGGAAAAATGACGCAGGCGTCGGGACTCCCGCACCGCCGCATGCATTCAACCCCCGAAGGAGTGCTTCCTTGCGGTACGCCAATCGCCGACGACGCCGGCAGACATGGCGCCTGGCTCACCACAAACGGGATAGACCTTTGACAGGAATCCGGTGAAAGTGCCGCGCCGAACCAGCGAGCCGCATTTTTGATGATCAGAGGACCGCACGCATGACAAACCCGATGCATCTGCCCGCCGAAGGCCTTTTTGTCGGGCGCGCCAGAAGCAGCGACGCCGCGCATCCCCTGGTGGTCACGGTGCGTGATGGCACCGTCTTCGACATCACGTCGAGCACGGCGCCGACCGTGCGCGATATCTGCGAGATGGCCGATCCGCCCGGTTATGTGCGCTCGGCCAAGGGCAAGCCGATCGGCTCGCTCGATGATATCGCGGCCAACAGTTTCGAGGCCGCGCGTGATCCGGCAAGGCCCTATCTCATCTCCCCCGTCGACCTGCAGGCGATCAAGGCCTCGGGCGTCACCTTCGTCGTCAGCCTGCTGGAACGCGTCATCGAGGAACAGGCGCGCGGTTCGGCGGAAAAGGCCGACGCCATCCGCGCCGACATTGCCGGGCTGATCGGCCACGATCTGTCCAAGCTCAAGCCCGGTTCGCCGGAAGCGATGGAGATCAAGGCCAAGCTCATCGCACGCGGCGCCTGGTCGCAATATCTGGAAGTGGGCATCGGCCCCGACGCCGAGATCTTCACCAAATGCCAGCCGATGGCCTCGGTCGGTTTCGGCGCCGATGTCGGCCTGCATCCCGTCTCTACCTGGAACAATCCGGAGCCGGAGATCGCCATGATCGCCGCCTCAAGCGGCAGGATCCTCGGCGCCACCATCGGCAACGACGTCAATCTGCGCGATGTCGAAGGGCGCTCCGCGCTGCTGCTCGGCAAGGCCAAGGACAACAACGCCTCCGCCTCGCTCGGCCCCTTCATCCGCCTGTTCGACGGCACGTTCTCCATCGACGACGTAAAGCGGGCCGTGGTCCGGCTGAAAGTGGAAGGTGAGGACGGGTTCTCGCTGGAGGGCGCGAGCTCGATGGCCGAGATCAGCCGCTCTCCCGAAGAGCTCGTAGCGGCCGCCATGGGCCCGCATCACCAGTACCCGGACGGCCTGGCGCTCTATCTCGGCACCATGTTCGTGCCTTCGAAGGACCGCGGCGAGAAGGGCAAGGGTTTCACCCATAAGGTCGGCGACATCGTCACCATCTCGTCGGAGAAATTCGGCGCGCTGGTCAACCGGGTGCGACTGTCGCCGGACTGCCCGCACTGGACCTACGGCGCCAGCCATCTGATGCGCGATCTTGCCAGGGCCGGCCTCCTCTAGCTCTGGGTTCACCCGAGGGCGGTCAATCATCGCTCCGGCGACCCTCGAGGCCGGTATCACCTGCCGCGGAAAATCATCCGAACTGATGCAATCTGATGGGACCGCTGATGGCGCCCCGTCAGGCGCCGACTACGACTGACGGGCGGAGGCTTGCCATTTGTCGAAAAAGAGGATGCTCTGATCATCCAACACGACGTTGGCGGGGAGGACGCGGTCTTGCCCGATCAAGAGGGCGGTTTCGAACTGATCAGTTTCAAACGGGAGGAAATCAAATGCTGACACGGCTAAGAGTGGTTCTATACGGCCTGCTGGTCGCGCTGACGGTCATTCCGGCGGCGGCGCAGGCCAAGACGTTCTACTGGATTTCACATGGCGGCCCGGCCGATCCGGTCTGGACATACTTCCTTGCCGGCGCCAAGCAATGGGCCAAGGACACCGGCAATACCGTCAACACCTCGTTCCACAATGGCGACGTCGCCTCGCAGCAGGAGGCGGTGCGGGCCGCGATCTCGGCCAAGGCCGACGGCATCACCACCACCAGCCCCGATCCGGGCAGCCTTGTCGAGATCGTCAAGGAAGCCCGCGCGGCCAACATTCCGATCATCAATTTCAACACGCCCGATCCCAAGGCCAATTTCAACGCCTATGTCGGCGGCGATAATGTCACCTTCGGCAAGCACTGGGCGCAGTATCTGGTCGACAAGGGCCTGGTGAAGAAGGGCGACTTCGTCTGGATGCCTGTCGAGATTCCCGGCGCCACCTACGGCGTGCAGGAAGAGGAAGGCATCAAGAGCGTGTTCGAGCCGCTCGGCATCACCTATGAGGTGACCGAGGCGACGCTCGACCAGGCCGAGGTGATCAACCGCATGGTCGACTATCTCACCGCCAACAAGGCTAAGGTGAAGGCGATCATCGGCCTTGGCGACCTCGTCACCGGCTCGATCAAACGCGTGTTCGACCAAGTCGGCGTCAAGCCCGGCGAAATCCCCGTCGTCGGCTGGGGCAACTCGCTCGACACCACCCAGGAAGTGCTGAACGGCTACGTCAATGCCGGCCAGTGGCAGGATCCGCAGGCGACCAGTTATGTCGCGCTGTCGCTCGCCAACATGGCCGCCAGCGGCATTCCCCCGGGCTTCAACGTCATCACCGGCGCGCTCTATGAGAAAGACACCGCCGAGATCTACGACAAAATCCTGTCCGGCAAATAGCCCCTGATCTCCAGCGCCGCGCGTCCACCGGGCGTGCGGCGTCCCGCCCTTTCGCCTGGTATCGAGCCGTTTGATGCGGCCCGATGGTCCGGCCCATTCCAACCAGTCGCGGGTTACACGTGGAAAATCGTTCGCTTGTCCAAGGCCTGATCGCGCGGCCGGAATTCGGCCCCTTCGTGCTGCTCGTCGTCGAGATCGCCGTCTTCTGGGGTTTCAACCACGACTTCCTGTCACCCCAGAACATCTCCAACACGTTGGCCTTCACGGTCGAGCTCGGGCTGATCGCGCTGGCGATGACGTTGCTGATGACGTCGGGCGAATTCGACCTTTCGGTCGGCTCGCTGTTCGGCTTCTCGCCGGTGCTGATGTGGACGCTGTTCAACAGCGGCCTCACCTCGCTGGAGATGGGCTTCGTCCTCGCGCTGCTGGTCGCCGCCTTCATCGGCCTGGTCAATGGCTGGTTCGTCACGCAGCTCAAGATCCCGTCCTTTCTGGTCACGCTCGGCATGCTCCTGGTGGTGCGCGGCACCGCGCTGTTCGTCACCGACGGCTTTCCGCAGCGCACCTGGAGCGCCGAGGGCAGTTGGCTGGCGGAGGCGCTGGTCGGCGATTTCTTCATCGGCCCGTTCCGCATCTACATGTCGCTGTTCTGGTTCATCGCCGCGGCCATCGCGCTGGGCTATGTGCTGACGCAAAGCCGCACCGGCAACTGGATCCAGGCCGCCGGCGGCAACCCGAACGCTGCGAGGGCGCGCGGCGTCAATGTCAGCCGCGTCAAGATCGGCCTGTTCGTGCTGTCCTCGGTCATGGCCTCGCTTGCAGGCGTCATCTCCTCGCTGCGCACCTCGGCGGCCAACCCCAACAGCGGCACCGGCTACGAACTCGAGGTCATCGCCATGGTGGTGATCGGCGGCACGGCGCTGACGGGCGGGCGCGGCACCATCATCGGCACCGTGCTCGGCATCCTGATCCTGCGCGTCATGCGCAACGGCATCGTGCTGATCGGCGTGCCCGGCCTTGCCTACAACATCTTCATCGGCGCGATCATCCTTGGCATGATGGCGCTTCATTCATGGCTGGAACGCCGGCATCAGGCAGGGACGTGAACCATGGCCGAGCCACTGATCCGCATGCAGAACATCCGCAAGTCCTACGGGCGCGTGCAGGCGCTGGTGGACGCCAATTTCCATGTCAACGAGCGCGAGATCGTCGGCCTGCTCGGCGACAATGGCGCCGGCAAGTCGACGCTGATCAAAGTGCTGTCGGGCGCGGTGCCGCTGACCAGCGGCGACATCTTCATCCGCGGCAAGAAGGTGAACCTGCGCAACACCAGCGACGCCATCGCCAACGGCATAGAGACCATCTACCAGGATTCGGCGCTGGTCACCCAACTGTCGATCGCCCGCAATTTGTTCCTCGGGCGCGAGCCGATCAAGCCGCCGCGCTTCCTCAACCGCATGGACCAGGAGGCGATGAACACGGTCGCCCGCGACCTGCTCAAGCAGGTCGGCATTTCCAAGAACATTCCGCCGACCACGCCGATCGGCTCGCTCTCCGGCGGCGAGCGCCAGGCGGTGGCGATCGCGCGCGCCATGCATTTCGACAGCGATCTCATCATCCTCGACGAACCGACCAACAATCTTGGCGTCGCCGAAACCCAGGGCGTGCTGAGCTTCGTGCGCAGCGCGCGCGATTCCGGCCATTCCTGCATCTTCATCGCGCACAACATCCACCATGTCTTCCAGGTGGTGGACCGCATCGTCGTCATGCGGCGCGGCAAGGTGGTGGCCGGGGACATCGACCCCAAGACGACCAGCGTGGCGGAGGTTGAACGCGTCATCACCGGCATGTCGGACAAGGAGATCCGCGACGCCATCGCCGATGGCAAGGGATCGCATTGAGGACGAGGGCAACATCCCTGCGAAACAGCAGAATGGGCGTCCGGGCGATGGGCGCGATCGGCGCCGCTCAAATCGGCCGTCTGGCGTGCCATCGCATCGGCAATAGGGTTGCGGCATGAAAGCCACCGTCTCTGACATCGCCAGGAACTGCGAACTGTCGACGGCGACGGTCGACAGGGTGCTCAACAACCGGAAGGGGGTCAGCGCGGCCAACCGGCAGCGCGTCATGGAGGCCGCCAAGCAGCTCGGCTATCTGCCGGTCGCCGATCAGGTAACGCTCCCCTCGCGGCCGGCCAATCTGGAATTCTTCCTGCCGATCGGCAGCAACGCCTTCATGCAGGATCTGGCCATGCATATCGAGGATTATACCTCGCGCCTGCCGCTCGTTGCCTCGTGCCGGATCCACAACCTCGCCGGAATCTCGCCGAACGCTTTGCAGACCGCCGTCGAAAACCTGTCGCTGAAAGCCAACGGCGTCGGCGTCATCGCCGTCGATCATCCCAGGACGCGCAACATCCTGCGCGACATCGTCGAGGCCGGCATTCGCCTGGTGACGCTGGTGTCCGATATTCCGGCCGCACCACGCTCGGCCTATGTCGGCATAGACAACCGGGTGGCGGGACGGACCGCCGCACTCCTGATGGGGCGCTTCCTCGGCGACCGCGAGGGCCAGTTGGCGATGGTGGTCGGCTCGCGCTCCTATCGCGGCCATGAGGAACGTGAGATGGGTTTCCGCTCCGTGCTCGGCGAGGAGTTCCCCAACCTGAGCGTCAGCAGCGCCGTCGAGATCAACGACGAGACCGATGCCAGCTATGCCGAAACCATGAAGGCGCTGCGCAACGAGCCGGAACTGCTCGGCATCTATTGCATTGGAGCCGGACGCTCCGGCGTTGCCAAGGCCATCCGGGAGGCCAGGCCCAACCGCAAACCGGTATTCATCTGTCACGACCTGACGAGGGAAACGCGCGGCTATCTCGTCGACGATCTGGCCGACGTCGTCATCGACCAGAATGCCAGGCTGATCGCCGAGCAATCGGTCATCCGCCTGCTTGGCTCGATCGCATCATCGGCGCCCTACCTGACGCGGAAATTCATCGAGCCGCGGCTGATCTTCCGGGAAAACGTCCCGGTGCAGTGACGCGGCCCGCGAGGCCTTCCGGTCACGTCGCGAGCGATACGGCGAATCTGCACAGCTGCTATGCACGATTCACGATTGCCGAATCATTGGGCAACTCATAGCTTCTGGTTGTCGGCCATCTACTCCTCCCAGATGCGATGCCGGCGCTGAGTGGGGTGCACCTCCTCCCGCACCACATTCGAAATCGAGCCCGCTGCCACCTCCTCCCGGCAGCGGGCTTTTTTATTGCATGCCGGACATTTCCGGGAACGGCAGGGAATCCACGCAACATCAAAGCCACGGCAGACCGGAAGCGCACGCGCTGTCCGGCGCCAATGAGCCTTGCCGATGGATCAGCCCGCGGCGGCTCCGCCCCTGAAGGACTGGATCAACCCTTCCGCCATGCGCACCAATTGCGCGCTGGGACCTTCGGTGCCAACGGTCTGCACGCTCACGCGCGCGCCTTCGCACAGCAGCGAAAGCGTATCGGCCAGAAGTTCGGCCTGGCCGATGCCGGCGCCCCGGCAGAGCGCCACCAGGCGCTCGCGCTGGGCTTCCTTGAGTTCCTTGATCACGCGCCTGGCCGGATGGTCGGGTTCAGTCAGCTCAACCGCGGCGTTGGCCATGTCGCAGCCCCGGCAATCGGCCGTAAGCATCTCGGCCGCCTTGCGAACCCAGGCATGCAGTTGCGCGAGCTTGTCGCCCGGATGCTCGGCTTCGAATGCGTCCCACATCGCGCCGGCCTTTGATGCGGTGGCGCGCAGGCATTCGATGATCAGATCGTCCTTGGATTCGAAATGACGGTAGAGCGTCATCTTGTTCGTGCCGGCAGCCTCGGTGATGGCGTCGACGCCGACGCCCTTGATGCCGTGCTTGTGGAACATGTCGCGCGCCGTCTCCAGGATCCGATCCCGGGGACGAGGACGCTCCACGACGCCGTCTGTCATCATTGATCTCCTTTCGTTTCCAAAAATCCCTCGGCCACCTCTTGACTAGGGTGTTACCGGTCTGTAACTTCCAGAATGTTACTTACTGGTAACACCTGTGGCGTCCGCCGTCAATAACAAGACCGTGATCTGGTCCGGCCAGATCGGGGCGGGCGAAAAATTGCATTTCATGCGGCTCCGGCCGGTGAAGAGATGAAAAACGGTTCGCGAGCATGGGCTGCGAATCGACAGACAAGGAGCCGGCCAATGCCACAGCGCCGCGATCTTACCATAGATGAAGCCGTTCGGGATCCGATGATCCGGCTGGTCATGAAAGCCGACGGGGTCGATCCGCGCGCTTTCGAAACAATGCTGCGCACGCTTGCCGGTTCGCAGCGCGGCGAGGTGCCGTTGCTCCGTTCGTCGGAAGAGTTCGGACGCGGCCAGAGGCTGTCCAGGGTTGCCACTGCGTTCGGCAGGGCAAGAGCAGCCGGAGAGGCGTGCGTGTCGTGGTAAACTTCTTCATTCACCGCCCGATCTTCGCCTCGGCGATCGCCATCATCATGGTGCTCGCCGGGACGATTTGTTATTTCCTGCTGCCCGTCTCGCAGTTTCCCGACATCACACCGCCGCAGGTCGTGGTCAGCGCCCACTATCCGGGAGCCAGCGCGCAGGTGGTCGCCGACACTGTGACGACGCCGCTGGAGCAGCAGATCAACGGCGTGCAAGGCATGACCTACATGTCGTCGACCAGCTCCAATGACGGTTCCTCGACGATCACCATCACCTTCGATGTCGGCTATTCCCTGAGCACCGCCGCCGTCGACGTCCAGAACCGCGTCTCGCAGGCTGCCTCGTCGCTGCCGGCGATCGTCAATCAGGGCGGCGTGACGATCAAGAAGCAGAATCCGAACTTTGTCCTCATCGTCAATCTCACCTCGCCCGACGGTTCCGTCGATCCGGTGGCGCTGTCGAACCTTGCCTATCTGCAAGTGGTCGACCCGCTGAAGCGGCTGCCCGGTGTCGGTGACGTGCAGATATTCGGCGAGCGGCGCTATTCGATGCGCGTCTGGCTCGATCCGGACAAGCTCGCCAATCTCGGCATCACCGCTGTCGACGTCCAGAACGCCATTGCCGAGCAGAACGTCCAGGTGGCCGCCGGCAAGATCGGCCAGTCTCCGGCGCCTGCCGGCACCGCTTTCGAGATGCAGGTCAATGCCGTCGGCCGGTTGAGCGATCCCAAGGAGTTCGGCGACATCGTCGTGCGCGCCAACACCACCACCGGTTCGCTGGTGCGGCTGCGCGACGTCGCCCGCATCGAACTCGGCGCCCTGCAATATTCGTCGTCGGCCTTTTTCGGCAAGGACCCGACCGTGGTGCTCGCCGTCTACCAGATGCCCGGCTCCAACGCGCTCGATTTGCAGCAGCGCGTCAAGGACAAGATGCAGGAGCTGTCCGCCCGCTTCCCCAAGGGCGTCAGCTATGCCATGCACTACGACACGACGCGCTTCGTCTCGGCCTCCATGCATGACGTGCTGATCACGCTCGGCGAGGCTCTGGTCCTCGTCGTCGCCGTGGTTTTCATCTTCCTGCAAAGCTGGCGCACCACAATCATTCCGACGATCGCCATCCCGGTGTCGCTGGTAGCGACGCTCGTCGTCATGGAGATGATGGGCTTCTCGCTCAACATGCTCTCCCTGCTCGGCATGGTGCTGGCGATCGGCCTTGTCGTCGACGACGCCATCGTGGTGGTCGAGAATGTCGAACGACAGCTCGAGGCCGGGCTGAAACCGTTGGCGGCTACCAAGGCCGCCATGGCCGAAGTCACCGGTCCGATCATCGCCACGACAGCGGTGCTGATGGCCGTCTTCGTGCCGGTCGCCTTCATCCCCGGCGTTTCGGGACGCCTCTACAACCAGTTCGCGCTGACGGTGGCGATCTCGGTCGGCATTTCCGCCTTCAATTCGCTGACCCTGAGCCCGGCGCTGAGCGCCGCCTTCCTGCGCCATCGCCAAGGCACGCAATTCGTGCTGTTCCGCTGGTTCAATACGGGCTTTGACAGGCTGTCGCATGCCTATGCCAATGGCGTGCGCATCCTCATCCGTTTGCGCTGGATCATGCTCGGCCTGTTCGCAGCCGGGCTGGTCGCCACCTATTTCGTCTGGGCGAAGCTTCCCTCGACCTTCCTTCCGGTCGAGGACCAGGGCTATTTCTTCGTCGTCATCCAGTTGCCCGACGGCGCTTCGCTGGAACGCACCGACGCGGTGGCGCAGAAGGCGCGCGACATCCTGCAGGCGACGCCCGGCGTCGACATCGTCGGCTCGATCAGCGGCCTGAACTTCCTGACCAGCGCGGCGCAGTCGAATTCCGCGGTCGAATTCGCCATCCTCAAGCCGTGGGAGGAGCGCGGTCCCGACCAGAGCGCCTCCAAGCTCGTCGCCGACGTGCGCGGCAAGCTGATGCAGATCCCGGAGGCGTTCGCGCTCTCCTTCGATCCGCCCTCGATCCCGGGTATCGGCACCACGGGCGGCTTCGAATTCGTCGTCGAGGACCTTACCGGCCGCGGCAGCACCGCGCTCAACGACGCGACGCAAGCCGTGATCGCCGAGGCGCGCAAGCAGCCGGAAATCAACCCCCAGCAGCTTTTCTCGCCATTCTCGACCTCGACGCCGCAGTTCAACTACGACCTCGACCGCGCCAAGGCGAAGCTGCTCGGGCTCAACCTGCCTGACGTCTTCAACACGCTGCAGATCTATCTCGGCTCGCTCTACGTCAACGACTTCAACCTGTTCGGCCGCACCTTCCGGGTGACCATCCAGGCCGACAAGGATGCACGCGCGGGTGCGGCCGACATTTCGCGGCTCTATGTGCGCAATGCCTCCGGCGGCATGGTGCCGCTCAGCACGCTGGGCAAGCTGGTGCCGTTCGTCGGCCCGGAAACGGTGCCGCACTACAACAACAACGCCTCGGCCTCGATCAATGGCGGCGCCGCGCCCGGCTATTCGTCGGGCCAGGCGGTCGCCGCCATGGAACGGGCCGCCGCCACGGCTCTACCAAGGGATTTCGGCTTCGAATGGACCGGCATCACCTTCCAGGAGCTCAAGGCGGGATCGATTGCGTCGGTCGTCTTCGGCCTCGCCATCGTCTTCGTCTTCCTGATCCTGGCGGCGCAATATGAGAGCTGGGCGATGCCGTTCATGGTGCTGCTGGCAGTGCCGCTCGCCTTGTTCGGCGCGTTCGTGGTGCTGTGGGTGCGCGGCATGCAGATCGACGTCTACTCGCAGATCGGCTTCGTCATGCTGATCGGCCTGGCGGCGAAGAACGCCATCCTGATCGTCGAGTTCGCCCGGCGACGGCGCGAAGAAGGGCTCAGCATCGTCGAAGCGGCGATGGAAGCGGCACGGCTGAGGCTGCGGCCGATCCTGATGACGGCCTTCGCCTTCATCCTGGGCGTGCTGCCGCTGATGTTCGCGACCGGCGCCGGTGCTGCCAGCCGTCAATCGATCGGCACCACCGTCTTCGGCGGCATGGTGGCGGCGACCATCCTGTCGCTGGTGTTCGTGCCGGTCTTCTATGCGGTCATCGAACAGCTGCGCGAACGCCGCGGCGGCGACGAGCCCGCTTCCCTGCATTCCGAACCAACTGCCGAACCCGCCTTGCCGCCCATGGCGCAAGCGGCCGAATAAGATTGGAGACTGAACATGCGTAAATGGAAAATCGCTTTGGGCGCCGCTGTCGCGCTGGGCGCAATCTCGGTGGCGAGCGTTCACCTGCTCGATATGGGCAGCCTCAGCCTCAATGCCGGCACGGCCGGAGCGGCAACGCCCGCTCCCGCGGCATTCGTCATGCCGGTGCCGGTGACCAGCGTGGTGAAGAAGACGATCCCGATCTATCTCGACTATGCCGCCCGCACCGAACCGATCCGCAGCGTCACGCTGCAGGCCAGAGTGCCGGGCTACCTGGAAGAGCAAGCCGCCGAAGACGGCGCCGACGTCAGGAAAGGCGACCTCCTCTACAGGATCGCGCCGCAGGACTTCCAGGTGGCGCTCGACCAGGCGAAGGCGCAGGTGCAGCGTGATACAGCGACGCTCGACTATGCCCGCTCCAATCTCGGCCGCGGCACCGAGCTCGCCAAGAGCGGCTATCTGGCCAAGGACAGCTTCGACCAGCGCACCAGCACCTTGCGCGAGGCGCAGGCGTCGCTGGCGCTCAACCAGGCGGCGGTCCGCTCGGCCGAGCTCAATTTGAGCTATTCGGAGATTCGCGCTCCCTTCGCAGGCCGCATCGGCCGTAACCAGGCCTCGATCGGCACGCTGGTCAGCGTCGCCGGCACGGTGCTCAACACGCTGGTGCAGCTCGACCCGATCTATGTAACCTTCAATCCGAGCGAGAGCGATCTGGCGCAGATCGAGGAAGCTCGTGCCGCCGGCCCGATCGAGGTCGAGGTGCTGCTCCCGGGCGAGACCGAAGCCCATCAGAAGGGTGAACTCACCTTCATCGACAACACGATCGACCATTCGACCGGCACCATCACCGCGCGCGCCACCATCGGCAACGCCAAGTTCGCGCTGCTGCCTGGCCAATATGTCCGCGTCCGGCTGCACGTCAAACAGCAGCCCGATGCGCTGATGGTGCCGCAGGTGGCACTGGGTTCGAGCCAGCTCGGCAAATATCTCTACGTCGTCGGCAAGGGCAACACGGTCGACCAGCGGCTGGTCTCGACCGGGCCGACCAGCGGCGACCTGGTGGCCATCCTGAGCGGAGTCACGGAAGGCGACCAGGTGATAACAGGCAATCTGCAGAAGATCGGCCCTGGAATGCCGATTTCGCCACTGCCACAGAAACCGGCCACCTGACTCCCCCGCAGGCCCGGTTTCAGCGCGGCGCCCCGGCCTTCCCACAGGTCGCGGGCGCCGCTTTTGCGAGCAGCTCCGCCCGACCAGTACCGGCCATGTGAAAAAAGCCGCAAAAGTCCTTGTTAGATTGTCGACAATCTGCTTGTCTTGCCCTTGTTTCGTCGGGAGTGGCCGGGATGGCAAAGGCGGATTTCAGTCCAATCGCGGATACGACCCGACGCGCGGAGATCGTGGCGCTGCTGCGACGGGCAATCCTGACCGGCCAGTTGGAGCCGGGCCAGAAGCTCAACGAGCTGCGGATTTCCGAGCAGATGCGCGTCAGCCGCGCGCCTTTGCGCGAAGCGATGCGCGAGCTGGTGCAGGAAGGCATCCTGACCAGCATCCCCTATGCCGGCACCTTCGTCATCAATGTCACCGCCAAGGACATCGACGATGTCTACTCGCTCAACAAGGTGCTCGACGAATTCGCCATCGAGCGGACATGGGAGCTGCGCGATCGGCGCTTTTTCGATGAGCTCGACCGGCGCCATGAGGCGGTGAAGCAGGCGACGCGCGACCGCGACAC
Source organism: Mesorhizobium sp. B2-4-1 (assembly GCF_006442185.1). NCBI lineage: Bacteria > Pseudomonadati > Pseudomonadota > Alphaproteobacteria > Hyphomicrobiales > Phyllobacteriaceae > Mesorhizobium > Mesorhizobium sp. B2-4-1. The sequence goes on along the minus strand of NZ_VFVN01000006.1, from coordinate 347,428 downwards.
CACAAGGCAGATCGAAACCGCGCTGCAACTGCATGGCCTGATTCACGAATGGGCCGACAATTCCGTTCTTTTGGAAACATGGCAACGGCTGACCAGCCGGTTGCAGATGTATTTTGCCCTGCACCAGCAGGCACGCAACGAAGCGGTGCCTGCCGAGAACGTTCACGAGACTTACGTGCGGCTGCTCAAGGGCGACGACATGCGCGCTGCCCAGCGCCACGCCCGCGAGCATATAGACCACGACTTCGAAGAGCTTCTTGCCTACGCGCGCGCTCTCGAACGGCGCCCGTCGAAAGGCGCCTGATCCTTCCCCAGCGGACAACGGACATCAACGTGCAGATCGCAACCATCAAAGCCTACCATGTCGCGCAGCCCTTCGTGGACGGCCCCTATCGCATGTCGAAGGGGCGCGTCGCCGACGCCTTCGACGCGGTGATCGTCGCCATCACCTCGAACGATGGCATCACCGGCTGGGGCGAGATGGCGCCGCTCGGCAATTTCTATTCGGCCGCCTTCCCGGCGGGCGCCCGTGCCGGCGTTATGGAGATCGCCACGCACCTCATCGGCCACGACCCGCGCGGCCTCGCCGGCATCGGCCGGCTGATGGACATCGTGTTCAAAGGGCATCCCTACATCAAGTCGGCGCTCGACATGGCCTGCTGGGATCTCGCCGCGCGCGCCGCCGACGTGCCGCTGGTGACGATGCTGGGCGGCAAGGAGAGCGATACGGCCGAGCTTTACAAGGTCGTCACCCATGGCAGCGTCGATGCCATGGCCGCCCTTGCGCAGCGCATCGTCCAGGACGGCTTCCACCGGCTGCAGGTCAAGGTCGGCGGCAACGTCCGCGACGACATCGAACGCGTCACGGCGGTCGCCGCCTCAGTGCCGAAAGACACTGTCATCTTCTGCGACGCCAATGCCGGCTGGACGCCCTACCAGGCGCGCCAGTTCGCCGATGCGACGCGCTCGATCGATTACACATTCGAGCAACCCTGCACGACGATCGAGGAAAACATGTCGGTGCGCCGCATGCTCGACAAGCCGATGGTGCTCGACGAATCCGTCACCTCGCTCGAGGACATGCTGGAAATCCATCGCCGAGGCGCGGCCGACGGGCTGACGCTGAAGATCTCGCGGCTCGGCGGCGTCGGCAGGACCCGGCTGATCCGCGATGTCGCCGTCGACCTCGGCTTCATGATCACCGTCGAGGATACCGGCGGCGCCGAGATCGACACGGCAGCCATGGCGCATCTGTCGCTGTCGACGCCGCAGGAGCGCCGCCTGCACGCCATCGCGTTCCACGAATGGGTGACGGTGCGCACGGCGTCGAACAAGCCGCCGGTCACCGGCAGCCGCATGGGCGTTCCGGATGGTCCGGGCCTCGGCATCGACGTCGTCCCGGATCTTCTCGGCAAGCCCTTCTTCGAGGTCGGCCGGTGAAAATCCGCGGCATCAAGGCGACGCCGATCAACCTCAGGCTCGAGGCGCCTTATGCCTGGGTGTTCGGTGAACTCGACGGCTTCTCGCCGACCATTGTCGAAGTGGAGACCGAAGATGGCCTGATCGGCCTCGGCGAAGCACCGACGCCGGCAGCAGCCGCGATCATCAACGACATCCTGGCACCGCGGCTCGTGGGCCGCGACGCCTTCGACATCGCGGGCGCCGAGCATGTCTGCCTCCCCTACTGGACCGGCGTGCAGTCGATCAACGACCGCGCCCGCATCATGGCCTTCGGCGCGATCGAGATGGCGCTCTGGGACCTGCGCGGCAAGGTGTGGAACCAGCCGCTCTACCAACTGCTCGGCGGCGCCGTGCGCAAGGAGATCCCGTTCACCGATTACTTTTCGCTGCGCGGCGACGGGCCAAGGGTGAAAGGCGAGACGACGCCGGAGGAAGTCGCCGACTACTGCGTCGAGCTTCATGAGACCCACGGAACGACCTTCTTCGAAGGGAAGTTCTCGACGCAGGATCCAAAAATCTCGCTGAAGATGATCGAATTGATCCGCAGGAAGCTCGGCGACGATGCGATGATCCGCATCGATTCCAACCAGGCCTATTCGCTCAGCACCGCCCGGCGACTGGCACGGCCGCTGGAAGAGCTTAGCGTGCGCAATTGGGAGGATCCAGTGGCGACGATCGAGGAGATGCGCGAACTCAGGCGCCATTGCTCGATCCCGTTCTCGACCCACAACATCGACATCGCCCGCGCCATGGACCTCAAGGTGCCCGACGCCTTCGTCGGCAATCCAACCGCGCATGGCGGCATCGGCCGCATGCTGCGCTTCGTCGGCGCCTGCGAGCACGCCGGCATCGATTTCTGGTGCTACAGCGGCGACAGCGGCATCGGCAGCGCCGCCTACCTGCATCTATGCGCGGCGCTCGGCTGGATACGGGAACCGAACCAGTCGCTGTTTCGCATGCAACCGACCGACATCACCGAGGAAGGACCGTTTTGCCCGAGGAATAATGTCGTGCCTGTGCCGGAGGGGCCCGGTCTCGGCATCACATTGTCGCGAGAACGGCTCGCTGCCTGCCATCGCAACTTCGCCGAGAACGGGCCCTGCAACAAATATCACGATCCGGCAAAGCCCGGAACTTACCGTCGTTTGCCGCTGAACTAGATGAGGGCGGCCGGCCACAACAGCAGAAGCCAGCCGCCGCGATCCCGGTCGGAAAGGGTGGCCACGGACTAGAGGAAGCAGTGCAGCCCAGAAACCGGCACGTCCGCGCCAAGGACTGGATGGACCGGACAAAACCGCGTGCTACAGTCCCGGTCTACAGGCCTCTGGCGACCGGAAACGGTATAGTCGCGAATTTTCGTCAACCATAAGAAACAGGGGAAAGGGTCAAACCCATGAGCAAGAATTATCGCATTCTCGACCTCATCCGGCGCAATCGCTCGCCGCTCGAAAATCACCTCATCGACGGTCTCGTCGACGGCCGTGTCAGCCGCCGCGACTTCATCCGCCATGGCAGCCTGCTCGGCCTGTCGCTGCCGCTGCTGGGCGGCATCACCACGGCCGCGGGCCTCGGTGCCATGCCGTCGCTCGCCCGGGCGCAAGGCGCGCCAGGCGCCACGATCCGCGTCGCAAGCAGCGTGCCGGCGGCGACGATCGACCCTGTCACCATCGCCGATGCCGGCGGCCTGCTGATCATGCAGCAAGTCGCGGAGTTCCTCTGCGTCGACGGCCCCGATCTCGTGCTCAAGCCGGCGCTGGCTGAAAGCTGGAAGCCGAACGACAACGGCTCGGTGTGGACTTTCAAGCTGCGCAAGGGCGTGAAGTTCCACTCAGGCGGCGAAATGAAGGCCGACGACGTGGTGGCCAGCATCGACCGGATCGCCGACCCGGCCAACTCGTCCAACGCATTGTCGGTGTTCACCGGTATCCTGTCGAAGGGCGCCAGCAAGAAGGTCGACGACTACACGGTGGAATTCCACCTCGACGCCCCGAACGGCAACTTTCCCTACATGGTGTCGTCCGATAATTACAACGCCGTCATCGTGCCGGCGAGCTACAAGGGCGACTACGAAAAGAGCTTCGACGGCACCGGGCCGTTCAAGATCGACAAATACACGCCGAAGGTCGGCGCTTCCTTCGTCCGCAACGAAGGCTACTGGGGCGAGAAGGCGCTGCCGGAACGCACCGAATTCACGTTCTTTGCCGACATGCAGCCAATGATCCTGGCGCTGCAGGGCGGGCAGGTCGACATCATCAACCAGATGCCTGTCCTGTCTGGCGTGGCGCTGCTCAACGATCCCAACATCGACATCATCAGCTTGAAATCGTCGGCGCACCAGCAACTGCACCTGCGCTGCGACGACGGGCCGATGAAGGATGCGCGCGTGCGCCGCGCCATCGCGCTCAGCCTGGACCGCGACAAGCTAGTCGCGGGCCTGATGAAGGGGCGCGCCGTGGCCGGCAACGACAGCCCGTTCGCCCCGGTTTATCCCTCGACCGATGCGAGCGTGCCGCAGCGCAAGCAGGACATCGCGCAGGCCAAGCAGCTCATGGAGGCGGCGGGCGCGGGCAAGGGCTTCAAGATGACGCTGACCACCGAGCGCTATCTCGAAATCCCCGAATACGCCCAGCTCATCCAGAACTGGGTCAAGGAAATCGGCATCGAGCTCGAGCTCAACATCCTCGACCAGAGCGCCTACTACGGCGACGCCGTGTTCGGCAAATCGAACTGGCTGGACTCGGAAATGGGCATCACCGACTACGGCCACCGCGGCGTGCCGAACGTCTATCTTGCCGCCCCGCTGAAGAGCGAAGGCACGTGGAACGCGGCGCACTTCAAGAACAAGGACTACGACGCGCTGGCGACCAGCTATATCGCGGCCCTCGATCTCGAAGCGCAGAAGGCGACGGCAGGCAAGATCCAGAAACTTCTGCTCGAGGAGACGCCGGTCATCTTCGGCTATTTCTACGACTATCTGACGGCGACGGCGAAGGGCGTGGCCGGCGTGCAGCCGACCGCGATGTCGCAGCTGTTCCTGGAAAAGGCGTCGAAGGCCTGAGCGGAAGGGAAAGCCAATCCTATAACAGCCAGCTTCCTGACGGGAGCTGGCTACTCAGGGAGTGTTAGCCATTCTCTCCTTCCTTGTCCGGCGCGTCTCGCTTTCGCTCGTCACGCTGTTCCTGCTCAGCATCATGGTCTTTCTGGGCGGACAGGTGCTTCCAGGCAATGTCGGGCGCGCCATATTGGGGCCGTTCGCCGACCAGCGCGCCGTCGATGCGCTCAACCATTCGCTCGGCGTCGACCGGCCACTGCTTGCCCAGTACTGGAGCTGGATTTCAAACTTCGTCCAGGGCGACATGGGCACGTCCTACATCTTCCGCTCGCCGGTCGCCCCCTTCGTCATCGATGCGCTGGGCAATTCGATGAAGCTGGCGGCGGTCGCCTTCGTGCTGGTGGTGCCAATCGGCATCCTTGGCGGCGTCGTCGCGGCCCTCAACCTCAACCGGCCGCTCGACCGCATCATCAGCCTTGGCGGCCTGTCGGTGACGGTGCTGCCGGAGTTCGTCACCGGCATCATCCTGATCCTGATCTTCGGTGTCTGGCTGCGCTGGCTGCCGATCTCGGCGGCATGGCCGCGTGATGCCGGTTTCTTCACGCAGCTTTACTACCTGATCCTGCCGGCGCTGCCGCTGTTCCTGGTGCTGTTCGGCTATATCGCGCGCATGGCGCGCTCGGGCATGATCGAGGCGCTCGATTCCGACTATACGCGAACCGCGGTGCTCAAGGGCCTGCCCTGGCGCACGGTGATCTGGCGCCATGTGCTGCGCAATGCGCTGCTGCCCACCATCACCGTCATTGCCACCCAGACCGGCTATCTCATCGGCGGCCTCGTGGTGATCGAGACGCTGTTCCGCTACCAGGGTATCGGCTCGCTGATCTTCACCGCTGCGCGCGGCAAGGATTTCCCGATGCTGGAATCAGGCATCCTGACCATCGGCATCGTGTATGCCGTGGCCACCCTTGTGGCCGACTTCCTCTATTCCGTGCTCAATCCACGCATCCGGCTGGGGTCAGAACAATGAGCGCCGTCCAGACCAGTCCCGCCAGACAGGACGACACCCGCCAGCGCAGCCCCCTGGCGGAGGTTTTGTCCTCGCTGCTTCGCTCCGGCACCTTCCTCGTCGGCATCACCATCGTGCTGTTCTGGGTCGCCTGTGCGCTGTTCGGCGAACATTTCGCGCCCTACGATCCGCTCGCCGACGACATCATCAACGCGCTGGCGCCGCCTTCGGCCGAACACTGGTTCGGCACCGACCAGATCGGCCGCGACGTCTTCTCGCGCGTCATCGTCGGCTCGCGCGACATCCTGACCGTGGCGCCGCTGGCGACATTGCTGGCGACGGTGGCCGGCACGGCGCTCGGGCTGCTCACCGGTTACTTCCGCGGTATCGTCGACGATGTCGTCAGCCGCATCCTGGAAGCCTTCATGGCAATCCCGGTGGTGATCGTGGCGCTGCTCGCCATCGTGGCGCTCGGCACGTCCAAGACCACCGTCATCGTGGTCATCGGCCTGAGCTTCGCGCCGATCATCGCGCGCACCGTGCGCTCGGCGGTGCTGGCTGAGCGCGAGCTCGACTATGTCGCCGCGGCCCAGCTCAGGCATGAGAGTGCGCTGCATACGATGTTCGTCGAGATCCTGCCCAACGTCATTCCGCCGATCCTGGTTGAAACGACCGTGCGGCTTGGTTATGCCATTTTCGCGGTTGCCACGCTTTCCTTCATGGGCTTCGGCATCCAGCCGCCGTCGCCGGACTGGGGGCTCTCGATTTCCAGCAATTACGGCATGATCGGCGGCGGCTTCTGGTGGACCGTGCTGTTCGACGCGCTCGCCATCGCCTCGCTGGTGATCGGCGTCAATCTGGCGGCCGACGGCGTGCATGGAGCCTTCAATGACTGAACCCTCCAAGACCCGGAAGGCCAAGGCCCAGAACGCACTCGACCTCGACGACCTGTCGGTCGCTTATCGTGTTTCGGGCCGAAACCGGGCGGTGCTGCGCAATCTCAGTCTCACCATCGGCCAAGGCGAGGCCTATGGGCTGGTCGGCGAATCCGGCTGCGGCAAATCCACAGTCGCCCTTTCCGTCGTGCGCTACCTGCCGCGAAACGGTTCGATATCAGGCGGCGCGATCTCGCTCGACGGCCAGGACGTCATGAAGCTCGATGCCGAGGCGCTCAGGCAAATGCGCGCCGAAAGCGTCTCCATGGTCTATCAGGACCCCGGCAAGGCGCTCAACCCGTCGATCCGCATCGGTCGCCAGCTGACCGAGATCTTCGAGCTTGGGGGCAAAACGGGGCAGGCAGCCGAGGATCGCGCAATCGCCATGCTCAACCGGGTGCGGATCTCCGATCCGGCCAGCGTCATGCAACGCTATCCGCACCAGCTTTCCGGCGGCATGCAGCAGCGCGTGGCGATCGCCATGGCGCTGGCCAACGATCCTTCGATGCTGATCCTGGATGAGCCGACGACCGGCCTCGACGCGACCGTCGAAGCCGAGGTGCTCGACCTGATCGCGCAGCTGCGGCAAGAATTGTCGGCCTCGATCCTGTTCATCAGCCACAATCTCGCCGTCGTCTCCAACATGTGCGATCGCGTCGGCGTGCTCTATGCCGGCATGCTGGTCGAGGAAGGGCCGACGGAGGCCGTCTTCAACGATCCGCGCCATCCCTATACGGTAGCGCTGCTGCGCTGCCTGCCGCGCGGCGGCCAGCGCAAGGACCAGGGCCGCCTCGACACCATCCCGGGCTTTTTGCCCGGCATCGGGGCCGACATCAAGGGCTGCCCCTTCGCCGACCGCTGCGCTCTCGCTACAGACCGCTGCCGCAACGAGTTGCCGCCGCTCTACGAGCTGGGCGGCCGGCTGTCGCGCTGTCACTATCACGAGAAGGCGCAATCCCTCCCGCGCACGACGCCCAGCGACGCGCCCGCCGCGCCGAAAGCCGCAGCCACGCCGGTATTGCGGGTCGCCGGGCTGAACAAGACCTTTGCCAGCCATGGCCATTCGCTGCGCGCGGTGAAGGACGTGTCGCTCGATCTCAGGCCGGGCGAAACGCTCGGGCTGGTCGGCGAGTCCGGCAGCGGCAAGACCACTTTCGCCAGGCTGCTGCTCGGCCTCGTGCCGCCCGACGACGGCGGCAGCATCGAGCTCGAGGGCAAGGCGCTGGCGCCGCGGCTGGGGGACCGCAGCGACGACCAGGTCAAGGCGATGCAGATCGTCTTCCAGAATCCGGACTCCGCACTCAACCGGTCGCATTCGATAAGGCATCTGATCGGCCGCGCGCTGAAGCGGCTGGCGGGCTTGAGCGGCAAGGCGCTCAAGGCCCGCCTCGACGACCTCGTCCGCTCGGTGCGGCTGACCGACCGGCATCTGGCCGTGAAGCCGCGCCAGCTGTCGGGCGGACTGAAACAGCGCGTTGCCATAGCGCGCGCCTTCGCCGGCGATCCACGCATCGTCGTGTGCGACGAGCCGACCTCGGCGCTCGACGTGTCGGTGCAGGCCGCGATCCTGAACCTGCTCGCCGATCTGCAAGCGAAGGAAGACGTCAGCTACATCTTCATCTCGCATGATCTTGGCGTGGTGCGCTACCTCTCCGACAAAATCGCCGTGCTCTATCTCGGCCGCATCATGGAGCTTGGGCCGTCGGAGGACGTTTTCTCCGGCCCGCATCATCCCTACACCGAAGCGCTGCTGTCGGCCGTGCCCAGGCTCGACCAGACCGAGACGGCGCGCATCCGTCTCGACGGCGAAATCCCCAGCGCCACCAATCCGCCGCCGGGCTGTGTCTTCCACACGCGCTGCCCACGCAAGATCGGCCCGATCTGCGAACAACAGGAACCGCCGCTGGCCGAGGCGCGCCCCGGACACTCGATCCGTTGCCATATTCCCTATGTGGAACTCGCCAGGCTGCAGAGGCCGGCAGCGGTCGATACCGAGCCGGCGTAGCCGAACATACGGCCCCTGCCCTTCACGGATGGCCGGCCATGCTGAAGGACCGGTCGCCCTCGGCAAAGCCCTGCTCGCCGGCCCAATCCCTCGTCAGTGCCCGCAATCCCGCCAAGGCCACGTCGAGCACATCCGACGACGCCGGATTGCTGGGATAGGCAAGATAGATCGGCCGCTGGAACACGGGCGTGTTCGCGACGCGTTTCATTTCGCCGCGCTCGATATGGCCGCTGACGGCGCTGAGCGGCAGATAGGCGGCGGCTTGCTGCGACAGCACGTGCTGCAAACCGATGAAGACCAGGCCGGCCGAAATGGCCGGCTTGACCATGCCGGCAAACGCCCGATCATGCTCGATGCGGAATTCGAGCCCCCAGTCCATCAGTATGTAGTTCTCGGTCCATGGCTTCGTCTGCGCGGCATGCTGGACAAGCACGACCTGATCGACGGCCAGCGTTTCGTAAACGATTCCGGGATGCGGCCGCGGCAGATAGAGGATGCAGATGTCGAGCAGGCCTTCGGCCAGTTGGTCGATCGCCAGATCGGGAAAACTGCCCTCGAGCCGTAACGCAACGTTCGGCCGCTCGGCGCGCATCCATTCGACCCATGGCGAAGTGATGCGCTCCCACAGATAGGCGGGCGCGGTCAGCCGGAGCAGTGTTTCATAGCCATCGGGAACGGCGATGTCCTGCCTCGATTGCTCCCAGGTGCGGGTGATGGCGGACGCATGCGGCAGGAACTGGCGGCCGGCCGGCGTCAGCGTGATGCCATCGCGGTCGCGGATGAAAAGCCGTCGCCCCAACTGCTCCTCCAGCACTCTTATCCGCGCACTGACGGTGGACTGGGCAAGGTTCAGCCGATTGGCCGCGACGGTGAAGCTGCCATGCTCGGCAATCTCCAGGAAACTGCGCAGGTTTTCGGTGTCCATGCCTTGGCTCTCCGCATCGAAAATTCCGATGGCCCCTATCAAAAAATATCGCTTTCCGCTCGCGGTCAACGATGAACTAGATGGCCTGCCCCAAGACAAGCGAGGATTGCAGCCATGCCGAAGCATTTCGAGAGGATCGACATCGCCCGCCGGAATCTCACTGCAATCGAAAATTCCGCTGTCGACGAATTGCTGGCCGGCCGGCTCGACCGGCGCGATTTCCTGCGCCATGGCAGCGTTCTCGGCCTTTCGCTGCCGTTCTTGGGCAGCCTTGTCGCCGCCGCCGGTCTCGGCACGCAAGAAGCCCGCGCCGAAGGCAAACCGGGCGGCACGGTGCGCGCCGGCGTGGCGCCGCCAGGCGGGGCCATCGATCCCGTCACCTACTACGACAGCGGCAGCTACCAGCTGGTTTTCCAGACCGCCGAATTCCTCTGCGTCACACAGCCGGACCTCACGCTGAAGCCGGTGCTGGCGGAAAGCTGGTCGCCGAACGAGGACGGCAGCGTCTGGACGTTCAAGCTGCGCAAGGGCGTGAAATTCCACAATGGCGAGGACTTCAAGGCCGACGACGTCGTCGCGACCTTCGACCGGCTGGCCGACCCGGACGGGGCCTCGAACGCGCTTTCGGTGTTCAAGGGCCTGCTGTCGAAGGGCGGCACCCGCAAGGTCGACGACCACACCGTCGCCTTCCATCTCGACGTGCCGAACGGCAGCTTTCCCTATTCGGTGTCGATCGACAACTACAATGCCGTCATCCTGCCGGCGAGCTACAAGGGCGACTACGAAAAGACCTTTGAAGGCACCGGCCCGTTCCGGCTGGAGAGCTACACGCCGAAAGTCGGCGCTACCTTCATCCGCAACCCCGATTATTGGGGCGAGAAGGCGTTGCCCGACCGGCTCGAGTTCAAATTCTACGGCGATGTCCAGCCGCGCATCCTGGCGCTGCAGGCCGGCGAAGTGGACATTCTCGACGCCGTTCCGCTCGATGTCAGCCAAGTGGTGCTGAACAGCCCCGACATCACCGTGCTGCGCGTCGCCTCGACCGCGCACCGCCAGCTCCACATGCGCTGCGACATGGCGCCTTTCACCGACAAGCGCGTGCGCCAGGCGCTGGCGCTGTGCATCGACCGTTCCAAGCTGGTGGATGGGCTGTGCCGCGGGATGGCGGCGACCGGCAATGACAGCCCGTTTGCGGCGGCCTTCCCCGCGACCGACAGAACGGTGCCGCAGCGCGCCCAGGACATCGCCAAGGCCAAGCAGCTTATGGAAGCCGTGGGCCTCGGCAGCGGCTTCGACATCACGCTGACGACGCTGCGCTACTCCGACATTCCCGGCTACGCGCAGCTGTTCCAGAACTTCGCCAAGGAGATCGGCGCGCGCGTCTCGCTCAACATCGAGGACCAGGACAAATATTACGGCAAGGCGGTGTTCGGTCAATCGGACTGGCTGGACAGCCCGCTCGGCATCACCGACTACGCCCATCGCAGCGTGCCGAACGTCTTCCTGAAAAGCCCGCTGGTCAGCGACGGCCCGTGGAATGCGGCGCATTTCAAGAGCGCCGCCTATGACGGCATGGTCAATTCCTATCTCAAGGCGCTCGACATCGGCGCGCAGCGGGCGGCGGCGTCAGACATCCAGAAGCTGCTGCTCGACGAGACGCCTGTCATCTTCAGCTATTTCCCCGACCTCCTGGTGCCGGTGCGCAAGAATGTCAGCGGGCTGCCGCCGATCGCCGCCGGCCTGCTGCTCGACCGGGTGTCGCTGGGATAGAGGCTGGATGGACAATTTCTGCTTTCGGGCGGCGAGGCTATCCGCCAGCGGGGCTGCGAAGGGCGATGGGGGGCCATCGTTCGAGCCGCTCGACTCAGGAGAAGCCCGCCGCCCGGAAACCCACTCCGAGACGACTCAATCCAGGTCCATCTCGCTTTGCGCCAGCACTCTATGACAAAAGAAAAGAAACGGGAGACTACCATTCGCAAGCCTCATTTGCGCGGCCGCGGGCCGCATTTTCCCTTGCTCGACACGATCGTGCAGTATGAGTTCGAGCCCGGCTACGTCGCCTTCACCATGCCGATGCAGAAGCGGCTGCGCGTGCAAGTGGGATCGATGATCGTCGCCGACACGACCAGGGCGCTGGTGTTCTACGAATCCGATCACCTGCCGGTCTACTATTTCCCGATGAGCGACGTGCGCGAGGAATTCCTGCTGCCGAGCAGGACGACGACGGAAGATCCGTTCAAGGGCCTGGCCACGCACTACTCGCTCAACACCGGCATCACGCTGGTCGAGGATGCCGCCTGGCGCTATCTCGACCCGGTCAAGGGCTGCCCACCGATCGCGGACTACATGTCCTTCTACTGGCCCAAGATGACGCATTGGTATGAGGAGGACGAGGAGATCTTCGTCCACGCCCGCGACCCGTTCCGGCGGGTCGACTGCCTGCCGTCCTCACGGCGGGTGCAGGTCATCCTGGACGGCGAGCAGGTCGCCGATTCACGGCGCGGCGTGTTCCTGTTCGAGACCGGCCATCCGGTACGCCATTATCTGCCGATCTCCGACACGCGGCTCGATATGTTCGCGCCCAGCCGCTACATCTCGCGCTGCCCCTACAAGGGCATCTCCAACTACTATCACGTGACGACGGGCAAGAAGCGCCACGAGAACCTCGTCTGGTACTATCCCGAGCCGGTGCATGAGGCGGAGCGCATCAAGGGCCTGGTCTGCTTCCATCACGAACTGGTCGACAAGATCCTGGTCGACGGCGTCGAGATCCCGAAAGAAGCCACGGCCGCCTCCGACGGCTATTTCTAGCCGTGTCGCAATGCCCGCGCTGAAGGCTTGATCGGAACGCGGGACAGCGCATACCCTCCCTGAAGCAGGGAGGGTTATCGATGGATCTTTTCAAGCTGGACGGCGATGTCGCGCTGGTTACCGGTGCCGGCAGCGGCATCGGCCAGGCAATCGCGATCGGATTGGCGCAGGCCGGCGCCGACGTCGCCTGTTTCGGCCATGCATCGAAGGGCGGGCTGGAGGAGACCGCACAGCGTATCACCGCGCTTGGGCGCAAGGCGCTGGTGCTGACGGGCACGGTGACGTCCGAGAGCGATCTCGCGGCGGCGACCGACCGCGTCGAGAGCGAACTCGGCGCCCTGACGATTGCCGTCAACAATGCCGGCATCGCCGGATCGGAGCCGGCCGAGACAATGGCCCTGGAGACGTGGCGGAAGGTGCACGAGGTCAATGTCGCCGGCGTGTTCCTTTCCTGCCAGGCCGAAGCGCGCAAGATGCTGGCGCGGCGCAAGGGCTCGATCGTCAACATCGCCTCGATGTCGGGCACCATCGTCAATCGCGGGCTGACGCAGGCGCATTACAATTCCTCGAAGGCCGCCGTCATCCACATGTCGAAGAGCCTCGCCATGGAGTGGGCCGACCGCGGCCTGCGCGTCAACGTGGTCAGCCCGGGCTACACGCTGACGCCGATGAACAAGAGGCCCGAGGTGGCGGAGGAGATCAAGATCTTCAAGCGCGACACGCCGATGGGGCGCATGGCGACGCCCGAGGAAATGGTCGGGCCGACCGTGTTCCTGGCCAGCCGCGCGTCGAGCTTCGTCACCGGCCTCGACCTGATCGTCGATGGCGGCTACGTCTGCTGGTAAGGTGGCTCGGCAGGTGGGTTGGGTGCGACCTCGCCTGCGGTCCGAATTATGCATCCAGCAAGCCTTAGTCATTGCGCGCGATAAGTGTTGGTATATATAATTTCATCTCATGAAACGGTTCTGGCGATGGGGCTTGCCGGGCCGATAGCCGAGGTCAGGGGACCCTGATGGCTCGCATTTTGCAGGGCGTCATAAGGCTGGCAATCGACCCGCAGGTGATCGTTGTCGCAGCGATCCGTCGGCAGCTATGACGCCGACCTTTCAGCACCATTTCCGCAAATCAAACACTCAGCACAATCCACCTGCGCCGGTTTTGGCCGCGCGATGGCGGAAACGGCCTTGCGCAACGGCAGGTCTTTCCAACACAATCAAGAAAAAACCCAGCAAGGGCAGAAAGACGCAAGAAGGGAACGAACGATAACCGTCACAGCTTGAAGGAGAACAAGCATGTCATTTCGGAGCGGAGTTTCTAAACTGTCCATGGGCGCCGCCGCGCTCGCGGCACTGAGCCTGCCAACGCTTTCCGTCCACGCCGCAGCCCCTGAATCCAACGATCCCATCAAGATCGCGCTGTTCGACTGGACCAGCGTCAATCTCAACGCCAAGATTCTCGGCGGTATTCTCGAAAAGCTCGGCTACACCGTCGAATATCCGACCGCCGATTACCTCTCCAGCCTGACCACCGGTCTCACCAATGGCGACCTCGATATCGGCCTGGAATTCTGGGACACGACCGCCGGCGAGGCGATGAAGGCTTCCGACGCCACCGGCCAGACCGAGCGCCTCGGCAAGCTCGGCCCCAAGGCCAAGGAAGAGTGGTGGTTCCCCGAATATATGAAGGAGAAATGCCCGGGCCTGCCCAATTGGGAAGCGCTGAAGGATCCGAAATGCGCCGAGGCCTTTTCGACGGCCGAGACGGCGCCCAAGGGTCGTTATCTCGGCGGTCCGGTGACCTGGGAGGGTTTTGACGACGAGCGCGTCGAGGCACTCAAATTGCCATTCACCGTCATCCACGCCGGCACCGACGCGGCGATGTTCGCGGAGCTCGATTCCGCTTACCAGCGCAAGGCGCCGATCATGCTGTGGATCTATTCGCCGCATTGGGCGCCGGCCAAATACAAGGGCGAATGGGTTCAATTCCCCGAATACACGCCCGAATGCTACAGCGACCCGAAATGGGGCACGAATCCCGACGCCAAATATGATTGCGGCAAGCCGCATGGCGAGATCTGGAAATATGCCTGGAACGGCATGAAGGACAAATGGCCCGTCGCCTACAAGGTGGCCAAGGCCTACACGGTCGACACCGACGAGCTCAACAAGATGAGCGGCGAGATCGACCTCGGCGGCAAGACGCCGGAGGACGTCGCCGCCGCCTGGATCGCCGCCCACGAAGCCGACTGGAAAGCCTGGGCACAGTGATCGCTCCGACTGGAGAATGAGACCCGGCCGTCGATCGGCCGGGCCTCAATCGTCGATATTCCAGAAGGACGCTTGAATGCCTGACAAGACCGAACACGGACCGAACGCTGCGGGCGCGCCAAAGGATGCCCGCCCGATAAAGCTGGCTTGCCGCAATGTCTGGAAACTGTTCGGTTCGAGCGCGGCGAGTTTCATCCGCGAGCGCGACGGCAAGGCCAGCATGGCCGATGTCGCCGCTGCCGGACTGGTCGGGGCGGTACGCGGCGTCGATCTTGAAATCCGCCAGGGCGAGGTCTTCACCATCATGGGGCTCTCGGGGTCGGGCAAGTCGACCCTGGTGCGCTGCATGTCGCGTCTGGTCGAGCCGACGCACGGCAAGGTCGAGTTCGAGGGCAAGAACCTGCTCAAGATCTCGGATGCAGCGCTCATCGAACTCAGGCGCCACCGCATGGGCATGGTGTTCCAGAATTTCGCGCTGCTGCCGCATCTCAACGTGCTGGACAACATCGCCTTTCCGCTCAGCATCCAGGGGCAGGACCGTGCGACGCGCGAAGCACGCGCCCGCGAAGTCATCGAGCTTGTCGGCCTGCGCGGCCGCGAGCATTTCTATCCGCGCGAACTTTCAGGCGGCCAGCAGCAGCGTGTCGGCATCGCCCGCAGCCTGGCGACCAAGCCGGAGATCTGGTTCCTCGACGAACCGTTCTCGGCGCTCGACCCGTTGATCCGCCGCGAGATGCAGGACGAGTTGATGCGATTGCAAACCATGCTGCACAAGACCATCGTCTTCATCACCCATGATTTCGACGAGGCGACAAGGCTGGCCGACCGCATCGCCATCATGAAGGATGGCGAAGTCATCCAGATCGGCACGCCGGAGGAACTGGTGGTTAATCCCGCGACAGACTATGTCGCCGAATTCACCCGCGACGTCGACCGCGCCAAGGTGATCTCGGCGAAGAGCCTGATGCGCGCCTGCGACGGCGCCGAGCATGGCGGCACGGTGGCGCCGGAGGCCAAGATTGCCAGCTTCTCGGCCAGCATCGTGGCGGGCGGCAGACCGTTCGCGGTGATCAACGGCAGCGGCAAGCCGATCGGCGAGGTGACGCCGCAAGCGGTGATCGACCTGCTCGCCGGCATCGAGAGGTCAGGAGCCGGTGCATGACAGTAACGGCAAGCGCCAGTGGGACGAGGCCGCGACCGGCGCAGACCCGGCTGCTGGTCTGGGCCGCAGCGCTTGGCGTGGTGCTGGTCGTGTTCCTGCTCCAGGACAGTCTCCCCTGGGCCGTCAATTATCCGGCCGAGGCGATCGTGCCGGTCGCCGACTGGATCAGCGCCCTGATGCGCTGGATAAAAATAAACCTGTCATGGCTGACGCGGTCGATCACTGCCGTGCTCGGCGTGCCGCTCGACTTCGCGCTCGACCTTCTGGCTAAGAATTTCAAGATCGGCCACGGCGCCGACGCCTATGTGCTGCCGCGCCTGTCCTGGATCGGCATCTGCGCGGCGGCCTTCCTCGCCGGGCATGCCGCTGGCGGTCGCAAGCTCGGCATGCTGGTCGGCGGCTGTTTTCTCTACATCGCGCTGTTCGGCCAATGGACCAGCGCCATGCTGACGCTGGCGCTGATTTCCATCGCCGTGCCATTCTGCATCGCCACGGGATTGTTCGTCGGCATCTGGGCTTGGCGGAAACCCTGGGCGGAGCGGCTGGTGGTCTCCCCTGCCCTCGATCTGATGCAGACCATCCCGACCTTCGCGTACCTCATCCCGATGCTGCTTCTGTTCGGCAACAGCCCGGTTTCGGCGATGATCGCCACCGCCATCTTCGCCACGCCGCCAATGGTGCGGGCAACGATGCTCGGCCTGTCGCGGGTGCCGTCCGAGATCGACGATTTCAGCGAGATGGCCGGCTGCACGGCGCGGCAGAAACTGTGGCGCGTGCTTTTGCCGTCGGCGCGGCCGACGCTGATGGTCGGCGTCAACCAGGTGATCATGCTGGCGCTGAACATGGTGATCATCGCCTCGATGATCGGCGCCGGCGGGCTAGGCTATGACGTGTTGCTGGCGCTGCGTGCGCTGAAGGTCGGCGAAGCCATGGAAGCGGGGCTGGCCATCGTGGCGCTAGCCATCGCGCTCGACCGGCTGAGCCAGGCCATCGCCGCCAACCATGCAAAAGGTCACGTCCACCGGCAAGTCCAGCCCGCCTTCTGGCGGCGCAATCTGACGCTGGCCGTCGCCATCCTGATCGTCACCACACTGCTTGGCCTCTTCGTGCCTGCCTTCGCGGCGGTGCCGAAGGCGATCACCTTCACCACCGCGCCATTGTGGAAAGCGGCGGTGAATTGGGTGACGATCAACTTCTTCGATGTCATCGAGGCGTTCCGCGTGGCGCTGATCCTTAACGTGCTGAACCCGGTGCGGGCCTTCTGCGAGGGCTTTCCGTGGCTGGGCGCGGTGTTCCTGCTCGGCCTTGCCGGCTTTCAGCTTTCCGGGTTGCGCCTGGCCGCTCTGGTGGCAGTGCTGACCGCCTTCTGCGCCGTCACCGGGCTGTGGGAAAAGACGATGGCGACCGTCTATCTCTGCGGCATCTCGGCTTTCATCGCTTGCCTGATCGGCATTCCGATCGGCCTGATGGCCGCGCGCAGCGACCGCTTCGAGAAGGTGACCACGCCCGTCATCGACACGCTGCAGGTGCTGCCCTCCTTCTGCTTCATCATTCCGGTGGTGATGCTTTTCCGCGTCGGCGACGTCACCGCGATGATCGCAACGATCGCCTTCGCCGTGGTGCCGGGGATCCGCTACACCAATCACGGCATCAGGCAGGTGCCGCCGGCACTGATCGAGGCGGCCAAGGTTTCGGGCTGCACGCCGCGCCAGACTTTCTTTCGCGTGCAATTGCCACTCGCGCTGCCCGAGATCATGCTGGGCGTCAACCAGACGATCCTGATGGCGTTGGCGATGATCATCATCTGCGCCATGGTCGGCACCCGTGATCTCGGCCAGGAGGTGTTCATCGCGCTGTCCAAGGCCGATTCGGGCCGCGGCATCGTCGCAGGGCTCGCCATCGCCTTCATCGGCATCGTCGCCGACCGGCTGTTCAATGCCTGGACGGCCAAGGCACGGGCGAGGCTGGGTTAAAGCTCAACCGGCGAACTTATCAAGGGAGGAAGACATGACCAGCAGGATTGCCCGCTGCACCTGTGGCCAATTGCAGATCCGCTGTCCGCAACAGCCGGCCAAAATATCGCTTTGCCACTGCCTGGACTGCCAGCGGCGCACCGGCAGTCCGTTCGGGATAGCGGCTTTTTTCGATGCCGACGCGATCGACATCGAGGGCTCATCCCAGACATTCCGGCGCAATTCCGACAGCGGCTTTCCCGTCACTTTCCACTTCTGCGGAAACTGCGGCTCGACGGTGTTCTGGTATCCGTCGCGCAAACCGGAGGCGGTCGCTGTCGCGGTCGGCTGTTTCGCCGATCCGTCTTTCCCTGCGCCGACGCAAGCCGTCTATGGCGAAAGCCGCCACGACTGGGTCGTGTTGCCGGCCTGAAAGCCGCTACTCCGCCGCGACGCCCTTCACTTCCAGATAGCTCTCCATCGAATCGTCCAGCGCCTGCAGCCACGGCGTATGATGCAGCGGCGCCATGGTGCCGGTCATCAACGAGCGGTAGGAATGGTCGCGGAAGCTCATGATGTCTTCCACCTTGTGATGCTCCCATTCCATGAAGGTCTGGTTGACCGCCTCGACGTCGAAGCCGGGATAGTCGGTCTGGTCCATCAGTTCCTTGGTGTAGTCGCCCTGGAACCAGATCATCTGCTCGGCGTCTTCCAGCGTCTCCTCGCGCGCCCGCCATCTGGCGCCGTGCTCGGCCATTGCCTGCGCGGACGGCAGCTTGATGCGGCCCATGATGACGTCGCGCGCGAACCAAGCCTGCGCGTCGAACATGTTGAAAGTGTAGAACTGGTCCTGCATGCCAATGTAGAAAAGCTTCGGGTTCTTCTCCCAAACGACGCCTTCATAGAGATCCAGCGGCCACATGCGGTTGGCGGTCTTGAGCTTCAGGTCGTCGGTGAGGAAGGGGAAGGAATGGAGATAGCCGGTGCACAGGATGATTGCGTCGATATCCTTGGTTGAACCATCCTTGAAATGCGCGGTCTTGCCGACGACCTTGTGGAGCAGCGGCACCTCTTTCCAGTTCTCAGGCCATTTGAAGCCCATCGGCTTGGAGCGGTAGCTCGAGGTGATCGACTTCGCCCCGTATTTGTAGCACTGCGAGCCGATGTCCTCGGCCGAATAGGAGCGGCCGATGATCAGGATGTCCTTGCCCTTGAATTCCATCGCGTCGCGGAAATCGTGGCTGTGCAGGATGCGGCCGTTGAAGGTCGAGAACCCCTCGAAATAGGGAACGTTTGGCACCGAGAAATGCCCGGACGCGACGACGACATTGTCGAACTCTTCCGAATAGGTGACGTCGTTGGTGCGGTCATGCGCGGTGACGGTGAATTTCTTCGTCTCGTCCGAGAAGGTCACCATGCGCACAGGACTGTTGAAGCGCACCCATTTGCGCACGCCTGACTTTTCGACGCGGCCCTTGATGTAGTCCCACAGCACGGCGCGCGGGGGATAGGAGCCGATCGGCCGGCCGAAATGTTCCTCGAACGTGTAGTCGGCGAATTCCAGGCATTCCTTCGGTCCGTTCGACCAGAGGTAGCGGTACATCGAGCCGTGCACCGGATCGCCATGCTCGTCGAGGCCGGTGCGCCATGTATAATTCCACAGGCCGCCCCAGTCGGACTGCTTTTCGAAGCAGACGATCTCGGGAATGTCTGCCCCTTTGTCGGCCGCTGACTTGAAGGCCCTGAGCTGTGCCAGGCCGGACGGTCCGGCCCCGATGACGGCAACGCGAGTGTTCATGTCCGGGCCTCCATTTTTTTGATTTCCCCAGCGAAACAAATTTCACTGGCAGTGACAGTAATTGGCCCTCCGGCACTGTCAACAGCCATCTGCGGGAACGGCGTTTGCGCAAGGCGGATTCCTGGCGAAGAACCCGCATTGGCCGAAATCGCGGGATTGGCGCATGCGGCATAAGACGGCTTGCCGACGCGGCTGCGCTCATGTATCGCCACCGAATATGTTCACCTTGAGTGAAATAAATCCGCGAAGTCCGGGGGCGACATGGCGAAAAACGCTTCAAATCCAAAGGCCGGTGCTGGAGCCGGCGGCGCAAAGGCAAAGCCGCTGCCAAAGGTCTCGGTGGACGGGAAGACCATCCGCGCGCCGCTGACCCAGAACCCGCACGCCATCCGCGACACGCGTGAAAAGGTGCTGGAAGTGGCGATCGGCCGCGAGGTGCGCGCGTTCCGCAAGAAGCTCGGCATCACCGTCGCCGATCTGGCGGTCGCCACCGACATTTCGCTGGGCATGCTGTCGAAGATCGAGAACGGCATCACCTCGCCGTCGCTGACCACCTTGCAGGCGCTGTCGCGGGCGCTGGGTGTTCCCGTCACCGCCTTCTTCCGCCGCTTCGAAGAGGAGCGCAGCGCCGTTTTCGTCAAGGCGGGCGAAGGGTTGGACGTCGAGCGCCGCGGCACGCGCGCCGGCCACCAGTACAATCTGCTTGGCCATATCGGCTCAAACACCAGCGGCGTCGTCGTCGAGCCCTATCTGATCACGCTGACCGAGGATTCGGACGTGTTCCCGACCTTCCAGCACGAGGGCATGGAGTTCCTCTATATGCTGGAGGGCGAGGTCGTTTACCGACACGGCAGCAATCTCTACCCGATGAAGCCCGGCGACAGCCTGTTCTTCGACGCCGACGCCCCGCACGGACCGGAGCAGCTGACGAAACTGCCCATGCGCTATCTGTCGATTATTTGCTATCCGCAGAGCGCGGGTTAACGGGGCTCTATTTCCTTTTTTACAGCATTGGCGATTGGCGAAAGCCGAAGTGACATCCGATCTCCCCCCTTGAGGGGGAGATGTCCGGCAGGACAGAGGGGGGCGGACCGCGATGACGCATAATCTCGTATCCTCCAACAACCGCCGCAATGCGCGCAGGATGCGCAAGGTGATGACCGACGCCGAACTCAAGCTCTGGAATGAGATCAGGGCACATAGGTTGATGGGACTGGGGTTTCGGCGCCAGATGCCTATCGCCGGCCATATCGTCGATTTTGCATGCCCGGACAAAAAGCTGATCGTCGAGCTTGATGGTTCCCAGCATGGCCAAGCCGAAGCGTTGGAATTGGACGCTGCAAGAACCGCCAAGTTCGAAGCCCTGGGCTGGACCGTCCTGCGCTTCTGGAACGACGATGTTATCCGCGACATCGACAGTGTCTGCCAGCATGTCGTGATTGTGGCCGGGCTGGGCGGCGGGTGAGTTTCGCGGAGCGTTAGAGGTTGGACATTGGGCAAGGCCTGCGCTCCACGGCGCCCCCCTCTGCCCTGCCGAGCATCTCCCCCTCTTGGGGGGAGATTGGCTGCTTGGAGGGCAGCGTCAATACAGCAATCAATCCGGCCCGAATCCCGGGCTCGTCGCACTGCCATCATCCAATTTCGACAGCCACTCGACCAGTGTCGGGCGGTAGCGCGTCAGCCCCTTGTAGGTGGCAAGCTCCTCGGGCAGGTCGCGGACGACGCGGTGCAGGCGGCGCGCCCATTTCGGTTGCGTCACCAGCTCGTCCATCTTGATCAGGTAGCAGCGGATCGGGAAGACGATGGCGTTGGAGCGCGGCAGGCGCCAGAAGCTCTGCAACTCGACGCGCAGATGCACCTTGTCGCCGACATTGTCGGGCGTCACCGTCGCCCGGTCCGGGCCCCATTTGTGATAATTCTCGGGGCTGGTGTCGAGGCGCGGATTGACGGTCATGGTCCAGTTCAGGCGACGCGCCGGCTTGCCCTGCTGGATGTTGATGAGGAACTTCAGCGCCCTGACGAAAATCCCCTTTTCATGTGCCAGCGGTACCGGCGCGTGCCACTCGAAGAAGTTCATGCCGATGTCAAAATCGAGCGACCAGTCGGCCTGGGTGGTGACCATTCCGGCATCCATCCAAAGATTGCCGTCGCGCTGATCGAGGATGCAGAAATCGCCCTGGCTCTGGCGGGTGATGTACTCCATCGGCCCGTAAGGCAGCGTCGTTGTGTCGCCGAAGGTGAAGGTGTCATCGATGCCGAGCGGCCGGTTGATCCAGCGCCAGCGATCGCCGTCTCGGGTCAGCGTGAAATGCTCGGGATAGCCCAGCGCCTGCTGCTCCATCAGAAGTTCGAGCAGATCCCAGCCGGCGAGCGTCATGTGCGGCAGCGACTGGCAGCGCAACGGATCCTCGGCCAGGACCAGAGCGCGGTCCTGCATCTCGGCGACATAGTGCTCATCGACATCTATCAGGTTTTCCAGCACGCTGCCCTTCGGACCGACGACATGCGGCTCGATGTTGACCGCATACATGTAGCTGTCTTCATGGAACGGAAACGGGAACCGCCTGATGTGCTCAGGGCTGTTCCTGAAGGTGAAGTCGTCGCGAAACGTTTCCTTGCGAAAGGTGATGCCCAAGCTCGCCTCCTATCTTTCCAAGACCAGCGATTTGCCTTCGAAGCGCGACACGCACGGCATGATCTTGCAGCCGGAGCGATGATCTTCCTCGCTCAGCCAATGGTCGTTGTGGATGAACTTGCCGTCGGACGCGATGACGTTGGTTTCGCATTGGCCGCAAACGCCGCCGCGGCAGAGATAGGGCGGATCGACGCCGGCCGCCTCGATCGCCTCGAGCAGGCTCTGCTGCTCGCCGACCCGGATGCTCTTGCCGCTGACGGCCAGCGTCACATCGAAGGGCAATCCCGGTTGCGGCGCCGCGAAATGCTCGAAATGCACGGTCTCCGGTGGCCAGCCAAGCGCGGCGGCGCGCTCGCGCACCCAGCCGATCATGCCTGCCGGACCGCAGACATAGAGATGCGTGCCGAGCGGCTGCGACGACAGCAGCCGGTCGAGGTCTATGCGTTCCCCGCGGTCGTCGTGATAGAGCCGGACCCGGCGGCCGTAGCGCTGTTGCAGCACATCGGCATAGGTGCCGAGCGAAGCCGTGCGGCAGGTGTAGTGCAGTTCGAAATTGCCGCCCTCGCCTGCCAACTGCGCGGTCTGGGCCATGAAGGGCGTGATGCCGATGCCGCCCGCCAGCATCAAATGTTTCTTCGCCCGGAGATCGAGTGAGAACAGATTGACTGGATAGGAGATCACCATCTCCAGGCCGGGCTTGACGCTCCGGTGCATAAACAGCGAGCCGCCCCGGCCGACATCGTCGCGACGTATCGAGATCGTGTATTCGCGCGTGTCGAGCGGCGAGCCCATCAGCGAATAGGGATTGAGCCTTGTGCGGTCGCCGTCGCGCATCTCGACCACGACATGGGCGCCGCCTGAAAAGGTCGGCAACAGCTCGCCGTCGCGGCGGCGGAAATGAAAGCGGGTGACCAGCTCGTTGACGGGCACAACATCGCTGACGACGACGTCGAGCTTGGTGGTGCCGGTGCTCATCGGAAGACCTCCTCGAACGGAGGAATTTCGCTGCGATCCTCGGCATTGATGCAGACGCCCTGGAACGCCGCCAGCCGCCGCGAATAGTGGTCGCGTACCAGAAGTAGCAGGCCGCAATGCGAGCAGGTGGCGGGTTGCGTCGTTACATTCTCGGTGATGCCCTTGCAATGCACGCACTGCACGCGGCGCGCCAGCGAGCCGCGATGTTCGGTCTGGATCGCGGTGTGGTCGATGCCGGCATCGAGCGCCACCTGCATGGCCTGGCCGATCAGCCCTTCGGTACCGGCGAGATAGAGGCGCAGGCCCATATGCGCGTTATCAAGCGTCTGTTTCAGCCGCGGCAGCAGACTGGCGAAGGACGGCGCCTGGTGGAAGCGCGCCGGTTTCAGCGCTTCGAGAGCGGCGACTTGCCTGTCGTCCGGCCCGGGAATGAAGACGATCTCGGCACCGTCGAAGAACCCGTCCGGAGCCGTTTTGGCCATGTCCGCTATCGCGAGCGCACCCTCGGCATCGGCGATGAAAAGATGGTGCTTGCCGGGCTGCGGAGACAAGGTTCCGTAGACGGGCCGGCTGATGATCGACTTGGCTGCCATTCTCTGCTTCGTGCCTCGAACCCTCGCCTTCGACTATGCCTCAGCCTTTCGCCGTGCGCTTGGTCTTCTTTGGGTCGTCGAACGGCAATGGCTGCGCCGTCGCCTTGATCGATCCGCTCCTGTTGCGGATCTCGAGCCTTGTGTCCTTGACGGCGCAGTCGACGTCGAGGCGGGCGATGCCCATCGATTTCTCGACCAGCGGCGAATACATGGCGCAGGTGACGACGCCGACTTTCTTCCCATCGCGATAGACCGGGGCGCCCTCGTCGGCCGGCTCCTTGCCGTCGAGCAACACGCCATAGATCTTGAAGCGCTCCTTGCCCTTGAGACGGTAGTGCTCCTCGGCGCCGCGAAAGCCGGTCTTTCCCGGGCTGACGGTGAAGTCGAGGCCGAGTTCCCACAGCGTGTCGCCGGGGCCTTCATTCTCGAACGGATATTTCTGCGAATTGTCGTAGGGATAGAACAGGAGATAGCTCTCGACGCGCAGCATGTCGAGCGTAGTGAAGCGGCACGGGATGATGCCGGCGCTCTTGCCCTCGTCGAGGATCCTGTCCCAGATCGTGCCGGCATCCTGGCCGCGGCAGAAGATTTCATAGCCGCGCTCGCCGGTATAGCCGGTGCGCGAGATCATCACCGGAAAACCGAAGAGCTGCGTCTGCATGTGATGGAAATAGTTGAGGTCGCGAATGCCCGGCACGTGCCTGGCAAGATAGTCGACCGCCGCCGGCCCCTGCAGCGAGAGGTCGTGCAGATTGTCGTCGAAGCGCAGCGACACGTCCCTGCCCATCGCCGCCCGCTGCAACTCCTCATGTCCGGTTCCCGAGCCATGCACCACCATCCAGCTATTCGGCCCGGTGCGG
Source organism: Mesorhizobium sp. B2-4-1 (assembly GCF_006442185.1). Lineage (NCBI taxonomy): Bacteria > Pseudomonadati > Pseudomonadota > Alphaproteobacteria > Hyphomicrobiales > Phyllobacteriaceae > Mesorhizobium > Mesorhizobium sp. B2-4-1. The sequence goes on along the minus strand of NZ_VFVN01000006.1, from coordinate 322,988 downwards.
TAGAGGATGCAGTCGTCGGTGAATTTTCCCGCCTCGTTGAGCATGCAGGCATAGGCCGATTTGCCGGGATAGATTTTTTCGACGTCGCGCGTGGTGGCGAGATCGATGAGGTGCGAGGCGTGCGGGCCTGTGATGTGGACCTTCTTCAGGCCCGAGACATCCATCAGCCCGGCCTTGGTGCGGATAGCGATGTATTCCTCGTCGGCATCCTTGTCGTAGGTCCAGGCGGTGCCCATGCCGCTCCAGTCTTCGAGTTTCGAACCCAGCGCGCGATGGCGATCCGCCAGGGTTGAAAATCTCCAGGATGCCGTCATCCGATCCTCCGTTTGATATTTTGATTATGTTCCCTGCTCCTGTGCGCGTGGGCTGGAGCTTTGAGCGAATATTGATCGCAAACGCGGGAGGCCTGCAATCCCCTGAAAGCAAATAATTTCATTGTCAGGCAAATTCGTCATCCGAACAAGGCGGTTAACTCTGCGTAAATTCGTCTTGACAATTTCCGAATTCGGTCTGAATTTATGAAAAAAATTTCACTCTCTTGAAAGAGAACGGCGGGCGGTGGATTCGGAACCGGACGTCGAAAAAGGGGAAAACCGATGTCAGACCTGCAGCAGCGCATCGAGGCGCTGTACCGTTCCGACTTGCGCGGATCCGCGCTCCTGATCATCTGCCTGTGGGCGACGATCCTCTTCGTCCTCTTCATGACATGGCCGCATATCCCGCATGACGGCATCAAGGCCGTCGTCGCGATTGCCGCCGCCGCGGTGCTGATCTTCAACACGGCGGCGATCCTGGCCATGGTCAACCACTACAAGGAAGACAAGGAGTTCATCTACGGGCTCGACATCAAGAATTACGACCGCAACCGCAAATCCTGAGGGGGGGAGAGAAGCATGTCCCGCTACACGCCGCCGCAACAGAGCAAGGCCGGGCAGGTCTTCGATATCGCCGTCGTCGTGGTCGCCATCTTCGTGGCGCTGTGGCTGCCGCTGAAACTGGGATTGGCGGGAGCAGCCAAGTCCATCGATGCGCTCGACGCCAAGACCTGGGAGGCGCTCGGCCAGAACCCGACCATGGCGTCGATCTGGGAAAGGCTCGGCTATACGCCCGAGACCGCGCACGACATCATCCAGAACCGTTTCCACTACATCATCGACTGGCCGACGCTGGTTGTCATGGCAGCCGTGTTGATCGGTTATTTCGTGTTCCTGTTCCGGGCATCGGACCGTGAATATCGCGACGTCATCAACGAGAAGTTCGACGAGAAATAATCCGGGGACAGACCATGTGGATAGTACTCTCTTACGCATGCTGGGGCATCTCGATCGTGCTTGCGCTGTGGATGCTCTACGATTGGTTCAAGGTCGATACGACCTACTCCGAGGATGTGCTGACGTCCTCGCGCGAAGGCGAACTTGAAGCCGCTTCCGAAAAACACCGGATCTGAGTGGGGATTGATCGATGACGGTCGTGGTTGAAACTGCGGGTTCGGCAACAAATGGCGACAGGGTCTCGCTGCTTCGGGTGCTTGGCCCGGCCCATGTCTGGGCGTTGGGTGTGGGCATCGTCCTGGTCGGCGAGTTCACCGGCTGGAATTTCTCCGCCGACAAGGGCGGCGCGCTTGCCGCGCTGATTGTCTGCTGGGTCGTCGGGCTGCTCTATACCTCGGTCGCCATGATCGATTCCGAAGTGACGTCGACGGTCGCCGCCGCGGGCGGCCAATATGCGCAGGCCAAGCACATCGTCGGGCCGCTGATGGCCTTCAACGTCGCGCTGTTCCTGGTCTTTGCCTACACCATGCTCGAAGTGTCGGACGCCATCCTGCTCGGCGACACGATCGTCGCCAAGGCGGGCGTCGAGGGCCTCACCCACAACTCCTTCATCGCCGCCACCATCGTCGTCCTGGCATGGCTCAACTATCGCGGCGTGCTGATGACGCTCAACGTCAACTTCGTCATCACCGCGATTGCCTACATCTCTATCGTCATCCTGTTCTTCTCGGTCAGCCCGTGGACGCAAGGCGCGGTGCTCAAGCTCAACGAGTTGGTCACCCCAGAGAACGCGCTGCCCTATGGCTGGATCGGCGTCATCGCCGCTTTCCAGTTCGGCATCTGGTACTATCTCGGCATCGAGGGCACCACGCAGGCGGCCGAGGAAGTGCGCTCGCCCGCGCGCTCGCTGCCTTATGGCACGATGGCCGGCATGATCACGCTTCTGATCGCCGCCGCCATGACCTGGTATGTCTGCGCCTCGCTGATGCCCTGGGAATATCTCGGCATCACTTATTATCCGCTGTGGGACGCCGGCAAGCTGACCGGCAACCCGCTGCTGGAAAACCTGCTGTTCATCGCCACGCTGCTTGCCGCACTGGCGTCCGCCAATGGCTGCATCAACGACGCGGCGCGCGCCTGGTTCTCGCTCGGCCGCGATCGCTACCTGCCGAGCTGGTTCTCGGCGGTGCACCCGAGATACCGCACACCCTACCGCTCGATCCTGTTCCTGCTGCCGATCGCGCTCGCCTTCGCCTTTATCGCCGACCTCAACCAGGCGATCACCTTCTCGATCCTGTCCGGCGTGCTGCAATATACGTTCATGAGCATCAACATCATGATGTTCCGGAAGAAGTGGCCTCTGGGTTCGATCCGCCGCGGCTACACGCATCCCTTTCACCCGCTGCCGGCGATCGTCTTGTTCTGCCTGTGCGTGGTGACCTTCTTCGCCATCTTCCTCGGCTTCGGCTCGCAGCTCATCGCCATGGTCGCGTTCTATTTCCTGATCTCGCTGTGGTTCCATTTCTACCGCTACAAATTCGTACGGCGCGGCGACCAGTTCACCATGCCGTGGCCGAAACCGCAGGGCTATTGATGGGAGTAGGCCCGTCCGAATTGGGCGGGCCTGGCATGACGAAATGTCCGAGGTGACGTCAGCACTGCTTGCCGGGGCGGCTGTCCTGGCTCTCGTCCTGCACTTTGCCTGGCTGGCACGCCGCAGCCGCGACAGGGCTGCCGTGGCGCGCGCCGCCGACCAGGCCAGCATCCGCGCCGTCATTGCCGACGCCGAAGATGTCTCGGACGGTACTGCCGGCGTCGTTACGTGGGAAGGCTCGTGGAACGGCCAGCGCGTGCAGTTGCGCACCATCGTCGACACGCTGGCGACGAGAAAGCTGCCGGCGCGCTGGCTCAGCGTATCGATAACGGAGAAAACAGCCGTGCCCGGCACCTTCGACATGATGATGCGGCCGGGCTCGCCGACGACATTCTCCAATTTCGACCATCTCGACCACACGCTGCCGAAGGCGCCCGGCTTTCCCGCCGAGGCGGTGCTTCGAACGGACCGCAGAGGCGTGCGCTTCCCGCAAAACATCATCGCCGACCATCTGGAGCCCTTTTCAGAAGGACGCGCCAAGGAGCTACTGATCACGCCAAAGGGTGTGCGTATCGTCTGGCTGCTGGCCGAAGCCGAGCGGGCCCGCTACGGTGTCTTCCGGCAAGCCGCTTTCGGTGACGCGCAAATCGACCCGGCGCTGATCTCGCGGCTGCTCGTATCCCTTTCGGGACTGCGCGACGCGATCAACAGGAACGAACGGAAAGCGGCATGACCGGCGCAACCCCCTCGCCCGGACCTACCAGCCCATATATCGTCCTGGGCGCGGCAACCCTGCTACCGGGCAGCGGCCACGTCATGCTGGGCGTTCCGACGCGCGGCCTGCAGTTTCTTTTCTTCATGGTCATCCTGGCCTGGGTGACGGCGAAGATCGCCCCGCCCGACGCCAGCTTTGTCGGCCGCCACGCCGGCGGCTTCCTGATCTATGCGCTGTCGATCCTCGACGCCTACAAGATGGCTCGTATCCGGACCGCCAAATGGGCCCATTCCATGCGCCGACAAGGCGATGGGCCGCCGGATGGGACAAAACACAACGCGTAACGAGAGGAATATTTTTTTCATACCAATTGAATTCCCCGAACTCATTCGATACATCATTTTTAGCTACAAAGGGTCTGGAGGCTGGCATGTGCGGAATCGTTGGACTTTTCCTCAAGGACAAGGCGCTGGAGCCGCAGCTCGGTGCGATGTTGTCGCAGATGCTGGTATCGCTCAGCGATCGCGGACCCGACAGCGCCGGCATCGCGATCTATGGCGCGCCGTCCCGCAACGAGGCCAAGATCACCATCCAGTCGCCGAGGCCGGAGCGTGATTTCCGTGGACTGGACGCCGAACTCACCAAGGCGCTCGGCGTGCCGGTGAGCGTCATGGTAAAATCGACGCATGCCGTCATCAGGACCACGCCCGAAAAGGTCGATGCCGCGCGTGAGACCATCCAGTCGCTCAGGCCCGACATCCGCATCATGGGTGCCGGCGAAGCCGTGGAAATATACAAGGAAGTCGGCTTGCCCGAGGCTGTGGTCGACCGCTTCGACATCCGTGGGATGACCGGAACGCATGGCATCGGGCACACCCGCATGGCGACGGAATCGGCGGTGACGACGATGGGCGCGCATCCGTTCTCGACCGGCGCCGACCAGTGCCTGGTGCACAATGGCTCGCTGTCCAACCACAACAACGTTCGCCGCGAACTGGTCCGCGAAGGCATGAAATTCGAGACCGAGAACGACACCGAAGTGGCGGCCGCCTATCTCTCCTCGCAGATGGCGCATGGCAAGAACCTCGGCGAGGCGCTGGAGGGCACCCTCTCAGATCTCGACGGTTTCTTCACCTTCGTCGTCGGCACCAAGAACGGCTTCGGCGTGGTGCGCGACCCGATCGCCTGCAAGCCCGCCGTGATGGCCGAGACGGACCAGTATGTCGCCTTCGGCTCGGAATATCGCGCGCTGACCAAACTGCCCGGCATAGACAATGCGAGAGTCTGGGAACCGGAACCCGCAACCGTCTATTTCTGGGAGCATTGAGTTCATGCCGGCAACAAAACTTTCAACCGCGGCGGCGAGCGACCATGCCTCCCGGGTGTTCGACCTGGACCAGATGTCGCTGCGCGAGCTCAACCAGGCACTGCACAATCTGACGCCAGGCTCGAACGAGACCGCCTGGGAAGTGTTGAACCCGAAGGGCAGCCATTCGGTCGCCGTTGGCGTCGACCAGCCGGTCAGCATCGATGTGCGCGGCAGCGTCGGCTATTACTGTGGCGGCATGAATTCCGGCAGTGCCATCACCGTGCATGGTTCGGCGGGACCCGGCGTTGGCGAAAACATGATGTCGGGGTCGATAACAGTCAAAGGCGACGCCAGCCAATATGCCGGCGCCACCGGCAAGGGCGGGCTGCTCGTCATCGAGGGCAATGCGTCCTCGCGGTGCGGCATTTCGATGAAAGGCATCGACATCGTCGTGCACGGCAATATCGGCCATATGTCGGCCTTCATGGCGCAGTCCGGCAATCTGGTGGTGCTGGGCGATGCCGGCGACGCGCTCGGCGATTCCATCTACGAGGCACGGCTGTTCGTGCGCGGCAAGGTCGGCAGCCTGGGTGCCGACTGCATCGCCAAGGAAATGCGGCCCGAACACCTGGAATTGCTGCAGGGCCTGCTCGACCGCGCCGGCGTCACCGGTGTCAAGCCGTCTGAATTCAAGCGCTACGGCTCGGCGCGCACGCTCTACAATTTCAATATCGACAACGCCGACGCGTATTGAGGCAGCATGACCTATCGCAACCCGCCGACGACGCCGCGCAAATCCGCGACTTTCGACGACTACACGCTTTCCGAGATCCGCCGCGCCGCGGCCACCGGCATCTATGACATCCGGGGCGCCGGCGCCAAGCGCAAGCTGCCGCATTTCGACGACCTTCTGTTCCTGGGCGCATCGATCTCGCGCTATCCGCTCGAAGGCTATCGCGAGCGCTGCGACACATCAGTCGTGTTGGGCTCACGCCATGCCAAGAAGCCGATCGAGCTGAAAATCCCGATCACCATCGCCGGCATGAGCTTCGGCTCGCTGTCGGGCCCGGCCAAGGAAGCGCTCGGGCGCGGCGCGACGCTGTCGGGCACCTCGACCACGACCGGCGACGGCGGCATGACCGAGGAAGAGCGCGGCCATTCCAAGCAGCTCGTCTACCAATACCTGCCGTCGCGCTACGGCATGAATTTGCGCGATCTGCGCCGCGCCGATGCCATCGAGGTCGTCGTCGGCCAGGGCGCCAAGCCCGGCGGCGGCGGCATGCTGCTCGGCCAGAAGATCTCCGATCGCGTCGCCGAGATGCGCACGCTGCCCAAGGGCATCGACCAGCGCTCGGCCTCGCGCCATCCCGACTGGACCGGGCCGGACGATCTCGAGATCAAGATTCTCGAACTGCGCGAAATCACCGACTGGGAAAAGCCGATTTACGTCAAGGTCGGCGGCGCCCGCCCCTATTACGACACAGCGCTTGCGGTGAAGGCCGGCGCCGACGTCGTCGTCGTCGACGGCATGCAGGGCGGCACGGCGGCGACGCAGGAAGTGTTCATCGAGAATGTCGGCCAGCCGACGCTCGCTTGCATCAGGCCGGCGGTGCAGGCGCTGCAGGATCTCGGCATGCATCGCAAGGTGCAGCTGATCGTCTCGGGCGGCATCCGCAACGGCGCCGATGTCGCCAAGGCGCTGGCGCTCGGCGTCGACGCGGTCTCCATCGGCACGGCTGCCCTTGTCGCGCTCGGCGACAACGATCCCCGCTGGGAGGCGGAGTACAACGAGCTCGGCACCACATCAGGCGCCTATGACGATTGGCACGAGGGCCGCGACCCGGCCGGCATCACCACGCAGGATCCCGAACTGATGAAGCGGGTCGATCCGGTGGCCGCCGGCCGCCGGCTGGCGAACTATCTCAAGGTGATGACGCTGGAGGCGCAGACCATCGCCCGCGCTTGCGGCAAGAACAGCCTGCACAATCTCGAACCCGAGGATCTCGTCGCGCTCACGATCGAGGCCGCCGCGATGGCCGGCGTGCCGCTGGCCGGCACCAACTGGATACCGGGGAAGAACGGCTTCTGATCAACAAAGGGCCGAAGGCCATATGCTCTAGGGCCAACAATCGACAAAAAATGGGGAACTTCCGTGACAGTTGATCTTGCAGAGTTCGCAAGGGCGAAAAACGTCAAATATTTCATGATCTCCTACACCGACCTGTTCAGCGGGCAACGCGCCAAGCTGGTGCCGGCGCAGGCGATATCAGATATGCAGAAGGATGGCGCCGGCTTCGCCGGTTTCGCTACCTCGCTCGACCTCACGCCGGCACATCCCGACATGCTGGCGGTGCCGGATCCGAATTCGGTTATCCAGCTGCCCTGGAAGCCTGACGTCGCCTGGGTCGCCGCCAACTGCATCATGGACGACAAGGAGGTCGACCAGGCACCGCGCAACACGCTTAAGCGACTGATCGCGGAAGCCGCTAACGACGGCATGCATGTCAAGACCGGCGTCGAGGCGGAATTCTTCCTGATCTCGCCCGACGGCAAAACGATCTCCGACGAATATGATACGGCGGCGAAACCATGCTACGACCAGCAAGCGTTGATGCGCCGCTACGACGTCATCGCCGAGATCTGCGACCACATGCTGGCGCTCGGCTGGGGCGCCTACCAGAACGACCACGAGGATGCCAACGGCCAGTTCGAGATGAACTGGGCCTTCGACGATGCGCTGGCGACCGCCGATAAGCATTCTTTCTTCAAGTTCATGGTCAAGTCGATCGCGGAAAAGCACGGCCTGCGCGCCACCTTCATGCCCAAGCCCTTCCAGGGACTGACCGGCAATGGCTGCCATGCGCACATCTCGGTGTGGGACAAAACAGGCAAGACCAATGTCTTTGCCGACAATTCGATGGAGCTCGGCCTGTCGGCCAAGGGCAAGAACTTTCTTGGCGGCATCATGAAACATGCCTCGGCTCTCGCCGCCATCACCAACCCGACCGTCAACTCCTACAAGCGCATCAACGCCCCGCGCACCATTTCAGGCGCCACCTGGGCGCCAAACACGGTGACCTGGACCGGCAACAACCGCACCCACATGGTGCGCGTGCCCGGCCCCGGCCGTTTCGAGCTGCGGCTGCCTGATGGCGCGGCCAACCCTTATCTGCTGCAAGCCGTCATCATCGCCGCCGGCCTCGACGGCATCCGCTCCAAGGCCGACCCCGGCAGGCGCTACGACATCGATATGTACCAGCACGGTCACACGGTGGAGGGCGCGCCGAAATTGCCGCTCAACCTGCTCGACGCGTTGCGCGAATTCGACAATGACAAATCGCTCAAGACGGCGCTGGGTGAGGAATTCTCGTCGGCTTATCTAAAGCTGAAGCACCAGGAATGGAATTCCTATGCTTCGCACTTCACGCAATGGGAGCGCGACCACACGCTGGACATCTGACCGGCGCAGCGTGCGAGCGACCTCGGAATGAACGTATGAAATATTCGATCTTCTCGCTCGCCCGCGCCGCCTTCTCCGGCCACAAGAACTGGCAGCGCACCTGGCGCGACGCCAGCCCGAAGGACCGCTACGACGTGGTGATCATCGGCGGCGGCGGGCATGGTCTGGCCACCGCCTGGTTCCTCGCCAGCGAGTACGGCATCAGGAATGTGGCCGTGCTGGAAAAGGGCTGGATCGGCTCCGGCAACGCCGGCCGCAACACCACCATCATCCGCTCCAATTACGGCCTGCCCGGCAACACCGGCTTCTACGAATTGTCCATGAAGCTGTGGGAGCGGATGGAGCAGGACCTCAACTACAACACGATGGTCAGCCAGCGCGGCGTCATCAATCTCTACCATTCCGATGCGCAGCGCGATGCCTATGCGCGGCGCGGCAACACGATGCGCATCAACGGCATCGATGCCGAATTGCTCGACCTTGCCGCGGTCAAGAAGATGATGCCGTTCCTGAATTTCGACAATGCGCGCTTTCCCGTGCAAGGTGGGCTCTTGCAGCGGCGCGGCGGCACGGCGCGGCACGACGCGGTGGTCTGGGGCTACGCCCATGCGGCGAGCGCGCTCGGCGTCGACATCATCCAGAATTGCGAAGTGACGGGCTTCGTGCGCGACGCCAACGGCAAGGTGACCGGCGTCGAGACCTCGCGTGGCAAGATCGGCGCCGGGAAAGTCGGCATGGCCGTCGCGGGCTCCTCCTCGCGTGTCGCCGCGATGGCGGGCCTGCGCCTGCCGATCGAAAGCCATGTGCTGCAGGCCTTCGTCTCCGAGGCGATCAAGCCGCTCATCCCCAATGTGATGACGTTCGGCGCCGGCCATTTCTACGTCAGCCAGTCGGACAAGGGCGGCCTGGTCTTCGGCGGCGACATAGACGGCTACAATTCCTACGCCCAGCGCGGCAATTTGCCTGTGATGGAAGACGTCTGCGAAGGCGGCATGGCGCTGATGCCGATGATCGGCCGCGTGCGCCTGCTGCGCCAGTGGGGCGGCATCATGGACATGTCGATGGACGGCTCGCCGATCATCGACAAGACGCCGGTCGACGGGCTCTACCTCAATGCCGGCTGGTGCTATGGCGGCTTCAAGGCGACGCCGGGCTCAGGCCTCGTCTTTGCCCACCTGCTGGCCCGCGACCAATCCCACAAGGAGGCCGCCCGCTTTCGCCTCGACCGGTTCCGGTCTGGTGCGATGATAGACGAAAAGGGCCAGGGCGCCCAACCGAACCTGCACTGAAGGCCCTGCCATGCGCATCACCTGTCCCTTCTGCGGCGAACGCGACCTCGGCGAGTTCACCTGTCTCGGCGACGCCAAGCCGATGCGTCCGGAGGCTGGCGCTTCGGAGGACGACGTCTTCGACTACGTTTACCTGCGCGACAATGTCGCCGGCGTGATGGACGAGAATTGGTACCACGGCGGCGGCTGCCGAGCGTGGCTGAAGGTCACCCGCAACACGCTGACGCACGAAATTTCGGCCGTGGAGCCGGCGGCGGGCGCCGGGGCGAGGCAGGTTGCGAAATGAATTTTTCTGTCCAGCTCAGCGCCGCGGTGAAGGCCGGTACGTCTTTACCTCCCCCTTGTAGGGAGGTCGGACCGCAGGTCCGGGTGGGGGTCGGCGCCGCCCCCCCACCCCGCTGCTTCGCAGCGACCTTCCCCACCAGGGGGAGGGTAAGAAGCGGCAGGGCGATGAGGGGCAGCGCGACGCCAGTGCATGGGGCTGCATCGTGATTTCCTCCCAGTCCAATCGTCTCTCCACTGGCGGCCTCGTCGATCGTTCGTCACCGCTGAGCTTCCGCTTCGATGGCAAGACGTTCTTCGGCTTCGAGGGCGACACGCTGGCGTCGGCGCTGATCGCCAACGGCGTCAAGCTGGTCGGCCGCTCGTTCAAATACCACCGTCCGCGCGGCATTCTGACCGCCGGCTCGGAAGAGCCCAACGCGCTGGTCGAACTGCGCACCGGCGCACGCCGCGAGCCGAACACCAAGGCCACGACCGCCGAGCTCTATGAAGGGCTCGAGGCCGCCAGCCAGAACCGCTGGCCGTCGCTCCATTTCGACGTGATGTCGGTCAACCAGCTCTTCGCGCCGATCTTCGTCGCCGGCTTCTACTACAAGACCTTCATGTGGCCGGCGAAATTCTGGGAGGCGATCTACGAGCCGGCGATCCGCCGCGCCGCAGGCCTCGGCCGCGCCGCCGGCGTTGCCGATCCCGACCATTACGACAAGGCCTGGGCGCATTGCGACGTGCTGGTCGCCGGCTCCGGCCCGACCGGCGTTGCGGCAGCCCTTGCCGCCGGCCGCTCCGGCGCCCGCGTCATCCTGTGCGAAGAGGATTTTATTCCCGGCGGCCGCCTGCTCTCGGATGGCGGCACGATCGACGGGCTGCCGGCAGCCGAGTGGCTGTCGCGAACCCTGGCGGAACTCGAGGCAATGCCCGATGTCCGCATCATGACCCGCACGACGCTGTTCGGCGTCTACGATGGCGGCACCTATGGCGCGATCGAGCGGGTCAACGACCATCTGCCCTCGCCGCCCGAGCACCAGGTGCGCCAGCGCATGTGGCGCATCGTGGCCAGGCGTTGCGTCGTCGCGGCCGGCGCCCTCGAGCGGCCGGTCGTCTTTGCCGGCAACGATACGCCCGGCGTGATGATGGCTTCGGCCATGCGGACCTATGTCGCGCGCTATGCCGCCGCGCCGGCAAAACGCATCGCGCTGTTCACCAACAATGAGGATGGCTGGCGCACGGTCGAGACAGTACTCGGCGCAGGCTTGCAGATTGCGGCGGTCATCGACGCACGGCCTGACGTCTCGCCCGCCCATCGTTCGCTCGCCTCGAAGAGCGGCTTCCCGGTGCTGCATGGCGCCGTCAGCCGTGCGGACGGCGGCAAGGACGGTGTGAGGAAAATCTCCGTCTCTCTCACCGGCGGCGCGCGAGCCGAAGTGGAAGCGGACGGGCTTGCCGTCTCCGGCGGCTGGAACCCGGCGGTCGGGCTCACCTCCTATCATCGCGGCCGGCCGAAATGGCGCGACGACATCGCCGCCTTCGTGCCCGACGGAGCGCCTCCCGGCATGGTCGCCGCCGGTGCAGCCAATGGCTCGTGCGGTCTCGGCGCCTGCCTGGCGGGAGGGTTTGCAGCAGGCGCGGCGGCCGCGCTCGACGCCGGGCGCAGCGGCAAGGCCGGCACAGCGCCGATCGCCGATGACGAGGCGTTCTCGTTGACGCCGCTCTGGCATGTCGCCGGCAAGGGCAAGGCGTTCGTCGACCAGCAGCACGATGTCACTGCTTCCGACATCGAACTGGCGCAGCGCGAGGGCTTCGAGTCGGTCGAGCATCTGAAGCGCTACACCACGCTCGGCATGGCGACCGACCAGGGCAAGACCTCCAACGTCGCCGGCCTTGCCATCATGGCCGCGGTGTCGGGCAAGTCCATTCCCGAAACCGGCACCACGATCTACCGCCCGCCCTATGTGCCGGTCGCGATCGGCGCCTTTGCCGGCCATCACCGCGACGAGACTTTCCACGCCACAAGGCTGACGCCTTCGCATCACTGGGCCGTCGAACAGGGTGCCGTCTTCGTCGACACCGGCCTGTGGAAGCGCGCGCAATGGTATCCGCGCACGGGCGAGAAGGACTGGCTGGAATCCGTCACACGCGAGGTCAAGGCGGTGCGTTCCGGCGTCGGCTTCTGCGATGTCTCGACGCTCGGCAAGATCGACGTGCACGGCCCCGATGCCGGCGCCTTCCTCGACCGCGTCTACATCAACACCTTCTCCAGCCTCGCCGTCGGCAAGGCGCGCTACGGGCTGATGCTGCGCGAGGACGGGTTCGTCTACGACGACGGCACGACCTCGCGGCTGGCCGAGGATCATTATTTCCTCACCACCACCACCGCCAAGGCCGGGCTGGTGATGCAGCATCTCGAATTCTGCCGGCAGGTGCTGTTTCCCGAATTGGACGTGCAACTGACCTCGGTCTCCGACCAGTGGGCGCAATTCTCGATCGCCGGGCCGAAGACGCGTGATCTGCTGAAGGAGATCGTCGACCCGACAGAGGATCTGTCGAACGAGGGCTTCCCGTTCATGGGCGCGCGCGAAGTTGCGTTGCGCGGCGGCATCAAGGCACGGCTGTTTCGCATCTCTTTCTCCGGCGAAATGGCGTTCGAAATTTCGGTGCCGGCGCGCTATGGCGAGGCGCTCGTGCGCAATCTGATGCTGGCCGGCAAGCCGTTCGGCGTGACGCCATACGGCACCGAGGCTCTTGGCGTCATGCGCATCGAAAAGGGCCATGTCGCCGGACCGGAACTGAACGGCACGACCACGGCCGCCGACCTCGGCCTGGGCAAGATGATGTCGACCAAGAAGGATTTTGTGGGCCGCATCATGGCCGGGCGCGAGGCGCTGGTCGCGCCGGACCGGCAGGTCGTCGTCGGCATCAAGCCGACCGACAAGGCGCGGCGGCTGCGCTCCGGCGCGCACATCGTTCCGAAGGGCCAGACGCCCGGACCTGATAACGACCAGGGCTATGTCACCTCAGTCTGCTTCTCGCCGACATCGGATCAATGGATCGGGCTTGCTCTCGTGGAACGTGGTCGCGAGCGTATCGGCGAGACCGTGCGCGCGCACGATCCGCTGCGCGCAGAGGAGTATGATGTCGAACTGTGCAATCCCGTCTTCTACGATCCGGATGGAGGGCGCCAGCGTGGCTGAATTTACCTGGGATGCGCGCAGCCCTCTCGACCGCACGCTGGTCGTCGGTCCGCATGGCGCGCAGGGCGATGCCGGCGTTTCGCTGACCGAGATCCGCAATTTCGACCTCGTGCAAGTGATGGCACGCCGCGGCAAGGCGGGTGACCTGGCCAGGGCTGCGACGGCGTGTTTCGGCATTGCCGGTCCGGATGCGCCCAAGGCGGTGCGGATTGCGGACGCCACGCTGATCTGGTCCGGGCCGGATCAGTTTTTCGTGCTGTCGAAGAGTGGCAAGCACGGGATGAAGGCGCTTGCTCCTCTGCTTGCCGGATCGGCTTCGCTATCCGACCAGTCGCATGCGCGGGCGCTGATCAGCATCTCCGGTGACAAGGCGCGGGCGATGTTGGCCAAGCTTTCATCGCTCGATCTGCATGCCGGTGTGTTCGCGGTCGGCTCTGCCGCCGCAACCTCGATGGATCACACCAGCGTCTCGCTCTGGCGTGGGAATGATCGGGCGGACGGACAGCCGATGTTCAACGCTCTGGTCTTCGCGACCTTTGCCGAGAGCCTGTGGCACACGATGCTCGATGCGGCGGCGGAATATGGTGTGGATATCAGCCATTCCGAGGAAGTGACGTAGCCTTGCGCGCGCCCTTCCCTTCTCCCCTTGTAGGAGAAGGTGGCCGCGCGGAGCGAGGTCGGATGAGCGGTGCTCCAGCTTGGCAATGACGGCACTCCGTCACCCACCCCCTCGACCGTCTCGGCGCTGCGCACTGATCCACCGCCCTGGGGCGAGCCACGGATCTCGCCCCGTCCTTCAGACCCCACAAGGGGAGAAGGAAGAACCTGCCCCACCACCGCCTTGCCAAACCCACCCGCACTGCTATTCTTGCTGCTAAAATAATTTCACACACAGGCAAACTTGTTTCTCGAACCGCAAGGCTGAGATGAGCCAGTCGCCCTACCCTGCCGTCGCATCCGGACCACCCCGGCCGAGCCTGATCCTGCGGCCCGGCCAGATCGCGCTGCCGCCGGGCATGGAGCGCTATACGGTCCAAGGCAATGGTGCGGTGCTGATCGAGGCCGAGGCCGGCGACACGATCACGGTGCGCAATGTCGAGGGCGGCCAGGCTTGCGAACTGCTGGCGTGGGACGGCACGGGTGCGACCGATCCCTCCATCCTCGGGGAAAAATCCAACAGCAATGCCGCCGGCATCAAGGCGCTGCTTGCCGAGGGCGATGACAGTCTCGCGTCCCTGCGGCGCGGGCTCGCGCGCCGGCAGGTGCAGCTCGACCAAGCCAAGGCGGTGCGCGTATTCGGCGGCGCCACGCCGGCCGGCACCGAACAGGCTTTCAGCGTTGCGCGCGTCGGCTCGGTGGTGATCGCCGCGCCCGGCGGGCCGATGCTGGTCGACGGCCATGATACGGCGACGCCGCTTACCGTGATCGTGCGGCGTGCCACCATCCGTCCGGCGGCGAAGTCGCAATTGGCCGACCCGCTCGCCGATCCGGTGCTCGACCTGCGCGTCCATTCGGCGACGGCGGAATCCTATTTCGTCAAAGCCGGCGACTATCTGCAGATCATCGACGTCGATGGCCGCCAGTGCACCGACTTCCAGTGCTTTTCGGCGCGCAAGCTGGACAAGGGGCTCGACCATCCGCTCGATGTGACGACGACACGCACGCTGATGGGCGCGAGCTATCCGATGCCGGGGCTGCACTCGAAATATTACGACCAGGACATGGAGCCGCTGGTCGAAGTGGTGCAGGACACATGCGGCCGGCACGACGCCTTCGCGCTCGCATGCGCCGCCAAATATTACGATGACATCGGCTATCCCGGCCACGCCAACTGCTCGGAGAATTTCAACCGCGCGCTGTCGGACAAGGGCGTCACACCACGCGCCGGCTGGATGGCGATCAACTTCTTCTTCAACACGGCGATCGACGCGCATGGCGTCATGGTCTCCGACGAGCCATGGTCGCGGCCCGGCGACTATGTGCTGCTGCGGGCCCTGACCGACATCGTCTGCGTGTCCTCCGCCTGCCCCGACGACACGACGCCGGCCAATGGCTGGGACCTGACCGACATCCATGTGCGCACCTATTCCGGCCAGCACAAATTCTCGCGTGCGATCGCCAGACGCATGACGCCCGATTCGGAACCGAAAATGACCCGCGAGACCTCCTTTCATTCGAGCTTTGCCAAGCACACCCGCGACTTCGTCGAGTACAGGGGCTATTGGCTGGCCAATTCCTTCGCCAGGGAAGGCGCGATCGCCGAATACTGGGCCTGCCGGCAGGACGCCGTGATCATGGACCTGTCGCCGCTGCGCAAATTCGAGGTCACCGGCCCGGATTCCGAAGCGCTGCTGCAGTACACGCTGACCCGCGACGTCAAGAAGCTCGGCGTCGGCCAGGTCGCCTATTCCGCCATGTGCTACGAGCATGGCGGCATGATCGACGATGGCACGCTGCTCAGGCTCGGCAAGGACAATTTCCGCTGGGTCGGCGGCGACGATCTGTCCGGCGAATGGCTGCGCGAGACGGCGACAAAGCTCGGCCTCAACGTGCTGGTGCGCTCGTCCACCGACCAGATGCACAATATCGCCGTGCAGGGGCCGAAGAGCCGGGATATCCTGAGGAAGGTGATCTGGACCTCGCCGCTGCAGCCGTCGATCGAGGAACTGGAATGGTTCCGCTTCGCCGTCGCGCGCATCGGCGGCGGCAATGGCGTTCCGGTCGTCGTCTCGCGCACCGGCTATACCGGTGAACTCGGCTACGAGATCTGGTGTCATCCGCGCGACGCCGAAAAGGTCTTCGACGCGATCTGGGCCGCCGGCCAGCCGCATGGATTGAAGCCGATGGGCCTGCAGGCGCTGGACATGGTGCGCATCGAGGCCGGGCTGATCTTCGCCGGTTACGAGTTCTCCGACCAGACCGACCCGTTCGAGGCCGGCATCGGCTTCACCGTGCCGCTGAAGTCCAAGACCGACGACTTCATCGGCCGCGAGGCGCTGATCCGGCGCAAGGAGAACCCGCAGAACAAACTGGTCGGGCTCGACATCGATGCCAACGTCGCGGTCGGCCATGGCGATTGCGTGCATGTCGGCCGCGCCCAGATCGGGGTCGTCACGTCGGGCATGCGCTCGCCGGTGCTGAACAAGACCATCGCGCTGGCGCGGCTCGATGTCACCCACGCCGCCATCGGCGCGCGAGTTGAAATCGGCAAGCTCGACGGCCACGCCAAGCGGCTGCCGGCGCGAGTCGTGGCCTTCGCCCATTACGATCCGCAGAAGACCAGGCCGCGTTCCTGACCGCGGCCTTCCGGGCATACGGGATTGCCCGTCGGCGGCGCCGCGGGGCACATTTGTGCGCCCGCCCGCAAGCGTGATGTGCACGGCGCGACAAAACGCTTGACGTGAAAGCGCGCCGGATCAATCTTCACTCCTAAGAAAAAAATACGACTGAGTGGAAACACTGAAGTCGCGGCGATATTGGCCGGGAGCAAGCTTCGCACAGCCGAGGCGTCGCCGGCGGGGAACATCAAAAAGGGGAATTCACCGACATGAGCACCATAAGCACGGTCCTGGACCAGCCTGCCGAAAGCAAGCTGCTCAGGCATATCGACTGGCGCGGCGCCTTCTGGGTGGCGAGCGGCGTTCCAGCCCTTGTCCTGTTCTCGATCGGCGGCATTGCCGGCACGACCGGGACGCTCGCTTTCCTGATCTGGACGGTGTCCATGGTCATGGGCTTCCTGCAATCCTTCACCTATGCCGAGATCGCCGGCCTGTTCCCGAACAAATCGGGCGGCGCCTCGATCTACGGCGCCACCGCCTGGCTGCGCTACTCCAAGTTCATCGCGCCCTTGTCGGTGTGGTGCAACTGGTTTGCCTGGTCGCCGGTGCTCTCGCTTGGCTGCTCGATCGCCGCCGCCTATATCCTCAATGCGCTGGCGCCGGTGCCGATCTTTACCGACACGTCGCCCGAGGTCGCCGCCTATATCGCGGCACATGCCGGAACGAGCGCCGGCGACGCCATTACCGCGGTGACCGCGGCGGCGACTCCGGCGATCCGCACGTGGTCGGCGTTCAGCCACACACTGGGTCCGGTGTCCTTCACCTTCAACGCCACCTTCTTCATCGGCGCCGTGCTGATGCTGATGATCTTCTCGATCCAGCATCGCGGTATCCTGGGCACCGCCAATGTGCAGAAATATATCGGCCTGCTGGTCATCGTCCCGATGCTGATCGTCGGCGTCGTGCCGATCTTCACCGGCCAGATCAACTGGGCCAATTTCTCGCCGCTGGTTCCCTTGGCCGCCGCCTATGCGCCAGAGCCCGGCGCCTGGAACATCGCCGGCTGGACGCTGGTGCTCGGCGGCATGTTCATCGCCGCCTGGTCGACCTACGGCTTCGAGACCGCCGTCTGCTACACCTCCGAGTTCAAGAACCCGGGCACCGATACCTTCAAGGCCATCTTCTATTCCGGCCTGCTCTGCATGCTGCTGTTCATCCTGGTGCCGTTCACCTTCCAGGGCGTGCTCGGCCTCAACGGCATGCTGGCGACGCCGATCATCGACGGCTCAGGCGTGGCGGATGCTCTCGCCGGCATGGTCGGCGGCGGCGGACTTATCCACAGCCTGCTGGTGATGCTGATGATCCTGGCGCTGGTGCTGTGCATCATGACGGCTATGGCCGGCTCCTCGCGCACGCTCTACCAGGGCTCCGTCGACGGCTGGCTGCCGCGCTACCTCAGCCACGTCAACGAGCATGGCGCGCCGACGCGGGCGATGTGGACCGATCTGTGCTTCAACCTGATCGTGCTGGCGATCGCCTCGGCCGACGCGACAAGCTTCTTCTTCATCCTCGCCGTATCCAATTGCGGCTACATCATCTTCAACTTCCTCAACCTCAATGCCGGCTGGATCCATCGCATCGACAACGGCCATATCGCGCGGCCGTGGAAGGCCCCGAGCTGGCTGCTCGGCGTCGGAGCGATCTTCGCCTATGTCAACGCGATCTTCATGGGCGCCGGCGCCAAGGTGTGGAACCCGATGGCGCTGTGGGCCGGGCTGATCACCGCGGCGCTGATCATCCCGGTGTTCTGCTTCCGCCATTACATCCAGGACGGCGGCAAGTTCCCCGACCACATGCTGGCCGACCTCGGCATGGCGGGAGCGGACCTCTCGGTGAAAAAGGCGGGCATGCTGCCCTATCTGACGCTGGTCGCCGGAGTGGCGGTAATGCTGATCGCCAACTGGTTTTTCGTCATCTGATTGCCTGACGGGCAAGCGGCCTTCGGCTCCGCAAGAACAGAAATCGGCCGGTCTCAAATGAGACCGGCCGATTTGGTTCATTCAGCCGCCAAAGCGAGTTGCGGCCTCTCGACGCCTTCGACGGTTTCCGGTTCGGGCGTCTGTTCGTCGGTCGGCACCTTCTTTCGCTCACGGCCGAAGAACAGGGCGTAGCCAGCGGGCAGCACCAGGATGGTGAGCACGGTTGCAACCAGAATGCCGCCCATCATGGCGTAGGCGAGCGGCCCCCAGAACACGCCGCGCGAGATCGGGATCAGCGCCAGCACCGCGGTCATTGCCGTCAACACGATCGGCCGGAAACGGCGCACAGCCGAGCCGATGATCGCTTCGGAGCGTTCCATGCCTTTCGCGATGTCCTGGTCGATCTGGTCGACGAGGATGATGGAGTTTCGCATGATGATGCCGAGCAGCGCGATGACTCCGAGGATGGCGACGAAGCCGAACGGCGCGCCGCTGATCAAAAGGGCCGCGGCCGCACCGATGATGCCGAGTGGACCGGTGGCCAGAACAAGCATAGCCTTGCCGAAATGCTGCAGCTGGACCATCAGCAATATGACGATGACGGCCAGCATGATCGGCGCCTTGGCGGCGATGGAAGCCTGGCTTTCCGCCGAATCCTCGGCACCGCCCTGGATCTCGATCTTGTAGCCGGGCGGCAAGCCGTCGCGCAGGCCCTTCATGTCGTTGTACATCTTGGTGACGACGTCGTTTGACTGCACGCCGTCGGGCAAGGTCGCCCGCACGCTGATGGTCGGCAAGCGGTCGCGCCGCCACTCGACGCCTTGCTCCAGCACCGGCACAACCTTGGCCACCTGCGACAGCGGCACGAAGCCACCGAAATCGGTCGGGATGTAGATGGAATCGACCGAGGACAGCAGGGTGCGACTGGCATCCGGTTCGCGGGCGACGATGGACACCGTTTCTTCGCCGTCGCGGAAGTCGCCCAACGGCGCGCCGGACATGGACGCCTGCAGCATCTGGCGGATGCGCTGCGAGGTGACGCCCAACGCACGGGCGCGGTCCTGGTCGATGACCAGCTTCATCGCCGGCACAGGTTCCAGCCAGTCGTCATGGACGGCGCCGAGCAGCGGGTTGGCCTGGAATTTTGCCTTCACCTGGTCGGCAATGCGCCGCACTTCCTGGCGGTCCGGGCCCATGACGCGCATCTGCACCGGCCAGCCTGTCGGCGGGCCGAGGAACAAGCGGTCGACCTTGCCGCGGATGGAGGGGAAGTCCTGCGCCAGGATGGTGCGCAGCTTGACGATCAGCCGCTCGCGCGCCGGCTCGTCATTGGCCATCACAAGAAGCTGGGCGAAGTTAGGATTCCTGAGCTGCTGGTCCAGCGGCAGGAAGAAGCGCGGCGCGCCTTCACCGATATAGGTGGCGATGAAGCGCTTGTCCTTGTCGTCCATCATCTTGGCTTCCAGCGCCTTGGCCTGCGTCTCGACTTCCTTGATGCTGGTGCCTTCCGGCAGCCAGAGATCGACGAGGATTTCCGGGCGAGACGATTGCGGGAAGAAGTTCTGCGGAATGAACTGGAAGGTCCACAGGCTGGTGGCGAAGGTCACCAGCGTCATCGTCAGCACGATGATGCGATGGCGCACGGCCCAGGTAACGGTCGAGCGAAGCCGGCGATAGAAGCTGGTGTCGAAGACGTCGTGATGGGAACCGGCATGCTTGCGCTGCTTGAGGATCATATATCCCAGCCATGGCGTGAAATAGACCGCCACGAACCAGGACACGACGAGCGCGATGCCGACGACGTAGAACAGCGTGCGGACATATTCGCCGGCGGTGGAGGCGGCGAAGCCGACCGGAATGAAGCCGGCGGTGGTGATCAGCGTGCCGGTCAGCATCGGGAAGGCGGTCGAGGAGTAGGCGAAACCCGCCGCCTCGATCTTGACCAGCCCCTCCTCCAGCTTGCGTTCCATCATCTCGACGACGATCATGGCGTCGTCGACAAGCAGGCCGAGCGCGATGATCAAGGCGCCAAGCGAAATGCGCTGCAGGTCGATGCCGATCTCGTACATGATGGCGAAGGTGGCGGCCAGGACCAGCGGGATGGCGATGGCAATGACAAGTCCGGAGCGCCAGCCGATCGACAGGAACGAGACGACGAGCACGATCAGCAGCGCTTCGCCGAGCGCATGCATGAACTCGCTGACAGCGTCCCTGACGACCTCGGGCTGGTCCGATATCTGATCGACGGAGACGCCATAGGGCAGCGCCTCCTCGAATCGCTTGTAGGTCGCCTCGACGTCCTTGCCGACATCCGTGACGTTGAAGCCCTTGGCCATGACGACACCGAGCTGGACGCTCTCGTGGCCATTGAACCGGTACTTGCGCTCGAAAGGATCCTCCAGCCCCGAGCTCACTGTGGCGATATCGCCAAGGCGCGTTACCTGGTTGCCGGCGCGCAAGCGCAGCTCGCGAATGTCGGCCGCCCTGGTGACGTCGCCCTCGACCGAAATGCGGACCGAGCGCAGCCCGGTGTCGACAGAGCCTGCCGGGTCGACATTGTTCTGTCCCTTGATCGCGTTCTGCAGGTCGGTCAGCGTCAGGCCGCGCTCGGCTAGCGCCTTGGACGAGACGTCGATATAGATCTTCTCGGGCTGGTCGCCGATGATGACCGCCTTCTCGACGCCGGGCGTCGTCAGCAGCATATCGCGGGCCTGGATGGCGAACTTCTTTAATTCGGGATAGCTGAAGCCATCGCCGCTGATCGAATGCAAGGTGATGAAGGTGTCGCCGAATTCATCGTTGAAATAGGGGCCGAGCAGGCCCTGCGGCAGATCGCCTGCTATGTCGCCGACCTTCTTGCGCACCTGATAGAAGGCGTCGTTGACCTGGGCAGCATTGGTGTCGCCCTTGATCTGAACCGTGATGATGGCGCTGCCGGCGCGCGTGTAGGAGCGCACGAAGTCGAGATGCGGCGTTTCCTGCAGCTTGCGTTCGATCTTGTTGACGACCTGGTCTTCCATCTCCTGGATCGAAGAACCCGGCCAGATCGCCTGCACGACCATGACGCGGAAGGTGAAATCGGGATCTTCCTTCTGGCCCATGCGCATCAGGCCGAGCGCACCGGCAAGGATGATCAGGCCGAACAGGAAACGTGCGATGCTCGGATGCCCGATCGCCCAACGCGAGAGGTTGAAAGGCCGCTTTTCAGTGTTGCTGTCGGTGGTCATGGCGCCAGTCCAGTCCAATTGATCTGCAGGGCAGGTTCATCATGCCGTTCATGCGTTCTTCGTCTGGCTTCCGGGCGGCGAAGCTCCCTCAAGCGGAGAGACTCGCATCGCGTGTGACGCGACAATGATGCGGGGGAGCCATCTTGCCGGCGTCTCGACGATCGGGCGCCTGCCGCCCGGAAACCATGGCCTGCCCGGTCTTGCGGCTCGCGCCGCCAAGACAGGGGGGCTTTCGTAGTGCCTGGCTGTCAGCGCAGGCTGCTGGTGGCAGCGTCGTCCGCCGCCGAGGCGGACTGCTGGAGACTATCGCCGGACAGCTTGACCTTCAGATTGTCGGTCATGAACTGGGTGCCAGCGGCAACCACGACGTCGCCCTGCTTGAGGCCGTCGGCAACCGCGACGCCATCGGCGGTGAAGTTCGCGATCTTGACCGGACGCGAATGCACGGTGTCGCTGCCGCGGTCCACGGCCCAGACGATCTTCTGGCCGTCCTTTTCAGCCAGGGCGCTGAGCGGGATCGAGACCAGCTGGGTCTTGCTGTCGATCGACGCCTGCACGTTGGCGGTCATGCCGAGCAGCACGCGCGGATCGTTGGGAAGCGAGACGCGAACGGCGAAGGTACGCGACTGCGGGTCGGCGCTGCCGGCCACTTCGCGGACCTTGCCGGCAAGCGTCAGCGCATCGTCCGCCCAGAAGCTTGCCTTGACCTCCTTGCCCGGCCTGAAGCCGGCAATATCCATTTCCGGTACCGCGATCAGCACTTCCTTCTCGCCATCGACGGCAACCGTCATCACGGGCGTGCCGGCACCGACCACCTGGCCGACATCGGCACTGACTGCGGTGACGATGCCGTTCTCGCTCGCCTTGAGGTCGGTATAGTGGACCTGGTTCTGAGCCTGGGCGAGGGTCGAGCGGGCGGCATCGCGCGTCGCGACCGCCTGGTTGTAGGCCAGCGTCGCCTGCTCGAGCTGCGATTTCGGCGCGAAATTCTTGGCATAAAGCTGCTCGGCGCGCTTCCTGGCGAGATCCACCGTCTCGACCTGGCGCTCGGCGGCGTCAAGGCTCGCCGCGGCGCTTTTGACCGAAAGCTCGTAATCGGAGGGATCGATGCGGGCGAGGACGTCGCCCGAGGTGACATGCTGGCCGATGTCGACGAGCCTCTCGGTGACCTTGCCGGCAACGCGGAAGCCGAGATTCATCTCGGTGCGAGCACGCACCGAGCCGGAGTAATCGAGCTGGCGGGTGGTCTGCGCCGCGCCGATCTCGACGACCTTGACGGGGCGGATGATATCCCTGACCTCCGCCTTCTCCTGGGAACAACCGGCAAGGCCGAGTGCCGCGACGATCAGGCCGGCAACGGGCAGCCAGCGGATAATGGAATTGGACGAAGACACCTTAGCACTCCCAAACTGGAGATTGATTGTCGTTGCCGGCGCCCGGCGGGCGGCGGCTATTTCTTCAAGGCCTTGATCGCATAGTCGATGAGGTCGTCGGGCATTGCCCGGTTGGTCTTGGCAAGACACTGGGCCACCATCTGCGGGTGGCACAAAATGACCGTGGCGGCGCCGAAGCAGCGCGACGCAATCACCGGATCCTGTTCCCTGAATTCGCCGGCCGCGATGCCCTCGCGGATCACCTCGGCAAAAAGATCGTGGATACTGTCGACATGCTTGTCGATGACGCCCCAATCGCGCTCGAGAGCGACGATGACCATCTCATGGACCTTCTGGTCGTCGAGCATGACCTCCATCGTCATCTTGTACTGCGCGTGCACGTAGCGCCGCAGCCGTTCCTCGGCGCTGATCGGCAAATGCATGATCTCGTAGGCCATCCTGTAGCTGGCCCCGAGCATCCGGCCACAGACCGCCTGGTGGATTTCGACCTTGGACGCAAAGAAGCGATAGATGTTGGCTGGCGACATGCCGAGTTCGCGGGCAATGTCGGCGACATTGGTCTTGCCGTAGCCATAGTGCCGGAACAGGCGCTCGGCGCAATCGAGAATGCGCGTTACATTCTCCTGGCGAGCGGCATCGGCGACGAGGTTGGCGGTTTCGGACATAGCCTCTTTCGATTTACTAGTGATGAATTTTGATTTTCGTCACTCGTAAATCGAAAGGAACGCGATGTCAACGCGGATTCGGCGTACGCGTACAAAATGGTGACAGATGGTGACAGTGAGGGGGGTGGCTCGCCTCGCACTTCGTCATCCCAGGGTGGAGCAGTCGCGAAGCGACGTCGCGGAAATCCTAGGATCCATGCCGTGGCCTTGCGGCCGTGCTCCGGCAGTCGAGGATGGCTGCTGTAGGCTACAGTAACTTCCTGATCCACCTCATTTTTTGACTGACATCAGGGCATGGATCCTAGGGTCTGCGCCGCGTCGCTTGGTCCTTGCTTCGCCCTGGGATGACGAAGTCACAAGGCCCGCCGCAAATTGTCGAGGTCATGGCAAGAGCGGCCATGCGGCCTACGCCTCCTTCGCCATCTCCCTTAGCCGGAATTTCTGGATCTTCCCCGTCGAGGTCTTGGGGATCTCGGCGAACACCACCGCTTTCGGCAGCTTGAAGCGGGCAAGCAGCGCGCGGCAATGCTCGATGATCTCTGCCTCGGTCGCCGTCTTGCCAGGCTTCAGCTCGACATAGGCGACCGGCACCTCGCCCCATTTCTCGTCCGCCCGCGCCACCACGCCGCAAGACGCAACGGACGGGTGCTTGTAGAGCGCGTCCTCGACCTCGATCGAGGAAATGTTCTCGCCGCCCGAAATGATGATGTCCTTGGAGCGGTCCTTGAGCTGGATATATCCATCCGCATGCATGACGCCGAGATCGCCGGAGTGGAACCAGCCGCCGGCGAACGCCTCGTCGGTCGCCTTGCGGTTCCGGAGATAGCCCTTCATGACGATGTTGCCGCGAAACATGACCTCGCCGATGGTCTGGCCGTCCGCGGGCGTCTGCGTCATCGTTTCGGGATCCATCACCGTGAGGCCTTCGAGCGCGGCGTAGCGGACGCCTTGCCTGGCCTTCCTCGTGGCCCTCTGCCCCTTCTCCAGATGATCCCACTCATTGTGCCATTCGTTCACCACCGCCGGGCCGTAGGTCTCGGTCAGACCATAGAGATGCGTGACGGCGAAGCCGGCATCGGCCATGCCGGTGAGCACCGCTTCCGGCGGCGGCGCGGCGGCCGTGTTGAAGGTGACGGCTTGCGGGAACTGGCGCTTGTCCTCATCCCTGGCGTTGATCAGCACCGACATGACGATCGGCGCGCCGCACAGATGGGTGACGTCATGGTCGGCGATGGCGTCGTAGATCTGCTTCGGCCGAACCCAGCGCAGACAGACATGGGTGCCGGCCTGGACGGCCAAGGTCCACGGAAAGCACCAGCCATTGCAGTGGAACATCGGCAGCGTCCACAGATAGACCGCATGCTTGGCCATGCCGGCATGGACGGTGTTGGCGTAGGCCATCAGGGCAGCACCCCGATGATGGTAGACGACGCCTTTCGGGTTGCCTGTCGTGCCCGAGGTGTAGTTGAGCGAAATGGCGTCCCACTCGTCGTCAGGCATCGACCAGGCAAAATTCCCCTCGCCCTCGGCGACGAAGGCCTCGTAGTCGAGAGTGCCGATGCGACCGCCCTTCGGATAGGGAGCGTCCGCGGCGTAGTCGGGATCGTCATAGTCGATGACCAGGGGCTTCACCTTGGCCAGGTCAAGCGCTTGCCGAACCACTTCGGAGAATTCGCGATCGACGATAAGCACCCTGGTCCCGGCATGGTCGAGCTGGAAAGCGATCACGGCGGCGTCGAGGCGAGTGTTGAGCGAATGCAGCACCGCCTTGGTCATTGGCACGCCGAAATGCGCCTCCAGCATCGGCGGCGTGTTCGACAGCATCACCGTCACCGTGTCGCCCTTGCCTATGCCGCGCCTGGAGAGCGCCGAGGCGAGCTGCAGCGAACGCCGCCAGAAATCGCGATACGTCACGCGCTGCCGGCCATGGATGATGGCGACATGATCGGGATAGGTCTTGGCTGCCCGCTCCAGATAGGTGAGCGGCGTCAGCGGCTGGTGGTTGGCAGCGTTCCTGTCGAGATCCTGTTCGTAAGGGTTGCCCATCCTGTCCTCCCCGTATGTCCCTTTGCCGACATGTTCTAACCACAGGCTCGGGCCGCGTCACCAGCAACGATGCCACGACAAAGCGCGTCTGGCGCAATGATGGTCTAGATTTGGCGCGCGTAAAGGCATTGCGTACCTCCGCGCGGTTTGACTTTTGTCGAGAGCCGTGACTAATGTCAGCCGAGGAGAAGGCATGGCAATCCGACCGGCAGAACAACTTATCCACAAGGCCGCCTGGCTCTATTATGCGCATGGCCTGCGCCAGGACCAGGTGGCGAGCCAGCTTAACATTTCCCGCGCCTCCGTTGCCATGTATCTGCGCAAGGCGCGAGAGACCGGCATCGTCAACATCTCGACCTCGACCCAGCTTTTCACCGACGACGTCATGGCGCGCAAGCTCGAGGATGCACTCGGTCTCGACGCGGTCTGGATCGCGCCGGAAAACGGCCATATCGCCGATCCCGCCACCGACATCGCGGTGCTGGCGGCGAGCGTCTTTCTCGAACTGGTGAAAAAAGGCGACCGCATCGGCGTCGCCTGGGGACGCACCGTCTACATGATCGCCGACATCATGTCCTACGCCGATCTCCAGGATGTCACCGTGGTGCAGCTCTGCGGCAATCTCGGCGCGCCCTATTCCTATCGTCCCGACCAGTGCACGATGGAGATCGCCCGGCGGCTCAACGCCAAGGGCATCAATTTCTACGCGCCGCTCGTGCTGACCACCGAAGAGCTGGCGCGCGGCCTGCGCGCCGAGCCTGTAATCCGCGAACAGCTGTCGAGCATCCACGAATGCGATCTGGCGCTGTATTCGGTCGGCGCCGTCGATGCCGACAGCCATCTGGTCAAATGCGGCGCGCTGACATCAGACGAAATGGCCGACCTGCGCAAGGCGGGCGCGGCCGGCGTCATTGCCGGGCAGATCATCGATGCCGAGGGCAAGGTGCTCGACTGCGGCTACAACCGGCGGGTGATCTCGGCGGAGCTTTCCTCGCTGCGCGCCATTCAGAAGCGGCTGATGGTGGTGCAGGAGAACAGCAAGTTCGAACCCCTGCTCGCGGCGATCGCCGGCGGCCTTTGCACGCATCTGGTGGTCGGCGCCGATATGGCGCAGCGGCTTCTGGATCATGCCGGAGCGCCAGGCAAAAAGGTATCCTAGAGACCATTCCTGCCGCGGCCGTCATCAAGGCGTCGTGGCATTCCTGTTTCACCACTATGACAGCAACTGGACGAAGCTAATGAAGAACCTGTGGAATGACGGCGACGCGGAGAAGATGGTTGCCGACTATGCAAAGAAAGGCGTCGGACGCGATCTCGCGCTGCGCGTCTACACGACGCGCCTGCTGGGCGGCGAACCGCGACTGGTGCTGCATGGCGGCGGCAACACTTCCTGCAAGACCAAGGCGACCGACCTCGTTGGCGACGAATGGGACGTGCTGTGCGTCAAGGGCAGCGGCTGGGACATGGCCGTCATCGAGCCGCAGGGCTTGCCGGCGGTGAAGATGGGCGCGCTCATCAAGGCGCGCGCGTTGGACAAGCTCTCCGACGAGGACATGGTCGCGCTGCAGCGGGCGAACCTCATCGATCCGTCCTCGCCCAATCCTTCGGTCGAGACTTTGCTGCATGCCTTCCTGCCGCACAAATTCGTCGACCACACGCACTCGACCGCCATCCTGGCGATCGTCGACCAGGAAGACAGCAAGCCGTTGGTGAAGACGGTGTTCGGGGCCAAGATGGGTTACGTGCCCTACATCATGCCGGGCTTCGACCTCGCCAAGGCGGCTGCCGACGTTTTCGACGCCGACCCTGATGTGGAAGGCCTGATCCTCGACAAGCACGGCATCTTCACCTTCGGCGACGACGCCAAGCAGGCCTACGACCGGATGATCCACTATGTGAATGTCGCCGAGGAGTATGTAGCCAAGCATGCCAAGCCCAAGGCGGCAAAGGCCGCGCTTCCGGCGAAGCTCGCGACGCCGGCTTCCATCGCTCCTATGTTGCGCGGCGCCGTGGCGGTGGCACGCGGCGAAGGCCGCTTCGACCGCATGATCAGCGATTTCCGCACCTCGGATGCGATCGTCGATTTCATCAATTCGGCCGAGATCGCCGACTACGCCGCGCGCGGCGTGTCGACGCCGGACCTATCGATCCGCATCAAGACCGGGCCGATGGCGGTGCCGGCGCCAGATGCGGACAAGGCCGGCGACTACAAGGCCGTCATCAAGAGCCATGTCGACGCCTTCGCCAAGGAATACCGCGCCTATTTCGACACCAATGACGCGCTCGACGACGTCAAACGCACCATGCTCGACCCGATGCCGCGGCTGACGCTGGTGCCAGGGCTCGGCATGTTCGGCCATGGCCGCACGCTCAAGGATGCCAGGATCGCTTCCGATGTCGGCGAAATGTGGATCGAGGCCGTGCGTGGCGCCGAGGCGGTCGGCCGTTTTCATCCGCTTTCCAAGGCCGACCTGTTCCCGCTCGAATACTGGTCGCTGGAACAGGCCAAACTCGCCTCCAACAAGCCGAAGCCGCTGACCGGCCAGGTCGTGCTGATCACTGGCGGAGCCGGTGCGATCGGCGCCGCGACAGCCAAGCTTTTCGCCGACAATGGCGCCCATGCGGTGGTCGTCGATCTCGATGGCGAAAAAGCCGCTGATGCGGCCAAGAAAGCGGGCAACAATTCGATCGGCGTCGCCGCCGATATCACCGATCCGGCGCAGGTGCGTGCAGCCTTCGACAAGGCGGTCGCCGTGTATGGCGGCGTCGACATAGTGGTGTCCAATGCCGGTGCTGCCTGGGAAGGCCGGATCGGCGAACTTGACGACGCGCTGCTGCGCAAGAGCTTCGAGCTCAATTTCTTCGCCCACCAGTCGGTGGCGCAGAACGCGGTGCGCATCATGCTCGAACAGGGCACCGGCGGCGCTCTCCTGTTCAACACCTCCAAGCAGGCGGTCAATCCGGGTCCGAAATTCGGCGCCTATGGCGTGCCGAAGGCGGCGACGCTGTTCCTGTCCCGGCAATATGCACTGGATTACGGCGCGCATGGCATCCGTTCCAACGCCGTCAATGCCGACCGCATCCGCTCCGGGCTGTTGACCGACGCCATGATCGCAAGCCGTTCCGGCGCGCGCGGTGTCTCGGAAAAAGAATACATGTCCGGCAATCTGCTCGGCCAGGAGGTGACAGCGCAGGACGTGGCGCAGGCTTTCCTGCACCACGCGCTGGCCGACCGCACAACCGCCGACGTAACGACGGTCGACGGGGGCAATATCGCGGCGGCGCTGCGGTAGCACCGTCACGCACAGCGCAGACGGCAGGCTTGCAAGAACACCCGTTTGTAGCTACATTGTGGCTCAACAGTAGGGAGTCGCAACATGGCTACGGACACGGTTGTCCGCGCTCGAATTGATGCCGCGACAAAGGACCAGGCTACCGAAGCCCTGGCGGCAATGGGACTGTCGGTCTCCGACGCCATTCGGCTGCTGCTGGTCCGCGTCGCCGCCGACAAGGAATTTCCCTTTCCGGTGAAGGTGCCGAACGCAACCACCCAAAAGGCCATGGCCGAATTGGAAAAAGGCAAAGGCAAGCGTTTCGCGTCAGCCGACGAATTGTTCAAGGATTTGGGCATCTGACATGCCGACGCCCGTTCACTCCGGGCAATTCCGCGGGGACGTTAAGCGCATGGAGAAGCGTGGCAAAGATCTCGATAAATTGCGCGAGTTGTTGGGCCTGCTCATCGCCGGACTGGAACTGCCGGCGCGTTATAAGGATCACCCTCTAAAAGGCGACTGGAAAGACTATCGGGATGCGCATGTAGAACCTGATTGGCTCTTGATCTACCGCATTGCCGACGATGAGCTGCGGCTTGCCCGCACCGGCTCCTACTCCGATCTGTTCAACGAATGAAGACAGCAAAAAAGCCGCCTGCAGTTGCTGCAAGCGGCTGTTCCAAGTGTGAGCGAATTGCAATATCGATTGGCCTACTTCGCGTTCGGGTTCGGCATCCAGGCCGGCATGGCGACATCGGCATGGGCGAACTGCGGCAGCTTGGCCGACAGGTCCTCCATATTCTTGATGTCCTTGTCGAGAAGGTCCTTCTGGGTGATCAGCGTCGGCGGCACGACGACGTTGTGTCCGGGGTCTTCGCCGGCCAGCAGCTGCGCCAGCGCACGCACCGAGACCTGGCCGACGACGGCCGGATTGGTGGCCGCGGTTGCCGCCCAGGCGCTGTCGGGCTCGCGCATCGCCGCAATGTCGGAGGTCGAGATGTCGGCCGAATAGATCTTGATGTCCTTGTTCAGGCCCGCCTCGTCGACGGCGATCTTCACGCCCTTGGCGAACTCGTCATAGGGAGCAAACATCACCTTGATGTCGGGATGGGCGGTCAGCACCGAGCGCGCTTGGTTGGCGACCGAGTTGGCGATCGGGTTGTCCAGCGTGCCGAACATGGCGACTTCGTTGATGCCCGAGTATTTCTTCTTCACGTCGACCCATGTTTCATTGCGGCGGTCGAGCGGGGCTATGCCCGCGACATAGACATAGCCGGCCTTCCAGCTCTCGCCATTGTCCTTGACCGCCTGCTCGAGCGCGAGGCGCGCAAGGTCGCGGTCTGACTGCTCGATCTGCGGGATCTTGGGGTTGTCGACGTTGACGTCGAAAGCGACCACCTTGATGCCGGCGTCGACCGCGCGCTGGGCGGCGTCCTTCATCGATTCCGTCAGGCCGTGCTGGATGATGATACCCTGCACGCCAAGCGCGATGGCCTGGTCGACCATGTCGGCCTGGAGGGCGGCGTCCTGGCGGCTGTCGAGCACGCGCAGGTCGACGCCGAGGGCCTTGGCCTGCGCCTCGACGCCGGACAGATAGGCCTGGAAGAAGTCACCGGTCGAGAGATAGCGCACCAGGGCGATCTTGACGCCAGGCTTGTCGAACGGTGCCGGGCGATCGGCAGCCAGGGCCGTCCCCTGCATCAGCAACGCCGCGCCGGCGAGCCCGAGCGCTGCCTTGCCCAAAAGTCTTCTTGTGATGTTCACGTCGTTTCCTCCACTTGTTGAAATGCAACCCGGTCGAAATCTATGTCCTGCCCCTGCCGGAAAGAGCGAAGGTGAAGACAAGGGCGACGACCAGAACGGCGCCCTTGATGAAATCCTGCGTGTAGTACGGCGCGTTCATCATCGTCAGGCCCTGCAGCAGGACACCGACGAAGACGGCGCCGACAGCCGTGCCGAACGCGTTCGGCTTGGCGGCGCCGAGCACCGCGTAGCCGATCAGCGCCGCGGCGACAGCGTCGAGCAGAAGATTATTACCCGAGGCGATGTCGCCGCGTCCAAGCCGGGCGGCGAGCAAAATACCGCCGATCGAGGCAAAAACTCCTGAAATGATATAGGCCCAGATTTTGTATGCCTTGACAGGCGCGCCGGCGAGCTCGGCGGCGCGCTCATTGGAGCCGACGGCATACATCATGCGGCCGAAGCGGGTGTATTCGAGGAAGAACCAGATCAGCACCGCAAGCACCGCCAGGACGACCACCGAGACCGGAATGAGATTGGGGATGAAGAAGTCGAAGCGGTGGCGGCCGAGCGCCAGGAACGCCTCGCCGAACTTGCCGTTGGCGACCGAGCCATCGGGCATGGTCATGCCGGTGGCGATCGAGCGGCCTTCGGTCGGGATGCGCTGCAGGCCGACCAGCAGGAACATCATGCCGAGCGTCGCCAGCAGGTCCGGCACGCGCATATAGACGATCAGCCAACCATTGATGAGCCCAACGACAACGCCGATCAGCAGGCAGACGATGACCGCGACGACAGCGTTCTGCTCCAGCACCACCATCACATAGGCCGCAGCCATCATGGCTGACGTGGCGACCGAGCCGATCGACAGGTCGAAGCCGCCAACGACCAGCGTGGCGGTGACGCCAAGCGCCAGCACGCCGGTGATAGCGACCGACTGGAAGATGAAGACCGCGCTTTGCGGCGAAACGAAACCGTCGGCGGCAATCGCGAAATAAGCGACGAGCCCAAACAACAGGACGATGAAACCGTAGCGGATGGCGTGGTTGCGCTGCGTCATTCAGCATCCCCGCGCGCCGCTGCCGTTTTTACCCAACTCGAACCCATGCTCTCCATTCCAATTGTCATCGTCAGCTCTTCAATTCCAGCAGGTCACGCCGCGCTGTGCGGCAGCCCACCGGCCACCTCGGCCAGCAGGCGATCGAGATCGATGTCCGCGTTGCGGTGTTCGCCGACGATGGTCTGCTCCGACATCACCAGGATACGGTCGGCCGTCTCCAGCGCCTCGTCGAGTTCGGTGACGAACAAAAGCGTCGCGCGGCCATTGGCGCTTGCCCTCAGCTTGGCGGCGATGTCGCGCCTTGCCGAGATATCAACGCCCTGAAACGGCTCGTCGAGAATGAACAGCCTTGCATCCTGCGCCATCCAGCGGGCGACCATCACCTTCTGCTGGTTGCCACCGGACAATGCCGACATTTCGTCCTTCTCGGAGCGGCAGACGATGCCCAATTCCTGGATCTGCCGGCGCGCCGTGGCGCGTTCCAGGCGGCGCTTGAGCACGCCCAGGTTCGACATCCTTCTCAGAAACGGCAGGCTGACATTGCGCTCGATGTTGAAGCCGCCGACGATGCCGCTGGTGGCGCGATCCTTTGCGACGAGGAAGACACCGGCGGCGATCGCGTCGCCGGCCGAGCGCGGCGCGTAGGGCTTGCCGTTCATCGTCATGGTGCCGGCGAGCGGCCTGCGCACGCCGAACAGCGTCTCGGCAAGCGCTGTCTTGCCGACGCCGACCAACCCGGTGACGGCAACGACCTCGCCGTCGCCAAGGGCCAGCGAGATCGGCCTGGCGCCCTGGGCGATGCGCAGGCCTTCGACGGTCAGCACCGCCTTGGCCGAGTGCCTGGCGACGATCTGGTCGAGGTGGATCTTGCGGCCGAGCATGGCATTGACCGCACCTTCGTAGTCGAGCGGCTTCTTGTCGAAGACGCCGGACACGGCGCCGTCGCGCATCGAGACGATGCGGTCGGCAAGCCGCCTTATGTCGGACATGCGGTGCGAGATATAGAGGATCGCCACGCCTTGCGCGCGCAGCCTGTCGACCAGCGCAAAAAGCCGATCGGCTTCGGCGCTCGATAGCGATGAGGTGGGTTCGTCGAGGATCAGCACTTTCGGCTGATGTGCCAGCGCGCGGGCAATCGCCACCATCTGGCGATCGGCCAGCGAGAGATCGCTGACGCGCGCCTTCAAGTCGATCGCCAGGTCCATGCGGTCGGCAACCGCCTTGGCTTCGCGACGCACACGGACCGGGTTGAAGAGCACCGTGGCGCCACTGCCGCTCAGCCTGTCCAATGTCAGATTGGTCGCCACGTCAAGGTCGGCGACGACACCGTCATTGATGTTCTGGTGAACGGTGACGACGCCAGCGCGGATCGCTTCCGCCGGCCGTCCCGGCGCAAAGTCCTGGCCGGCCAGGGTCATGGTACCGCCATCGCGTTCGTAGACGCCACTGACGATCTTGACGAGGGTGGATTTGCCGGCGCCGTTGGCACCCATCAGGACGGTCACTTCACCGGCATGGAGTTCGAGCGAGACGCCGCCAAGCACCTCGTTACGGCCAAAGGATTTCCTCAGTCCCTCTACGCGGAACACGGCATTGCCGACCATGCGTTCCTCCCTGACGGTGACGCTATGGGCTACATCGGCAATTGTCAACACGATTGACAATTGCCAGAGCGCTACCTAGCTTGGCCCCGCCGCCGTGGCTCCGCTATTATGAGGGACGAGCAGGAGAGGTGAGGATGACCGGGAAAACGCCGTTCGAAGCACTGTCGGTGGAGACGCTCGCCACGCGGCTCGGCAGCAACGAAGCGCTCACCCAGCGCATCGGCGAGGACACCAGCCGCTGGAAGGTGCGCGAGGTCGGCGATGGCAATCTGAACCTCGTCTTCATCGTCGAGGGTGACAAGGGCGCGGCTGTCGTCAAGCAGGCCCTGCCCTATGTCCGGCTGGTCGGCGACAGCTGGCCGCTGCCGCTGAAGCGTTCCTTCTTCGAATATCACGCGCTGACACGGCAGGAGGCGCGCGCGCCGGGCTCGGTGCCGGCCATCTACCATTTCGACGAGACCCAGGCGCTGATCATCATGGAGTATCTGTCGCCGCACATCATTTTGCGGCGGGCGCTGATCGAGGGCCGGCAATTGCCGAACATCGCCAGGGATATCGGGCTGTTCATGGCCCGCACCCTGTTCCGCGGCTCCGACTTCTCGATGGTGACCAAGGATCGCAAAGCGGATCTGGCGCTGTTCGCCGACAATGTCGAGCTGTGCGACATCACCGAGAATCTGGTGTTCTCCGACCCCTACTTCGACGCCAAGATGAACCGGCACACTTCGCCGCAACTCGACGCCCTGGTCGCCGAGTTGCGCGCCGACCGCGACCTCAAGGTGGAAGCGCAGCGCCTGAAGCATCTTTTCGCCGCCAATGCAGAGACATTGCTGCATGGCGACCTGCATTCCGGCTCGATCATGATCACGGATACAGAGACCAGGATGATCGACCCTGAATTCGCCTTCTACGGGCCGATGGCGTTCGACGTCGGCATGTTGCTCGCCAATTTCTGGATGGCCTTCTTCTCGCAGCGGGGTCATGAGCAGAGCGGCAAGCGCGACGCCATGCGCGCTTATCTGCTCGATGTCACAGCGCAGACATGGTCGGTGTTCCGCACCGAATTCTCGCATCTGTGGCGCACGGAACGCAACGGCATGCTTTATCAAAAGAGCCTGTTCGAGGATCAGGGCGACAGGCTCGGCGCCGAGCAGGCGCTCGACCATGTGCTGCACCAGATCTGGGACGACCTCCTCGGCTTTGCCGGCATCGAGGTGCACCGGCGCATCCTCGGCCTCGCCCACAATGCCGATTTCGAAACCATTGCCGACGAAGACCTGCGCGCCACATGTGAAGCGAGGGCGCTGGAGTTCGGCCGCCACATCGCCGTCAACAGGCGTCATATTCACAGCATCGACGAGGTCAACAAACTGGCCACGCTGATCGAACAGGAGAACCGCATTTGAACGTCGGCGAGCGCCACTATCGCACCATCTGGCTGAGCGACGATGGGCGCTCGGTGGAGATCATCGACCAGCGCTGGCTGCCGCATGACTTCCGTGTCGTGAAGGTCGATACCGTTAACGGCATCGCCACCGCCATCCGCGACATGTGGGTGCGCGGCGCGCCGCTGATCGGTGTCACCGCTGCCTATGGCGTTGCCATGCAGATGGCGGACGATCCGGCGGATGCCGCGCTCGATGCCGTCTGGGAGACGCTCCACGAGACGCGTCCCACGGCGATCAATCTGCGTTGGGCGCTGGATGAGATGCGGCGGCTCCTGCGGCCGCTGCCGACGGAACAACGCGCCGCAGCCGCCTATCGTCGCGCCAGCGAGATCGCCAACGAGGATGTCGGGCTCAATCGCGCCATCGGCGAGAACGGTCTCGCCATCATCAAGGACATCGCGGCGCGCAAAAAGCCGGGCGAAACCGTCAACATCCTGACCCATTGCAACGCCGGCTGGCTGGCTACCGTCGACTACGGCACGGCCACCGCGCCGATCTACCTGGCAAGGGAGGCCGGCATTCCGGTCCATGTCTATGTCGACGAGACGCGGCCGCGCAACCAGGGCGCCCAGTTGACGGCCTGGGAGATGGCCGGCCACGGCGTGCCGCACACGCTGATCGTCGACAATGCCGGCGGCCATCTGATGCAGCGCGGCGCAATCGACATGGTCATCGTCGGCACCGACCGCACGACGGCCGACGGCGACGTCTGCAACAAGATCGGCACCTATTTGAAGGCACTCGCCGCCGCAGACAATGACGTGCCGTTTTACGTTGCGCTGCCTTCGCCGACCATCGACTGGACGGTGGGCGACGGACTTGCCGAAATCCCGATCGAGGAACGCTCCGGCGACGAGGTTTCGCTGGTGTGGGGCAAGACCGCGAGCGGCGAGATCGCCCAGGTGCGCGTCTCGCCGGAAGCGACGCCCGCGGCAAACCCCGCCTTCGACGTGACGCCGGCGCGGCTGGTCACCGGCCTGATCACCGAACGCGGCGTCGCCAAGGCCTCGCGTGAAGGGCTGAAGGCGATGTTCCCGGAGCGTGGATAGCCGGCTCTCGCAAAGGCAAGGAACCACCTTTCGCTGTTCAGAAGGTGCTGCTCTTTGCGATCTCCAGCGAATTGACGAAATCCAGTGAACGCCGCAGCGCGCTCCGAATGGTGGCGATATCCACCGGCGCGCTCCGCCGTTGGGGATCACGGCGCTGGGGGCGCTGCAGCCGCAATGGCAGTTCGATGCTGACCGGCAGCGTCGCGGGAAGCGCTGCCCAGTACGGTCCGTAGCCGATCGAGCCGTCGCCGATGGCGCAAAACGCCCATCCCTCGCCGGTGCTCGCGACATCCTTCAGATGGGCATGCCCAACGGCATCGATGGCATCAGCGATATCTTGCGCCGGCTGCACCGTCTCGTTGCTGTAGGTAAAGACATTTCCGGCGTCGTGGTTCAGGCGCACGTGTCGCGATCCGATGTCCCGAATGAAGCTTGCCCCCATCCGGGCACTGCCGAGCAGATCGCCTTGGCCATGTCCGGGATTCTCGAGCGCCAGGACGATGCCGACTTCCTCCAGCCTCGGCAGGAGGGCGTCAATCGTTTTGCGGATCGCCGCGCTGTTTCTCGCCGGGCCGGCATTGGTAATCAGGAAGGACGCGCCAAGACCGGCGGCAAAGCCGATGCGGCGGGACAAGGCGTCGACGGCATCGGCCCCCGACAGGTCGAGATGAGCCGACACGGCATTGATCCCCAGCCCGGCATGTTCCGCTGCCTGGCGCAGCTTCGCGGCGTGCGCAGCCGCAAACATGCCTTCGTCGAAATCGACATAGCCGCGGATGAAGGCCGGCTCGACATGGAGGGCGCCGGCCGCCGCAATCTCCTCGAGGGCCAATTCCATGGGATAGCCATCGAAGAGCGCGGTCGATACCGATATGATCCGGGCCGGCGAAGGCAGGGCTCAGGCTCCCTTGCCGTAGACGATCAATTCCGAAGCTTCCTTCACCTTGGCCGGTGTGAGCGCTTCGCGCCAGTCGTCCCGGACCACGACGCCCTTGGCGAATCGCATCAGGCGCAGCGCCGCATCGGACGGCACTTTCGGAGAGAAGCCGAACCACATGGCGATCTCGACGTTCAGATGACCTATCAGGAAGTCCAGCGCGGCCTTCCTGGGAATGCCATATTTGCGTTCGCACTCCTCGACGGCCTCGACCATGGTGTCGACGAAGGGCATGGCCACCATTTCGGACAGGCCCGGCTCCAGGATCGCCAGTTGTTCGACCGTGACGCGATGGCTGTCGATGATCGGCGACCACATGGCCCTGCACACTTCCTCGCCAAGCGCATAGTGCTCTTCCGGACCTTGCATCAGGGCACAGACGATCGATTGCCTGGCGATGCCGCCATGGTAATCGCGACGCGCGGCCCATTCCGTCTCTTCGCCGAACAGCGGCGGATGGCAGGGATGGCCGACGAAATAGGTGAGATCCGGCCGATCCGCGGGCAAGTCGCCGGCATAGGGCGCTGCCGCATCCAGAATGAGGATCATGGTGCCCGCGGCAAGCATCGGCGAGATCTGCCGCGCCACCTGGCCGATGATATTGTCCGGCAGGGCCATTACCACCACCTTGGCGCCGGGAATGCCCTCGTCCATGGCGACGGCGCCGATATCGGCCTCTCCCAGCCGCTTGCGGCCGGCCTCGCCGATCTCCACGGCGCGGACATCGTAGCCCGCTTCGATAAGCTTGCGCGTCACGCGGAAGCCCATCTTCCCTCCGGCTCCAAGCACCGCCACGGATGTCGTCATTTGCTTCTCTCCCATTTGCCTTGATGGCGCGCCGATGGCGCAAATTCAGCCGAACGCTTGCAGCGCGGCTTCGAGCTCCGGATGCGTGGCGGCGTAGTCGCGTGCGGGAACCCCTGCCGCCGCGGCTTCGAAAGCATCATGCAGGCTTCGAACGCCGGCGGCCGGCCCGCCTGGATGCGCCATGATCCCGCCGCCGCAGCAATAGATGAAATCGTCCGAGCCGAGCCTCGTATAGGTCTCGGCCGCCTGCACAGCGGTCTGTCCAGACGAAAACACCGGCATGACCGTATCGGGACGGCCAGCCCGCTCGAACATCGGGGTGAGACAGCCATGGGCCGACGCCATCACCGATTCGTCCGGCTCGCAGAACTTGTTGGACAGCCCGTTGACGTGCATGTGGTCGATGCCCGCCAGACGCCAGAATTTCTGATAGGCGAGATAGCTCATGCCGAGATCGGGAGAGCGGCTGAAGAGGCCCCAGCCGGCCCGATGGCCGTGCAGCGCAACGGCGGAGTGGCGACGCATCTCGATGACGGCGGACAGGCCGACGGAATTCAGGACCAGCATGGCGCAGGTCCCGCCACGGCGCTCGATCAGATCCAGCTGGCGACGCATGGCGTCGATGTCACCGGAAATGTTGGCCGCATACATGACCTTGCGCCCGGTCCTGTCGGCGTGCCCGTCTATCACCGCCATGACCGCTTCGTACCGGTGTTCGAACGGCGAATGCGGAGGGTCTCCCATCAATTCGTCGTCCTTGATGAAATCAAGACCCGCGGCAATCAGCGTGTCGGCCAGGGTCGCGGTCTCCTGCGGGGTAAGACCAACGCTCGGCTTGACGATGGTACCGATCAGCGGGCGTCCTTCGACGCCCGTCAGGCGACGCGTTCCCTCGACGGCGAAGGCCGGCCCTGGATAGGCATCTGCGAAGGCATCGGGAAAGGTAACGTCGAGGAGACGCATGGCCGAGAAATGATGCAGCTCGAACAGATTGCCGAGAACCGTCGACCAGACCGAAGCCAGCACCGTCCCCGTATTCTCGATGTTCCAGGAAAGGCCCACCTTGGCCCGGCGCGGCCTCACGGTCGCATTTTTTGGCGAGCGCGAGAACGGCAACGCCTCGCTGTCGACCTCGGCAACATCGCTGATGAATTCGACGCGGGCTCCGAACTTGCGCAGCAGCTCCGGCGTTTCTCCGGGTATGGCGCGGAAAGTCCCGCTTGATTGTTCGCCCGCCATCGCAGCCGCGGCAACCTCCAGCGGGTAGCGGGTTTCGATCAGATAGGTGGCGCGGAGGCGACCGGACAATGCAGGCTTCCCGACTGGAATGACGTTCACGGAGTGACCGTTAGCACCAAAAAGAAATCATGTCATCATATGAGTTTTCTCGGGCAAAAAAATTTCGGCGGCCGCTCAGCCGGCTCCGCCGCCGGCCAGTTTCGAATAGAGCTCGTTGGCGCGGCCAATGTGGTCGGCCATTGCCGCGCTCGCGCCTTCCGGATCGCCGCCGGCGATTGCCTTGTAGATCCGCTCATGCTCCTCGACCGTCAGCCGCTCGGCGCCTTTCATCGCCACCAGATCCCGCTTGAAACGGGACAGCCATTCGAGCATTCCCTTCGCCACCGCCGCTATCATCGAATTGCCGCTCATCTCCGCAATGACGGCGTGGAACTCCATGTCGGCAGCTACAAACCGGGCTTGGTCGCCCTTTGCCTCGCGCAAATGACGCAAGGTCTCCGCGAGGCGTTCCAAACTCTTGGCCGTAGCGCGCCGCGTGGCTATCCGAACCAGGCCGGTTTCCAGCAAGAGCCTGACTTCCTTGAGTTCTTCAAGCCCGCGAGAGTTCGTCGCCAGCATCATGACCATCGCCGCTGAGACCTGATCGACGATGACATCAGGCGTCGGATTGATGACGCGGGCACGTTCTCCGTGCGAGATCCTGATAAGTCCCATCTGCTGCAGCGACAGCATCGCTTCCCGGATCGAGGGCCGGCCGACGCCGATCATCGTCATCAGTTCCTTTTCCGACGGCAATTGAGAGCCGGGCGGGAATTCGGATGTCGAGATTGCCGCCATCAACCGGTCAAGCACCTCCACATACAGTTTCTTTTTCTGGACCGGCTCCATCCGTCCCTCCCTGGGTGTTCGCGGAACAATCGATCCCGAGTCGCGTCGGCAGACAAGGGTCCCGCCATCGATTGACATTACATATATGATGACCTAACGTCCGTCTACGGCCGGATTTGGACCGGTCGCCAGTTGCCGGGGCAGGCCGGCTCCGTTTGGCCAAGGAAAGAACGAAGCCGACGGCTGAGCTCGTCTCGTCCTTAAATCAAAGGAGGTTTCGGCAATCGAGGTTCCGGTGCCCGCTTGCCTATTTGGTATGCTGGTATAACATGTAGCTGGTATGGCGTCTTTCGGAGGATGTCGTAACGGAATGGCAGAAGGCCGACGTATCGGCCGGTGTTTTTTGGGAGGAAAATATCATGAAGTTTTCAACCGTGGCGGCGCTTGCCGGCGCCGCGCTAGTCAGCGTCTCGGCTGTGCCGGCAATGGCGTCACCGGATGCGCCGGTGATCGCGCTCGCCAACGCCTATTACGGCAACACCTGGCGGCACCAGATGGTGGAGGCTTTCGAAGCCTCGGCCAAGGAAGCCAAGGCGGCCGGTCAGATTGCCGACTACATCGTCATGAACGGCGACGGCTCGGTGGCGCAGCAGAACAGCCAGATCGCCGAGCTGATCCTCAAGAAGGTCGACGTGCTCGCCGTCGATGCCGCGTCGGAAACCGCGGTCAACGGGATCA
Organism: Mesorhizobium sp. B2-4-1; assembly: GCF_006442185.1. NCBI lineage: Bacteria > Pseudomonadati > Pseudomonadota > Alphaproteobacteria > Hyphomicrobiales > Phyllobacteriaceae > Mesorhizobium > Mesorhizobium sp. B2-4-1. Next base: position 282,569 of record NZ_VFVN01000006.1, on the reverse strand, counting down.
TCGAAAAAGCCTGCAAGGCCGGCATCATCGTCGTTTCGTTCGATTCGGTCGCCTCGGCGCCCTGCAACTACCAGCTCAACTTCGACTTCAAGGGCTACAAGGCAGCCCAGGCCGAGGCCGTCTTCAAGATGATCGGCGGCAAAGGCAACGTCATCCAGGTGCGCGGCGTCAAGGGTTCGGCGCCCGACAACGACATGTTCAACGCGCAACAGTCGGTGCTGGCCAAATATCCCGATGTCAAGGTTGTCGCCACGGTCTATGGCCAGGCGACCGCGTCGGTCGCGCAGGCGGCCATCGCCAACGTGCTGCCCTCCCTGCCGCATGTCGACGCCGTGCTCGCACAAGGCGGCAGCGACGATGTCGGCATCGCCCAGGCATTCGTCCAGTATGGCGGCGACTATGCCGGCAAGATGCCGATCATCGAAGGCGGCGGCGGCACCGACTTCGTCAAATGGTGGGCCGAGGAGAACGCCAAGAACGGCTACCAGACGGTATCCATGAACACGACGCCCGGCATTGGCGGCGCCGCCTTCTGGCTCGGCCTGTCGCTGCTCAAGGGCGCCAAGGCACCCAAGATGATGATCATGCCGGTGGCCACCGTCGATGCCGGCAACCTCAAGGAATATGCAAAGCTGCCTGGCGGCCAGATCATCAGCCCCAGCTATTCGCTCGACTGGGTCAAGCAGAACCTGCTGAGCAAGTAAGATTGGCAATGCCAGGGACCGGGCGCCGCGGAACGGCCGCGCCCGGTCCCTGCCCGTGAAGAAACGGAGGACGAATGTCCCATCTCGCCGTAGCCCCGGAAGGCGCAGCCGCCGCGGTGCTCACCGATCCGACCCGGCAGAGCGTTGTTTCGCTTTCCGGGATCACCAAGAGCTTCGGACCGACGCTGGCGAATGCAGAGATCGACCTCGCCGTCTCCACCGGCGAGATCATCGGGCTGGTCGGCGGCAACGGCGCCGGCAAATCGACGCTGATGCGCATCCTGTGCGGGGCGATGTGGCCGACCCTGGGCTCGATTTCGTTTGCCGGCCAGAATATCGGCTTCGCCGGCTACGACACGGCGGAAGCACAGCGCCGCGGCATCCGCATGGTGCACCAGGAATTGTCGCTGTGCGCCAACCTCTCGGTGGCCGAAAACTTCTTCCTGGAAATTCCGGCGGATGCCGCCAACCGGCCGGGCTGGCGGGCACTCTACAGGGCGCGCGCCCGCTCGGCGCTGGACGCCGTCTTCCCCGCAAACGGCATCGATGTGAATGCCGAAGTCGGCCACCTCTCCATCGCCGAACGGCAAATGGTCGAGATTGCGCGCGCCGCCGCGACCCCCGGTGTCAAGCTGATCGTTCTTGACGAACCGACCTCCTCGCTCGATCTCGATCGCTCGAGACAGTTGCGGGCCTTCATCCGCGAGCGGGCCAAATCCGGCCTCGCCTTCATCTTCATCAGCCACAAGCTTCAGGAAATCATCGACATCGCCACCCAGGTGGTCGTGCTGCGCAATGGACGCACCGCCTGGCGCGGCGATGTGGCCGAGACGTCGATCGGCAGGCTGGTGCAGCTCATGGGGGGCGACGCCAACTCGATCCACCAGCATGGTACCGCCACCACCGGCAGCCGCGAAGCGCTGGTGCGATTGTCCGGGTTCCTGACGGCCGAACTCGGCCGCGACATCGAGATCGGCCGCGGTGAAATCATCGGATTGGCAGGCCTCGAAGGCAGCGGCCAGAAGGAGTTGCTGCACGCAATCTTCAAGCCCGATTCCGGAACGGATGCGGCCGTCGCCAGGAACGGTGAAGCCGGTTTCATCGCGGGCGACCGCCAGAAGGAAGGCGTGTTCCCCTTGTGGAGCGTGCTTGGGAACATCAGCATCGGCGCCCTGGCACGCCGCCCGGCGCTGGGCCTGGTCTCGGACCGCGCCAACCGCGCGGCAGCGGCGGATGCCGCCGGCCGGCTGCGGCTCGACGAAACCCGCTTCGGATCCAACATATTGGAGCTCAGCGGCGGCAACCAGCAGAAGGCGCTCGTCGCCCGGGCGCTCGTCGCCGACACGCCGATCGTCCTGCTCGACGACCCGACGCGCGGCGTCGACATCGCCACCAAGCAGGACTTCTACCGCCTCTGCAACGACATTGCGCGAGGCGGGCGCACGCTCATCTGGCACACGACCGAAGATGCCGAACTCCTGGCCTGCGACCGCGTGCTGGTGTTTTCAGGCGGCTGCATCGTCAAGGAACTGGCCGGCGAGGCGATCACGGAATCAGCCGTCGTTGGAGCGTCCTTTGCCCAGCAGACGGACAAAGCCGCCAGTGCGGGACGCAGCGGCGCTGCCGGCGCCGGGCTTGCCCGCAGGCTGGTGAATGCTGCCCCCTTCATCGGCCTCGCCGCCGTGCTGGCGGTGATGATCTCGGCCAATCCGGCGGTCGCCTCCATTTTCGGGCTCGACCTCTTGCTGATGCCGGCGCTGTCGCTGGTACTGGTGACCGCGGCGCAGATGTTCATCGTCGGCGGCAGCGAGATCGACCTCGGCGTCGGCGCGTTCGCGGGGCTCGTCAGCGTGCTCAGCGCCACGCTGCTCTACGACCAGCCGTGGCTCGGCGCGCTGGCGCTGGCTGCGGCGATCGCCGCCTATGCCGGCCTCGGCGGCCTGATCCAGGCGCGCAAGATCCCGGCCATCGTCGTCACGCTGGGCGCGTCCTTCATCTGGGTCGGGATAGGCTATGCGCTGCAGCCGACGCCGGGCGGCGCCAGCCCCGAATGGCTGTCGGCAATGTTCAACTGGTCGCTCGGCTTCGTGCCAACCTCGATCATCCTCATCGCCGCGGTGGCAATCGTGGTGTTCGTGATCGACCGGCTGCCGCTCGGCGTGGTGCTGCGCGGTTTCGGCAACAATCCGACCGCGATGATCCGTTCCGGCTGGTCGCCGACGCGCTACGCGCTGGTGCGCTACCTCGTCGCCGGGCTGTTCGCCGCCGCCGCCGGCCTGTCGCTGACGGCGATCAACACGGCGAGCGACATCAATTCCGGCAATTCATTCACCCTGCTCAGCGTCGCCGCCGTGGTGATGGGCGGCTGTTCGCTGTTGGGCGGCGTCATCTCGCCGGTCGGCGCCGTCGCCGGCGCGGTCACGCTGGCGTTGATCGGCGCCCTGCTCGGCACGCTGAGCGTGAGCAGCGACTTCAATGCGGCGACGCAGGGATTGATCCTCATCGCCCTGCTGACCTTGCGCAGCCTGACCGCGGACCGCAGGAGCGAACAATGAACGCGCTTGCCGCCTTCAGCCCTTGGGCGCAGAAAAACCGCTGGATCTGGTCGGCGATCGGGGTGCTGCTGCTCTGGCTGGTGCTGTCCATCGTCACCAACCGCTTCAGCCTCTCCAGCCTGTCGGGTATCGTTCTGTCGGCCTCGTTCCTAACGGTCGTCGGCATCGGCCAGATGTTCGTCGTCACCACCGGGCGCGGCAATATCGACCTTTCCGTGGCCTCGGTGATCACGCTCAGCGCTTTCGTGGCGCTGCTGACCATCAAGGGCCAGGACGCCAACCTCGCCGTCGGCGTCGGCGCCGCGATCCTGCTCGGCCTTGCGGTCGGCGCTCTCAACGCGCTGCTCGTCGTCGGGCTGAACATACCGGCCATCATCGCCACGCTGGCGACGGGCTATGTGCTGGCAACCGCAACGCTGCTGTCGAACCGCGCGATATCGGGCTTCGCCGTCAGTCCGCTGTTGAAGACGCTGGCGACGGGCCGCGTCGCGGGCGTGCCGATCATGGCAGTCATCGCCATCCTGGGCGTCGCCGCAACGTCGTTCGTGCTACGCTATACCGTTTACGGACAACTGCTCTCGGCAGTCGGCCAGAACCGCGCGGCGGCGCGGCTAGCAGCGATCCGCAACAACCGGGTCATCGCCTCGGCCTTCATCATCTCCTCGGTGCTGGCCTCGCTCAACGGGCTGCTGCTGGGCGCCTATATCGGCGGCGCCTTTCTTGAAATGGGCCAGCCCTATCTCCTGCAATCCATCGCCGCGGTGGTGCTGGGCGGGACGCTGATCTTCGGCGGCTCCGCGACGGCGCTCGGCACATTGTTCGCCAGCATCCTTTTGATCCTCATCGTCACGACCATGCAGATCATCGGCCTGCCGCCCGGCGCGCAGGACATCGTCCAGGGCATCGTGGTCATTTTCGTTCTGGCGCTGGCCGGCCGGCAGGTGCTGTCGCGGCGCGCCGCCATCGACCCCGCCGCCCTCGAGAGCGCAGCCGGCGACGCCACGGCGAAACCTAAGGCGGGCGCTGCGGCAATCAGGCCGCAGTGACAATGATTTCTCTTGCCAAGATGGTAGAGTGATCATACCAGTATATAAGGTGACGATTGGCGAGACCATCGTTCAATGTTTAGGAGCAAGGCTAGATGACGACGATCGCGCTGTTCGGTGCCGGCGGCAAAATGGGTTACCGCCTTTCGACCAATTTCCGCGGCTCGCCCTATACGATCCGCCATGTCGAAGTCAGCGACGCCGGGCGCGAGCGGCTGAAGACCGGGCTGGGCTTCGATACGGTCAGTGCCGACGAGGCGCTGGAAGGCGCCGAGGTGGTGATCCTGGCGGTTCCGGACACCCATATCGGCAAGGTCGCGGCAAGCATCGAAAGCAAGCTTGCGCCGGGCACGATGGTGATCGTTCTCGATGCCGCGGCGCCGTTTGCCGGCCATTTGCCTGATCGTCCCGACCTGACCTACTTCGTCACCCACCCCTGCCATCCGCCGATCTTCAACGACGAAACCGACATGGCGGCCAAGAAGGATTATTTCGGCGGCGTCAAGGCCAAGCAGCACATGGTCAGCGCACTGATGCAGGGACCGGAAGCGGACTACGCCAAGGGCGAGGCCATCGCCAAGATCATCTGGGCGCCGGTGATGCGCTCGCACCGCGTTTCCGTCGAGCAGATGGCGCTGCTCGAGCCCGGCCTTTCTGAGACCGTGTGCGCCTCGCTGCTGGTGGTCATGAAGGAAGCTGTCGACGAGGTCGTGGCGCGGGGCGTCGACCAGCAGGCGGCCCTCGATTTCCTGCTCGGCCACATGAATGTGCTCGGCGCCGTAATCTTCGGCGAAACCAAAGGCGTGTTCTCCGACGCCTGCAACAAGGCCATCGAATTCGGCAAGCCGGTGCTGATGCGCGACGACTGGAAGCGGGTCTTCGAACCGGAAGAGATCGCAGCCAGCATCCAGCGGATTACCTGAGGGCCGCCGCTTAGATACAGATCACCTGAATTAGTGGTTGACTCATTATACCAGTTAGCTTTAGCTGTTCCCGGACTCGGATCGGTCATGCTTCGTTGAAGTTTGAAGTTGATGCGAGTGAGGACGGCGGGAGCGGAGCGAGGAGCAGTTCGGATGACAGCCGGCGATCGGCTCTGAAATCCGGGCGGCGCGCTGCCGGCCCTGCCTGACGAATTCAATCGTAGATAGAGGCCTCGAAACGATCGAGGCATGGGTTTCAACGGGAGGACTTCATGAAACTGACACGCAGAATGACGCTTGCTGCCTTCGCAGGCGTGCTGGCACTCGGCACGGCGATGCCCGCCTACGCGGCGGATCTCATCGCCATCATCACCCCATCGCACGACAATCCGTTCTTCAAGGCGGAAGCCGTCGGCGCCGAAGCCAAGGCCAAGGAATTGGGCTACGAGGCGCTGGTGCTGGTCCATGACGACGACGCCAACAAGCAGTCCGAGCTGATCGACACCGCGATCGGCCGAGGCGCGAAGGCGATCATCCTCGATAATGCCGGTGCCGACGCCACCGTCGCCGCCGTGCAGAAGGCCAAGGACGCCGGCGTCCCCTCCTTCCTTATCGACCGCGAGATCAACGCCACCGGCGTCGCGGTGGCTCAGATCGTCTCCAACAACTACCAGGGCGCCCAGCTCGGCGCGCAGGAATTCGTCAAGCTGATGGGCGAGAAGGGTAATTTCGTGGAGCTGGTCGGCAAGGAATCCGACACCAATGCCGGCATCCGTTCCAAGGGCTATCACGACGTCATCGACGACTATCCGGACCTGAAGATGGTCGCGCAGCAGTCGGCCAATTGGAGCCAGACCGAGGCCTATTCCAAGATGGAATCGATCCTGCAGGCCAATCCTGACATCAAGGGCGTCATCTCCGGCAACGACACGATGGCGATGGGCGCCTATGCGGCGCTTGCCGCGGCCGGCCGCAAGGACGTCATCGTCGTCGGCTTCGACGGATCGAACGACGTGCGCGATTCCATCACCTCGGGCGGCATCAAGGCGACGGTGCTGCAGCCTGCCTACGCACAGGCGCAGATGGCGGTCGAACAGGCCAACGACTTCATCAAGAACAAGAAGTCGCCCGAGAAGGAAAAGCAGCTGATGGACTGCGTGCTCATCAATGGCGACAATGCCGCCAAGCTGGAAACCTTCGCGCTCAAGAACTGAGCCGGCGCAACGCGAACAGCGGGGGGCGAACCGAGGTTCGTCCCTCGCTCCTTTTCACCAGGATGCCCTTGACCGCCATGCAGAAAAAGCCGAGTTGGCCGATCCTTGCCCTGACCGCCGGCATCGCGCTCAGCGCCTGCAAGATCCTTCCGACGCCATCGGCGCAAGGCGACGGCAATGCCTCCGCCTTCAACTCCGACAAGATGGTCGAGGACATCTGGGCGGCGAAAGTCATTCCCTATCTGCAGCAGAAGGCTGGACCGTTCGCCGAGGTCCATGCGCTGGCGAAGACCGATCCGGCCGCGGCCGGCGCCAAATACGGCAATCCGAAGAAGCAGGCGAATTCGCCATGGACTTTCGCGGTCCGCGTCGAAGGCAAGATCGTCGCCGCCAATACGCAGTCGCGCGCGGCCACCATCGACGTCGACGTCGAGGGTGACGGCAAGGCGGACGCGCGCGTCCAGATCGGGCCGGCGATGCGCGGCACGGCACTGCGCGACAGCCTCGACTTCGTCCAGTTCAACGACTTCACCAACCAGATCGACTTCGCCCAGTTCGGCAAAGCTTTCAACGCCCATGCGGCCAAGACGGTGCTCTCCAAGCTGCCGCGCGAGGCGCTGGAAGGCCGCACCGCCAAGGTGCTCGGCGCCTATACGATCGAAGGCGGCCAGGACCTGCCGCTGGTGACGCCGGCGGAGGCCGAGATCGGGCCGAAGCCATGAGCCAGGCCAATGGCCATGACGTCATCCTCAAGCTGGAGGATGTCTCGAAAGTCTATGCCGGCACGGTCGCGGTCAAGCAGGCGAATTTCGAAGTGCGCAAGGGCGCGGTCAACGTGCTGGTCGGGGAAAACGGCGCCGGCAAGTCGACGCTGATGAAGATCATCGCCGGCGTCGAGCAGCCGACCGTAGGGCGCATCCTGCTCGAAGGCGAAGAGGTCTCTTTCTCGTCGTCGGGAGATGCGGTCGACCGCGGCATCGGCATGGTGTTCCAGGAGCTGAACCTGTTCGGCAACCTTTCGGTCGCCGAGAATATCTTCGCCACGCGCGAGATCACCAACCGCTTCCGCAAGATCGACCGCAAGGAACAGGAGCGCCGGGCCGGTGAATTCCTGGAGCGGCTGGAAGCCGGCATCCGGCCCGACATGCTGGTCGAGGATCTGCGCATCGGCCAGCAGCAACTGGTCGAGATCGCCAAGGCGGTTTCGCTCGACGCCAAGATCCTCATCATGGACGAGCCGACCTCGGCGCTGAGCGCCGCCGAAGTCGAGATCCTGTTCAAGGTGATCGCCGACCTCAAGGCGCGCGGCGTCGCCATCGTCTACATCTCCCACCGGCTGGAGGAACTGATCCGCATCGGCGACTACATCACCGTGCTGCGCGACGGCCGCATCACCGGCCAGGAGCAGATGAAAAACGTCGATACGCAGTGGATCGTGCGGCAGATGATCGGCTCGGACGCCAAGGACTTCGCCAAGGCCGAAGGCCATGTGCCGGGCGCGGAAATCTTCCGCGCCGAGGAGATCTGCCTGCCACGCGTCACCGGCGGGCTGGCGGTCGACCACGTCTCGCTGTCGCTGCGCGCCGGCGAGATTCTCGGCATATACGGGCTGATGGGTGCGGGGCGCAGCGAGCTGTTCGACTGCATCATGGGCCGTCACGGCCATGCCAGCGGCAGGATCTTCATCGCCGGAAAGCAGGTGAAGGAGCGCGACACGACGCGCCGCATCCAGCGAGGGCTGGCCTTGATCCCAGAGGACCGCCAGCGCGAGGGCCTGGTGTCGATCCTGTCGGTCGCCAGCAATCTGACGATGGCGAGCCTGTCGCGCTTCGTGCGCCTGTTTCACATCCGCGGCGGTGCCGAGCGGCAAGCCGTGATGCAGATGGTGCGGGAACTCGCAATCAAGGTCGCCGACCCGGCGCAGGAGGTCTCGTCGCTGTCGGGCGGCAACCAACAGAAGGTGGTGATCGGCAAGGCGCTGCTCACCGGACCGAAAGTGCTTCTGATGGACGAGCCCAGCCGCGGCATCGATGTCGGCGCCAAGGCCGATGTCTTCCGCACCATGCGCAAGCTTTCGCGCGACGGGCTGGGCATCCTGTTCGCCACCTCGGACCTCGACGAGGTGATGGCGCTGTCCGACCGCATCGCGGTGATGAGCAATGGCAGATTGACCGGCATATTCGACCGCGCCGAAGCGACGGAGGCGGCGATCGTCGCCGCGTCGGCGCTGGGCCACGGACCGGCCGCACATGGGGAGCAACGCTGATGACTGACATTCCGGCCAAGGCTGCCGCTTCCTCCGCCTCCAGCGGCTCGGCGCTGCTGACGCTGATGAAGCTCAGAACCTTCATTGCGCTGATCGCTGTGCTGGTGTTCTTCTCGATCGCCGCGCCGAACTTCCTGTCGGCCGCCAATCTGATCCTGATGGCCAAGCACGTGGCGCTCAATGCCTTTCTCGCCATGGGCATGACCTTCGTCATCATCACCGGCGGCATCGACCTTTCGGTTGGCTCGATCGTCGGCCTGTGCGGCATGGTGGCCGGCTACCTCGTGCTCAACGGCATCGACCTGCAGATCGGCTACACCATCTATTTCAATGTCGTCGAGATCGCCTTGATCACGCTCGCGGTCGGCATGCTGATCGGCGCCGTCAACGGGCTGCTGATCACCAGGCTCAACGTCGCGCCCTTCATCGCCACGCTCGGCGTGCTCTATGTGGCGCGCGGCTTCGCGCTGCTTTCCTCCGACGGCCGCACTTTCCCCAATCTCGTCGGCAAGCCGGAACTCGGCACCACCGGCTTCGGCTTCCTGGGGGCCGGCCGGCTGCTCGGCCTGCCGGTCTCGATCTGGATCCTGATCGTGGTGGCGCTGGGGGCGGCCTATCTCGCCCGCTACACGCCGCTTGGCCGCCACATCTTCGCCGTCGGCGGCAATGAGCGCGCCGCGCGCATCTCGGGCGTGCGCGTCAACATGGTCAAGATGTTCGTCTACATGTTCTCCGGCTTCTGCGCGGCAATCGTCGGGCTGATCATCTCGTCGGAGCTGATGGCCTCGCATCCGGCGACGGGCGAGAGCTTTGAGCTCAACGCCATCGCCGCGGCGGTGCTTGGCGGCACTTCGATGTCGGGCGGCCGCGGCACGATCGGCGGCACCATCGTCGGCGCCTTCGTCATCGGCATCCTTTCGGACGGGCTGGTGATGATGGGCGTGAGCTCGTTCTGGCAGATGGTGATCAAGGGCCTCGTCATCATCGTCGCCGTCGTCGTCGACCAGGCGCAGCGCCGGCTGCAGCAGCGCGTTACCCTGATGCAGATGGCAAAGGCGGGCTGAGCATGGCGGAGTTGCGTGGAGCGCTGATCGGTTGCGGCTTCTTCGCCGTCAACCAGATGCATGCCTGGCGCGACATAGAGGGCGCCTCGATCGTCGCCATCTGCGACCGCGATCCGGAGCGGTTGCGGATCGTCGGCGACCAGTTCGGCGTGGCGCGGCGCTACAACGATGCGGCGGAACTTTTCACCGCCGAGACGCTCGACTTCGTCGACATCGCCACCACTGTCGGCAGCCATCGACCGCTGGTCGAGATGGCGGCCACGCATGGTGTTCCCGTCATCTGCCAGAAGCCGTTCGCGCCGACGCTTGGCGATGCCAAGGCGATGGTCGCGGCCTGTGCCAAGGCCGACGTGCCGCTTATGGTGCATGAGAACTTCCGCTGGCAGTCGCCGATCCAGGCGGTGCGCGCCCTGCTCGACAAGGGCGAGATCGGCACGCCGTTCTTCGGCCGCATCTCCTTCCGCTCCGGCTATGACGTGTTTTCCGGCCAGCCCTATCTGGCGACCGGAAAACGCTTCATCATCGAGGACCTCGGCATCCACATCCTCGACATCGCCCGCTTCCTGCTCGGCGACGTCACGAGCCTGACCGCGCGGACCACACGCATCAACCCCGCCATCGCCGGCGAGGATGTGGCGACGATGCTCATGGATCATGCCGGCGGCGCCACGTCGGTTGTCGATTGCAGCTATGCGACGAAGCTTGCCACCGAGCCGTTCCCGGAAACACTTATCGAACTCGACGGCGTCGACGGCACGATCCGGCTGGCGCAGGGCTACCGGCTGACCGTCACCGGCAAGAGCGGAACCAGAGTGAGCGATGTCTCGCCGCCGCTCCTGCCCTGGGCCTCGCGGCCATGGCACAACATCCAGGAAAGCGTGCTGGCCATCCAGCGGCACTGGGTCGACTGCCTTGTCGGCGGCAAGGAGCCGGCGACCTCGGGCGCCGACAATCTGAAGACATTCGCCCTGGTCGAGGCCGCCTATGCGGGTGCTGCGAGCCGCGAACCGGTGCAGATCGAAGCCTTGCTGCAATGACGGCCGACGTGTTCGATCTTTACGGCACACGGGCGGCCGAAGCGGCACCGATCCTGCTGCAGGCGGGCGCGCTGAGTGCCGAGCTGGTCAATGGCAATCTGCGCACAATCCGGCATGCCGGCACCGAAGTGCTGCGCGCCATCGCCTATATCGTACGCGACCGCGACTGGGGCACTTATGAGCCGGAGCTCACGGACCTGACCATCGACCAGAAGGTCGACCGTTTCTCGGTAAGCTATGAGGCGAATTGCACCGGCCCGGGCGGCAGCAGCCTGCGCTTCCACGCGACGATCGAAGGCTCCGCCGACGGCAGGCTGGTCTTCGATGTGGCCGCACTGCCGGAGAGCGATTTCGAGACCAACCGCTGCGGCTTCTGCATCCTGCATCCGATCGCCGGCCTCGCCGGCAGCCCGGTGACGGTGGAGCACACCGATGGCAGTGTGGTGGACACGGAACTGCCTGATCTGATCGACCCATGGCAGCCCTTCAAGGACCTGCGTGCCATCACCCATGCAGCGCGTCCCGGCGTCAGCGCCGAATGCAGGATGGAAGGCGATACTTTCGAAATGGAGGACCAGCGCAACTGGTCGGACGCCTCCTACAAGACCTATGTGCGGCCGCTGGCCTTGCCGTGGCCCTATGTGCTGCCGGCCGGCGAACCGCTGCGCCAGACGGTGAGCCTGCGCCTCACCGGCGGCGCCGGGATGCCCGCCGCGACCGCGAGTGCCGAACCGGTCCGCATCGAACTCGGCGAGACCGGGCCAAGGCTGCCCGATGTCGGCGTGATCGTCTATCCCGAGGACGTAGAGGCAACGCTGGCCGAACTGCCGATGCTCGCAAGGCTCGGTCCGCAGCAACTCCTGTTCCACTTCGATCCGACGCGCGGCCACGGCCTGGACGCCCATGCCCGGCTCGCCGCGGCGCATCCCGCCTCGACCACGCTCGAATGCGTGGTGGCCTGCACGGGCGACCTCGATGCCGAATTCTCCGATGTCGCCGATATGGTGCGCCGGGTCGGCCTGCGGCTCGATGCGGTTGCCGTCTCGCCTTCGGTCGACCGCCAGTCGACGCCGCCGGGCAGCGCCTGGCCGGCATGCCCGCCGCTGGAAGAAATCTATGCCGCGGCGCGGCGCGCCTTTCCCGGGATCCGCCTCGGCGGCGGCATGTTCAGCTATTTCACCGAGCTCAACCGTAAGCGCGTGCCCGCCGACCAACTCGATTTCGTCACGCACTGCACCTGTCCGATCGTTCACGCCGCCGACGATCTCAGCGTCATGCAATCGCTGGAGGCGCTGCCCTTCATCACCCGGTCGACCCGGGCGATCTTCGGCGACAAGCCTTACCGGATCGGCCCGTCGACCATTGCCATGCGACAGAACCCCTATGGCGGCGCGACCAAGGACAATTTTGCCGGCCAACGCATTGCCATGGCGAACCGTGATCCCCGCCATGCCGCGCAGTTTGCCGCCGCCTGGACCATTGGCTATGCCGCGCGCGTCGCGCCGGCCGGGCTGGAGATGCTGACACTGTCCAGCATCACCGGACCATTCGGCGTGCTGGCCGCATCCGGCGAACCTGTCGCCGAGGGATCGCCGCGGCCGATTTTCCGGGCCGTCCAAGGGCTTTGCGAACTGGCTGGGCTCGCGCATGTTGCCGCGAAAACAAGCGACGAGACGCGTGTTGCGGCGCTGGCCGGTCGCGCCGCCTCGGGCGACGTTGTCGTCTGGCTGGCGAACCTGACGGCGAACGACGTCCCTGTTGATGTTTCGGCACTGGGTCAGGGCCATCTTACGATGTCGCCCTACGCCATTGTCCGGGTTGGCTAGAGCTACTTATCGGAATTCATCACATAGAACGCACGCGAGCGTTCGAGATGCTTGATCATCGCCTTTTCGGCGCCGTCGGCATCACGGTGCTCAATGCGGTCGATGATCTCCTCATGCTCGGTAAGCGTGTATTGTTCCTTGCCGGTCCAGATCAGCATCTCGGTGTGGTATTCCTTCAGCCAGCCGAGCGTGGCTTCGCTGACGGCGACATAGATCGGATTGCCCGATATCGCCGATATCTGGGTGTGGAACTTCATGTCGGCGGAGATGAAGGCTTCGGAATCACCGCGCGCGGCGCGCTGCTCGGCCACCGTTGCCCTGAGCCGCTGCACATCCTCGGCGGTCGCCTTTTCCGCGGCTTCCCTGACCATGCCGCGCTCGAAGAAGATGCGCGCCGTCTTCAGGTGCTCCAGCGTGTCCCTGGATGAAGACAGGATGATCTTGGCCGCGCCGTCGACCTGCTTGATGATCGATTTGGCGGTTAGTTGCAGCACCTTGGCGCGCTCGCCATGCGAGATGGCGACCAGTCCCATATTGCTCAGCGCCTGCATGGCCTCGCGGATCGCCGGCCGGCCGACCTCGAAGCGCTCCATCAACTCGCGTTCGGACGGCATGTCGTCGCCCGGCTGCAGCTCGCCGCTGGTGATCAGCCGCTTCAGCCTTGCAAAGACTTCGTCGGAAAGTTTGCGCCGGACGATCGGCTCCGAACGGTTCATCGTGACGAATCACTCCCTGGCCCGGTTCCTGTTTAGCATTCCAGGCAGGATTACCGGAATGCCTGCGCCTGGAGCGGTCCCGCGATTTCATGCAATCGCCAAGCCGCGCCAGCTGTTTGTTCCAGGCATTCCGAACGAAAAACGCCGCTCATTTCCCGGAATTGCCGAAGCCGGCCCTCTTGCCGAAGTCGGGATATTGCTTGCAATACTTAGGTACTCATTATACCAGATTTCCTGCGCGACAAAACTTTTTTCGAACCCTTTTCGAGCGGGCCGACAGACCATGATCACGCTTACCTATCGCATCGAAACCTCTGGCAGCATCGAAGCGCTGGCGGCCAAGATCGCGAGCGACCAGTCGACCGGCACCTTCGTCCCACTGCCCGGCGAGACCGAGGAATTAAAGGCGCGTGTGGCGGCTCGTGTGCTGGCGATCAGGCCCCTGCCCGATGCCGAGCAGCCGTCGCTTCCCGGATCCGGGAACGGCCCCTTCCGGCGCGCCGATGTCGATATCGGCTTCCCGTTCGACGCCATCGGCACCGACCTGTCGGCGCTGATGACGATCGCCATCAGCGGCACCTATTCGATCAGGGGCCTGTCCGGTATCCGGGTCATCGACATGAAGCTGCCGGAACAATATCGGGGCGCCCATCCCGGCCCGCAATTCGGCGTTGCCGGCAGCCGCAGGCTGACCGGGGTCGAGGGCCGTCCCATCATCGGCACCATCGTCAAGCCGGCGCTTGGCCTCAGGCCGCACGAGACAGCCGCGATGGTGGGCGAACTGATCGAAGCCGGCGTCGATTTCATCAAGGACGACGAGAAGCTGATGAGCCCGGCCTATTCGCCGCTCGCTGAGCGGGTGAAGGCGATCATGCCGCTGATCCGCGACCACGAGCAAAAGACCGGCAAGAAAGTGATGTACGCCTTCGGCATCTCGCATGCCGATCCCGACGAGATGATGCGCAACCACGATCTGGTGCTGGAAGCCGGCGGCACTTGCGCGGTCGTCAACATCAACTCCATCGGATTCGGCGGCATGGCTTTCCTCAGGAAGCGCTCCGGGCTGGCGCTGCATGCGCACCGCAATGGCTGGGACATTCTCACCCGCCATCCCGGCCTCGGCATGGATTTCAAGGTATGGCAGCAATTCTGGCGGCTGCTCGGCGTCGACCAGTTCCAGATCAACGGTATCGGCTCGAAATACTGGGAGCCGGACGATTCTTTCATCCGCTCTTTCGAAGCGGTGACCACGCCGCTGTTTTCATCATACGATTGCGCGCTGCCCGTGGCCTGCTCCGGCCAATGGGGCGGCCAGGCGCCCGAGACCTATGAGCGCACCGGCCGCACGGTCGATCTCCTCTATCTCTGCGGCGGCGGCATCGTCAGCCACCCGGACGGGCCCGGCGCCGGGGTGCGCGCGGTGCTGCAAGCGTGGCAGGCCGCGGTCGAGGGCATTGCCCTCGACGAATTCGCGCGCAACCATGCCGAGCTGGCACGCTCGATCGAGAAATTCAGCGACGGCAAGGCGGCCTGAGCGAAGCCATGCAGAACCTGCTCCTGAGCTATTATGGCGACGACCTCACCGGCTCGACGGATGTCATGGAGGCGCTCGAGCTCGGCGGCGTGCCGACGGTGCTGTTCATGCGTCGGCCCGATGAGCGCCTGCTGGCGCGATTTTTCCATTGCCGCGCCGTCGGACTGGCCGGCACCAGCCGAAGCGAAACGCCGCAATGGATGGAGCAGAATCTGGCGCCCGCCTTCGAATGGCTGAAGAGCCTCGAAGCGGCGATCTGCCATTACAAGATCTGTTCGACCTTCGATTCCAGCCCGACGGTCGGCAATATCGGCCGCGCCATCGAGATCGGCCGGCGCATCTTCGGCCAGAGTAGCGTGCCGATGGTCGTCGGCGCGCCGCAGCTCAAGCGCTACACGGCCTTCGGCAATCTTTTCGCGGCGTTCCGCGGCGAGTATTTCCGCATCGACAGGCATCCGGTGATGAGCAGGCATCCGGTGACGCCGATGAACGAAGCAGACCTGCTCGTGCATCTCTCGCGCCAGACCAGTCTCAGCTCCGGCCTTGTCGACCTGGCTGCATTGCAGACCGACGATCTCGCGCAAACGGTCGACCAGGCCGTGCAAAACAGGGCGGTCATCCTGTTTGATGTCGAAAGCCGCCAGACACAGAGACGCGTCGGCGAACAGATCTGGCGCATCCATGACCAAGGCCATGGCTTCGTCGTCGGATCCTCGGGCGTCGAATATGCCTTGCTTGCCGAATGGGCCGGCAAAGGCATTGCCTCCGGGCAGGCGTCGTTCGCGCCGCCGGGACCGGTAGACCGCCTCGCGGTGGTCTCGGGCAGCGTGTCGCCGACCACCGAAAAGCAGATCCGCCACGCCCTTGCCCACGGTTTCGACGGCGTCGAGATGGATGCCATGCAACTGGTCACGGAGGGCGCCAAGGAGGCAATCGAGCGCGCCGTCGCGAGCGGATTGGCAAGCCTGGCTGCGGGGCGCAGCGTCATCCTCTACACCGCGCTTGGCCCACAGGCCGACCGTGGCGCCGAGATCGACCGGATCGAAGGTGCGCGAAACACGCTCGGGCGAGCGCTGGGAACAATCCTGCGCCGGTTAATCGTGGAACAGAAACTCAAGCGCGCGGTGATCGCCGGCGGCGACACCTCCAGTCACGCGCTCGGACAATTGGCCATCGACGCGCTGACCGTGCGCATGCCGTTGCCGCAATCGCCGGGATCACCGCTCTGTGTCGCCCATGGCGGCGGCGCAATCGATGGACTCGAAATCGCGCTCAAGGGCGGCCAGGTCGGCACCGACGCCTATTTCGAGACGATCCGGTCGGGAAGCTAGATGTTTGTTTTTGCGCAATTCCATAGGGAAAGCGCTACGCGCTTTTCCCGGGAAACCGTACACACTTTTCCTGGAATTGCTCTAAGCCGTTGCCATGATGACGTGGGCCTGAATTTTGGCGGCCACCGCGCCGCTGCCATGTCTGTCTGCAATCGCGGATGCGGCGTAGTCGGTCGCGGCTTGCAGCTTCCCTGCCTCCCGGGCCTCGATTTCGGTGCGAAGCACAGTTCCCTGGCAATAAGCGACGGCGGGAAGGCGCGGCGAGGATGCACGGCTTTGTTCGGCTCTCGTCTCGATCATCACAGGAGAAAAGCCAGCCTCCTCCAGCTCGCGACGGATCACTGCCTTGTCGTGGTAGCCATGCGGCGTGCGTGCCAGAAAGCGCGGCGGATCGTCGGGGAAGATCCTTGCGAGAGCATTCGTCACATCATCGGCAAAGACGTTCTCCTCGATGCGATCCCATACGCTGAACAGGAAATGTCCGCCCGGCCTCAGGACACGCCTGGCTTCGCGGTAGGCAGATGGCCGGTCGGGAAAGAACATCGCACCGAACTGACAGCAGACGAGGTCGAAGGCCGCATCTTCAAACGGCAGCGCCAAGGCGTCCGCCCGACGCCATGTGATGCGACCGTCGGGAGGTTGTCGCGAAGCGGCGTAGTCGAGCATCGGCTGGTTGAGGTCGGTTACGGTATAGCTTGCGCCGGGAGACAATTTCGGCGCCAATGCTCGGGTAACGACCCCGGTGCCGGCGGCCGTCTCCAAAACCGCGGCGGGCGACAGGGACGCTGCTCGCGCTACAAGATCCGCAGCGAACGGCTCGAAAATCAACGGCACCATATAGCGGTCGTAGTTTTCCGGTATGGAGCCAGCGAATACCTTGTCCGTTTCCAGCGTTGCCATCACCCGCCCTCTGCCTAGAGGCTCGGGAGATTAGCATATCATTGCTTGTTTTGCGCCGTTTTCGGCGGAGACGACCAGTCCAGCTCCAAATCAAAGAGATAGAGCATGACGTCGTCCGAAAACCGCTTCGCTATCGGCATCAGGCCTTAGTACAGGGGCTCGGCCATGTGCCTGGGCGCCGGCCACTGCGTCGTGACGCCGGGCTGCACCGGCCGCTCGAGATAGGTCGACAGCACCACGTAGCTGCGCGTCGAGGTGACGCCGGGTGTCTCGTAGAGGCGCGACAGCAGGCCTTCGAGCGCCCGCGTGTCCTCCGTGCGGACCTTCAGCAGCATGCAGGTGTCGCCCGCAACCGTGTGGATCTCCTCGACCTCCGGATATTGCGAAACCGCCATCAGCTCCGGCGTCTTGCCCCAGCCCTTGGTGTCGATATGCACGAATGCCAGCAGCGGCTTCTTGACCGCCTTGGGGTCGATGATGGCAGCCGTGCCGCGAATGGCGCCGCTGCGCCGAAGGCGCTTGACGCGCTCATGCGCGGCGGGCGGCGAGAGGCCGACACGATCGCCAAGCTCAGCATAGCTGACCGTGGCGTCGTCGACGAGAACGCCTAATATCTTTCTGTCGATCGCGTCGAGATCGCGGGGCGCCGGCCTGTTCTGCGGAATGCCATTTGTTTCTTCGTCCATAGTGGAAATTCCCGATTGTAGCCGAATAAAATACGGCCATTATGAATATATGTCGAACAGCGATCAAGCAGCAACCTTGGGTGCGAATGCCCGGCCGCCCATCCCGGCGCTGGCCTATCTCTTGACCGGATGCATCGCCGTCATCGGCTCGAACTCCCTGGTGCTGGGTCCAATTGCTCCCGCCATGGCCGTGTAGCGACCAGCGTGCCTGTCGTTATGATGGCGGCCGCCGCCTTCGGCCTCGGCACCTCGGCGAGCGCCCTGTTCCTGGCACGCTACATCGACCGGGTCGGCGCGCGCCGGATGCTTCAGGCGGCCTTGCTGTTGCTGACGTTGGCGCTTGTCGCAAGCGCGGTGGCGCCGACGGTGACGGCGCTGGTCGCCGCGCAGCTTCTCGCCGGCATCGCCGCCGGCGTCGCCATGCCGGCAATCTATGCCAGCTCCGCGGCGATTGCCCCACCTGGACGGGAAAGCGGGACGATCGGCGTTGTGCTGACCGGATGGACGCTGAGCATGGTGGCCGGCGTTTCGCTGTCGGCGGTGCTTGCCGATCTCGTGCACTGGCGGGCCGTCTTTGCCGCCGTGGCGCTGCTGGCGGCGCTGGCGCTTGGCAGCCTTACCGCATCGTCACTCCCGGATGTCAGAAAGGCCGGCCCGGCTCCAGCGCCGCTCGAGGCGCTCGGCATTCCCGGCATCGTGCCGCTTCTGATCGCCTGCGGCGCTTTCATGACCGCCTTCTACGGTGTCTATGGCTATCTTGGCGACCATCTGCACAGCGGGCTGGGCCAGCCGGTCAGCGCCAACGGCCTGGCCGCACTCGCCTATGGCGCCGGGTTCGGCACGGCGGCGCTCTTCGACGGCATCATCGATCGTCTGGGGGCTCGCCGCGTCATGCCCTTCGCTTACCTGCTCGTCGCCATCGTCTATGTCGCGATCGCCGCGACAAGCAACAGCTATGGCATGATGCTCGCCATGGTGGCGGCCTGGGGTCTCGCCAATCATTTCGGTCTGAACATGCTGGTGATGCGCCTGTCGGCGCTCGATCCGTCACGGCGCGGCACGGTCATGGGCCTGAACAGCGCGGTGACATATCTGGCGGTCTTTGTCGGCACCACCGGCTTCGGGCCGCTGTATTCGGATTTCGGCTTTGCCGCATCGGCAATGGTGGCGGCGTTGCTGATGCTGGTCGCGGCTTCGGCCGCCGCCTGGCGCACGCGCCAGCCACACAGGACGTGATGGGCCACCAGCCCGCGCGCGGTTGACAGCGGCGCCCCTGCCCTTCCATACAAAGCCGTTAATGTTCTCAGGGCGGGGTGAAAGTCCCCACCGGCGGTAAGGACTCCTGATTGCGCATGATTTCTTTCCGAAAACCGGTCCGGTTTTCGGGGTCATGCGCGGGACCCAAGCCCGCGAGCGCTTTCCGGCAAAACCGGAAGGGTCAGCAGATCCGGTGTGATTCCGGAGCCGACGGTTACAGTCCGGATGGAAGAGAACGAAACGGAAGACGGACCGCCCCGGCGGCCGGTTTTCGTATCGTGCGTCCTGATTCTGGTTCGAAACGGAAGGATGGACCCATGAATCAGCATTCCCACAAAGACTATGAAACGACCCGCGTTGCCGTTGTCAGGGCGCGCTGGCACGCGGATATCGTCGACCAGTGTGTCGCTGCCTTCGAGGCGGAGCTTGCTGCACTGGGCGACGGCCGCTTTGCCGTCGAAATCTTCGACGTGCCCGGCGCCTACGAGATCCCGCTGCACGCCAAGACATTGGCCGAGACGGGTCGCTACGCCGCGATCCTCGGCGCTGCCTTCGTCGTCAATGGCGGCATCTACCGGCACGAATTCGTCGCCGGCGCGGTCATCGACGGCATGATGAATGTGCAGTTGACGACCGGCGTGCCGGTGCTTTCGGCGGTACTGACGCCGCACAATTACCACGACAGCTCCGAGCACCACCGCTTCTTCCTCGAGCACTTCCAGGTAAAGGGCAAGGAAGCGGCCGGCGCATGCCTCCAGATTCTGGCGGCGCGAAGGCACATCGCCGCCTGAAACAGCCGAGAGCGGGGTGGAAATCGCGGTAACAGCCTGTAGTATCTCGGGAAAATGCCGAGTTCGGGAGGATGCCGGTGCAGACCAAGAAGATCATCAATGACGGCAACCGTGCCGTCGACGAGATGCTAGAGGGGATTCTGGCCGCGCATCCCAGCCATCTCAGGAGCGCGGACGGCAGCCCGCGCTCGATCATCGCCCGCAACGGACCGCGTCCCGGCAAGGTCGGGCTCGTCGTCGGCGGCGGCTCCGGCCATGAGCCGACCTTTCTCGGTTTTGTCGGCAAGGGCCTGGCGGACGCGGCGGCGATCGGCAATGTCTTTGCCTCGCCGCCACCCGATCCCATCCTTGAATGCGCCAAGGCGGCGAACGGCGGCGCCGGCGTCCTGTTCACGTACGGCAACTATGCCGGGGACGTGATGAATTTCGACATGGCGGCCGAAATGGCCGCCATGGACGATATCGAGGTGCGCACGGTGCTGACCACCGACGATGTCGCCTCGGCACCGCGCGACCAGCGGCAGAAGCGTCGCGGCGTCGCCGGCAATTTCTTCGTCTTCAAGGCGGCCGGCGCGGCCTGTGACCGCATGCTCTCCTTCGATGAATGCGAGCGCATGGCGCGCAAGGCCAACGACCATACCTTCACCATGGGCGTGGCGCTGTCGCCCTGCTCGCTGCCGCAGACCCGGCGGCCGAATTTCGAGATCGGCGCCGACGAGATGGAGATCGGCATGGGCATCCATGGCGAGCCGGGCATCGCGCGCGGCAAGCTCGGGACCGCCGACGAGATCACCGACGAGATGCTGGACAAGATCCTCGCCGAGATGGCGCCTTCGCCTGGCGACAAGGTTGCGGTGCTGGTCAATTCGCTGGGCTCGACACCGTTGATGGAGCTCTACATCATGAACCGTCGTGTCAAACAGCGTCTCGACGACATCGGCGTTTCCATCCATGCGACCTGGGTCGGCAATTACTGCACGTCGCTCGAAATGGCCGGCGCCTCGGTGACGCTGTTCCATCTTGATGGCGAGTTGCAGACCATGCTCGACCATCCGTGCGACTGCGCCATGTTCCGTGCCGGCTGAGGAGTGATCCGTGAGCATCGATAGCGCTGACCTGAAGAGAATGTTCGATGCGATCGCGGTGGCGATCGAAGCCGACAAGGACCGGCTCTGCCAGCTCGACGGCGTCATCGGCGACGCCGATCACGGCATCGCCATGGCGCTCGGCTTCAACGCAGTGCGCGACGCGCTGGCGCCACTCGACCTGGCGGCGACCGAGCCGACCGCGCTTCTCAACATGGCGGCTAAATCGTTCCTCAACGCGGTCGGTGCGTCGTCTGGCCCGCTCTATGCCACCGCCTTCATGCGCGCCGCCGCTGCCGTCAAGGGCAAGACCACGCTAGCTGATGCGGATGTCGTCGCGCTGTTCCAGGCGATGGCGCAAGGCATGCGCGATCGCGGCAAGGCCGAGATCGGCGAGAAGACGATGATCGACGCCTGGTTGCCGGCGGCGGAAGCGGCCGGCGCCAGCAATGCGGCGGGAAAAGGTCTTGCCGAAAGCCTCGACGCGGCAGTGGACGCGGCGCGCCTGGGGGCCGAAGCGACCAAGGACATGATCGCCGCCAAGGGCCGCTCCTCGCGGCTCGGCGAACGCTCGCTCGGCCACATCGACCCCGGCGCCGCCTCGGCCGTGACCGTCATCGAGGCGTTGCGCGAAAGCCTGGCTTAGGCCTGCTTCGCTTCATCGAGCTTGTTGATCGCCTGAACATTGCCGGCCGACGGTCCCTTCTCGTCGAACTCCGAGGCCAACCAGGTATCGACGATCGCCTTGGCGAGTTCCGGGCCGATGACCCGGGCGCCCATGGTGATGATCTGCGCGTTGTTGGATTTGGCGGCGCGCTCGGCGGAATAGGTGTCATGGGTGAGTGCGGCGCGGATGCCGGGCACCTTGTTGGCCGAGATCGAGACGCCGATGCCGGTGCCGCAGAACAGGATGCCGCGGTCGTTCTCGCCATCGATGATCGTCTGGGCGAGCTTTTGCGACAGGTCGGCATAAAAGCCGGCCTGGCTGAGGTCGCTGACGGTGAGGCCGGACTTTGTCGCGAGATGCGCGGCGATGACATCGAGCAGCGGCTTGCCGGCGCTGTCGGCTCCAATGGCTATTTTCATGGTCGTCTCCTTTCTTGGATGAGATTTCGTTTGTTCAGATCGCCGCCGAGGCGCGCCTGAGGATGTCGATGTAGCCCTCCGCCTGCCAGGCCGAGCGGCCGATAAAGAGGCCATCGATGCTGGGCTGGCCGATCAGCTCGGCCGCGTTGCCGGGATTGACGCTGCCGCCATAGAGCACCGGCGGGATGGACGGCAGCAGGCCGCCGGCCACTTTCTTGATCAGCGCCTGCTGTTTTTCGGCATAGACGGAGCTGGCCGGAATACCCTTGTCGCCGATCGCCCAGACCGGCTCATAGGCAAACAGGATTTTTGCCGCCTTCGCCTCGCCTTCGAGGAACTGCAATGCACCCTCGATCTGGCTGGTCAACACCGCATCGGCCTTGCCGTTTTCGCGCTCCGCCAGCGTCTCGCCGACGCAGATCAGTGGTATCAGTCCGTGCTTGACGGCGGCCGCCGTCTTCAGGCCGACGGTACGATCGGTCTCGCCGAAATGCTCGCGCCGTTCGCTATGGCCGAGTTCGACCATGTCGAGACCGCAGTCGCTCAGCATCAGCGGCGAGATCTCGCCGGTCCAGGCCCCGGCATCGGCCCAGTGCATGTTCTGGGCACCGACCTTGACCCGCGTCGACGACAGCGCCTGCTTGACCTCGCGCACCGCCGTGAACGGCGGGATGACGAAAGGCTGGATGCGCTCGTCGAAGCCTGGCACGAAGCCGACTAACGCCCCGGCGAAATCCAGCGCCTCGGCGAGCGTCTTGTTCATCTTCCAGCTTGTACCGACCCAATAAACCACGCCTGCGCTCCTTGATCCTCAATCCTTGTTGGCGACCACCGTCAACGAAACGCCGGCTGCATCCAGCGTGCCGCGAATTCCCGGCTCGGGTTCGCGCCCGGTGAAGACGGCGTCGAAGGCCTCGAGGTCGGTCAGGAAATGCAGCGCCGTGCGGCCGAATTTGCCATGATCGACCAGCAGATATTTGCGGGTCGCTGCTTCCATCATCAGCCGCTTGATCTGCACCACCTCCTGGTCCTGGTGGAAAGCGGAGGCGCCGTGGATAGCCGATGACGACAGGAAGGCGACGTCCGCGCGCAGCGATCTCAGCGAAGCCTCGGCGAGCAGGCCGAAGAAGCCGTGGAACTTCTTGCTGTACTGGCCTCCGAGCGCAATCAGGTCGATGCCCCCGGCGCCGGCCAGGTCCTGGATGACGGCCAGATTGTTGGAGATCACCGTCAGCGGCCTGAAATCGGCGAGATGCCGCGCGATGCCGCCAGCCGTCGAGCCGTCGTCGATGATGACAGTCTGGCCGGGTTCGATCATTGCCACGGCGGCCGCCGCAAGACGCTGCTTTTCCCCTGTCGCCTGCTTTTGCCGGTAACGGAAATCGCTTTCGAAGAGACCGCTCGGCTGGATCGAAGCCCCGCCACGCACCTTGCGCAGGAAACCGCTCTCCTCAAGGTCGTCGAGGTCACGATGCACCGTCATCCTGGAGATGCCAAAGCGTGAGGCAAGATCGTCGACGCTCGCCGCGCCGACGTCCATCAGAAAGTCCATGATGCCTTGACGCCTGCTATCGCTCTTCATTGCTACCGATGTCCGCCAACCGACGCTGGCTCCTCGATAAGATAACATATTTCTTCCTGAAACTATCATGATTTTTGTGATAATGAGATGTTTTCCTGGGATATTCCCGTGGCTTTCATCACGGCCCTGTAACAAGAATTGCTGCCGGGACGGTGTCTGACGGTTGCGGTTGCACGGAAATCCGGCCAGAAGCATCGGTGGGCTGGACGATGCGCGGACAGCCTGCAACCACAGGTTCGAAACCAGATACGGGAGACTATTCGTTGGCTCGCATCACACTGAGACAATTGCTCGATCACGCCGCCGAATACGGCTATGGCGTGCCGGCCTTCAACATGAACAATATGGAACAGGGCCTCGCCATCATGGAGGCTGCGGAGGAGACCAAGTCGCCGGTCATCCTGCAGGCAAGCCGCGGTGCGCGTGCCTATGCCAATGACGTGGTGCTGGCCAAGCTGATCGATGCGCTGGTCGAGATCCATCCCGACATCCCGGTCTGCATGCACCTCGACCACGGCAACAACGAGGCCACCTGCGTCACCGCGATCCAGCATGGTTTCACCTCGGTAATGATGGATGGATCACTCAAGGAGGACGGCAAGTCGCCGGCCGACTACGCCTATAATTCGGGCATCACCAAGCGCGTCGTCGACATGGCGCATTGGGGCGGCGTTTCGGTCGAGGGCGAGATCGGCGTGCTGGGCTCGCTGGAGAGCGGCGGCGGCGAGCAGGAGGACGGCCACGGCGTCGAAGGCGCGATCAGCCACGACCAATTGCTCACCGATCCGGTGCAGGCCGAGCAGTTCGTGCGCGACACCCATGTCGACGCGCTGGCGGTTGCAATGGGCACCAGCCACGGCGCCTATAAATTCTCGCGCAAGCCGGATGGCGCGGTGCTGGCGATGAACGTCATCGAGGAAATCCACCGCCGCCTGCCGAACATGCACCTGGTCATGCATGGTTCGTCCTCGGTGCCAGAGGATCTGCAGGAGATCATCAACAAATATGGCGGGCAGATGAAGCCGACCTGGGGCGTGCCGGTGGAAGAGATCCAGCGCGGCATCAAGCATGGCGTGCGCAAGATCAACATCGACACCGACAACCGCATGGCGCTGACCGGCGCGATCCGCAAGGTGCTGACGGAAAATCCCTCGGAATTCGACCCGCGCAAATATCTGACGCCGGCGATGGCGGCGATGAGGAAGCTGTGCAAGGAGCGTTTCGAGCAGTTCGGCACCGCCGGCAACGCGCCGAAGATCAAGCCGCTGCCGGTCTCGGAAATGGCCAAGCGTTACAAAGCGGGCAGCCTCGATCCGAAATTCGGCTAAACGACCAGTTCCCGGAGCGGTTCAGTGTTGGATAGAACCGCCGAACCGCTCCAGCTCTTTACGGGATGAGAACACCGGCCGAGGTCGCGGAACGTCCTGCGCGGCGAAGCCCAACCGTGTCAAACAGGCTCGCGCCAGGGCTGCATTGCTGTCGATGACGACCAATCCGTTCGTAGGGTTGAGGCTGGCGGCCACCACCGACAGTTCGGTGCAGCCGAGAACGGCCGTATCGGCGCCGGCCGATCGCGCGATTTCAAGCGCGCGCTCGGTTTCGCTCGCCGCCTCCGCGATCGAACCACCCTTGACCAGGCCGATCGCTCTATCGACGCGACCCTGGAATTCCGTGACGGCGGGAAAGCAGAGCTCAAATCCCGCCGCCGACATCCTGTCCCGATAGAAGCCGGAGACCAGCGTGCCCTGCGTGGCGAGGATCGTAACCTTGCCTCGGCCCAGGCTACGATGGGTTTCAGCTACGACCGCGTCGGCGATATGGATGATCCGCGCCTGCGAGCTCGCCGCCAACTGCTCATACCAATGATGGGCGGTGTTGCACGGCATCGCGATACAGGCAACGCCGAGCGCATTGAGCGTCGAGACCGCGGCTTTCAAAGACGCCAGCGCACCGTCATGGCCGGCAAGGATCGCCTCGGTCCTGTCAGGCAGCTGTGGCACGCTGAGGATGACGGCGGGCACATGCTCATTGTCCCGGAACGCCTGGGTCATTCGGGTCAGCTTGAAGTAGAAGTCAGCCGATGCCAACGGCCCGAGGCCGCCAATGACGCCGAGCTGGAGGCTGATGCCATGGTCGATCATCGAGCGGGCTCGGCTTCGAGCTGTTCCGACGCCGCTTCGACAGACTGCGTTGTCTCCCTGTGGCTGGGCGCGATCATTGCGGTGCTCGCCGCAACGGTGCAGACGCTAGACAGCGTCATGAACGTGTCGACGGCCGCGTCGACCGCGACGAACAGGGCGAACGCCGCCTCGAAGGGAATCTTCAGGTAGCCACAGACGATCGACATCTGGGACAGGATGAGCAGGCTGCCCATGCCGCCGGTCGTGAGCGCGAGAAGCGCCGAGGTGATGCCGACGAGCAGGAGGTCGGGGATTGCCAGCGGACGGCCGTAGAGCTGAGCGATGAAAAGAACACCAGACGTGTAAAGCAGCGCCGGGCCTGTCCGCAGCAATGCCGCCTGCAGCGGCACGAGCAGTTCGACGACCACGAGGCTGAACCGCAGACGCTCGCTCAGCAGGTTTATGACCCACGGAAGCGAGGCGACGGTAGAGCGCGTGGTGATGGCGACCATGAGAAGGGGCTGACAGGTCTTGATCGTGGCCCAGTAGCTTCGCCGAGAGCGGATGGCGATAACGCCAAATGCGCCGGCGATGAATGTGAGGCAGGAAAGACCCATCACCAGCAGATAACCGCCCATCAGCGTGAGCGGCTTGGTTCCGGTCGACGCGGTCTGATCCGCGATCAGGATGAAGGTTGCAAACGGCAATCCCCAGATGAACCAGTTGGTAAGGACCGTGCAGGCCCGGTAAACCGCGTTCAGCGCCTGAGACAGGCTCATGGACGAAGGCTGGGGAATCTTGCCCATCGCGAGCCCGAAAAGCAGGCAGAACAGCAGGACCTGGATGGTTTGACCGGAGGCCAGCGCGCTGAAGACGTTGTTCGGTACAAGATCGAGCAGTATCGAATGCCCGGTGTCGGATCCCTCATTGGGTGGTGGTTGGTAGGGGAATGCGAGATCGGTGGATACACTGCCCTGCGAATTGATGAACTCGCCAAGCTCGATGCGCGATTGAGGATTCTCGATCTGGCCCGGCTGAAGGACAAGCGAGTAGGTGCCACTCACCAATACGCTCAGGAACGACACGACCAGCACCGCCATACCCACCCGGCCAAGGTAACGGACCGAGTTGGGATCCTGAACCATCGACATGATCGAGAAGATGACCGACGAGACCAGGTAGGGCAGGACGACCATCTTGAGGAAATTCAGGTAGAGCTGCGCCACCGGGCTGATCGCATGGGCAAATGCTGGATAATAGAGGCCGCAAAGGATTCCCGCCCCGATCATCGCAATCGTCGTCGCGGGCGAGCGCAATATGCGCCTCGCCGCCAGGCGCCAATCGAAAGCCAAGGGTCCGGCTGCTTCCGTGACAGCCATCGTCAGGCTTTGCTCCCCAACCGGTAGCGCGCGATGATCTCGTCAGTGTTGAGAACCTGCTGACCGCGCGCGAGATCGAGGTAAAGGTCGATAAACGCCGCGAGATGCGGATTGTCCGGTCGCACACCGATTGCGATCGTGTCTACCTTGTCGGTCAGCGTGATCGAGCGCGCGGCGACCGTCATCGACGGATCGTCGACCATCAGCTTCTTGATCTCGAAATCGTCGCGATACGCCATGTCGATCGTCCCATCGCGGATCGCATCGACAACCATGTCCCAGCCTGCAAAACGATGAACTTGTGCATGCGGGAAGGTCGTCGCGGCATAGGTTGCGAATGAAGAGCCCTCGATCACGCCGAGATCGCCCGAGAAATCGCGGATGATCTGCTCGGGTGGTTTGCCTTGCGCGATGCGCGCCAGGTTGAGGCGATTGGCGATGAGGCCTTGGTGCAGCATGGCATAGGGCCGGGAATAGAGGATTGAGCGGCCACGGCGAAGGGTTCGGCTGAGCTTGCCGATGGCTATGTCCGCCTGGCCGGAAGTCAGCTGTTTCACCATGCCGTCGAACGTTGCGGCGGATCGGTCGAACACCGGCTCGACGCCGAGCTCCGCTGCTATGCCGCGGGCCAGTTCCATGTCTATGCCGCTGTTCCCCGATCCATCGGCCGGGAAGAATGGATCGGAGGCAAAGGCCGGCATTGCAATGCGCAGCGCATTGTCGCCGACGACGGGAGCGATCTCCGCCTGCTGTCCTGGAGTATTGGCCGCCCGAGCTTGCGCGACCAGCAAGCCGACGCTTCCGGCCGTGAGCAGCGTACGACGTGTAACCGACATGCGGATTCTCTAGTTCGCGAGGGAAGCCGGACAAACAAATCGGACCAATTCGCAGTATGCATGGCGAAGTTAAACAAAAGTATCTTTCGCATTGTACTTTTATAGCAATCAGCGACGCAGGCTGCCGCAATACTCGCATTATGTAATGTATCTGGGATATCTGATTGCTTCGCTGGCGGGCCAACCGGTTGGACCGCCAACAGGCGCGAGTGGCATCGGCTGCCGCCCCGACCTCTACCCGGTTTTCGGCAGCAGATCAGGCCTGCCCGTGTCGATAAAGGGCGCCCAGTAGTCGACCGATTCGCGGATCATGGCGACCACCTGGTGGTCGACCGGTTCGCGCTCGCGGAACGACAGTTCGAGGCAGATCTCGTTGTCGGTGCCGCCGCCGCGCCGCACCGTCTCCAGCAGCTTTTCAGGCGTGATGCGGCCGTCCCTGTTGTGAGCCGCTGTGAACGGCCAATGACCACCCTTGTTCATCGACGATTGCTTGATGTGGATGATCGGCGACTTCCTGGGGAAAGCCTCAGCCCAGGCATAGGGATCGATATCAGCCGGGTTGCTGGAGGTGACGTCGCCATGGTCGATGTCGACCATCATCTCCAGCGGAATGGCCATGCCGGCCGCGTCGATCGCATTCTGCAGCAGCCTGCAATTCTCGATCGTGTGGCCGAACTCGCGGCCGACCGACATCGGCTCCCAGAACAGGTAGTTAAGCCCGGCCGCGCGGGCGTGTTCGGCGACCTCGCGCCAGCATTCCAGTGCAATGTCGAACAGGCGCGCGCGGCGCGCGGGATCATCATAATCGCGATGGGTGAAGATCGCGAATTGGGTACCCATGCCGCCGGCGCCAAGCTCGGCCGAGATGTCGGCAAAGGTCTTGAACCAGCAGACATAGTAGCGGCGCACGTCCGCGTCTGGATGGCCGAAATGGTTGAGCCGGCCGTAAGGACCGGTCATGCCCGAGGTCACGCGCACGCCCGTGCGGGAGAGTGCGCCACGAAACAGGCGGACGAATTTCACGATCGTCGCCGCCGGCCAGCCCGGATTGACGAATTCATGCGTGAGCTGAATGTCCCTGATGCCGATGTCGTAGGCAATGGTATCAACCAGGTCGTCAGGCTCGGCAAAGCGATTGACCAGCGGATTGGTGTTGAGGGAGAGCGTGAATGCCAAGATCGCGATCCTCTCAGCCCTGTCGCGCTACATTGGCAATGATTGCCATCACCCTGCCCTCGCCAGCCGGCTCGCGCACCAGTGTTCGAAAGCCGATCTCTCCTCGGCGGAAAGATGCAGGCCGTGCTTGGTGCGCCGTTCGAGAATGTCGGCCGGTGTCTCAGCCCATTCCTGCTCGAACAGGTAACTGGCCTCGCGCTCGAAGAAATCCTTGCCGAAACATCGCCCGAGTTCCGCGAGCGAACGGGCCGCGCCGACCAGAAGACGTGTCCTGGTGCCGTAGAGCCGACCGTAATGCTTGAGCAGCGATGCAGGCATCCATGGATACTCCCGCCCGAGATCTCCTAGAAACTGTTCGAAATCGGCATTGGCGATGTCGCCGCCAGGCAGATGCGCCTTCGCCGTCCAAGGCTTGCCCATCCGGGGGAAGAACGGAGCGATCCTGTCCAGCGCATGCTCGGCGAGCTTGCGGAAGGTGGTGATCTTGCCGCCGAAGACGGACAGCAGCGGCGCCTCAGCATCCGGCGCGTCGAGTTCGAAAATATAGTCGCGGGTCACGGCACTCGGGTTGTCGGCATTGTCGTCATAGAGCGGCCTGACGCCGGAGAACGAATAGACGACATCGCCGCGCGCGAGGCCACGCTTGAAATAACGGTTGACCACCCTGATCAGGTATTCGATCTCGCTCTCATCCGCCGCCACGTCCTCGGGTCGGCCGTCATAGGGAATGTCGGTGGTGCCGATCAAGGCGAGATCGCCCTGATAAGGATTGATGAAGATCACCCGCTTGTCGCTGTTCTGGATGAGGTAAGCTTGGCGGCCCTCCCAGAATTTGGGCACGACGATATGGCTGCCCTTGACCAGCCGGACATTGCGCGTCGAGTTCTGGCCAGCAACGCGGTTGATGATGTCGTTGACCCAAGGGCCGGCGGCATTGACCAGCGCCCGCGCCCGCACGGTGGTTTTCACGCCGGTCTTGCCGTCGCGCATCTCCACCGACCAGAGGCCGCCTTCCCGGCGGGCGGCGGTGCAGGCGGTTCGGGTGAAGATCTTCGCTCCGCGCTCGCGCGCATCCAGCGCATTGATCAGCACGAGACGGGCGTCGTCGACCCAGCAATCGGAATATTCGAAACCGCGCTTGAACTCGTCCTTGATCGGCGCGCCCTCGGGCGCGGTGCGCAGGTCGAGCGTGCGGGTGGCCGGCAGCCGCTTGCGGCCGCCGAGATGGTCGTAGAGGAACAGGCCGAGCCGCACCAGCCAGGCCGGCCGGTCGTCAGGACTGTGCGGCAGCACGAAGCGCATCGGCCAGATGATGTGCGGTGCCGATTCCAGGAGTACCTCGCGCTCGATCAGCGCCTCGCGCACCAGGCGGAACTCGTAATATTCGAGGTAGCGCAGGCCGCCATGGACGAGCTTGCCCGATCGCGAACTGGTGCCTTCCGCCAGATCGTCCTTTTCGCACAGGATGACGGAGAGGCCGCGGCCTGCTGCATCGCGGGCTATGCCGGCGCCGTTGACGCCGCCGCCGATGACGAAAAGGTCGACGATTTCGGGTCCGCCACTCATCTCGTCACGATCTCGCTGCCGGATTTACACACCATGGCTGCCGCCTCAGCACGGATTGACCGGAGGCAGCCCGGCGATATAGCGGCGCACTTCCTCGGCGGCCTGCTCGGCCGCATAGGTCACGGTGCGCACCGAGGCGCCGGCGATATGCGGCGTCAGCGTCACGTTGGGAAGCTGCAGCAAGGGCCAGTCCGACGGCACAGGCTCGACCGCGAACGTCTCCAGCATGGCGCTGGCGATCTGGCCTGAAACAAGCGCCTCATAGAGTGCGTCATAGTCGACCAGCGGCCCGCGCGCCGTGTTGACGAAGATCACCCCGGGTTTCATCCGCGCGATGGTGTCCTTGCCGATCAGGCCGCGCGTCTCCGGCGTCACCCGCGAATGCAGCGTGACCACGTCGGAGCGGGATAGGAGATCGTCAAGCGCGACCAGTTCGACGCCGGCGTTGCGGTCCTCTGCGCTCAACTGCACATAGGGGTCGCTGACCAGAACGTGGCAGCCGAAAGCGCGCAGCAGCCTGACTACCTTTGTTCCGATATTGCCGTAACCGACGACGCCGACCGTCATCTCGCTAAGCTCGCGGCCGGTGCGGTCGGCGCGGTAGAGATCGCCGCGCCATTCGCCCCTGCGCAGCGCTTCGTGGCCGACCCGGATCAGCCGCGTTTCGGCCAATATGGCGCCGATGGTGAATTCGGCCACGGCGGTCGCGTTGCGGCCGGGCACGTTGACGACGGTGATGCCATGCGCGCGCGCCGCTTCCATGTCGATGTTGATCGGGCCGCCGCGCGACACCGCGACCAGCTTCAGGGCCGGCAGGCGGCGCATCATGCCCTCCGACAATGGTGCAAGCTGGGTGACGAGGATCTCGGCATCGCCAATGAACTCGACGACCTCGTCGGGACGGCCGAAATACTCCTTGACCTTGTCGAGGCCGAGCGCCGGATCGCCGAATTCCATCGGCTCGTCGGGCCAGGCGGTCTGCAATGTCCTGACATCGAGGTCACCGCTCGCGACCTTCTCGATTTTGGCGCGAAACACCTCCGGAAGCATGAAGTTGTCACCAATGATCGCTATTTTCCTGGGCATACTCGACTTCTCAATTTGCCTGCACCGAAGCCATCGCGCGCCAGACCGGCCGCAGCGCCTGGTGCGCCAACATGTAGGACGGGGTCATCCTGTCGTAGATCGCGGCGAGGTCCCGATCACTCGGCTCCGCCTCGCCAAGCAGCGGCGTCACCCATTCCGCGACGCATTCGTCCATCGACTTGTACAGGCCGACGCAGACCGCGGCTATCATCGCCGCGCCGGCCGCCCCGGCCTCCTCGCGCTGGCTGGTGCGGATGTCTGCGCCGACGGCGGCTCCGAGGATCTTGCGCAGCGCCGGGCTTCGGGCGGCGCCTCCGGTCAGCCGGATCTCGCGCGGCAATGGCCCCATGGCGGCGTAGCAATCGCGCGCGGCGAAGGCCAATCCCTCGAAGACGGCGCGCACCAGGTCGGCATAGCCGTGGCGCGAGGAAATGCCGACGAAGCCGGCCCTGGCATTGGCATCGACGAACGGCCCCCTCTCGCCGGCCTCCGACACATAGGGCTGGTAGAGCAGTGAGGCGGGCTGCGAGGCCGCGATCCAGGCATCGACGAGCGCGATCATCTCGCCATTGCTGCGGGTGATGCCTTGCGAGGCGAGGATGCCGGAGGCAAGCCCAAGCACCCAGTCGATGTTGAGCGTCGCCGCCATGTTGGACTGCATCTGCGCGAACACGCCGGGCGCCGGCATGGCCATGGTATAACCGGTCGCGGCCTCGTTGAGCTGCACGTCATCCGGCGTCTCGGCCAGCCGCATATGCATGCCGGTGGAACCGATGATGGTGCAGCCGGGCTTGCGCTCGCGGTCGAGCAGGCCGGCGCCAAGCGCGGTGCAGACGACGTCGACATAGCCGAGCACGATCGGCGTGCCGGCAAGCATGCCGGTGGCGGCGGCCGCCGCCTGCGACAGACCGGCGCTGTGCCTGGTGCCGTCTGTGACCGGCGGTAGCAAATGCCTGAGGTCGGCGACGCCGAGCACGTCGAGCACATCCTCGCTATAGTCGCGGGTGCGGAAATCGCCAAAGGTGAAGGTTCCCTCGGAGGGGTCGGTGACGCGCTCGCCGGTCAGCTTGAAATAGAGCCAGTCCTTGCAGTGAAACGCCGTCGCCGCCTTGCCAAGCATTTCGGGCATGTTGCGCTTCATGAACACGAACTGCGAGCCCTGCTGGCAGGCGGCGAGCCCGCTGCCGGTCTTTTCGAAGCGCAGCCTGTCTTCCGGCCGCGCGCGGATCTCCTCGACGACGCCGGCGGCGCGCGCGTCGAGCCAGAGCCAGCCCTTTGCCACCGGCTCGCCCTTGCCGTCGATCAACCAGGTGCCGTCGCCCTGCCCGGTCACTGCGATGGCGATCGTCCGGCTGGCGAGATCGGGCACCTTGTCGGCAAGCTGGCGCAAGGTCGCCGCCGCATCCGCCCATGTGCAAGCCAGATCCTGTTCGGCGCCGCCGCCCGGCAGCGTCTCGTAATGGTTCGGCGTTGCCGCGGCGGCGATCTGCCGGCCTTTCGTGTCGAAGGCGATGGACTTGATGACGGAAGTACCGGCGTCGATACCGATCAAGAGATCACGCATCAGGCGAGCTCCATGCCGTGCGAAATGGCCTCGCCGCTCGCCTGGTCGAAGACATGCAGGTTCTTCGGGTCGATGCTGACATTGATCGGCGCGCCAAGGTCCAGCCGGGTGCGGTCGTGCTCGACCAGGACCAGCGAGCCGCCGGCGAAATCGGCCGCGATATGGGTCTGGTCGCCAAGCCACTGGTTGGCCGAGACCCTGGCGGGAACACCCTCCTTCGAGCGCCGCACCGCATAAGGCCTGATGCCGATGACGACGCGCTCGCGGCTGAGCAACTGGTCGCGGACGGGAGCGCTGAAGGCGTCCTTGTCGTAGTCCAGCGACAGCCCGTCGGGAAGCCTGAGATTGATGCGCCCGGCGGTGGCGCCGACATAGGCCTCGAAGACATTCATCGGCGGCTCGCCGACGAAGGTGCCGGTGAACAGGTTCGCCGGACGCTCCTTGATCCTGTCCGGCGTATCGAACTGCTGCAGCACGCCGCCTTCCATCACCGCGATGCGGTCGGCAAGCGCATTGGCCTCGGTCTGGTCGTGCGTGACCAGGATCGCTGTCAAGCCGCGCTCCTTGATGAAATGCTTGATGCGGCCGCGCAGCACGGCGCGAAGCTGCGGCTCGAGCTGCCCCATCGGCTCGTCCAGCAGATGCAAATCGGCGTCGCGGATCAGCGCCCGGCCGAGGCTGGCGCGCTGCTGCTGGCCGCCGGAGATAGAGCTTGGGTAACGCTCCAATATATCCTCGATCTCGAGCAGCTTGGCGATGCTGGCGACCCTGGCCTCGACCTCGCTTCTGGGCAGCCGGGCCGCCTTGAGCGCGAAGGCCATGTTCTCGCGCACCGTCAGCGGCGGGTAGAGCGAATAGCCCTCGAAGGCCATCGCCACGTTGCGCCTGACCGGCGGCAGCGTGTGCACCTGGCGGCCGGCGACCGAGATCGCGCCGCGCGACACCTCCTCGAAGCCGGCGATCATGCGCAAGGTCGAGGTCTTGCCGCAGCCGGACGAACCGAGCAGCGCCACGATCTCGCCCTTGCCGATCTCCATCGTCAGCTTCTTGACGGCATGGACGCCCCGGTCGATCGGGCCATAGAATTTGTCGACGCCGGAAATGGTGAGTGCGCTCGCGCTCATGCGGCTTCTCCGTTGCGCAAACTGACGACATTCTTCGAGCCGATGCGCTCGCCGCCGGCGCGATCGAACAACAGGGCGCTCTTGCCGTCGACGGCAATGTGGGCCTTGCCTTCGCTGCGGCCCGGTGTTCCGGCCGGCCGCGAAACCAGGATCTCGCGGCCGCGCAACGTGCGCACCAGCGTGACGATCTTTTCGTTGAGCGGGGTTTCGGCCTCGACCGTCACCGGAATGGCGCCGGGTTCATTTTCTCCGACGAAATGCAGTGCTTCCGGCCTGAGCCCGATGATGCAGTCGCGGCCGACCGCGGTCTCGGGAGCCCCGCCGAGATGGACCTGCACATTCGACAGGGCGACATGGATTCCCTTGGCGCCAAGCGCCGGCTTGACGTCGAGCAGGTTGATGGTCGGGTCGCCGAACAGCCGCGCGATCTCGATGTTGGCCGGCTCGCGATAGATTTGTTCGGGCGTGCCGAGCTGGCTGATGACGCCTTGCGACATCACCGCGATGCGGTCGCCGAGCGCCATGGCTTCCTTATAATCCTGGGTGACGTAGACGACGGTGGCGCCGCGGTCGGCTAGCAGGCGCGGCAGTTCGAGACGCATCTCGAAACGCAGCTTGGCATCGACATTGCGCAAGGGATCGTCGAGCAGCAGCAGCGGTGGCGAGCCGACCAGCGCACGGGCAAGCGCGGTGCGCTGCTTCTGGCCATTGGAGAGCGCACGCGGCTTGTGGGAGAGCACATGGGCGATCTTCAACAGCTTGGCGACACTCTCGACGCCGGCCTTGATCGCGCCTTGCGACGAGCGCTTGGCCTCCAGCGGCGTCGCGATGTTGTCGAACGCGCTCATATGCGGAAACAGTGCGAAATTCTGGAACGCCATGCCGACGCCACGAAATTCGGCGTCGACGTCGGTCATGTCCTCGCCGCCGATGAGGATCTTGCCTTCGTCGGGGTCGATGACGCCGGCGACGAGGCGCAGCAGCACCGTCTTGCCGGCGCCGGAGGGTCCGAACAGGACCAGCGTCTCACCGTCGGCGACGGTCAGCGAAAGATTGTCGAGCACGGTCTGGCTCTTGTAGCGCTTGACGAGGTTTCTGAGTTCGAGGCTGGCCATGGAACTACCCCTTCACCGCGCCGAGCGACAGGCCTTCGACCAGATAGCGCTGTGCATAGAGGGCGAGCGCCAGCGTCGGCGTGATCGACAGGACGATGGCCGCCGAGATCTGGCCGTACTGGATGCCCGAGGAGGTGATGAAGGCGAGCGCGCCGACCGTGACCGGCTGCTTGTCGGCCGAGGCCAGCACCAGCGCGAAAACGAAATTGTTCCAGGCGAAGATGAAGGCAAGCAGGCCGGCAGCGGCGATGCCGGGGCCGGCGAGCGGCAGCGCGATCTTGCGGAAGGTGGCAAACCAGGAATGGCCGCCGATGCGATAGGCATATTCGATGTCGGCCGGAATATCCTCGAAATAGCCGCGCACGATCCACAGGATCAGCGGCAGGCAGATCAGCTGGTAGACCCAGATCAGCCCGATATAGGTGTTGGCCAGCCCGAGCTTCTGGAAATAGAGCGTAAGCGGCAACAGCACCAGCAGGGCCGGCGCGAACCTGAACGACAGCAGCGTGAAGGCGATGTCCTCCGAGCCGCGGAACTTGTGCCGCGCGAAGGCGTAGGCCGCCGGGACGCCGAGCAGCAGCGAGACCGCCACCGAGGTCACCGACAGGAACACCGAATTCCACAGGTTGCGCATGAAGGCGATGTCGAGCGTGCCGGCGGCGGTCGTCAGCTTGCCGGTGATCAGCGCTGTGTAGTTGGCAAGCGTCGGCTCGAAGACCAGCTGCGGCGGAATGCGCAGGATGGTCTCGTTGGTCTGGAACGACATCATCAGGATCCAGACGATCGGGAACATGAAGAAGATCACGACCAGCGTGAGTGCCGCGCCGCGCAGGGTGCGTTCAAGCAAGGAGGTGTGTTCCATGGCTGCCTCGTCCTATGCCTGGCCACGGGCGCGCTCGCGCAGCCTGAGCCAGTTCTTGATGAAGATGTTGGAGAGGAAATAGGTGATCGCCCACAGGATGATCATCAGCGCCGCCGAGCGGCCGACATTGGTCGACTGGAAGAAGTTGAGATAGGCCTCGACCTGGAAGACGGTCAGCGTGTCGCCCGGTCCTCCTTGCGTCATGGCGTAGATGATGTCGAACTGCTGGATGGAATCGAGCAGGCGGAACAAAGTCGCCGTCAGGATATACGGCGTCAGCATCGGCAGCGTGATGCGGAAGAAGACGAAGCTCCTCGGCACGCCGTCGAGGGCCGCGGCCTCGAAGGGCTGCGTCGGCAGGCTGCGCAGGCCGGCAAGCAGCAGGATCATGATGAAGGGCGTGTAGACCCAGATATCGACGAGAACGACGGTGAACAAAGCCGTCGACGGCGACGAGGCCCAGCGGAAATCCTGTAAGCCGATGAGGCTGGCAAGATAGCTCAGCACGCCGAAGCCGGGATTGGTCATCAGCTTCCACATCAGCGCGGCCAGTGCCGGCGCCGTCATCAGCGGCATCAGCAGCATGATCGAGATGAAGTTGTTCAGGGTCGAGCGCTTCTGCAAAAGCAGCGCGATGGCCAGGCCGAGAAGCAATTCCAGCACCACCGTGGTGCCGGCATAGAGCAGCGAGATCTTGAGCGTGTTCCAGAACTTCGGATCGGTGAAGAAGGAGATGTAGTTGTCGCCCCAGTTGAACTGCCGCGCCCAGGGCTGGCTCAGCCGATAGCGCTGAAAGGAATAGACGACCGAGGTCAGGAACGGAATCAGGATGCCGATGCAGACCAGCAGAGCCGGCAGGCTGAGCACGTACGGCAGCACTCTCTTGCTGATCCTGAAGCCCGAGGGCTTGGGCCTTTGCGATACCACCGCAGTCATCGTGCTGCTCCGTTGTCCCTGTCGCTCCGCCCTGCCGGCCGCCCAAGGGAGCAAGGCGGCCGGTCGGGCGAATTGGCGGCCACCTTACGGCCCCGCGTCGCAATCTTGAAAAGGTCAGGTGAGGACCGGCCTGCCAAGGCTGGCCGGTCCTCTGTTACATCTAGCCGAGGCCGGCTTCCTTGAGCTGGCCGTTGATGCTTTCGGCCAGCTTGTCGAGACCCTCGTCCACCGGCACTTCCTTGGCCACCATCTTTTGCAGCGTCGCCGCCCATTCGGTGGTGAGATCGAAGAACAGCGGCTGCGCCGTGAACTTGATCGAGGCGCCCGGCGCCGAGGCGTCGAACATCTCGACATAACCGGGATAGCTCTTGTTCAGCTTCTCGCGGAACGTCTCATCCTTCCAGACCGACTGGCGGACCGGATTGACGAAATCCATCTTGGTGGCGCCGAACAGAGCATGCTCGGGTCCGGAGGCCCACTGCATGAAGTACCACGTGGCGTCCTTGTCCTTGGAGAAGTTGGACATCGACAGCGACCAGATCCAGATGTTCGGCGTTGGCGCCTTGGCCTCCGGGTTGGCCTTGAAGGCGGCAAAGGCAAGCTTGCCGGCCATCTTGTTGTCGCCGCCATTCATGAAGTAGCCGAGGATGTCGGCGTCGAAGATCATCGCCGAGGCGCCGGCGCCGAGATCGGCGCCGACCTGGTACCAGGTGTAGGTCGACCAGTCCTTCGGACCGCTTTCCTGGATCATCTGCACCCATTGCTTGTGGAAAGCCTTGGACTGGGCGGTGTTCATGGCGGCCGACAATTTGCCGTCGGCCGACACGTTCAGATCCTTCTGGTCGAAATTGGCGTAGGCCGAAAGGAAACCCGGATGGATCGTCGCCCAGGAGCGCGACCCGCGCACGCCAATGCCGTAGACGCCGCCGCCGACATCCTTGGTGAGCTTGGCGGCCGCGGCCACCATCTCGTCCATATTGCCGGGAACCTTGACGCCTGCCTTGTCGAACATCCCCTTGTTGTAGGTGATGTTGTTCTGCTCGAAGCCCCACGGAATGCACCATTGCTTGGCGTCTTCGGACCCCAGAGCCCCGCCCGGCTTGCCGTTCCAGGCGCAGGAGTTCTTGACGCCCGGCAGGAAGTCATCCCAGGCATAGTTGGGGTTGGTCTTGGCCGGATCCTTGATCCATTCATTGAGGTCGGTGATCCAGCCGGCTGGGCCGTAGGTCCAGGTCATATAGGCGCCGGTCATGAAGGCATCGTATTCGGGCGAGCTCGCCGACAACGCGGCCGTGACCTTGTCGAAATAGACGTCTTCCGGGAACACGTCGTAGACGACATTCATGCCGGTCAACTGCTTGAAGTTTTCGAGGTTGGCGATCATCGCATCCGCATAGGGATGCTTGTTGAGCAGGAGCTTGATGGTCTTGCCCTGGTGCGCCTTCCAGTCGAAGTCGGCGGCCAGCGCCCGGGTCTGCCCAAGATTGAGCAGCGTACCGGCCGTGCCGGCGGCAAGGCCCATCGCACCCAGGCCCTTGATCAGCCCACGACGGTCGACTTGTCCGCGCAGGAAAGCGTCAATGAGGTCTTTCTCTTTCTCATGCATTTGGTCTTCTCCTCCACAGGGTAGTTTTAACTGAACCGACGCCGGCTACCCGACTGGCGTCTCCTCCACGAGCGATCGCGCTGTCCGCTCATCAGTTATCAGGCCCTTGAGATAGCGGCCCTCCAGCACCGCTTTGACGGCTCGAACCTTGACCTTGCCGCCGGCGACCGCGACGATCCGGCGGCTGGCGATGTCCTCGCGCGCCAGCGCCAGCGCCCGATTGGAAAGGGTTGTCGCCACCGCTTTGCCGGCATCGTCGAAGAAATGGCCGAGCAATTCGCCGACGCCGCCATTGCGGCGGATCTCCTCCATCTCGCCCTTCTCGATCATGCCGGTGGCGACGAGCGAGGCTTCGCGTTCGGCCGTGCCGATGCCGGCAAACAAAAGGTCGGCGGATCTTGCGAGATCGAAAACCTCGCTGATGCCCTTCTGTCCCAGCAACACCGCGCGGTCGTCCACCGTGTTGGCGAACATCGGCACCGGCATCACATAGGCTTCGGCGCCGGTGCGCTCGGCGAGGCGGTGAATGACGTCATGCGGGTTGGCCGAGAACTTCCGCGTCAAGCCGCCGAGCAGCGAAACGAAGCGGATCTTGTCTGTCGAGCTGCGCGGCAGGTATTCCACGCAGGCGGCGAGCGTGCGGCCATGGCCGACGCCGATCAGCGCCTGCTCGCCGCGTTCGATCTCACGCTTGAGGAATTGCGCGCCGGCGATGCCGAGCGCCTTGAGCGGCAACTCCTCGGAATCGAAATCGGGAACCACCTCGCAATAATCGAGGCCGTAGCGGCGCGACAGCTCGTCCTCGAGCTCGACGCATTCCGAGACTTCGCCGTCGATATAGACCTTCACCAGCCCTTCCTGATTGGCCTTGGTGATGAGGCGGTGGGCCTTGAGGCTGGTCAGCCCGAGGCGCTTGGCAACCTCGGACTGGGTCAGGCCGCCAGCGTAATGAAGCCAGGCGGCGCGTGCCGCCATGCCGGTTTCATCATCGCGCAAGAGGCCGTTTCCAAATCCAACCACGTTCCGCCCTCTGATATTTTTTTCAGTTTCTGCAAAATTTTTCACATGGACGCATCGGAGTCAAGCGCCAAGCGCCTGCAAACGCTGATTTTCAACGAGAATGGACGAGCGAACACCGGGCGTGGCACCGGTCAGGGTAACAGCGGCAGCGAAAGCGCAGGAATCCGATCACCGTCGCCGCCGTCCAGGTGAAGCGGCGGCGCCCAGCGTTCGCCGGTGAGCGGATCGCACCATTCGGCAAGCCGCTTTCGGGTGATCAGGTCCAGGCTGAACTTGGTGGTGCGCCGGCGACGTCGAGGTGCCCGGCAGCGGCCAAGGCCGCCGGCGAGCAGCGCCTATTGCAACGTCCGCGCCGCGAATGGCATGGAATGGTCGTGCGCCATGCCGGCATCGGCATCTTCCACGCCGAGCCCGCGGTCGAGGCCGGTGGCCACCACCGAAACCCTGAACCGGCCTTCCATGCTCTTGTCGAAGATGGCGCCGACGATGATGTCGGCGTCTTCATAGACCTCTTCACGGATTCTCGTGGCGGCCTCGTCGACCTCGAACAGGGTCATGTCGCGGCCGCCGGAAATCGAGACCAGCACGCCCTTGGCGCCCTTCATCGACATCTCGTCCAGCAGCGGGTTGGCGATGGCGGCTTCCGCCGCCTTCATCGCCCGGCTATCGCCTGACGCCTCGCCGGTTCCCATCATGGCGCGGCCCATGCCGCGCATCACCGATTTGACGTCGGCGAAGTCGAGGTTGATCAGGCCTTCCTTGACGATGAGATCGGTGATGCAGCTGACGCCGGCGTAGAGCACCCGGTCGGCGATGACGAAGGCATCGGCGAATGTGGTCTTGGCGTCGGCGATCCGGAACAGGTTCTGGTTGGGGATGACGATCACGGTGTCGGCGCTTTCGCGCAGCCGCTCGATGCCCTCTTCGGCCATCTGCATGCGGCGCCTGCCCTCGAAAGTGAACGGCTTGGTGACGACGCCGACCGTCAGGATGCCTGCCTTGCGCGCCGCCTGGGCGATGACCGGCGCGGCGCCGGTTCCGGTGCCGCCGCCCATTCCGGCGGTGACGAAGCACATGTGGGTGCCGGCCAGATGGTCCATGATCTCGTCCAGCGATTCCTCGGCCGCGGCGCGGCCGATCTCGGGAAGCGATCCGGCGCCCAGCCCTTCGGTTACATGCGCGCCGAGTTGGATCAGCCGCGTCGCCTTGGACATGGTGAGCGCCTGCGCGTCTGTGTTGGCGGCAATGAATTCGGTGCCCTGAAGCTGCTCGGCGATCATGTTGTTGATGGCGTTGCCGCCGCCGCCGCCGACGCCGACAACGGTGATCTTGGGTCTCATCTCGGAGATCTCGGGCTTCTTGAACTCGGCCATGCGTCTTCTCCTTCGCCAGTCGCTCGCGCTTCACGCCCCGCCAGATCGATCACACCGCAAAACGGCAATCGACGCAGAGCGGCGTGACGAATCAGTCCGCTCGGATGGGTGTCCCAAAAAGCCAGAGAGCGGCCAGAGGTGCAAGTGCGGGGAAGGTCAAGATTTGTGATAGGGACGTTTCATATCCCCACGACGGCCGCGCATGCCCGAGAGTGATGCCGGCATCCCGGCTTCACCCTGCGCGCGCCAAGCCCGATGCCGAGCCTTGGCTTTCCACGCTCTTGCCTCTATGTTTCGGTCGCAGATCGCGCAACTGGTTTTGAAATGCCTCCCGACATCCCAGCTAATGACTTGAATAAATAGGGAAACATCCGGCTGCGGCCAGATATGGATCCCGAAAACTCACAAGCCATTTTTACCAGGGACAGCGCGGCCGATCAGGGCTCGGGCACCTTCGAAACCAGAGGTTGGAAATTGGGCGATGCAATTGCGGACGTTCTGAGCTGGCTTGAGAGCCGAAACGACATCCAGAGCCTGAGGGCCGCGGTGTGCGACCTCAACGGCATCATGCGGGGAAAGCGCATCCCCGTCGAGCAGGCGCGCAAGGCACTGGAGGGCAAGCTGCGCATGCCCTATTCGCTGATCGGGCTGGACATCTGGGGCGAGGATATCGAAGGCAACGCGCTGGTGTTCTCGACCGGCGACGCAGACGGATTGTGCCAATGGACCGGCCGCGGCATCCTTCCGGTGAACTGGACGGCGCATCCGACCGCCCTCATCCCGCTCTGGCTCGCCGACGAAGGCGGCGCACCGTATCTCGGGGATCCCCGGCGGGCACTGGCCCGTATCCTCGACCGCTACAAGGCTTTGGGCCTGACGCCTGTGGCCGCCACCGAGCTCGAATTCTATCTTGTCGACCCGCAATCGCAGCGACCGGTCGGGCCTGTCTCGCCGGTCACCGGGCGGCGTCTGGATTCCGACGCGGCACTGTCAATCGACGAGATCGACGACTTCGAGGCCTTCATCCACG
Source organism: Mesorhizobium sp. B2-4-1 (assembly GCF_006442185.1). Classification (NCBI taxonomy): domain Bacteria; kingdom Pseudomonadati; phylum Pseudomonadota; class Alphaproteobacteria; order Hyphomicrobiales; family Phyllobacteriaceae; genus Mesorhizobium; species Mesorhizobium sp. B2-4-1. The sequence goes on along the minus strand of NZ_VFVN01000006.1, from coordinate 240,173 downwards.
ACATCTACGAAGCCTGCCGAGCACAAGGCATTCCCGTCGATACCGCCATTGCCGAGAACGGCGTCGGCCAGTTCGAAATCAATTTGAACCATGTCGCGGACGCGCTGCGGGCGGCCGACGACGCCGTCCTGTTCAAGCGCACGGTGAAGGGCATTGCCCGCAAGCACGGCTTTGCCGCCTGCTTCATGGCCAAGCCTTATGGCGACCGAGCCGGCAACGGCTTCCACGTCCATTTCAGCCTTGTCGACGCCAACGGGCGCAACGTCTTCGACGACGGCACCGACCAGGGCTCCGGCACTATGCGCCACGCTGTCGGCGGACTGCTGGCGGCGATGGCCGAGAGCACGCTGGTGTTCGCGCCGCATTTCAACTCCTACCGCAGGCTCCGGCCGAGATCCTACGCGCCGACCGCCGTCGCCTGGGGTTACGAGAACCGCATGGTCGCGATCCGCATTCCCGGCGGCCCGACCGGTGCGCGCCGGATCGAGCATCGCGTGTCGGGAGCGGACGCCAATCCCTATCTTGTGCTTGCCGCCATACTGGGCGCGGCACTGGTCGGCATCGAAAGGCAGATGTCACCGGGCGACCCAACCGGGAATGATGGGCAAGGCCTTGCCCCGGCCAAGTTGCCGCCGGACTGGGCATCCGCGATCGCGGCCTTTGAAAGCGGGACGCATGTGGCGGAGATCTTCCCGGCGATCCTGCGCCACTCTTTCATCGCCTGCAAACGCCAGGAACTGAATACATTCGCGCTCAACGTCAGCGACTTCGAGATCGAGACCTATCTCGAAAGCGTCTGAGGCTGCGCTGACCGACAGCAGCGGCGTCGGTTCAGCACGACCTTCGAACGCAAGGGCTTGCGGTGCTGTCGCTGACCGGGCATAAACATGATCTTTTCTATCATGTTTATGCCCGGGATAAGCAGAATTGACCTTCGTCGCGCGCATGGAGAGCCGGATTCAGGGATTTGCCGTGATCGGCGAGCTGAAATGGCACGTCTGGGACGGCGTCGTCGCCGACCTCTGGGATGTCTCATGCGGTGACAATGCCGAGGGTTATTACGTCTCTCCCGACCCCCGGCTGTTCGTCGCTCTCGATATCGACGGCGACGGTGCCTTCGTCGTCGAAGGCGCCCAGGGCGAACCGCGCCGCCACAACCAGGCGTTTTCCGCAGCCTATATACCGGCCGGGGTGCCGATCCGCGGCCGCGTCGAGGGACTCAAACGGATCAGGCATCTCGACCTGCATTTCGACGCCGCGACACTGACCCGCCGCTTCGGCCGCAGCCTCGATCGCGATGCCTTGCAGATCTCGCGCCTCCAGTTTCGCGATGATCGGATCGCCACGCTTGCCGGCCTTATCGCCGCTGAATGCGGCAGCGAGTGGAACCTGCATGATCTTTATGGCGAAGGTCTGCTCAACGCCTTGTTCGCATGCCTTTTCCAGATAGACCGGCCAAGTGCCGCCAGGCGCCGGTCGCCCCTGCCCCGCCGCAAACTGCGCCTCGTCACGGATTACATCGACGCCCACTGCCTGGACAGGATCCGCCTTGCTGATCTTGCCGCGCTGACCGGCCTGTCCGAAACCGCGATGAGCCATGCCTTCAAGGCAGCAACGGGCGTGCCGCCGCATCGCTGGCAGATGCAGGCGCGGATCGACAGGGCAAAGGCGATGATGGCGCATGAGGCTGCCTCGCTTGGCGACATCGCGCAGGCCACCGGCTTCTTCGACCAGGCGCACCTTACCCGCGTGTTCAAGTCCGTGGTCGGATTGACCCCGGGTGCGTGGATGAAGAGCGCCGGCCGCCGGTGACATTTCCGCAACACGGCACCGCGATATCAGTGGTTTGGACAAGAATGGACAAGCCGCCCAAATCAGTCCAATGACCCGTTGATAAGTTGAGGTAAATCATCAAGTATCTCAACGACGACAGACGGGGACTTTCCTGATGAGCAGAATTTACCGGATCAAGGCGCTTCTGGCGGCTGGCGTCGCCGCTGCCGCGACGATCCCGCCAATGCCGGCGTTCGCGCAGACGGCGCAATCCAGCACCCAGCTCGAACCGGTCGTTGTCGAGGGCGAGGCCGGAGACAGCGCGACCGGGCCGGTCGACGGCGTCGTCGCCAAGACAACCAGAACCGGCTCCAAGACGGCGACCGACATCAAGGAGGTCCCGCAATCCGTCTCGGTGGTCGGACGGCAGGAGATCGAGGATCAGGGTGCACAGAAAGCTGACGAGGCGCTGCGCTACACCGCCGGCCTCTTTGCGCAGCCTTTCGGTCCCGACAGCGACACCAACTGGATGTACATTCGCGGCTTCGATGCAACGGCCACCGGCACCTACATGGATGGCCTCCAGCTGTTCAGTTATGGTTTCGGCGGTTTCTATGTCGACAGCTTCGGCCTTGAGCGCATCGAAGTGCTGAAGGGGCCGGCCTCGGTGCTTTATGGCGGCAGCAATCCGGGCGGCCTGGTCAACTATGTCAGCAAGCGCCCGGATTTCGAACGCACGCGCTATGTCGAAACCGGCATCAACGATGCCGGCAATGTCTATCTCGGCTTCGACATCGGCGATGTCGCCAGCAACGGCACGGTCAGCTACCGGATGACGGGCAAGGTCGCCGGCGGCGATACCTACAGCGACCTGCAGAACGGCTGGCGCGGCTTCATCTCGCCGAGCATTAGCTGGAAGCCAGACGAAGCGACCACGCTAACCATACTGGCCAATTACAGCCACATCGACGAGAACCATAATGGCGGCAGCTTCCTGCCCTACGATGGCACCGTGGTCGATCACATTGTCGGCGGCGTGAACTATGGCCGCATCGATCCCGATGCGAACTTCACGGAGCCGAGCATCGATCTCTACAAGCGCGAACAGGGCTCCCTCGGCTACGAGTTCGAGCACACGTTCGACAATGACTGGACCGTTCGCTCCAGCGCCCGTTTCACCGCCGCCGACATCAACGAGGTCAGCGTCTATCCGAACGGCTGGTCAACGATCGGAGGGCCGACCGAGCTGGCGCGGATCAATTTCGATCATGACACCACGGCCAAGACGTTCCTCGCCGACAACCAGATCGAAGGCAAGGTGGCGACCGGAGCGATCGAACATACGATCCTCGCTGGCGTCGATTTCAAATATTACAACATCGACCAGGTACAGTCGTCCGGCCTCTACGATCCCAATTATGACAATCCAATCGACGCTTTCGATCCGGTGTACGGTTCGCCGCTGACACCTCGCGTCAGCTATCTCAATCAGGACCTGACGCAGAAACAGCTTGGCTTCTATGCACAGGATCAAATGCGCTTCGGCGACGGCTGGCTGGTGACGCTGAACGGCCGCTACGACCGTGGCTGGCTCGAAGCCGACAACCGCCCGACCTATTACTCGGCGGGCTCCAGCACGCAGAGCAGCACGGTTGGCGATTTCTCCGGCCGCGCCGGCCTGGCCTATGAGTTTGCCAACGGCGTAACCCCCTATGCCAGCATCGCCACCTTCTTCAATCCGATCATCGGCACCGATGCGATGGGCAATCTGTTCAAGCCGGAAGAGGGCACGCAATACGAAGTCGGCGTGAAATACGTGCCGACTTTTATCGATGGCCTGTTCACCCTGTCGCTGTTCGACCTGACCCGCCAGAACGTGCCGTCGAATGTCACTCCCTTCACCCAGATGCAGACCGGCGAGGTGCGTTCACGCGGCGTCGAACTCGAAGGCAAGGTGAACGTGACGGAGGATTTCCGGGTTACCGGTGCATTCACAGCTTACGACATCGACATCACCAAGGACGCCAACCCGGCGCTCATCGGCAAGACGCCTTTCATCGTGCCGGAAGTGATGGCTTCCGCATCGGTCGATTACACCTTCCGTGGCGACTGGTATGACGGCATCTCGATTGGCGGCGGGTTGCGCTATATCGGCTCCTCATGGGCAGACAATGAGAATACGGCGAAGGTTCCGGCGGTGACGCTGGCCGACCTGAAGCTCGGCTACGAGAAGGAGAACTGGGGCGTCGACCTCAACATCACCAACCTTTTCGACAAGACCTATGTGTCGAGCTGCCAGACAACGCTCACCTGCTCCTACGGCGAAGGCCGCTCCTTCAAGCTGAAGGCGCACACGAGTTGGTAATCATGGACCGAACCCGCCGGCGATGATCCATCCGCCCAACAGACGGCAGGTGCTTGCGCTAACGGCCGCGGCCTTGCTGCCGCCGGTTGCCGGCAGGACTACGACGACAAATGTTGCCGCGATCGATTGGGGCATGCTGGAAACGCTTCTGGCGCTCGGCATCGAGCCGGCGGCGGCGGCCGAACTGATCCAGTTCCGCAGGATTGCGGTCGAGCCTGCCGTTCCCCAAACCGTGACCGATCTCGGACTGCGCGGCACGCCCAACTACGAGCTGTTGCGCATCGTCGCGCCGGACCTGATCGTCATCTCCAATTTCTACGAGTACCAACGCCCGATTCTGGAACGCATAGCGCCGGTGTTCGCGCAAACCGTCTACGAGGCCGGAGTACCGCCCTACGCTCTTGCCGAGGCAGCGACGCTGGCGCTGGGCGAGAAGCTCGGACGACCGGCCGAGGCGAAGCGTTACCTCGACGAAACCGCCGACGACATAGCGCGGCGTCGCGCCGCCTTGCCAACAACGTCTGCCCGGCCGGTCTTTGTCATCAGCCTCGGCGATTCCAGGCACTTCCGCGCCTTCGGCCGCGACTCCATGTTCGGTGACGTGCTCACACGGCTCGGCCTGGTCAATGCCTGGTCCGAAGAGACAAGTTACAGCGCGGCAGCACCCGTTGGCCTGGAGGCGCTGGCGCGGGTGCCCGAGGCCTCCATCCTGATCGTCTCGCCCTTGCCGGCGGATGTCGGGCGCTCGCTTCCCACCAATGCGTTGTGGAACGCGCTGCCGGCCGTGAGCAAAGGCCGCGTCGCGGTGCTCGAAGCGATCAACCATTTCGGCTGCCTGCCGTCGGCGCGCCGCTTCGCGCGGCTGGCGACGGCGGCGCTTGCGGGTCATGCTTCGTGACGGAGCGCGCTGTGGCCCGAAGCGAGATACCTCACCGCACCATCGGCGGCGCGCTGTCGCCCATCATCCTGTGGGGCCTGCTCGCGGGGCTGGCCACACTCTTGTTCGCATGGCGCGTCGGCATGCAGCAGCCGGCATCGGTGCCGGGCGATCTCCAGCATGTCATCCTGTTCTACAGCTCGCTGCCGCGCGCCGTCGTAGCGGTGCTGGCGGGCGCCGTGCTCGGCCTGTCCGGCCTGCTGTTGCAGCATGTGCTGCGCAATCCGCTGGCGGAACCATCGACGCTCGGCATTTCGGGCGGCGCGCAACTGGCGATGACGCTCGCCTCGCTTTACGCGCCGTTGCTGATGGAGCGATCGCAAGGGCTGGTGGCCTTTGCCGGCGGCACCGCCGCTGTGCTGCTGGTGCTGGCGTTCACCTGGCGGCGCGGGCTGGAGCCGGTGTCGGTCGTGCTCGCCGGAATGATGGTGGCGCTGACCGCGAGTTCCGTCAGCGCCGCGCTGATCCTCGCCAATGGCGACTACCTGTTCTCGCTGTTCATCTGGGGCGGCGGGTCGCTGGTGCAGCAGGATTGGCAACCGGCCATCGCGCTGACGATCAGGCTGGCGGCCGGCGCCGCCGCGGCGCTGATGCTGCTGCGGCCGCTGACCATCCTTGGCCTCGACGACGCCTCGGCGCGCGGCCTTGGCGTTGCCCGCCACACCAGCCGCTTTCTCATCATCGCGCTTGCGGTGTGGATGGCAACGACTGTCGCGGCGCAGATCGGCGTCATCGGTTTCGTCGGCCTTGCCGCGCCGGCGCTCGCCATGCTTTCGGGCGCGCGCACCCTGCGGCAGAAGCTGGTCGCCGCGCCGCTGATCGGCGCAGTACTGCTGTGGCTGACGGACGGGCTGGTCCAGCTCGCCGCCGGAGCCGGCGGCGAGCGCATTCCGACCGGCGCGGGAACCGCGCTTCTGGGCGGCCCACTGCTGCTGTGGCTGTTGCCGAGGCTGCGCATGTTCGAATGGCCGCATCTCGGTTCCAATGGCGCGGCACCGCGCAAGGCTCGCCGGCCATGGCTCATCATCTTCGTCCTGCTTGCGCTCACATTTGCCGCCGCCGCCTTGGCTCTCGTCGTCGGGCGTGGACCGGCAGGGTGGTCGATCGCCGGCTGCGACCTGCTGGCCGATCTCGTCTCCTGGCGCGCGCCGCGTGTCGGCGTGGCCGCGGCCGCCGGCGCGATGCTCGCGGCGGCGGGCGTGGTCATCCAGCGCGTTACCGGCAACCCTCTGGCGAGCCCCGAAGTGCTTGGCGTCGGCACCGGCGCGGGCGCCGGTCTGACCGCCGTGCTGACGGTCAGCGCAACGACCGGGCTCGGCTGGCAGCTCGCCGGCTCGGCCGCGGGCTCACTGGCGGCACTGGCCGCCATGCTGGCCATCGCCGCCAAGGCAAAGTTCGGCGCCGACCGATTGCTGCTTGCCGGCATTGCCATGAGCGCACTGTGCAGCGCGCTGATCACCGCGACGATCGCGATGGGCAATACACAGTCCTATGTGCTGTTGCGCTGGCTGAGCGGTTCGACCGGCCAGGCGACCGCCCTGGACGCAGCCGTTGCACTGGCCTGCCTGTTGCCACTGACGCTGCCGCTTTTTCTTGCCGCGCGCTGGCTGGACATCCTGCCGCTCGGGGCCGACAGCGCGCGCGGACTTGGCGTGCCCGTAGCCGGCGGGCGGCTGATGCTGGTCGTCGTCAGCGCGCTCCTGACCGCGCTGGCCGCTTTGATCGTCGGCCCGTTGAGCTTCGTCGGCCTGATCGCGCCACACCTTGCCCGGCTCCTCGGCTTTTGGCGCGCACGCATTCATCTTGCCGGGGCGATGCTTCTGGGCGCCTTGCTGATGACCATATCGGACTGGCTGTCGCGCATGGCGGCCTTCCCGTACGAACTGCCTGTCGGCCTGTTCGCCTCACTGCTCGGCGGGCCGTATCTCGTCTACCTGCTTGCCAAGGGCGTGCCTCGTCAGGGCTGACGCGGTCCGGGCATGTCAGGAAGACCATTCGGCCTTCAGCACCGAGACCGCCGCCTCGCTGTTGTGGACGTAGTCATTGGCGTCCGGCTGCTTCTGCACCAGGAGGATGAACAGAAGGTCGGTCAGAGTCAGCTGCGCATCGCGCGCGGTGATGGACGATGAGCGCGCACGCTCCTCGTCGGCGATGGTGTAGAGGCAGATATCGGCAACGCGGCTCAGCGGATTGTCGTGCAGGCCGGTGACCGCGATCACCATGGTGCCGCGCTTGCGGGCAAGCTCGGCGATGCGCAGAGTTTCGATGCTGGCGCCCGAATGGGAGAGCGCGAACAGCACATCGTCAGGCCCGAGCGTCGAGGCATTGGCCATCTGGATATGGCTGTCGCTGTCATGCAGCACATTGCGGCCAAGCTTCATCAGCTTGTAGGAGAAATCACGCGCCACCAGCGAGGAGGCGCCGACGCCGGCCAGATGTATGCGGCGCGCACCATCCAGCAATTCCAGCGCCCTGGAGATGATCCGCTCGCTGTTGGCGGCGACGGTCCGCTCCATCGACAGAAGCTTGCTGCCGATCAGCTTCTTCAAGATGACCTGATAGCCGTCGCCGACTTCGATCGAACCGTGGATCATACCGGCCGGCACCTGCCATTCCCGCGCCTTGGCTTCGCTGACGGCGAGCTTGAGCTCCTGGTAGCTGGCATAGCCGAGCTTCTGGCTGAATTTGACGACGCTCGACTGGCTGCGCCCGATCTCAGCCGCAAGAGCAGCCGTCGACAGCCGCAGCATCTCCTCGGGATTTTCGACGATGTACTGGCCGATCTCACGATCGCCGGGCGCCATGCCGTCGAGCTTGGCATTGATCCTGTTCAGAACGGACATGATCCCCCTTGCGCTTTGGCGTCCAGCCGCACGGCCAAGGAATAATTTATTCCAATTTCGATTGACAGCCAAGAACGCGGAATTAATTCTCAAGCGGGCCGGATTGAGCTCGGGAACAGCTTTCGAGAGCGCCGCGCCCGGACGCGGCCCGGCGCACAAGGTTTCAGCCATGGACAGACTGCGCATCGTCGGCGGGCAAAGACTGCAAGGCGCGGTCACCATATCGGGCGCCAAGAACGCCGCTCTGCCGCAGATCGCGGCGGCGCTGCTAAGCCCCTACCCGCTCGAACTGACCAACCTGCCCGATGTGACCGACGTCGAGAACATGCTCGGCGTGGTGCGGCTGCACGGCGCCGAGGTGACGCGATCGGCCCATGCCGCGACGATCGACACCCGTGCCGCCGTTTCCAGAGAGACGTCCTACGACACCGTCAGAAAGATGCGCGCGACGGTGCTGGTGCTGGCGCCGCTGCTCGCCCGTTTCGGCCATGCGCGGGTTTCGCTGCCTGGCGGCTGCGCTATCGGCGCGCGGCCGGTCGACATGCATGTCGCTGCACTCGCGGCGCTGGGCGCCCGCATCGCCATCGAGAACGGGCTGATCGTCGCCTCGGCGCCGAACGGGCTCACCGGCACGCGCATCGTCCTGAGCTCGCCGTCGGTCGGGGCGACGGAAACCGCCATGATGGCGGCGACCACGGCCAAGGGCGAAACCGAAATCCTCAACGCGGCGCGCGAGCCCGAAGTGGCCGACCTCGCGGCTTGCCTCAACGCGATGGGCGCGCGTGTCGAAGGTGCCGGCACACATCGCATCCTGATCGCCGGCGACACGGACTGGCGCGCGGCCAGGCACGACATCATTCCGGACCGGATAGAGGCCGGCACCTATGCCATCGCCGCGGCGATCACCGGCGGGCAACTGGAACTGACGCATGCCCGGCTCGAGCACATGGCCTCGGTGGTGCAACTGCTGGAGGCGACCGGCGTCGGCGTCTGGCCGGGCGACCGCGGGCTCATCGTGTCGCGCGAGCGGCCGCTCAAGGCCGCCGACGTCACGACGGAACCCTATCCGGGCTTTCCGACCGATCTCCAGGCGCAGTTCATGGCGCTGATGTGCTGCGCGCAGGGCGCGTCGCTGCTGCGCGAAACCATTTTCGAGAACCGCTTCATGCATGTTCCCGAACTGATGCGGCTCGGCGCCAACATCAAGCTGCAAGGCACCACCGCGCTGGTGCGCGGCGGCGAGAAACTGCATGGCGCGCAAGTCATGGCCACCGATTTGCGCGCCTCGGTGTCGCTGGTGCTGGCGGCCTTGGTCGCCGAGGGCGAGACGACCATCAACCGGGTCTATCATCTCGACCGTGGCTATGAGCAACTGGACCGCAAGCTGCGTCTGTGCGGCGCCGACATCGAGCGGCTGAGCGCATGAACAACGGCCGCCCCGATTATTTTCTCGGCGTCGACGGCGGCGGGACCGGCTGCCGCGCCCGTATCGAGGACGCCGAAGGGATCGTGCTGGGACAAGGCCTCTCGGGTCCGGCGTCGACGCGGCTCGGCATCGACGCGGCCTGGGCGTCGGTTGCCAAGGCCTTTGGCGCGGCGATCGAGGAGGCAGGGTTCGGCGCGGCCGAGACCACCCGGATCCACGCCGGCATCGGTCTTGCCGGGATCGGCCGCAAGGGCGCGCTGGAGGCGCTGCGGGCGATCGCGCATCCCTTTGCCAGCATCGATTTCGTCAGCGACGGCGTCGCCGCCTGCCTTGGCGCGCATTCGGGCCAGGACGGCGCCATCGTCATCGCCGGCACCGGTTCGATCGGGCTCGGCTTCGTCGAAGGGCGCGACCTGCGCGCCGGAGGCTATGGCTTTCCGATCTCCGACGAAGGCAGCGGCGCCGATTTCGGCTTGAAGGCCGTGCAGCTGGCGTTGCGCGCCCATGACGGCCGGCATGAGCGCACGGCACTGCTGGCGGAAGTCATGCAGCGTTTCGAGAACGACCCGATGCAAGCCGTGGCCTGGATGGACCGCGCCAGCGCCACCGACTATGCGGCCCTGGCGCCGATGGTGATGCGCCACGCCGACCAAGGCGATCCGGCAGGGCGGCGCATCGTGCAAAAGGCCGCCGAACAGATCGACACGCTGGTGCGGGTTCTGGTCGAAAAAGGCGCGCCGCGCGTGGCCCTGCTGGGCGGGCTCGCCAGTCCGCTCGAACCATGGCTCGCACCCGACGTTCGCCGGCGCCTGAAAGCCGCCGATGGCGACGCGGTTTCCGGGGCGATCATTCTTGCCCGCAGGTCACTCGGCAAGCATTAGCGCGGAAGGAATAATTTATTCCATCTTTCCGTTGACGGACCGAATATTGAATTCTAATACGTTAACGAAACGGGGTAGCATAACGAAATACGCGTGTGCCGGAGCCAAAGAGGAACCACTTCCGAACAGGCTGAGCGGCCTGATTTTTGAAAGCACTGGGATGAGCGAGCAAGGTTTGATGTCCGAGCTGGACCGGCTGGTTTCCGAAGGCCGGAATCCGCGGACCATGGACATCGACCTGCTGCCGACGATCGATGTGCTGCGCAAGATCAACGACGAGGACCGGGTGGTTCCGGCAGCGGTCGAAAAGGTGCTGCCGGACATCGCGGCCGCGGTCGAGCGCATCGTCCTCGCCTTCCAGAAAGGCGCTCGGCTTATCTATATGGGCGCCGGCACCAGCGGCCGGCTGGGCGTGCTCGACGCCTCGGAATGTCCGCCCACTTTCGGCGTGCCGGAAGGCATGGTCGTTGGCCTGATCGCCGGCGGGCCCGACGCGCTGGTGCGCTCGACCGAAGGGGCCGAGGATGATCCCAAGATGGGCGCCAGGGCCTTGCAGGACATCAAGCTCACCCCGGACGACGTGGTGGTCGGCATCGCGGTCAGCGGGCGCACGCCCTATGTGATCGGCGGGTTGAATTATGCCAAGCAGGTGGGGGCAACGACGGTCGCCCTGTCCTGCAATCCGGCATCGACCATAGCAGGCATTGCCGACATCGCCATCTCGCCGGTCGTCGGTCCCGAGGTGCTGACCGGCTCGACGCGGCTGAAATCCGGAACGGCGCAGAAGCTGGTGCTCAACATGCTGAGCACGGCCTCGATGATCCGCATCGGCAAGAGCTACCAGAACCTGATGGTGGACCTCAATCCGTCCAACAGGAAACTGGTCGCCAGGGCAACCAGAATCGTGATGCAGACCACAGGCTGCACGGCGGCGCAGGCGCGCCAGGCGCTCGGCCGGACCGGCAACGACGTGAAGCTGGCGATCCTGCTGACCATCACCGGGCTTGAGGTCGAGGAGGCGCGCGCAGCCCTCGCCAAGGCAAGGGGTTTCCTGCGAAAGGCAATCAGCGACGAGACGCATGAAGGCGCTTGAGACCAGACGGCGTGAAGCTGCTTTACACAAGACGGCGCGAAGCCGCATAGACTGGGCCGATGCTCCAAAGCGCGTGTGTCTTGGAAGCGGTCCGCAGAAACTGCAAGGGCATCGGGTTCAAGCAAAGATGGGAGACGAGAATGGTTCACCTCACAAGAAAGCTGCTGTCGGGCGTCACGCTCGCAGCCATGCTCGGCATCGCCACGGTCTCGACGCAGGCGGCGACGCTGCACATGGCCTGGTCGCAGGACGCAACGGGACTTGATCCGCACAAGCAGACGGCCTTTTCCTCGCTGCGGCTCCTGGAGCTGATCTATGAGCCGCTGGTGCGGGTCGATGCCAGCCTGCAGATCATCCCGGCCATCGCCACGTCCTGGGAATTCTCCAAGGACGGCAAGGAGCTGACCTTCAAGCTCGATCCCAAGGCGAAATTCCAGGACGGCGCTGCCGTGACCTCGGCCGACGTCAAGGCGTCTTTCGAGCGCATCCTGGACGAGAAGACAGGCGCCGCCGCCCGCGCCAACTTCCTGTCGATCGCCAGCATCGACACGCCGGACGTTGGAACCGTCGTGTTCCATTTATCGCAGCCCGACGCGCCGATCCTGACGGCGATGAGCGACATCAACGCGGCCATCGTGCCGGCGGCCGAGATCAAGGCCGGCTCGATCGGCACCAAAACGGTCGGCTCCGGCCCGTTCAAGCTCGATAGATGGGACCCCAACGCCAAGGAAGTCTTGAGCGCCAACAAGGAATGGGCCGGCGGCGCGACCGGCGTCGACGGTATCGAAATCAGCGTGCTGCCCGATGAAGCGGCGATCCTCGCCGCCATGCGCACCAAGCAGGTCGATTTCGCGCTGCTCAACGATCCGCTCGTCGCCACGCTGGTGCCGAAGGAGGCTAGCCTGCAACTGAACCGCGCGCCGGTGCTGGCCTATAACGTGCTGCAGCTCAATCCGTCACGCAAGCCGATGACCGAACTCAAGGTGCGCCAGGCGATCTCCTGCGCCATCGACCGGCAGGAGGTTCTGGACACCGCCGCGCTCGGTGAAGGCAAGGTCACCGGACCGCTGACCATCCCAGCACTTGCGACCGATCCAAGCCAGCTCTTCTGCTACAAGCGTGATGTCGAGAAGGCCAAGAAGTTGATGGCGGAGGCAGGCTTTGCCGACGGCTTTTCGGCGACCGTGATCGGCGCCACCGGCGAGCCGCCGACGGCGGCGGCAGAAGCCCAGGTCATCCAATCGCAGCTCGCCGAGATCGGCGTCAAGCTCGACATCAAGATGATGGAGCTCAACGTCTATGTCGACGCCTGGCTGAAGGGCGATTTCGACATGGCGATCGCGCTCAATGGCGGCCGCGCCGACCCCTACACCATGTATAACCGCTACTGGACCAAATCAGGCAATCTGCAGAAGGTGGCCAACTACATCGACGATACGCTGGACAGCCTGATGCAGAAAGGCCGCGCCGAGACCGATCCGGCCAAGCGCAAGGCGATCTTCACCGAGTTCGAGAAGCACCTCGCCGAAGTCTCGCCCTGGATCTGGCTCTACACGTCCTACAGCTATACCGCCCAGCAGAAGAACGTCGCCGGGTTCGTGCCGACGCCGACGGGCACGCTGTTCAGCCTCAGCAAGGTTACCATCCAGCAGTAGCCGTGGGCGGCCCTGGAGACGGATGATTTCAGGTTGAATCGACCTGAAATCTGAATCCGCCTCCAGATCAAAGGGATAGAGCATGATGTCGTCCGAAAACCGTTTCACACTTTTCGGCATCATGCTCTAGACGAGAGGTCTTCTTCGCGTGAACTATCTGATGCGACGACTTGCGGCGTTTCCTCTCGTCCTGCTTGGCGTGTCGATCCTGGTCTTCGTGGCGATCCGGATGGTGCCGGGCGATTCGATCACCGCGATGCTGGGCACCGAAGCCGGCCTGCTGACGCCGGCACAGCGCGATGCGCTCGCCGCCTATTTCGGCATCGACCAGCCCTGGTTCGTCCAGTACTGGCGCTGGATCGGCGGCATCCTGCACGGCAATTTCGGCATCTCCGTCACCTATGGTAGGCCGGTATTGGACGTCATCCTCGAGCGCTTCCCGCTGACGCTGGAACTGGCCGTGCTGTCGATGATCATCGCACTCGCAGCCGGCATGCCGGCGGGCATCTACGCCGCCACGCATAGTGAGAAACTGTCCGACCTCGGTGTGCGCGTCGTCGCTATGATCGGCCAGTCGACGCCGAGCTTCGTGCTCGGCCTTTTGATCATCTACGCGCTGTCGGCCGGCTTCGGCGTGCTGCCGGCCATGGGCGAATTCACGCCGCTCTGGCAGGATCCCTTGCGTAATCTCAGCCAGCTGATCCTGCCTGCCATCACGCTCGGCTTCGCCTTCGCCGCCTCGGTCACCCGCATCTCGCGCTCGGCCATGCTCGACGTGTTGAGCGACGACTATGTGCGCACCGCCCGCAGCAAGGGCGCCTCGGCGCGCAGCGTCATCTGGCGACATGCGCTCCCCAACGCGCTGATCCCCGTGGTGACGCTGAGCGGCATTGAATTCGGCTATCTCCTGGGCGGCGCGGTCATCGTCGAGCAGATCTATGCCCTGCCCGGCCTCGGCCGCATGGTGCTCGACGCCATACTCCAGCGCGACTACGCGCTGGTGCAGGGCAGCGTGCTGTTCATCGCCTTCAACTTCATGATCGTCAATCTCCTGGTCGACCTCGCCTATGTCGCGCTCGATCCGCGCATCCGGCTGGGCGAGCAGTGATGCGCATGCTGCGCGCCATCCTCGGGCACGGCAGCGGTCGTATCGGCGGCGTGATCGTCGGCGTCTATCTCCTGGTCGCCATCCTCGGTTTGCTTGGACTGACGCCGCACAATCCGATCACGCAATACCGGATCGACCGGCTGCACGCGCCCAGTGCCGCCTACTGGATGGGCACCGACCTGTTCGGCCGCGACGTGGCGAGCCGGCTGATGGCGGGCGTCGGCCAGTCCTTCACCGTTGCCTTTCTTTCGGTCGCCTTCGCCGCGCTTGCCGGCACCGTGCTTGGGCTCGCCGCCGCTTGGCTCGGGCGTCGCTGGGACGGCGTGCTGATGCGGATCATGGATGTGCTGCTGGCTTTTCCTGCCATTCTTCTGGCGCTGCTGATCGTCACCGTTGCCGGACCGGGCACATGGACCAGCGTGGTCGCCATCGGCATCGTCTATACGCCGATCTTCACACGAGTGGTGCGCGGCCCTGCTTTGTCGCTCAAAGCGCGCGAATTCGTCGACGCCGCGCGCACCTTCGGCAGCAGCTCCAGCTACATCGTCACGCGGCACCTGCTGCTCAATCTGGTCGCGCCGCTGACCGTCCAGGTGACGCTGGCGCTCGCCTGGGCATTGCTGACCGAGGCCGGCCTGAGCTTCCTCGGTCTCGGCACGCAGCCGCCGGCCGCTTCGCTCGGCCTGATGCTGAGCGACAGCCGCAATCTGATGGAAACCGCCCCATGGCTGATGATCTTCCCCGGCCTGGCGATCATGATCAGCATTCTGGGCTTCAACCTCTTGGGCGACGCCTTGCGCGACATCCTCGATCCGAGGATGCGGAGAGCGCTCGCATGATCCCGCTTCTGTCGGTCCGCGACCTGAACGTCGGCTTCGGCCGCGACCCGAAAGCCAATGAGGTGGTGCGCGGCGTCAGCTTCGACCTCGCCGACGGCGAAACGCTGGCCATCGTCGGCGAAAGCGGCTCGGGCAAGTCGGTCACCGCGCTGTCGATCAACCGTCTCATCGATTTCGGCGGCGGCCGCGTCACCGGCGGCGCCATGACGCTGAAACGGGCCGACGGCAGTCTCTTCGACCTGACGACCGCGACCGAGCGGCAACTGACCGGGATTCGCGGCGCAGAGATCGGCATGATCTTCCAGGAGCCCATGACCTCGCTCAATCCTGTGCTGACGATCGGCACACAGATCGAGGAATCGTTCCGGCTGCATCGCGGCCTGACCGGCCGGCAGGCCACGGCGGCGGCCAAGGACGCGCTCGACCGGTCGCGCATCCCCGATGCGGCAAGGCGGCTGAAATACACGCCCAACCAGCTGTCGGGCGGCATGCTGCAAAGGGTGATGATCGCCATTGCGCTCGCCTGCAATCCGCGTCTGCTGATCGCCGACGAACCGACCACGGCGCTCGATGTGACGGTACAGGCGCAGATCATGGCGCTGCTTGCGGAGCTCAAGCAGGAAAGCGGCATGTCGATGATCTTCATCACCCACGACATCGGCCTTGTCGCCGGCATCGCCGACACGGTAATGGTGATGCAGAACGGGCAGGCCGTGGAACAGGGCGAACTGAACCAGGTCCTCGACAGGCCGCAGCACGCTTATACGCAGCATCTGTTGCGGGTTGTGCCGCACTTCGCCCACGGCCGCGCGACACGCACGGACGGGCAGCGCGACAAGAACGCAAGGAAGGACCCGGCCCTTGAGGTCAACGGCCTCGTGGTGCGGTTTCCGCTCAAGAGCAGTTTCTTCAGCCATGCCAGCGGCGCGGTGCACGCCGTGGATGGCATCGACTTCGACCTGATGCCGGGAGAGACACTGGCCATTGTCGGCGAGAGCGGCTCGGGCAAATCAACCACCGCGAAAGCAGTCCTTGGGCTGGTGCGCTCGACGCGCGGCAGCTTCTCGGTGGGCGCCCGGACGGCCTCGGCAAAGCACAGCGCCAAGCCCGTGCAGATGGTTTTCCAGAATCCCTACGCTTCGCTCAACCCGCGGCTGAGCATCGAGAGCATCCTGGCGGAGCCGGTGATCGCCAATGGCGGCCGGGCGGACGCCGAAACGCGAGCCAGGATGGCGAGCCTGCTGGAGCGCGTCGGCCTGCCGCAGAACAGTTTGCAGCGCTATCCGCACGAATTCTCCGGAGGCCAGCGGCAAAGGCTGTGCATTGCCCGCGCGCTGATGCTCAACCCGTCGGTCGTCGTTCTGGATGAAGCGGTTTCCGCCCTCGATGTTTCGGTTCAGGCCAAGGTGCTGGAGCTGCTGGTCGACCTGCAGCGCGAGTTCGGGCTGGCCTATCTGTTCATCTCACACGATATGGCTGTCGTCGAGCGGATCGCTCATCGCATCGCCGTCATCTATGCCGGCCAGATCGTCGAGATCGGAGACGCGGCCTCGGTGCTGTCGGCGCCGAAACATTCCTACACGAAGAAGCTCATATCAGCGGTTCCGGCCATCGACCGGCGGCATGAGCGTTTCGAGGTCGACACACGCCAGGTGCCTTCCCTGGTGCGCCCGCAAGGGTTTGAGCCGGCGCCGGCGAGATGGGAGGAATTTGGGGTAGATCATATGGCGAGGGTGGAAGGGTGATGCATGGTGCCCTGGGCTCGGTTAGGTCGGCGGGACAGCACCCCCCTCTGTCCTGCCGGGCATCTCCCCCGCAAGGGGGGAGATCGGATGTCGCCTCGGCTTTCGCCAATCTCCGATGTTGGAAGGCTGGCGGGACATCAACTCTGCCAATCTCCCCCCTTGCGGGGGAGATGCCCGGCAGGGCAGAGGGGGGTGTGACGGAACTCGGCCTTTCAGGAGGCCCGCATTGACCAACCTCGCCCAGATCTTCGACCGCGCGTTCCAACCACTCGCAGCGGCAGTTGCCGCCAAGCGCATCCCCGGTGGCGTGCTCGGCATCGTTGACAGGAATGGCGACCGCATCACCAGGGCGATCGGCTCAGCCCAACTCGTGCCTAAGCAGCGACCGATGCGTGAGGAGACCTGGTTCGACCTGGCATCCCTGACCAAGGTGATCTTCACCACGCCGCGCATTCTGGCGCTGGCTCAGGACGGTGCCATCGATCTCGACGCACCACTCGTCTCGGTGCTGCCGGACCTTCGCCAATATGACGCGAGTGCCTGGGAGCGGAAGGTGACGTTTCGCCAGTGCCTCGGGCACCAGACGCCCTTCCCGGCCGTCGAACCGATCTACACTTACGGGCGCGACCCCGACTTGCTGCGCGCCTTCATCCTGCAACGGGAATGGCGGGCCCGCGATCCGGTCTATTCCGACATCAATTTCATCCTGCTCGGTTTTGCGCTCGAGCGGCTGTCGGGCAAAACCATCCGCGACATGGAGCCCGGTCCGGGCTTTGCGTGGTCCGCCGAGCCAGATCTCGCCGCTGCAACAGAAGACTGCACCTGGCGCCATCGGGTTCTGTCCGGCGAGGTTCACGACGACAATTGCGCGGCGCTGCAAGGCGCCGGCCATGCCGGCCTGTTCGGCACGGCGGCCTCGGTGCTCGATTTCGCCCAAGGGCTGCTGGACGGCGCATCCGAACGGTCGATCGCGCTGATGCGCACGCCCTTGTCCGCTACCCGCACCCACGGTTGGGAGCGTCCTTATGACGGCTGGTCCGGCGGCGCCTTGTGCAGCCCGCAAACGATAGGCCACACCGGCTTTACCGGTACGGGGCTGTGGATCGACTTCGACAAGGGAAAGGCCTGGACCTTGCTTACCAACCGGATCCATCCGACACGTCACTTCGACAGCGGAATCGTCGCGCTTCGCCAAGCGGTCGGCGATCTCATCAATGGAGTTCGATAATGGAATCCATCTGGGCCGTCGGCCTGATGACCGGCACCGTGCTGGACGGCAACATCGATGTCGCCCTGATCAAGACAGATGGCGAGCGCATCGACGATTTCGGCACCTACCGGCTGATGCCCTACCCCCCGTCGATCCGCTCGCTGCTGGAAGAGACGCTTAAGCAGGCGCGGGGCTGGAATTTTGCCGGACCGGAGCCGGCGATCTTCCGCGAGGCCGAGGAGGCGCTGACGCGCGCGCAATCGGCGGCGGTCAGGGAGCTCGTCGAAGGCCATGGGATGACAATGGCGGATATCGGCGTCGTCGGCTTCCACGGCCAGACCGTGCTGCATCGCGCGCCGCAAATCGGCAGGCTCGGACAGACCCGGCAGCTCGGCGACGGCGAGTTGATGCATGCGATCCTCGGCACCAAGGTCGCCTATGATTTCCGCTCTGCCGACATGCGCGCCGGAGGACAGGGCGCGCCGTTGGCGGCCGCCTATCACACCGCGCTGATGCGCAGCGCCGGCGCCAGTGGCGAGGTAGCCGTGCTCAACCTAGGCGGCGTCGCCAACATCACCTGGTGGGACGGCGGCGACAATGTCGTTGCCTTCGACACCGGCCCCGCCAACGCGCCGCTCAACGACTTCATCAAGTCAAAGGGGCTCGGCGAAATGGACCGCGACGGCGCGCTTGGCCGGGGGGGAACGGTCGACGAAGCCCGGCTCGCCAAGCTGCTGCAACACCCCTATTTGACCAAACCCTATCCGAAATCGCTGGACCGTTTCGACTTCGGCGCCACCATGGCGGATGGCCTGAGCGCCGAGGACGGCGCCGCGCTTTTGACCGCCTTCACCGCCGCCGCGGTCGGCAAGGCACTCGATCTTCTGCCGAGCCGGCCGAAAAGACTGGTGGTCAGCGGCGGCGGCCGCCACAACCCGACGATGATGGCAATGATCGCCAGCCGCGCCGGTGTCGAGGTGGTGCAGGCCGAAAGCCTCGGCTGGAGCGGCGACGCGGTGGAGGCGGAGTGTTTTGCCTTTTTGGCGGTGCGCGTGCTGCGCGGCCTGCCGATCAGTTTCCCCAGCACGACGGGCGCGCCGCAGCCGATGCGCGGCGGACGGCTGGCCGGTTGATCAGCCCGCCGACAGTTTTTTCTGCAGGAAGACGCGGCTGCGGCCGACGGGGAAATCGGCGAGTATTCCGAAGGGCTGATAGCCCTGGCGCCGATAGACCCTGGCGGCGTTGGGGTTGAAGGTGTCGATCCAGGCGTTCTGGCAGCCGCGCGCCATCGCCTCCTTCTCAGCCGCGTCCAGCATCGTGCCGGCCATGTGCCGACCGCGCAGCCTTTCGTCGACCCACAGCCATTGCACGTAAAGCCAGCCCCAGGCGGTGTAGCCCGAAATGCCCGCGACAATCGCGCCGGCTTCATCACGCACGAACACCGCAAGGGCCTTCCTTTCGGAAGCGCCGACATCGCCGTCGTTGAACGCCATCAACCGCTCGCCGAGAAAGGCGAGCTCCTCGGGCAAGGGGGTTGCCGTCGTTTCAAGTGTCGTGATCATGGCTCATCCGAAATGCGCAACGGGAGACGAACAGAGTTACGAAGGCCGGAGCGCCTGCGCAACGCCTATGTCCGTCCCCGAACAGGGTGCCGGTCCGGGGTGCCACCATTGCGGAATTCGGAGGCGGAAATGCCGTAGCGCTTGAGCTTGTCGTAGAAAGTCTTGCGCGGCACGCCGAGTGCGTCGATGGCCCCGCGCACGTCGCCGGCATGATCGCGCAAGGCCTCGCGGATGAGTTGCGCCTCGTAGCGGCCGACCCGTTCGGGCAGCGCCGCCGAGGGCTCCGGCAAGCGCGCGGACGTTGCCCTGGCCTCCTCGTCGGGCCCGAGGCCAAGCGCGACCCGGTCGGCAAAATGCGCGAGCTCGCGCACATTGCCCGGCCAGTCATGCGACTGGAGATGGTCGCTCACCGCGGCATTCACGGCCGCGACAGGACGGCCGAAACGCTGCGAGGCGTTACCTAGGAAATGCCCGAACAGCATCGGGATGTCGCCGCGCCGCTCGCGCAGCGGCGGGATGCGCAGCGTCACCACGTTGAGGCGGAAATAGAGATCCTCGCGGAAATCGCCGCGCTGGTCCGGCCGGCCTAGATCGACCTTCGTTGCCGCGACGACCCGCAGATCGAGGCGGCGCGTTTCGTTGGAGCCGAGCGGGGTGAGGCTGCGCGTTTCCAGCACCCGCAGCAGTTTGACCTGGAGCGGCGGCGGCATGGATTCGATTTCGTCGAGGAACAGCGTACCGCCGCTGGAATGCTCGATGCGGCCGATCCGCCGCCGCTGCGCTCCGGTGAACGCACCCGGCTCGTGGCCGAACAGCTCGCTCTCGATGACGGTCTCCGGCAGGGCGCCGCAATTCAGCGCCACGAAAGGCTTTGCGCGGCGCCGGCTCCATCGGTGCAGGAGATCCGCCACCACCTCCTTGCCGGTGCCGGTCTCCCCTTCCACCAGCACGTCGACATCCATGTCGGCGATCTGACGCAAGGTCTCGCGCAGGCGGCGGATGGCGGGCGCCTCGCCGATCAGCGGCAGGCCGTCGGCGGCCTGTGCGGCGGCCTCGTGCAGCCGCCGGTTCTCCATCACCAGCCGCCGCTTTTCGCTTGCCCGCTTCAATGCCTCGACAAGGCGCTCGCCCGCATAGGGTTTCGGGATGAAATCGTAGACGCCGTCCTTGAGCGCCGCCACCGCGAGATCGACATCGCCATGCCCGGTGACCAGGATCACCGGTATGTCGATGTCGATCGCCCTGATGCGATCGAACAGCTGCAAGCCGTTCATGCCGGGCATGCGGATATCGCTGACAACCACGCCCTGGAAATCCCGGTCGACGGCGGCAAGCGCTGCCTCCGCGGCCTTGAACGCGATCACGCCGAAGCCGGCAAGCTCGAGCAATTGCGTGGTGGCGTGAAGCAGATCCGCGTCGTCTTCGACGAGCGCGACCAGCCCTGATCCCTCAGTCATTCAATTCGCCTCAGATCTATGGTGAAGGATGCGCCTTTCGTGCTGCCCGGATCGAGGCGCAGCGTGCCGCCCAGTTCCTGGGCGATCTCCTGCGAGATCACCAGACCGAGGCCAAGCCCCTTTTCCTTTGTGGTCTGGAACGGCATGAACAGATTGCCGGCCGCTTCCGGCCCGAGGCCAGGTCCATTGTCGCGCACCGAAACCAGCACCCTGTCGTCGCGCTCGGCAAGCTCGATCTCGATGCGCGGATCGGGCCGGTCCTTCAGGGCATCCAGCGCATTCTGCAAGAGATTGACCAGGATCTGCTCCAGCCGGATTCGGCTGGCCATGACCGTCGGCGAGGCGGTGCCGCGCGGCTTGACGACGGTCACGCCGGAATCGCGGATGCGGCCGGACAGGAGCGACAGCGCGCCGTCGATCGCTTCGCGCACGGGCAATGGCGAGGCGGCGACGCTTGGTCGCCGCGCGAAGGTGCGCAGCGTGCTGGTGATGGCGCCGATGCGCTCGGTCATCGACACGATCGATGTCAGGTTGCCCGAGACGGATTCGACCTTGCCGCCATGCAGGAAGCGGCCGGCATTCTCGGCGTAGGTGCGTATCGCCGCCACCGGCTGGTTGATCTCATGCGCGACGCCGGCGGCGATCTGGCCGAGGATGGAAAGCCGGTTGGCCTGGGCGAGGTCGTCGCGCAGTCGGCGGACCTTGGCCTCGGCGTTTTCGCGCTCGGCGATCTCGCCGGCAAGGGCGGTGTTGGAGCGGGTCAGTTCCGCCGTTCGCGTGCTTACCCTGCTCTCCAGTTCAGCATTCATGCGCGCCAGCGCTTCCTGCCTCACGCGGCGCGCACGGCGGCGCCTGAGAAGCACGTAGGCAAGTAAACCCGTGAACAGCAGCGCCAGCAGCGTGGTCAGGCGTGCCGTGTTGGCGGCCGACGTCAAAGCGGCATCGGCAGGCGTGAGCAGCCACAGACGCCAACCGGGAACGGCGCCGGGCAGGTCCTGCGCCACTTCGACGAACTGGCGCGATTTTCCGGCATTGTCGATTGTCGCCAGGCCGTCACCGGCACCGCGTCGTATCGGCAGCGGTTCGAAGCCGGTTTCGGCAAGTTGAAGCTGCGCGTGAGCTGTCGCGGCATCCGCGGCCGAGAGCGGCGCAAGCGCGTGGAACCGCCACTCGGGCCGGCTGGTCGCCAGCACGACACCGCGCTCGTCGGTGACGAAGACGACAAAGCCGCTGGAGCGCCAATTGGCTTCGACGCCGTCGAGTTCGACCTTCAGTACGGCAACGCCGAGCGGCGTCTTGCCGTCATCGACGCGGCTGGCGAGATAAAGTCCCGGCCTGCCGCTGATCGTGCCGAGGCCATACTGGCTGGCGGCGCCCTTGGTCATGGCGTCGGTGAAATAGTGGCGGAAATTGTAGTCGATGCCGACGAAGCTGCCCGGCTCGCCGGCGTTGCTGGCCGATATCGCGATGCCTGCCGTGTCGATGACATAGATGGCGGATGCCGAGGCATCGGCGGCAATGGCCCGGAGCTTGTCGTCGAGCGCCGTCTCTTGCGTTTTGCCGGCCCGGCGCAACGCGTCGCGCACGGCATCGTCGCGTGCCAGCACCAAGGGAACGAGACGCTGCTTTTCGATTTCGCCGGTCAAGGTGCCCGCCGCCAGCGGCAAGGCTGCCAGTGCTCCGTCGCGCAGATCGCCGGCAGCCTGGTTGGCGGCAAGGCGCCCGGCAATCGCGACCGCTCCCGCCAGCATTGCCAGGCCGATCAGGAGAATGAGCCAGCGGCCGTCACGCAGCCTGGCCATCGCTTCGCGCAGCAGGTCGCGGCCGGCGAACTCCGGGGATGCGCTATCGGTGTCTGCCTGCGGCGTCTGCCCTCTCCACCGTTCGCTGTTCAGCAGCCACTGTAATGCGAAACTCCGCCCAGGCAAACAAGGGCGAGTGCGGAAATCCGCACAGGCCTCCATCGAAGCGGGGACAAAACTGCCGGGAATCCAGGGTTCCGGCCTTTTCTCGATCTGGCACGGCGCTTGCAAAACTCCCGACAGCGGCGAGCGACCGGAGCGCCGCGATGGGAGAAGTCTTGCGGAGCGGCGCGTGCCGTTCCCTCCGGCCAGGGAGATAGCAGATGCACATGGCAGACCAATCACGCGCGCCCGCCGCGCAGCGCAAGCCGCTCTACGCCCAACTCTACGTGCAGGTGCTGGTGGCGATCACCGTCGGCATCCTGCTCGGCCATTTCTATCCGTCGCTCGGCGAGAGCATGAAGCCGCTTGGCGACGCCTTCATCAAGCTGGTCAAGATGATCATCGCCCCGGTTATCTTCCTGACCGTCGCCACCGGCATCGCCGGCATGAGCGACCTGCAGAAGGTCGGGCGTGTCGCCGGCAAGGCGATGCTCTATTTCCTCACCTTCTCGACGCTGGCGCTCATCATCGGCTTGATCGTGGCCAATGTCGTGCAGCCCGGGGCCGGCTTCAACATCGACCCGGCGACGCTCGACGCCGCGACCGTCAACAGCTACGCCGCCAAGGCGCACGACCAGTCGGTCACCGGCTTCCTGATGAACATCATCCCGACGACCATCGTCGGCGCCTTCGCCGACGGCGACATATTGCAGGTGCTGTTCTTTTCAGTGCTGTTCGGCATCGCTCTGGCGCTGGTCGGCGACAAGGGCGCGCCGGTGCTCAATTTCCTGCAGGCGCTGATGGCGCCGATGTTCAAGCTGGTCAGCGTGCTGATGAAGGCAGCCCCCATCGGCGCCTTCGGCGCCATGGCCTTCACCATCGGCAAGTACGGCATCGGCTCGGTCATCAACCTCGCCATGTTGGTCGGTACCTTCTACATGACCGCTTTCCTGTTCGTGTTTATCGTGCTGGGCGCCGTCTGCCGCTACAACGGCTTCTCCATCCTGTCGCTGATCCGCTACATCAAGGAGGAGCTGCTTCTGGTGCTGGGCACCTCGTCTTCGGAAGCGGCACTGCCCTCGCTGATGGAGAAAATGGAGAAGGCCGGCGCGAAGCGCTCGGTGGTCGGCCTGGTCATCCCGACCGGCTATTCCTTCAACCTCGACGGCACCAACATCTACATGACGCTGGCCGCGCTGTTCATCGCGCAGGCGACGAACATCCACCTCTCCTTCGGCGACCAGATCCTGCTGCTCCTGGTGGCGATGCTTTCCTCCAAGGGGGCGGCCGGCATCACCGGCGCCGGCTTCATCACCCTTGCCGCCACGCTTTCGGTGGTGCCGGCCGTGCCTGTCGCCGGCATGGCGCTTATCCTCGGCGTCGATCGCTTCATGTCGGAATGCCGGGCGCTGACTAACTTCGTCGGCAATGCGGTGGCGACGCTGGTGGTGGCGCGCTGGGAAGGCGAACTCGACGAGGCCAAACTGGCCAGGGCGCTGGCGGGAACGGCCGACGATAGCCTGCCGGCGGACATCGTTCCAGCCGAGTAATCCGCACGGCTGCACAGCGATAGTAAATGGCCGGAGGCATCGCCGCCTCCGGCCATTTTTCGTGTGTTCACCGTGTGAGGCGGCAGGACTTGCGCACGCCGCGCAGCTTGAGCTCGACCATCAGTGTCCGCCCTCGTGTCCGGGATATCTGCTTGGCCCTTCGACAGGCACGCGGGCTGTGCCGTCGTCGAACAGGACAAGGCTTGCCGCGCCGACCAGCCCGGCGTGGCGGCCGAGCTGGGCCTGAACCACCGGCACGTCGCGATAGGCGCGCATGGCGCGCTGGCGGATGGTCGCCTCTATTGCCGGAGCCATCAGATCGAGGCCATTGGCGATGCCGCCGCCGACGACCAGCACGTCGGGCGAATAGAGATGCAGGAGGTTGGTGAAGCCGACGCCGAGCCAGCGCGCTTCCTCCTCGAGCAAGGCCAGGGCGAGATCGTCCTGCAGCCGCGCCGCATCGACGACATGGCGGCCCGTCACCTCGCCGTTGGCCGAGAGGCGGCGCAGCGTCGAGCCGTCGAAGGCCGACGTCGCGGCATTGGCGCGGCGGCCGAGCGCGGTGCCCGAAGCGATGGCCTCGAAACAGCCGACGACACCGCACATGCAGCGCTCGCCTTCATTGGTGATGGTCATATGGCCGATCTCGGCGGCAAGGCCGCGGCGGCCGTGCAGGATGCGCCCGTCGACGACGACGCCGCCGCCAATGCCGGTCGAGACGGTGACGAAGACAAGCGAACGGGCACCGTGGCCGGCGCCGAAGCGCCACTCGCCAAGTGCCGCGGCATTGGCGTCGTTCTCCAGCCGCACCGGCAGGCCGAGCCGCCGCTCGAGAATGTCGGCGAGCGGCACGTCCAGCCAGCCGGCAAGCGTCGGCGGCCCGACGGCGATGCCGGCCAGCGGATCGAGCGGTCCCGGCGCGCCGACGCCGACGCCAAGGATGGCGAGCGCCGGCGCCTCGGCATGGATGGTCGCGGCGAGAGCCTCGATCTGGCCGATCACCACTTCGGGACCGGCCTGCGCCTGCGTCGGCACCGCCGCGAACGCCAGTATCTTGCCATCACGGTCGACCAGGGCGGCACGAAGCTCGGTGCCGCCCAGATCGATCGCGAGAGCGGCCTCGTTGCTCATGCCGCGACTTTCAGCCCGTGCAGCCAGCCGATGCGGCCGGCCAGATCCTTGTCACCGAAGGCGAGCGAACCAAGAACGACGGTCTCGGCGCCCGCGGCACGCAGCAGCGGCACCGTCTCGTGGCGGATGCCGCCGTCGGCGGCAAGAACCACGTCCGCCTCGCGGCCGGCTTTCCTCAGGATGGCGCGGGCAGCGCCCAGCCTGTCACAGGCTTTCTCCGAAAGGCCTTGCCCCTTGACGCCGATCGCGGTTCCCAGAAGCGTGACGAACGCGACTTCGGACACGAAGGGCCTCACCGCTTCGACGGACGTTTCCAGCCGCAGCACGACGCCGGCTTCGGCGCCAAGTTCGCGCGCCAGCCGCACGGCGCGCAATCCTGCTTCGCCATTCTCGGCATGGACGCTGATCATGTCGGCGCCGGCCTCGATGAATTGGCGCGTCTGTTCCTCGACGATTGTCCCGTCGACCATCAGATGGACATGGATGGGCTTGGCCGTCAGTTTGGCAATACGGGCGACCAGATCGGGAAAGAACAGGAAGGACGGCGCGAAGTAGCCGTCAGCGACATCGATGTGGTGAAGATCGACATAGGGTTCGATGCGCCTGAGGTCGCTCTCGAAATTGGCGAGATCGGCCGACCAGAGCGAGAACTCGGCGATCAGACGATCGCGCGGCAATGCGGCGATGGCGGCCGGGCCTGAAAGGGGTTTCGAGATCATGACTGGTCCTGGTTGTTGAAATTTTTATCGAGAAAGCCGCCGATCGCGGCACGGATTTCGGCGAAGTGGCGATCCCTGTCGGTGGCCTTCGGTGTCACCTCGGTGAAGATCGCGTTGAGGATTGTCTTCACCAGTTCGCGGGCAGTCGCCAAGGGATGGACGAGGTCGACGCCGCTTCCGACGACGAGTGTGGGGATTGAGAGCGCAGAGGCTGCGGCCCGCGAAACGCCGGGCCCATCGCCAGCGATTGCCTGCATCATTTCGGCGAAGTCCGCTGCATTGTCGCGCTCGAAGAAACCGAGAAGGGAAGCCAGATTGTCGGGTGCCTCGGCGCGGAACCGGGCGGCCGTGGCCGAAGCGGCAAAGACGGCGCGCGCCTCGTTCGGCGGACGGTTTCGGATGAGCTCGGCCACTTCCGCATAGGGACGCATGTTTTCAGGGGCCGCGTCGAAGGCCCAGGCAGGCCGGACCAGCACCAAGCCGCTGACGCGCTCGGGATGCCGGACGGCCAGGCGCAGCGCGATCGCCGCACCCATCGAGATGCCGCCGGCGACGAAGCGTTCGATGCCGGCCGCATCGGCGGCGGCCAGCACGTCGTCGGCGAACATGGCGATCGAAAAGGGGCGCTTATGGCCGGCACCGGAGCCGCCTTGGGCCCGGCATTCGACGGTGAGCCGGCGTCGCGACGGGCTGTCGGGAAAATTCTGCGCCACCTGGGCGGCATCACCGCCGAGACCGTGCTGGAAGACGACGGAAAGCCTGCCTTGCTCCGTGTCGAAGATACGAAGCGCAGCATCGTCGCGAAGCATGGTCGTCGGTGCGACGCTCATCGGAGCAGGCGGCGCAGAAAGGCGGCAACGGCGGGAGCTTCGTCGGCCGACAGTCCGTGCGTGACAAGCGGGCCATCGAATTTCACAGTGTTCAGCCGCGCGACGAAATCCGGAAAATCGACAATGCCCTCCCCTGTTGTGGCAAAGCGGCCGTCGGCATGCCGGTCCTTGGCATGCGCCATGGCTATATGGGCAGCGGCCTCGTCGATCGCCGCCGCGACGATGGCGCGCGCCTCCTCCGGCGTCGTATGCTCGAACAGGTTCGCCGGATCGAGCACGATCTTCAGATGCTTCGAGCCCATGTCGGCGATCAAGCGGGTGGCATCCTTCGCCGAGGTGACGATGTTGGCCTGTTCGGGCTCGATGCCGAGATCGACGCCTGCGCCTTCGGCCAGCGCCAGCGCCTTTTCCATCTCAGTGGCCATGTCGGACCAAGCGGCCGGTGTGGCGTTGTCGGGATGATAGGCCCATTGGTCGGCTGCATTGCGCGAGCCGGTGCAGAGCGTGACCAGCGGAATGTCGAGGGCGGCGGCTGTATCGATGACGACGGCAAGGCGGCGAAGACCATCATCGCGCACCGCCTTGTCTGGATGCGCCATGTTGTAGGTGCCCGACAGGGCGGCGAGCGATACGCCTGTTGATCGGGCGGCGGCGCGAATGGCCGAAATGGCTGCGTCCGGCACCGCATCGGGCATCGACGGCAGGCCGGCGCAAGCGAGATTGAATTGCGTCGTCTCATAGCCCGCCTGCCGCACTGCTTCCAGCACAACAGCCGGCTCGGTGCCCGCAAAGGTCTTGGCGAAGACGCCGAGACGCATCAGACCGCACCCGAGACGGAAGCGAGCTCGATCCGCTCGCTGGTCTCGACAGAGCGGGCAATGGCGACCATGGCGCGGATCGAGGCAATGCCGTCCTCGACATTGGCGCCGCGCATCGGCGCGCCGTTCAGCACCGTGTCGGCGAGACCTTCCAGTTGGCGGCGGAAGAAATGGCCGTCGGCGCCGAGCGGTTTTCGCGAGGTCGCGTCCTTCTCATGGAAGATATCGACCTCGCTGGCGCGGAAGTACCAGGGATTGAACGTCTTGGCGATGACGGAGCCGTTCTCGCCATAGAGCTGGAAACCCTCGTGCCAGTCCATGCGTACGGCGACGGTGAGATCGAGATGGCCGAGCGCGCCGCTGGCGAACTCGGTCTCGACGAACCAGCAATAGGCGCCGAAGCGTTCGTTGAGACGGGCGCGTACGGCCGTGATCTCGCCGCAGAGGAAGCGGGCCGTATCGACGAGATGCGAGCCGTGCGCCAGCATGAAATACTGCCGGAGATCCGCCTTCGGATTGCCGGACGGTTTCTTCGCCAGCTTGCTGGTGACAGGCAGCGGCTGCACCGCATCCGTGTTGGTGTAGCGGTGGGTGGAATCGCAATACCAGGCCTTCAGCGCCAGCACCTCGCCCATTTCGTCGCGGACGAAGTCGCGCGCCGCCTCCAGCGCCGGATCGAAGCGTTTCATGTGGCCGACCTGCAGGATCCTGCCGGAGCGTTTCACCGCCGCCGCCAGCGCCTCGCCTTCCTCGACCGAAGTTCCGATCGGCTTTTCGCACAGCACATGCTTGCCGGCGTCGAGCGCCTTGATCGACATCGGCACGTGATAGGCGTCCGAGGTGGCGACGATGACCGCTTCCAGCTCCGGATCGGCGAGCATCTCGTCATAGTCGGCATACATCTTCCGCGGCTCATAGCTGACGCCCATGCGGGCGAGCAGGTCGGGTGCGGCGTCGCAGATGGCGTAGAGGTCGGCATTGCCTGCCTTGACGCAGGATTCCAGATGCGCGAACTGCGCGATGGGGCCGCAGCCGAGCACGCCGACCCTGAGGCGCCTGTCCTGTTTCCTGATCATCGTCTCAGGCTCCGTAGCCGCGCATCGTCTGGCGGTTGGTCTTGACCGCGCCGGCAGGATCGGCGGCGGCCGTGTCGGATTCTTCCTCAAGCACCAGCCAGCCGTTGAAGCGCGGCGCCCTACCGACGATCTCGATCACTTCACGGGTGTCGCAGACGCCTTTACCCAGCATCGCCCAATCGCCCTTGGCGTCGACGTCCTTCAGATGGATGTAGCGGATGCGGTCGCGGTAGGTGGTAAGCGTATCGGCCATGTCCTTGTGGCCGCGCAATATGTGGCCGGTATCGGGCACCCAGCCGACCAGGTCGGGTTCGAGCAAGGCAAAGATCGCGTCGTAGTCGGCGCGGTCGAACAGCAGCGTGTTGTGGTGCGAACTCGGATGCACTGCGACCTGGACGCCGGCCTTTCGCCCGATCTCGCCGGCCCTGTTGTAGACCTCCGCGGCGATAGCGAATTTGTCGTCGCGCGAGCCGTTGGAGACGACGGTCGCCGAGCCCATCGAGACTAGCGCACCTGGGAAGGCGGCAGCGAAATCGATCCAGCGCCTCGCGGCTTCGAGGTCGGCGCCGATCTCGTCCTTCAGCGTGAACCCGCTTTTCGAACCGAAGGCGAAGGAGACCAGCGTCAGGCCGGATGCTCCAAGCGCCGCGGCGAACTCCGTCGGTTTGCCTGCATAGCGGCCGATCATGGTGTCGGTGATCTCGATGCCGGCATAGCCGCCATCGGCGATCGCCTTCAGGAGATCGTTGGGGCCGCCGGTCCAGGCCTTGCCGAGCATCTCCCAGGTGAAGGTCTGGCAGCCGACCTTGAGCTTCGTCTTCGTCATGTCGTTCATTCCTTGACGCCGCCCTGGGTTTCCTTGGCGCCCCTGGGTTTCGCATGGTCTATAAAAATTTTACGCGCGTCAATATTCAATATGTTGTATAGCGGCTGCGAGGAATGATCCATTGGCGGGCAACGGATCGGGCAGAGCGTGGCCGCATCGGAGGAACGACAAGAAAATGCACGGACAATCGAAGACGAAGCTTGGGATCGGCGTCGTCGGATGCGGCAACATCTCGATGACCTACCTGCGCAATGCCGCGCTTTTCGGCGGCATCGAGCTGCGCGCCTGCGCCGACATCTCGGCCGACATGGCTACCTTGCGCGCCAAGGAATATGGCATTCGTGCGCTCGGCGTCGATGCGATGCTGGCCGATCCCGAGATCGATCTCGTCCTCAACTTGACCATCCCGGCGGCACATTTCGACGTCTCGTTTTCGGCGCTTTCGGCGGGCAAGCATGTGTTTACCGAAAAGCCGCTGGCGACCTCGGCCAGCGACGGGCGCCGCCTGGTGTCGGAGGCGGCCAAGCGGGGGCTGCTGCTCGGCTCGGCCCCCGACACTTTCCTCGGCGCCGCCGGCCGGCGGGCGCGCCGCCTGATGGACGATGGCGCCATCGGCCGCGCCGTGACCGGCACAGCCTTCATGATGGGCCGCGGCATGGAGCACTGGCACCCCAACCCACAATTCTACTACCAGCCGGGCGGCGGCCCGGTGTTCGACATGGGCCCCTACTATCTGACCATGCTGGTCAATTTGCTCGGTCCCGTCCAACGCGTCATGGCAATGGCGACGCTGGGCCAGCAGGAGCGGCTGATATCAGCCGAGGGACCGTTCAAGAACACGACCTTCAAGGTCGGCACGCCGACCAACGTGCTGTCGCTGCTCGAATTCCGGTCGGGCGCGACAGTCACCTTCGGCGCCTCATGGGACGTTTTCAAGCACTCCAACCATCCGATCGAACTGCATGGCACGGAGGGCTCGCTGCGCCTGCCCGACCCCGACACGTTCGGCGGCACCGTGTCCTTGTCCGAGCGCGGCGCCGAGTGGAAGGATTTCCCCAGCGAGGGCGAACTCTACGGCGCCCGCAACTGGCCCTATGCCGCGCCCGACCGCGCCAATTATCGCATGCTCGGCGTCGCCGACCTTGTGCGTTCGCTCGCGACAGGTGCCACGCCCCGGGCGTCCGGCAATCTGGCGCTGCATGTGCTGGAGATCATGGAGGCGATCCTGCACTCCGGCGAAACGAAAAACCCGGTCGCCATTGCTGGCGATGTCGTCCAGCCGGCCCTGCTCTCGGAGGACGAGGCGCGCGGCCTGCTCGCCTAGATGCAATCATGACGGAGATTGCGATGACGCTCGATCCTGATGCTCTGCGTGCCCTGGAAATCGGCCGCGCGGCCGGCGGTGCGCCGTTCGAGAACGGCAGCGTGGCGGCGGCGCGGGCCGCCTACAACGCTTCGTTCCCGGCGCAGCAGGGCGAACATGAGCCGGTCGCGGCGACGTCGCAGCGGCAGATCGACGGACCGAACGGCCCGGTTCCGATCCGCATCCATCGCGGCATCGGCGCACCGCGAACCGGCGCGCGCGCCGTGCTCTATCTGCATGGCGGCGGCTGGGTCATCGGCAATCTCGATTCGCATGACGAGATCTGCCGCTGGCTGGCCAATCTGGCCAATGCCCTCGTCGTCTGCCCCGATTATCGACTGGCACCAGAGCACAAATTCCCCGCCGGGCTCGAAGACTGCGCGGCAGCGCTCCGCTTCATCGCGCAAGACGCCGGGGAGCTCGGCATCGATCCTGCCCGTATCGCCGTTGCCGGCGACAGCGCCGGCGGCAATCTTGCCGCCGTGCTGGCACTGCTCGCCCGCGATGGGCAAGCACCGCCGCTTGCCGCCCAGATCCTGATCTATCCCAACACCGATGCCTGCCAGACGGCGGACAGCTACCGCCGTTTCGGCAACGGCTTTGGACTGACCGCCGCCACCATGGCCTGGTTCCGCGACCACTATGTGCGCACCCCGGACGACATCAAGGACTGGCGCGTTTCGCCGCTGCCGGCACCGAGCCTTGCAGGCGCGGCGCCGGCGTTTGTCGTGACCGCCGGTCACGATATCCTGGCCGACGAAGGGACCGCCTATGGCGAACGCCTGCTTGCTGAAGGGGTGCCGCTGGTCCTGCGGCACTGGCCGGGCCAGATCCACGGCTTCGTCTCGATGGGCCGCTACATTCTCGCCGCGCGGCAAGCGATGAGCGAGGCCGCGGCCTGGCTCCAATTGCAGACGCGCGCTCAGGCCGACTGACGCATCACCAGGGTCGCGCCGAGCTTGACGTTTCGCACGAGGTCATGCGCGGGCGGGCGGGCCTCGTCGAGCAAGGCCAGCAATATCTCGACGCTGCGGCCGGCCATTGCGGCGAAGTCCTGCGCCATGGTGGTGAGCGGCGGACAGGTGTAGCGGCTCAACGGGTGGTCGTCATGGGCGGCGACACGGAAGTCGCAATCGGGCTTGCGGCCGATCTTCAGCCCGCGCGTGAAAGCGGCCGACATGATGCCGAAGGCGAGCCGGTCATTGGCGCACAGGATGGTGCGACCAGGCAGGCCTCCCTTGTCGAGCGTCCTTTCCATCCATTCATGGCCGATCCGCTCGAAGTCCCAGGTGTAGTCGCGCGCCGCGTTGATGACGACAGGCTCAAGGCCGGCGGCCCGCATCGTCTCGATATAGCTTTGCAGTCGCTCGCCCGAATTGTGGTTGACGTGCGGGATGTCGACATACACCGGCGGCTCGCCGGACCGGCAGAGATAATCGACCATGATCGACGTGCTCTGGTGGTTGTCGTTGCCGACGAAGGGCGTGTCACCCTCGATATAGGTGTCGAAATAGACGATCGGGATGTCTTTGCCCATCCGTTCGAAGACGCCCGGCTCGGAGACCGATCCCAGCGGGGCCACGATGGCGCCGGCCACCTTGAGCGAGGTGAGCGTCTTGACCGATTCCGACTCAAGCCTGGGCGAAC
This sequence comes from Mesorhizobium sp. B2-4-1, assembly GCF_006442185.1. NCBI lineage: Bacteria > Pseudomonadati > Pseudomonadota > Alphaproteobacteria > Hyphomicrobiales > Phyllobacteriaceae > Mesorhizobium > Mesorhizobium sp. B2-4-1. The sequence continues at coordinate 207,415 of NZ_VFVN01000006.1, read as the reverse complement.
CGTGCGAGGAGATGACGATCGGCCAAAAACCCTCGTCGCGGCAGCGCAGTTCAATGCGGCTGACCATCTCGGCATAGAACGGATCGGTAATCGCCGGCACGACGATGCCGACATTGCGGGTGCGCTTGCGGTTGAGATTGCGGGCGAAGAGGTTCGGCTGATAATCCGAGGAGCGAAGCGCGGCCTCGATGCGGGCGCGCGTCGCCGGCTTGACGCTCGTCGGATCATCGAAATATTTCGACAGGGTCGGCCGTGACACGCCGCACGCCCGGGCGAAGTCATCCATCGTGCGGTGCGTCTTTTCCGCCATCGATATTCAGGGTCCCTTGCCCTCGCCCGCCGCCCCGGCCGACACCAGTCACGCGGCCGTTGCCTGGAAGCAGCAATGCTCGACCGAACTTGTCCAGTCAAGTTTTAACGGTTCCCAATAGATCGCAGAGTCATTACGCGCGTCAAATTATTTATTTACGCTTTCAAAGCAACACTGGAGCTTCGGAAGGAAGCCAAGGGGATAGGCCCGGGTCTTGCATCGACGATGATAAGTTCGCATTGGGCGCATCCATGGGCGGGAGGCGTCCGCGACGCCTCCCGCCCCGAACATCATTCGCCCCGCATCGTCGCCTGGAAGGCCGGCAGGTGCTTTTTCTGTGCTTCCAGCATGCGTTCGCGGTAGACGCCGTAGATGACATCGGTGTCGTGCAGGGTCACGCCCGCGATCGTCGGCGAGGCGAAGACCGGCAGTTCGATGCCGCGCTTGGCGAGCTGCTCGGCGGTACGCGCGACCAGCTCATGCGCCAGGATCATGGCGAGCACCGTCGAAGAGCCGGAGACCGGACGGCTCCAGCCCTCGACCGGCACGATCGCATCCTCGATCGGCGAGCAGGTGTCGATGACGAGATCGGCCGCGTCGGCCAGTCGCTTGCCGGAGGAGTGCGTCGCGGGCTTGTCGAGATTGTTCTTGCTGGTGACCGCAACGACGAAGATGCCGCGCTTCCTGGCATAGAGCGCCGTATCGATGCCGGAAGAGTTGCGGCCGCTGTGGCCGAAGATGATGATGGAGTCACCCTTGTTGAGCGGCTGATGATCCAGGAATTTTTCGGCGTATTTCTCGGTGCGCTCCAGCCACAGCAGCTCACGCACGCCGCCGGCGCCGAGCACATTGTGCCACATCACGCGCGGGTCCGTCAGCGGGTTGAAACCGACATAGCTGCCGTAACGCGGAAACACTTCCTGCACCGGCAGCACCGAATGGCCTGAACCGTAGAGATGGATCAGACCGCCGCCTTCAAGCGAGTCGGCAAAGCGGCTGGCTGCCTGGCCAAAGGCCGCTTCATTGGTTTTCGCTGCCTGGTCGATGAGGGCGGCGAGACGGTGAATGTAGAGGTCGGACACGTGGGTACTCCTGTTAAGTGTCTGCTTGGGTGATGATGGATCAGCTTCGCGGATTTGACGGGACGCGCCCGGCGCGCAGCGTCGAGCGTATCTCGTAGCGGTCGCCGCGCATGATGGAGACGGTGAACTCGAACGGACCGCGCTCGTCGGTGGCGATACGCTCGACCACGAAAGCCGGACTGCCGATCGGCAGATCGAGCAGCTCGGCATCCGCCGCGCCAACCGCGCCGACGCGATAATTCTCGCGCGCCGCCACCGGCACGATGCCGTAGTGGCGCTCCAGCGCTTCGTACAGCGATCCCTGCAGCAGGCCGGCGTCGAGGAAGCCCGGCACACGTGCGGCTGAGAGCTGCGCCGTCTGGATGCCGATCGGTTCGTTGTTGCCGAGCCGCAGCCGCCGGATGCGCACCACCGGGTCACCCTCCTCAATCTCCAGCGCGCCGGCCGCTGCCGCATTGGCGGTGGTGAGGCTGCAATCGAGCAGGCGCGAGCCGGCAACGACGCCGATATTGCCCATCTCCTGAGTGAAGCTCGTCAGTTCGCGGGTGCCGGCGACGAGCGTGGTGGAGCGCACGAAGGTGCCGCGTCCGTGTTCGCGGCGCAGCAATCCGCTTTCCTCCAGATTGCGCAAAGCGTGGCGCAGCGTGATGCGGCTGACCCCGAACAGCGCGCCCAGCCGGTCTTCGGCCGGGATCTGGTCGCCCGTCGCCCATTCGCCGCTCTTGACGATGGCGCGGATGGCCTCCTCGACCTGATACCAGAGCGGCTCGGGCCTTCTGCGATCCGGCTGCTGAAAACTGGCTTCACTCATCGGATCTGTCTCCACCCGCTTCCGGCCTGCCCGGCCACTGCCGCACCGACCAGGCCTGCGCCAGGGCCGAACGCGCCAGCCTTGAGAGAAATGCCGCGCAGATGCGGCGGCAGTTGGCGCCGCAGCGCGGCAAGCAGCGGCGGTCCGATGACGTCAAGCGCATCGGCAAGGCCGCCGGAAACCAGGATCACCTGGGGGTCGAGCAGCGCGACGGCGCCGGCAAGCGCGGTGCCCAGCCGGCGCGCCGGCAGCTCGAGCAAGGTCTGTGCCGCGAGTTCGCCCGCCTGGGCAGCCGCGATCAGCTGGCGGCCGCTGGCAAGGCCGACCTGACCGGCAAGCGCGTCAAGCGCACGGCCCGATGCAACGCGCTCCAGCCAGCCGCTGCGCTCCTCGCCATGGTCCTTGATGTCGGCGCAGGCCCAGCCGAACGAGCAGGCGCCGCCATGCGTGCCGGCGACGATGCGGTGGTTGGCGAGCACCGCCGAGCCTATGCCCGTGCCGATTGCCAGCAGGATCGCATCCGACATGCCCTTCGCGCTGCCTTCAACGGCTTCCGCCAGCAGGGCGATCTGCGCGTCATTGCCAACGGCGACGCGCAATTGCGGGAACAGCGCCGCGATGTCGACACCGTCGAGCCAAGGGAGATTCGGGATCCAGCGGCAGACCGACCCCTCGACGAGACCTGGCACCGCCAGGCCCAACGCCTTGACCGCGCCAGCCTCGGCGCAAAGCGCCGCGATACGGGCGACGAAGGCATCAAGGCTTGCCGGCGCCGGTTCGCGGCTCGGCCTCTCCAGCGCGCTGACATTGCCGGACTGGACGGCGGCGCGCAGATTGGTGCCGCCGAGATCGATGGCCAGAACCCGCGTCATCGGCGCCCTCCGGCAGCCGGCGGCGCGAACAGACCGCTGCCGGCGTTCCAGGAATGCGAGGCCGCCGCGAAGGCCTGCGCATGGCGCGTGCCGCGCAGGCAGCCGCGCAGACGGTAGAGCGCGCTGTAGTAATCGACATAGGGGAAGCTGCTCAGGCCCCGCGCCAGCTCGTATTCATGCACCGCCTCGCTCCACGCCTCGAAGCCGTCGCTGACGTCGACCAAATGCTCGGGGCGGAAACCGTCATCGTCCTCCCAGTTCTCGCCGAACAGCAGCAAGCCCGGCGTAAAGGCGGCATGGTCGCGCGCAACGGTCGGCAAGGCGGCGAAGAAGATGCCGGTCTGCGTCAGCTTGGCTGCGGCGCGATGGTCCTTGTGCCAGCTGCCGTGCCAATGGGTTATGACCACTTCCGGCTTCAGCTCGCGAATGACATCGCACAGTTTCAGCGCCGTCTCGTCATCGGAAGGCAGGAAGGCGTCATGCAGGCCTAGATTGCGCATGGCGACGCCGAGGCGAGCGGCGGCCCTGCCCGCTTCCTCTTCCTTCTGGGCGCAATAATGCTCGGGGATCAGGCACGGATGGCCCTGCTCGCCCATGCTCAGGTGCAGGAACGTCACCGTGGTGCCCCTCAGTACGGCGGCCGCCGCCAGCGGTCCGGCGATCACCTCGGCATCGAAGGCATGCGCGCCGACGACCAGGATGGATTTGGCGGCATAGATCCTGTCCTCGATCATTTCATGCCTCCCCCGGCGCCGACGCCCTCGCGAATCTGGCGGGCGAGCAGACAATACATGATCAGGATCGGCGCCATGGAGATCGCCAGCGAGGCGAACACCAGGCCCCAATCGGTGCGGTACTGGCCGACGAAGACGCTGATGGCCAGCGGCACGGTCTTGTAGCGGTCGTCGAAGATGAAGATCAGCGGGAAGAAGAAGTCGTTCCACACGGCGATCGCCGTGAAGATGGCGACGATCGACACCGCCGGCTTCACCATCGGCAGGATGATCTGGAACAGGATGCGGACCTCGCCGGCGCCGTCCATGCGTGCCGCCTCGTCGAGTTCGGAGGGCAGGACGCGCATGAAATTGGCGACGATGAAGACGGCGAAGGGAATGCGGATCGCCGAATAGACGAGGATCAGTCCGGTCAGGGAATCCAGCAGGCCGAGATTGCGCATCAGCGTGAACAGCTCGACCGAGGCGAGCCTTATCGGCAGCATGATGCCGGACAGGAACAGGCCGAGCATGATGGCGTTCCAGCCCAGCCGGTAACGGCTGAGCGGATAGGCGGCCATGGCCGAGACGACGATGCTGAGGATGACCGTCCCGGCGGTGACGATCAGGCTGTTGATGAAATTGTGGCCGAGGTCGGCGCGCGTCCAGGCGTTGACGAAATTGTCGAAGGCCCAGCTTGCCGGCAGGCCGAGCCGGTTGTCGTAGATTTCGGCCGTCGACTTGAAGCAGGAGACGACGAGGATGTAGAGCGGCAGCAGCACGGCCGCCGTCCACAGGGCAAGCACCGTCCAGCCGGGCAGCCGCGAAAGCCGGCGCGAGATCACGGGATTGCCTGCCATGGTCAGCGCGCTCATAGCTGCACCGTGCGGCGGTCGAAGAAACGCAGCATCAACAGCGTGCCGACGCTGAGGATGAGGAACAGCATGGTGCCCAACGCCAGCGCCAGGCCGATGTCGGTGATGCCGACGGCGCCCTCCGCGCCGAAGGCCAGCCTGTAGAAATAGGTCACCAGCGTGTCGGTCGAATAGCTCGGATTGCCCTGCACGCCTTGCATCACATAGACGATGTCGAACTGGTTGAAGGTGTTGATAAAGGACAAAGTCGTCAGCGTGCCCAGCGCCGGCATCAGCAAGGGCAGCGCGACGGAGAACAGCATGCGCGCATTGCCGGCGCCGTCGAGTTTCGCCGCCTCGAAGATCTGGCCCGAAATCTGCCGCAGGCCCGCCGTGTAGATCAGCACCGGCAGGCCCATCCAGTTCCAGGCGTCGACGGCGACCAGCATGGCCAGCGCGGTGTGGCTGTTGCCAAGCACGGTCAGGCTGCCCTGATGCAGGCCAAGCCCGTTCAGCGCCCATTCGACCACGCCGCCCGGCACCAACAGCAGGCGCCACAGCGCACCGACGATGACCGGGCTCAGCACCGCGGGGAAGAAAAACACCGACTGGAAGAAGGCCGCACCCCGATCACGCAGGAACAGCAGCCAGGCGAACAGCAGTCCGATGCCGTTCTGGAAGACCATGATGCCGAAGAACCAGGCGGTGTTGTGCCAGAGCGCGCCGTAGAGCCTGGCGCTACTGGGGAAAACGAACAGGCGCGAAAAATTCGACAGGCCGGCGAACTCGGTGATGCGCAGCCCCTTCCAGATGAAGAAGCTGCCCCACAGCGACATCGCCAAGGGATAGAGGACGAACAGGGCGTAGACGGCCAGCGCCGGCAGGATGAAAAGCACGGCCATGCGCTGCTGCGTTCGCTTCAGGCTGCTTTTGCGGCGACGATCGATCATGCGTGGCTTGCCCGGTGGGAGGCCGGCCGCATTGCGGCCGGCCCGGCTCCTTACTGCTTCGGCTTGAACCAGGTGGCGACGGCGGCCTGCATGTCGGCCGCCAGCTTCTCCGGTGCGATGTTGCCTTCGACCATGTCGATGATCTCCGCTTGCAGGACGGAAGAGGCGGTCGGCGACTGCCAGCGGAAGCCGACCAGCGTCAGGTAGGGCGTCGAGTTCTTCGACATCTCCATCATCTCGGCCAATACCGGGTCCTTCACCGTGACATCGGTGCGGGCCGGCGGCCAGCCGAGTTCGTCGGCGAACATCTGCGCGAATTCGGCCGAGGCCATGAAGTCCAGCACCTTGATCGCGGCTTCCTTGTTCGCGCTTTCGGAGACGAGGCCGTAGGAGCCGTCCGAGAAGGCCGAGGTGTAGAGCTTTGCCCCCGCATCGTCGGCGGGGAACGGGAAGATCGAGAATTTCAGCTTCGGGTTCTGCGATTTGAAGCTGCCATTCTCGAACGAACCGCCAAGAAACATCGCGGCCTTGCCGCCAATGAACTGCTGGGTGGCGGTGGTGTAGTCGATCCCGGCGAAGCCGTCGGGGAAATAAGGCTTCAGCTCGGCGAAGCGCTTCAGCGCCGCGACATAGCGCGGATCCTCGAAGGTCGCCTTGCCGGTCATCATCTCGTCGTAAAAGCCGGGGCCGTAGACGGTCGGGCCGATGACGCCGACGCCGATCTCCAGCTCCCACGCCGAGCCGTTGGCGCCGCCGGTGGCGATCGGCGTGATGCCGGCCGCCTTCAGCTTGTCGCAGGCGGCGACAAAATCCTTGTAGGTCTTGGGAACCTCGATGCCCTGCGCGGCAAAGATATCCTTGTTGTAGAAGACGCCCATCATCGGCACCGAATAGGGCACGCCGTAAAGCTTGCCGTCGGCGCGGCCGCGCGCGCCGCCAAGGGCCGCGTCCGGCATGTTCTTCAGTTCCGGCACGCTCTCGTCAAGCGCGTCGAGATAGCCCGCCTCGACGAAGGGCTGCAATTCGCCATAGGCCTTGAGCTGGGCGATGTCGGGCCCGCGCCCGCCACGCAACGCCGTGCTCAGGCGGTTCTGGTAGTCGGCATCCGGCGTGAACTGGATGTTGACCTTGATGCCTGGGTTCTTGGCCTCGAAGGCATCGAAGATGCGGCGCATCGCGGCTTCGTCCTCGGTGCGCCAGCTCCACAGCGTCACCGTGCTGTCGGCCCGCGCCGGCAGGCTGGTGAACAGGCCAGCGCAGGCGGCAAGGCCGCCGATCAGGCCCAGGGCTGCGCGTCGGTGAATTGAAAGCATGCTCATTGCCAGTCTCCCATTTTTATCTGTCCTTGGCGTCCCACGGCTTTATCGACGCCGCGGAGAGTCATTCCTCAGGAAAGTCATTATAACGACATAGCGGCATCCGCAAGAGGTCTGACACTCCCTCCGGGAACGGCTGGGCTAAGCCAATCAACCATGATTCCTTCATAGCTACCTGTATTTCAACCGTAAATTTCGTATGTGAACGGACAGCAGAGAAATCAGGGACAGCGCCATGCGCAGCTTTTTCGCAATCGGGCCCTTGCGCCAATGCTTCATGTTGTCATAACGTCATCGTGATCGCTAGCCTGAGGGAGGATGAGGATGTCTCTTGCCTGGACTTCGAAACTGGCTCTGGCCGCGAGCCTGGCCATCCTGCCCGCCAGCGGCTGGGCGCAGTCGGTCAACATCTCCTATCTCACCCATTGGTCGCCGGAGACGGTCGCATTGCTGGAAGCGGCGGCCAAGGACTATGCGAAGACAAATCCAGATGTCAGCGTCACCGTGCGCGCCGTTCCCTTCGGCGATCTCCTGACCACGCTGCGCTCCCAGGGCGGCGGCGCGGACGGTCCCACGATCGGCGGCATCTACGATCTCTGGTTGCCTGAGCTCGCCCGCGACAAGCTCGTCGCGCCCGCCCCCGACCCCGTCGCCGAAGAGGTCAAGGGAGCATGGCCCGCTGGCGTGGTGAGCGCCGCGTCGGTCGGCGGCAAGCTCTACGGCATTCCCAACGAGATCGACGTCTACGCGCTGAACTACAACAAGGCACTGTTCAAGCAGGCCGGCATTGCCGCCGCGCCGAAAACCTGGGACGAGTTCAAGGAGGCGGCGAAGAAGCTGACCAACAAGGATGCCGGCCAGCAGGGTTTCGGCATGATCAATTCCTGGGCGGCGGGCGTCGTCCACCCCTTCGCCTCGCTGCTGGTCTCCAATGGCGGCGACCTGGTCAAGGACGGCAAGCCGGCGCTGGACACTCCGCAGGCCGCGCAGACCTTCCAGCTCTATGAGGAGCTCATCAAATCGGGCGCCAGCGTGCCGGCCATGGCGACGGCAGACGCCAACACCACCGGCCCCTTCCTCGACAATTTCGTCTCCGGCAAGACCGGCATGATCATCATGGCCAATTGGTGGGAAAGCGCGCTGAAGGCAGGCATGGGCGACAGGTTCGCGGATATCGCCACCGCACCAATCCCCGTCGGCCCGAGCGGCGACAAGCCGCATTCGATCTCCTATTCCTGGATGACGGTGGTCAACGGCAATGCCGGCCAGGCCGAGCAGAAGGCCGCATGGGAATTCCTGGCCTGGCTCAACAATCCGAAATCCGGCAAGAACGGCGCCTCGGCGATGTCCGACATATTGATGTCGATGGGCATCCTGCCCTCGCGCAGCTCCGATATCGAGGCCCACAAGGACAAGCTCGGCTCGGAATTCCTGTCGGGCTATGTCAGCGTGCTGGCCGACGCCAAGCCCTTCCCGGTCGTGCCGGGCGGACAGGAGTTCTCGGAATCCCTGCAGCAGACGCTGGAGGCGTTGCAGTACGGCCAGGTCTCGGCCAAGGATGCGCAGGCGACGGCGCAAGCGGACGCCGCCTCGATCCTGGAGCGCGCCGCCAAGTAGACCGAACCATGATCAACAGGTACCGTGCCTCGGCGGGCATCATGCTGGCGCCCGCCGTGACGCTGATCGGCATCTTCATCCTGTTGCCGATGCTGCTCACCGTCTGGCTATCCTTCCAGGACTGGTCGACGCAGACGCCTTTTTCCAATGCGGCCTTCATTGGCTTCGACAATTTTCGCGAGATTTTCGGCGCCTCATCGGTCGGACGCGACTTCAAGGGCGCGTTGATCAACACCTCCATCTACACCGCGCTTTCCGTCATCCTCATCCTGCCGCTCTCGGTCGCCTTCGGGCTGATGGTCCACCAGCACGATGTTGGCGGCGGCACGGCGCTGCGGACCGTGCTGTTTTCCACCTATATGGTACCGATGATCGCGGTGGCGCTGGTGTGGTCGAAACTCTATTCGCCTGGTGAAGGGCCGCTGAATCAGATGCTCGGCCTGATCGGCGTCGGCCCGCAGCCCTTTCTGTCGTCCCCGCGCTCGGCGCTGATCTCGATCGTCCTGCTCAATGTGTGGCAGCAGGTCGGCTATTTCACGGTGCTGGCGATTGCGGGGCTGACCCAGATTTCCGGCAGCCTCTACGAGGCGGCAAAACTCGACGGCGCCAACCGGTTCGAGCAGTTCCGCTTCATCACCTTGCCGTTGCTGCGGCGCACACTCCTGTTCAGCGCGGTGATCGCCATCATCAACGCCGTGCAGGTGTTCGAGCCGGTGGCGCTGATCACGCAGGGCGGGCCGGTCGGCTCGACCAATGTCTTGACCTATCACATACGCCGCGTCGGCATCGAGCGCGCGCAGGGCGGACTGGGTTCGGCCATGGCCGTCATGCTGATGCTGTCGCTGATCGTCGTGGTCTGCGCTCTGTTCGCCTTTGCCAACCGGAAGGATCAGGAATGAGCGCGGGATCGTCGAGCCGGTTGCCGCGCAGACGCCCCGCCGGCCGCAAGGCGCTGCTGGCCACGCTCATGCTGCTCGTGGCCGTGGCGTCGGCCTTTCCGCTGGTTTGGATGGTTCTGTCCAGTCTCAAGACTCCGGCCGAGAGCATGCAGGTGCCGCCGGTGTGGATCCCGCACACGCCGAGCCTCGACGCCTACGGGAAAGTTTCGGGCGTGGTCAATGTCGGCCGTTCTATGTGGAATTCCCTGGTCATCGCCTCGATCACCACAGCCGGTATCCTCATCACCAGCATGATGGCCGGCTACGCCTTCGCCAAATACCACTTCCCCGGCCGCTCGCTTTTGTTCTCGGTGCTGATCGCGACCATGTTCCTGCCGCCGATCGTGACGCTGATCCCGCTCTATCGCCTCGTCGGCTCGATCGGCCTCAATGCCAGCCTCGCCGGCATCATCGTGCCCAACCTCGCCAATGCCTTCGGTATCTTCCTGATGCGCCAGTTCATTGCAAGCGTGCCTGACGATCTGATCGACGCTGCGCGCATGGACGGCGCCTCCGAACTGCTGATCCTGTTCAAGATCGTGGCGCCCAGCGTGGCGCCGGCGATCGCGGCATTGGCGCTGTTTGCCTTCGTCTATCACTGGAACAGCTATCTGTGGCCGCTGACCGTGCTGCAAGGCAACGCCGACGCCTATCCGATCGTCATCAGCCTCAGCCGGCTGTTGAGTTACAACAGAGGCGCCGTCAACACCGGGTTGGTGATGGCCGGCGCGACGCTTGCCGTGCTGCCGCCGCTCATCCTCTTCGTCCTGCTGCAGCGCTTTTTCGTCGATTCCATCGTCGGCTCGGCGATCAAGGGGTAGCCGCGCTCAAAGGTTTCTGCCCCGGAGGAGGCGACGCGACAAAATCGCGGATCAGCGCGACCACCGCCTCCGGCTGTTCGATGCAGGGAACATGGCCGGCATTAGGAATGATTTCAAAGCGGGCGCCGGGGATCAGCGCTGCCAGCGAGCGGACGAGATCGGGCGGTGTCGAGCCGTCCTGGTCGCCGACCATGCAAAGTGTCGGCACCGCGATACGCCGCGCGGCCTCGGTGAGGTCGGCGTCGCGGACCGCCATGCATGTCCCGATGTAACCCGGCAGCGCCTGCCTGGTCAGCATATTGCGGCAACCGGCAAGGTCGGCCGCACGCGCGGCATGGAAGCCGGGCGTGAACCATGCTTCCATCACACCGTCGGCTATCGCCTCGATCCCGTCGCGCTCGACGGTGGCGATACGCTTATTCCAGCTCTCGTCCGTGCCGATCTTGTGCGCCGTGTCGGACAGGATCAGAGCCTCAACGCAGCTGGGATGACGGGTATAGAGCCGCTGCGCGATCAAGCCACCGACCGACAGGCCGAACAGCACGACCCTGCCGAGATCGAAATGATCGATGAGGCCCAGGAGATCGTCGACATGATCATCGATCGACCGGATGCCGCTGCCGATATCGGAAAGTCCGTGGCCGCGCTTGTCGTAGACCAGCAGAGGCATGTCACCGCTTAATTGCGAGATGACATCGTCCCAGATGCGCAAATCGGTACCCAGCGAATTGATGAAGATCACCGGCCGCGCGGTGCCGGTCGCCTCGACATAGCGGTGGTGCAGCGCAAGGCCGCCAATGGTGACGAACGGCACGATTTCGACCCTCCCGGCTCCCACAGTGCATGAGGCATCTGGTTGGGTAAAATGATATTTTGAGGCATCGTTGTAGGACATCGGCCGTTCTGGCACACCGGTCTTGCGCGAACCACAATGACGGACGACCAATGACAGACCGCCGCAACGTCCTTTTCATCATGTGCGACCAGCTGCGCTTCGACTATTTGAGCTGCGCCGGACACCAGACCCTGCACACGCCGAATATCGACCGGCTGGCCAGCCGCGGCGTGCGCTTCACCAACGCCTATGTACAATCGACCGTATGCGGTCCCTCGCGCATGAGCGCCTATACAGGCCGCTATGTCCGCTCGCATGGATCGACGCATAACGGCGTGCCGCTCAGGGTCGGCGAGCCTACGCTCGGCGACCATCTGCGCGAGATCGGCGTGCGCTGCGCGCTGATCGGCAAGACGCATATGAGGGCCGACGAGGAAGGCATGGAGCGCCTCGGCATCGACAAGACGTCCATCATCGGCGTGCGCGTCGCCGAATGCGGCTTCGAACCGTTCGAGCGCGACGACGGGTTGCATCCGTCATCCGCCTACGATCCCGATCCGGCTTATGACCAATATCTGCGCGAGCACGGCTTCAACGCCGCCAATCCGTGGGAGCACTGGGCCAATTCCGGTGAAGGCGAGGATGGCGAAAATTTCAACGGCTGGCTGCTCGTCCATGCCGACAAGCCGGCGCGCATTCCCGAGGAGCATTCGGAAACACCCTACATGACGCGCCGCGCCATGCGCTTCATCGAGGAGGCCGAGGCAAGGGGCGAAGCCTGGTGCGCGCATCTCTCCTACATCAAGCCGCACTGGCCCTACATCGTGCCGGCGCCCTATCACGACATGTACGGCAAGGCCGACATAAAGCCGGTCGTGCGCAGCGAAGCAGAACGCGTCTCGCCCCACCCGATCTTCGAAGCCTTCCAGCAGGAGCGCTATTCCAGGAACTTCTCCCGCGACGAGGTCCGCGAAAGGGTCATTCCCTGCTATATGGGCCTGATCAGGCAGATCGACGATCAGTTGGGCAGATTGTTCGAGTTCATGGAGGAGCGCGGTCTGTTCGACAACACGCTGATCGTGTTCACCTCCGACCACGGCGATTATCTCGGCGACCATTGGCTGGGCGAAAAATACCTGTTCCACGATGTCGCGGCCAAGGTGCCGATGATCGTCTACGATCCGCGCCGGCAGGCCGACGCGACGCGCGGCACTACGTCGGAGGCGCTGGTGGAGATGATCGACCTCGCGCCCACCTTCCTCGACTTCTTCGGCGGCAAGGCGAAGCCGCACGTTCTCGAGGGCCGGTCGCTGGCGCCGCTGCTGGCCGGCCAGGACGTGAACTGGCGGCGCCACGCGGTGAGCGAGTACGACTATGGCGGCGATGCCGCGCGGCTGAAGCTCGGTATGCCGGTCGCCGACTGCAAGCTCTACATGATCACCGACGGCCGCTTCAAACTGGTCCATGGCGAGGGCCTGGCGCCGATGTTCTTCGATCTGAACGGCGATCCGGACGAACTGCGCGATCTCGGCACCGAAGCATCGGCGGCGGCCGACATCGAACGACTACGGCAGGCGCTGTTCCGCTGGCTGGCGCTGCCCAACAACCGCATCACCGCCACCGAGGAATGGCTGACGGGAAACGACGACAAGCTGCGGCACTTCGATCCGTTGATCGAGCCCGGCGTGCTGATCGGCTACTGGGACGAGGCCGAGCTCGCCGAACAGCGCGAAAGACGCAGGCGCTGGCTGTCACGCGGGTCGGGAGAATGAAGCCCGCAGCCCTTGTTGTGGACGACATGAATTTCAGAGCGCAAGGCCAAGGCAGGTTGCGAGCAGTCCGGCATCGAGCGATCGGTGCCGGACTGCCTGATGTGGCGGCCTATTGGAGCTTCGCCTGCAGGGCGTTGACGTCGTCCGTGGTCATTTCACCGTCGGTCGTTACCTTGCCGTCGACGATCTTCCATAAGCGGAACGGACCGGTGATGTCGCCATATTTGTCGAAGGCGACCGGGCCGATTACACCTTCGTAGCGGATCGGCTTGCCGTCCTTGATCAATCCGAGCGCCTTGGCGAATTCTTCCTTGCCAGCAAAGATGGGCGCGCCGGCCGGATCGACCGCCTTGTACATGGCGTCCTTGATCTTGGCCGGATCCTCTGAGCCGGCGATGGCGATTGCCAGGCCGACGATGGCGCCGGCATCATAGGAACGGTCGGCCGCGGGATTGGACGGTTCGATGCCCGAAAACGCCTTGTAGTTCTTGGTGAAGTAGTCGGTGGAGGCGGTCGGGCTGGTGCCGGACGAGGTGCCATAGGCCTCCTTGAGATAGTCGGCGCCGACGGACTCGATGAAGTCCGGGCTGTTCATGCCGTCATTGAGCAGGAATTTCTGCACGCCCCCTTGCGAAATCCAGGTGCGGGCGACGGTGGCGCCGTCAACCGGCGTGCTGACGAGATAAAGCCCGTCAGGCTCGCCGGCCATGGCCGCCGTGACTTCCGAGGCATAGCTCGACTGCTTCTCATTGTAGGGCGTGTCGGAGACGACGGTGCCGCCGAGCGCTTTGTAGGCGCGGGAGAATTCGGCCACCATGTTGACCCCGAAATCATTGTTGACATGGATGATCGACAGCTTCTTGAAGCCCTTGTCGATGGCGTATTTCGCGGCGGCCACGCCTTGCAGCGCATCGGAGGTGATGGTGCGGAAGAAGATGCCGTTGGTCTTGCCGTCGCGCCCGAGTGCGGTCAGCGTCGGCGAGGACGAAGCCGGCGAGACCTGCACGATCTTGGCCGGGGCGGTGACCGAGGTCAGGATCGGGATCGACACCGAGGAGATGATGCCGCCGATGATCACCGGCACCTTCTTGACCTGAACCAACTGGGTCGCCGCATCGACGGCGATATTGCCCTGGCTCTGACTATCACGCGTGTCGGTCACCAGATCGCAGCCGCGAACGCCGCCGGCGTCGTTGATGTCGCGGAAGGCCATCTCGACCGATTTCGCGCCGGCCTGGCCGTATTCACCGGCCGGTCCGGTCAATTCCATGACGAGGCCGACCGTGATCTTGCAGTCGGCGGCATGGGCCGCGCTGGCAATCATCACGAGAGCGAGCGCGGTGGTGAGTTGGAGTATCGTCTTTCTCATTGTTGTTCCCCTTGAGCTACACGAATCGAGTTACACGAACCAAATTTCACGCCTGGAGCCTGTTCAGCTTTCCGGCATCTGCAGCCAGGTTTCATGCAGATGTCGCCATTCGACGCCGTTGGGCGCCGATGGATTGGTGGTGAAGAGCGCACTCGACTGACGGCGGCTATGCTTGCCGCCTCGCAACTGCGCCTCGACATAGAGCACGACGATCGCGCCGCCGGTTTGCCAGCCCGGCCGGATGTCCTCGATCGAGATGGCGAAGGCTTCGTCGCAGGAAGCGCAGCTTGCGCGGACATGGTCGACCACCGCATCGCGATCGAGGACCGTGCCGTCAGGCGTGACCATGGCCAGGCCTTCGCCCATGACGCGTTCGAAGCGGCTGAAATCGGCCTTGCCGGCGCGCGATGCGACGAACCAGTCGACGAAGAAGCGATGCAACTCGACGATTTCGGTGCTGGCCCGCGAAAACAGGCTTTCGGTGGTGGCGCTCATGGCCGGGCCGCGTTGAGATTGTAGTGCATGATCGAGCCGTGGCGGCCGTGACGGTCGCGCTCCAGCGTGTAGACGTCGCCGAGGGGACCCCGGCTCTGGGCGATCACGGCGCCGATCTCCGCCCGGTCCTCGGCCCCGAGCGCGACATCCATGATCTTCGCATTGGCCAGCGCATGCGCCTGGTTGCGGGCGCCGACGATGACGGCCGCCACTTGCGGCTGCTCGAGCACCCAGGCGCTGGCGACAGTGGCGATGTCGACGCCGTGGCGGTCGCCGATCCGCTTCAGCACACTGAGTAGGGCCTGGAAGAGCTCCCAGCCGCCGAAGTCGTCAATGATCAGCTTG
Organism: Mesorhizobium sp. B2-4-1; assembly: GCF_006442185.1. Classification (NCBI taxonomy): domain Bacteria; kingdom Pseudomonadati; phylum Pseudomonadota; class Alphaproteobacteria; order Hyphomicrobiales; family Phyllobacteriaceae; genus Mesorhizobium; species Mesorhizobium sp. B2-4-1. The sequence continues at coordinate 192,315 of NZ_VFVN01000006.1, read as the reverse complement.
TATTTGACCAGCGAGCGGTTTTCGAGCGGCATGTCCGGCTCGGCGACGCCGAGCCATCTGTCGCCGAGAAAGCCGCCGGCCACCGAACCGTAGCAGAGAAAGCTGACGCCGTTGCGCGCGGCGAGCGCGGCGAGGCTCGCCGCCGGACGCTGGTCGAGGACCGAGTATTGCAGTTGCTGGCTGACGACTGGCACGCCGGCCGACAGGATTTCGCCCAGACGCTGCGTATCGAAATTGGTGGTGCCGACATTGCGCACCTTGCCTTCCAGCCGGAGCTCGTCGAGCCAACCCATCGCGTCGACATAGCGAGGCACTGAATAGTCCCACCAGTGGAACTGCACGAGGTCGAGCCGCTCGGTCTTCAGCCGCCGCAGAGACTGGTCGACTATGCCTCTGATGTAATCGCGGCTGATGCCGGCGAGCCGCTCGAGGTCTGGCACGAGCTTGGTGTGCACCCTCATCCTGGCGGCGGCATCGAGACCACGTTCGTTGGCCAGACGCAGCCGCGCCGCTCCGATCAGCTCCTCGACGCCGGTGTAGATATCGGCGCAGTCATAGGTCCAGATGCCGGCGTCGAACGTGGCGATCAGGTCAGATACTGCCTGCTGACGGTCGACCGCGCCGTGGCCGCCGGCCAACTGCCAGCCACCGCGAATGACGCGCGAGATTGTGTAGCCGGGGCTGAGTTCGAAAGTCTTGGCGGTCATCTCTGCTCACTCTCCTTCGGCAGCGGCACCGCCGTGGTCTCGGCGTGGCTGAACCGCCGTTTGCCGGTCCTGACGATCCTGAGCCTGCTGGCGCAATTGGGATCGGGACAGGCGATCTCGGCATCCGAGGTCATCCAGTCATTGGCATGGGTGGGGCGCTGCTTCGCCGCCAGCAGCGGCAGCACGGCCGCTATGGAATAGATCGAAAATCCCTGGCCCACCGGCATCGACAGCATCTCGCCTTTCAGCTCGAAATAGTCGCCGGGCCTGGCGCCGCAATACACCGGCTTGCCCTCGGGGACGACAGCCTCGACGCGGAGGTCGAAAAGTTCGAAGCTGTCGTCGCGTTCAGCCATTTCAGCTCTCCAGCCGCGCGAAGGTGACGTCGCAGGCGCCATTGCGGCGAATGATGCCGCAGGCAGATGCGAACTGATCGCGTTGCTCAGGCAGCACCTGCGCAACGACGCTCCCCGCCAGCCAGCCGATCGGAAACAGCAGGCGCGCGCCTTGCCCGTAGAACAGGCCGATGTCGAAGATCGCATGCGGGTTGCCGCCCCACATGCGCGGCGGCACATAGGAAAGCACGATGTCGCCGGGCTGCGGCGTCAGCGTCGCGTTCTCCGCCGGCAAGGCCTGGGCAAAGGCCTCGCCGTCCAGATGCGCCGCGGGGATCGGACAGGAGATTTCCGGGCCGGTCCACATGGCATGAATGCCCGCGACGACGCGCGGCTCGGCCAGGTAAGACCACAGGAACGTTGCGTTCTCTGGCGCTTTTTCCGGCAGCAACTGCGCCGTCACCGACAGCTCGGAATGCGGCTCGGTGATCCTGATGATGCGTCTGGTCATATCAGGCATTCACTCCGCTTTTGCCGTCAACTTCAGCTTGTCGCGCAGGAAAGCGAAAGGGCGGCTGATGTCGGCCACCAGCGCCTCGCGTGCGGCCTGGGCATCCTGCGCCGCAAGCGCGGCGACGATGCTGCGATGATAATGGGCGGTGTCGACCTCGCCGGCCTCGGAAAAGGCATAGATCGCAACGCGGATGCAGGGTCCCGACTGCAGCCAGAGGCTCTCGATCATCGGGATCAGCACGGCGGAACCGCAGGCGCGATAGATTTCGAAATGAAAGCTCTGATTGAGCGTCACCTCGCGGTCGACATCCTTCTTGTGCTTCAGCGCCCGCATCTCGTCCCATTCACCGAGAATGGTTTCGATGGTGGCGATCTGACGCGGATCCATGCGCGCGGCGGCAAGCGCGATTGCCTCGCCTTCGATCAGGGCACGGGCGCGCAGGAGGTCGTCGATGCGTTCCAGCGTGATCGGCGGCACCCGCACCGAGCGGTTTGGAAGCGCTTCCAGCGCCTTTTCCGTGATCAGCCGCCCAAGCGCCTCGCGCACCGGCATGGTAGACGTGACCAGCGCATCGGCAAGACCGCGTATGGTCAGAACCTGGCTCGGCTCGAAGAGACCGCCAATCAGCGCCCGGCGCAATTCGGAATAGACGCGGTCCTGCACCGTCTCGCGGCCGACCGGCGCGAGTTGCGCGGCGATGACCTCGTTGGTGCGCTCGACAGCAGCCCTTTGCATGGCGTTCCCGATCTTGGCCTTTTCGACGGCCTGGCCTGTTTTCGGCTTGCGGAGAAAATTAAAGCTGATTAGCGTGATCAAAGCAAGTGTGATCACAAATCAAAAAATCAGAAAGCGGCAAAGATCGCTTCGGCCAGAGGGCTTGATGAACGACACGGCGAAACGGCATGGGACGGAGACCCAGGCGCCGGTTCTGGCAGCAAAGAACGTCGTGCGGCGTTTCGGCGGCCTTGTCGCCGTCAACGATGTCTCGTTCGAGGTCCGCCCGGGCGAGATCCTCGGCCTGATCGGCCCCAACGGCGCCGGCAAGACGACGATGTTCGACCTGCTCGCCGGCAGCATCCTGCCTACAAGCGGCGAGATACGTCTCAACGAGGCGCTCGTCTCCGGCGAAGCAGCGCACCTGCGCATTGGCCGCGGTCTTGGGCGCACCTTTCAGATTCCCCGGCCCTTGCCCAATCTCACGCTGATCGAAAACGTCATGCTCGCCGCGCAACGTCAGGCAGGGGAGCGGCTGCTCGCCAATTTCCTGATCCCGTGGCGGGTCGCCGCCGAAGAGAAGGCAGCCGCCGAGAAGGCTGCCGAACTGCTTGAACTCGTCTCGCTCACCCGGCTGGCGCACGAACCGGCGCGGGTGCTTTCCGGCGGCCAGCGCAAACTGCTCGAACTTGCCCGTGTGATGATGGCCGACCCGGCCATCATCCTGCTCGACGAGCCCGCGGCCGGCGTCAACGCCACGCTGCTCGAAGTCATCATCGACCGCATCCGCGACATCAACAAAAGCGGCATCACCTTTCTTCTGATCGAGCACAACATCGACATGGTGACCCGGCTTTGCCATCGCGTCCTGGTGATGGCGGGCGGCGAGCTTCTGTGCGAGGGCACGGCCGACGAGGTGGCGCGCGATCCGCGCGTCATCGAGGCCTATCTCGGGGGCGCGGCATGAGCGGGACCGTGCTTGACGTCCGCAACCTCGAAGCCGGTTACGAGCCCGGCGTGCCGATCGTGCGCGGTGCCTCGATCACGGTGAGGAAGGGCGAAATCGTCGTCGTTCTCGGCCCCAACGGTGCCGGCAAGTCGAGCCTGATCAAGGCAATTGCCGGTCTCGTCCCGGTCACCGGCGGCACCGTTCTCCTCGACGGCAAGGATATCACCACCGCACCGGCCCACACCATGGTGCGGCTTGGGCTCGCCTTCGTGCCTCAGACCGAGAACGTGTTTCCACTGATGTCGGTCGACGACAATCTCAGGGTTGCCTGCGGCATTATCGAGCGCCGCGAGGTTCCCGCCCGCATCGACGAGATGTACGCGACCTTCCCCGACCTGGCGCGCCAGCGCCGTATCGCCGCCGGCAATCTGTCGGGCGGGCAGCGCCAGATGCTGGCCGTGGCGCGGGCGCTGATCGTCCATCCCAAGGTGCTGGTGCTGGACGAGCCGTCGGCCGGCCTGTCACCGAAATTCGTCTCGATGGTGTTCGAGATGCTGGCCGGCATCCGCAAGTCCGGCGTCACCATCCTGCTGGTCGAACAGAACGCCAAGGCGGCGCTCGCCATCGGCGACCGCGCCTATGTGCTGGTCGAAGGCAAGGACCGGCACGAGGGCATCGCCTCTGAACTGTGGAGCGATCCGGTGGTCGCCGAGCTCTATCTTGGCCAGCGCCCGGACAGCGCCGGCAAGGCCGCGCCTTCAGGCAAGGGAAGTGCGGCATGAACCTGCAATTCATCGTCGACGGATTGCTGACGGGCTCGATGATCGGCCTCGGCGCCATCGGCGTGACGCTGACCTATTCGATCCTGCGCTTCTCGAACTTCGCCCATGGCGACTTCATGGCCTGGGGCACCTATGCGACGCTGGCCGTCGTAGGCGCCATCGGCGCGACGATCGGCAAGGTGGCGCCGATCGCCCCGCTTTCCTTCGGCTGGCCGCTCATCGTCGCGCTGGTCGTCGGCATGGCATTCACCGCCCTGCTGGCGCTGCTGCTCGACAAGGTGCTGTTCGCGCGGCTGCGCTCTCAGGGCCAGGCCATCATCGTGGTGATGGCAAGTTTCGGCGCCTCGATGGCGCTGCGAAGCCTGCTCGAGTTCACCTTCACCTCACGCCCGACCTATTTCAGCCGCGCCATCCAGATCGCCATGCCGGTCGGCTTCGGCATCCGCATCACGCCGGACCAGATCGCGCTGTTGCTGCTGACAGCAATTCTGGTGCTGGGCGTACACCTGTTGATGACGCGCACGCAGACCGGCCGGTCCATGCAGGCCCTGAGCCAGAATGCGGCCCTTGCCCGCATCGTCGGCATCGATGTCGCCAAGGTGGTGCGTGTCACCTGGATCCTCGGCGCAGCGCTTGCCTGCGTCGCCGGCGTGATGATCGGCATCCTGGTGCAGATCCGCCCATTCATGGGCTTCGACATGCTGCTGCCGATGTTCGCGGCCGCCATTCTGGGCGGCATCGGCAGCATCCCGGGCGCCGTGCTCGGCGGGTTGATCATCGGGCTCGCCGAAGCGGGCGCCGTGCAACTGATCGGCGCCGAATGGCGCGCCGCGGTCTCCTTCATCATCTTGATGGCGGTGCTGTTCGTGCGGCCGATCGGCCTTTTTGGTGTGAAGGAACGCTGATGGACCTGCTCGGCTATGGCGCTTTCTTCCTGACCACGGCGCTGATCTTTTCGTTGGTCACGCTGGGGCTCAATCTGCAATGGGGGCTGACCGGGCTCTTCAATGTCGGGCTCGCCGGCTTCGTCGCCATCGGCGCCTATACATCGGCGCTGCTGACGACGCCGGACGATGCCGCGCGTCTGGGCGGTTTTGGGCTACCGATCCTGGCCGGCTGGGTCGGCGCCATGGTCGTCGGCGGCATCGCCGCGGCCCTGACGGGCATCGCCACGTTGCGGCTCAGATCCGACTACCTTGCCATCACCACCTTCGGCGTCGCCGTGGTCGTGCAACTGGTCGCGCTCAATGCGCAGAAACTGACCGGCGGTCCGTTCGGCATCGGCTTCATCCCGCGCCCTTTCGGCAGCCTCGCCGAGACGCCGCTGCTGTTCAACCTGTCGAACCTTGCCGTCGTCTCGGCGGTCACGCTGGTCGCCTATCTGGCGCTGGAGCACCTGTCTCGCAGCCCGTGGGGCCGGGTGCTGAAGGCGCTGCGGGAGGACGAGCGGGCGGCGATCTCGCTCGGCAAGAGCGCGCGCTTCTACCGTGTCCAGGCCTTCGCGGTCGGCGGCGCCATCATGGCCCTAGCGGGCGCCTTGCAGGCGCATTTCACCGGCTTCATTGCGCCGGACAATTACCTGCCGATCCTGACCTTCCAGGTCTGGGTGATGCTGATCGTCGGCGGCTCGGGCAGCAATGCCGGTGCCGTCATCGGCAGCATCCTGGTCTGGGGGATATGGGCCGGGTCGGGCACGCTCACCAGCGCGCTGTTCCCGCCGGAGCAACAGGCCCGCGCCGCATCCCTGCAGATCGTGGCAATCGGCGTCATGCTGTGCATTATCCTCCTGGTCCGCCCCAACGGACTGTTCGGGGAACGGCCGCGGCGGGCACGGCTCGGCAAGCGGGCGAAGGTGGCCGCCAGCGAGAGCGGCTCGTGACCGCAATGGCCCGGCAGGAAGCGCTTTCGCTTTGGCACGCGGTCAGCCGTGAGACCCGCCTCCGCCCGGCGCTGGAAGGCGAGCTCGATGTCGACCTTGCCATCGTCGGCGGCGGCTTCACCGGCCTTTCGACGGCCTTGCATGCCGCGGCCAGAGGTCTTTCGGTCGCCGTTCTCGAGGCCGAAACCATCGCCTGGGGCGCTACCGGCAGGAATGCCGGCTTCATCGTACCGAACTTCGCCAAAATGGATCCGGATGCGATAAAGGCCCATCTAGGCCCCGCGCGCGGCGAGAGGCTGATCGACTTCGCCGCTGGCAGCGCCGACCTGGTCTTCGGCCTGATCAGGCGGCACGACATCAAGTGCGACGCGGTGCAGAACGGTTGGATCCAGCCGGCACATTCCCCTGTCGCGCTCGAAAAGGTCAAATCACGCGCGGGGCAATGGGCGGAGCGCGGCCGACCGGCCGTCGTGTTGGACCGGCAAGAAATCGAGGCGCTGACCGGCGCCCGCGGTTATGTCGGCGGTTGGATGGATCGTTCAGGAGGCGTGCTCAATCCGGTCGCCTATGCGCGCGGCCTGGCCGACGTGGCGGAAAAAGCCGGCGCGCGCCTGTTCGAGCACACGCGCGTCGCCGCGATCGACCGTATCGCGGACGGCTGGTCGCTGAAGACGCAAATGGGTTCGGTGCGCACAGGAAAGGTGCTGATCGCCACCAACGCCTATGGCGGACAGCTCAATCCGGGGCTTCGGAAAACCTATTTCCCGCTGAAAATCTTCCAGATCGCGACGGCGCCGCTGCCGCGCGAGGTGCGCAGCCGCCTGTTGCCCGGCGGGCAAGGCGTCGGCGACACGAGACGCAATCTCTTCACCTACCGCTTCGATGCCGAAAACAGGCTGATCAGCGGCGGCATGCATGTCTTCGGCCCCGGTGCGGACCGACGCCTGCCGCAGACGATCCAGCGGCGGCTGGCCCGGCATCTCGAGCTCCCGGACCTGCCGCCGCTCGCCTATGGCTGGTCGGGGATGGCAGCAGTCGAACCCGATTTCCTGCCCCACCTCATCGATCTCGGACCGGGGCTGATCGCAGGTCGCGCCTGCAACGGTCGCGGCATCGCCATGACCACGGCCATGGGCAAGGTGCTTGCGGACTGGGCTGGTGGAACCGACGCCCGCGATCTGCCGCTGCCCTTCGGGCCACCGTCGCCGATGCCGTTCCACAGCCTGCTGCGCTTCGCGCCGAACGCGCTGCTGCCGTGGAGCATGCTTCGCGACCGGCTGGACAAGACCGGATAGGCCGATCGCCGGGGCGCGACGGGATCGCGTCGTCATTCGGCCGCGCGAAGGTTCCCCGCCAGCACCGCTGCCGCCGTGGCGATGTCCTGTTCTATGGAGGTCCTGACGTCGGCGCCGTTGCGCTGCGCCAATGCCTCGACGATCTTGCGATGCGCCTCGTTCGACTGGGGTTTGTAGCGCTCAGCCTGCATCAGGAGCTTGAGATAGGGCCCAACCCGCCCCCAGAGATCACGGATCATGTTGAGGAGGATCGGCGCGCCGGCATGCCGGTAGATGGCGAAGTGGAAGGCCTCGTTGAGCGCGAGATAGGCCCCGGCGTCGCCCGCCTCGATCGCGCGCTGCATGCCCGCCAGCGTGGCCTGTATGTCGACCAGCCCGTCTTCGGTGATGCGCGAGGCGGCCATCTCGCCCGCCAGCCCCTCCACCGCGACGCGGATGCGGGTCAGTTCCTCGAAGGCCGGCGCAGACAGCAAGGGCACGATGATCGAGCGGTTGTTCTGCAATTCCAGAAGCCGCTCGGCGACGAGCCGTTGCAGCGCCTCGCGGATCGGCGTCGTCGAAATGCCGAACGTCTCGGCAAGCTTGCGGATGACCAATGTCTGGCCCGGGCTGAAGCCGCCCGAAATCAGCTCCTGCTTGAGCGCGCCATAGGCGCGGTCGTTCAGGGTCTGATGTTCGAGCTTCAGCATGTCGATTGCCGCACCCTTTCCTATCCCCTCACCAGCGCGACAGGGTGCGATCGAGCGTTTCGGCAAGTTGCTCGGCATTGTCCCTGGCGAACGGCAATGGCGGCCTGATCTTCAGCACGTTCCCGCGCGGACCGCATGACGAGATCAGCACGCCGTCCTCGCGCATGGCTTCGACGACCGCCGACGTCCTGGTGGCGGCCAGCGCCTCGTCCTCCTCCGCCGTCAACTCGACGCCGAAATAAAGGCCGTTATGCCTGACATCGGCGACCATGGCATGCCGGTTCTGCAGAGCCCGCAGCAGCTCGCCCGTATAGGCCCCAACCGTGCGCGCATTCTCGACCAGTCCCTCGCCTTCGATGACATCGAGCACCGCGATGCCGACGGCGGCGGCGACAGGATTGCCGCCGAATGTGTTGAAGTAGCCGGTGTTGGAACCGAAGGAGGCAACAAGCTGCGGCCGCACGATGACCGCGGCCATCGGATGCCCGTCGCCGATCGGCTTGCCCATGGTGACGATGTCAGGTTCGAGGCCGTAATTGGCGAAACCCCACATGCCCTGGCCGAGCCTGCCGAAGCCGGACTGGACTTCGTCGGCAATGACGATGCCGCCCGCCTTCCTGACGTGATCGGCGGCCTCGCGCATCGCCGACGCATCGGGGAAGAAAATTCCGTCGCTGGAAAATGCCGAGTCGATCAGCAGCGCCGCCGGGCGCACGTTCTGTGCGCGCATGTCCTCAATGGCGGCGGCGACATTCCTGGCGAAATCGCGTGCGGCCCGGCCCTGATCGCGAAACGTATCCGGGGCGGCCACGGTCCTGTGCTGCGCGGGCACGCCCTTCGCCCCGACCGCGGCCGGCGACAGCTGCGCGGTGGCGATGGTGGCGCCATGATAGGCGAAATCGGTGATGATCACGCCGGTATTGCCGCTCGAATGCTGGGCGATGCGGATGGCGAGATCGTTGGCCTCGCTGCCGGTGCAGGTGAACATGGCATGGCCGAGATGGGGCGGAAGCGTGCCGAGAAGTCTTTCCGCGTAGTCGAGGATGATTTCGCTGAGGTAACGCGTGTGGGTGTTGAGCGTGGCCGCCTGCCCCGACAGCGCCTCGACGACGCGCGGGTGGCAGTGCCCGACCGAAGCGACGTTGTTGTACGCATCGAGAAACTTGCGTCCGTGGGCATCGTAGAGCCAAACGCCGCTGCCACGCACGAGATGGATCGGGTTGCGGTAGAAGGCGCGATAGGTCGGGCCGAGCAGCCTGGCACGGCGCTCGAGCAGCGCGGATGCTGATGCACCGGCATCGGCGGAGGCATTTGCGGGCGAGGATTGGGACACGAGCGTCTACTCCGGATTGGAATGATCGAGGAAATAACGGCGGGCATCGCTGTGTGACAGTCCGTCCAGCCGCTCGAGCGAGGCCCAGACCTCGGTGATGAGGCGCAGCACATAGTCGCGCTTGGCCGGGAAGCGCTCCGCCTGCCAGGTGGCAATGTTGGCGATGAGCGCAAGGCGGGCACGGATCAGGTCGAACAGGATGCCGATCTCCTCGGCCTCGAGCGGCTGCACCGACTGGTAGCCAGCAACGAAGCGTGCGGCGGGCGCCAGCGGGTGGCCGTCGGCCGGCCAGCGGTAGACGGCGCCGATGGCGAGATCGCAGATCAGCGGCGAATGGATCATGTCGCCGAAATCGAGGATGCCGCTGACGATCTCGGGCCGCGATGCGTCCATCACCACATTGTAGGAATTCATGTCGTTGTGGACGATCTGGGCGCGCAGGCTGGGAATAATGGGCGCGGCGTGCTCCTCGAAGGCATCGATGACGCGCTCGACCATGGCGCGGCGCCCGGCATCGGCGATATGTGCCAGCATGGGCCGCGTCTTGGCGACCTTGCGGATATCCCACAAAAGATCGCTGCCGGCGGCCGGGTGGAAAAAGCCGCGCAGTGCCCTGCCAAGCCGAGCGAGGAAGATGCCGAGATTGCGATCTTGCGCAGCCGACACCGGCGAGCGCGAAAGCAACTGGCCGGGCAGATAGGTGACCAGCCGGACGATACGCGGCTGCGAACCGCCGATGCTGACCGTAAACTGCGCATCGCGATCGAGGCTTTTGCGCACCGAGGGAACCGGCAAGGCGGGATCGACCGCAAGGATGTGGTCCAGCGCCTTGTTCTGGAAATCGGTGAAGCCGGCCTCTTCCGCCGGATGCGATATTTTCAGGACAAATTCGCCCTCGCCATCGGTGCGGATGTGAAAATTGTGGTCGCGCTCCCCGGGCAAGGGCTGAGCGGTGCCGGCAAGGCCGTAGTGCTGGCGCAGGATGGCAAGCGCATCGGCGATCGAGACATCGGGCGCGTCCTCGGCCAGCGTCTCGCCGAATGCATTGGTCACGGCGCCGGTCATGGCCTTGCCTCGGGGTCGACAGGCTCCAGCCCACACCAGTCGGCGATGAACAGTGCGATTGTCTGGGTGACCTTGCGTACGGAATCAAGGTCCACCGCTTCGTCATAGCCATGCGGCATGCGGCAGATCGGACCGTAGACGATGGCCGGCGTGTCAGCGTAGAGGCCGAAGAAGCGCGCATCGGTGGTGGCAGAGGTGACGTGTTCCTGCAGCGGCTCGCCCCAGACGGCGGTATGGCTACGACGCAGCACGGTTTCCATCTCGTCGGCGCCCTCCAGCACATAGCCCTCGGCCATGAAGCCATTGTAGGTGATCCTGGGCGGGCGGTTGGCCATGAACGGATCGGCGCGGGCCGCGTCGGCGATGCAGGCCTCGAGCTCGGCTCTGGCATCCTCCAGCTTCTGGCCGGGATAGGTGGCGACACGCATCTCGAACACGCAGCGCGCGGGGACGCTCGATGTCCATTCGCCGCCTTCGATCTTGCCCAGATTGAAACGGATCGGATGCGGGTGATCGCAGAAATGCCTGTCGTCGACCTTGCGCGCGTTCCAGACGATTTCGAGCTGCTTCAACGCCTGGATGATGAGGAAAGCCTTTTCGATGGCGTTGGCGCCGGCCGAGAAAGCGCCCGACGCATGCTGGGGATCGCCGTCGACCTCGACCCTAAACCAGATCGGGCCGACCTGCGCCCGCATCAGCTTCGGCTCCAGCGGTTCGGGGATGAAGGCTGCGTCGGCGCGGTAACCGCGCTGCAGGCAAGCGAGCGCGCCATTGCCGGTGCACTCTTCCTCGACCACCGATTGCAGGAAGACCTTCGCGGCCGGCTGATAGCCGAGGCGGCGCAGTGCGGCCAGCGCGTAGAGGCAGGCCGAGAGCCCAGCCTTCATGTCGCCGGCGCCGCGACCATGCATCCAGCCGTCCTCGATGACCGGATCATAGGGATCGCGCAGCCAGCGATCGAGCGGGCCCGTCGGCACGACGTCGATGTGGCCGTTGAGGATCAGCGAGCGGCCGGTCGCGTTTCGCGGCATGTGGGTGGCGACGACGTTGAAGGCGTCGTCATAGGAGACGGCCACGGGCGAAAAACCCGGCAGGTCGCGGATCGCATCGACATCGACACGCCACATGTCCACCGTATAGCCATCTGCTTCATACGCGGCTGCCATGAAGGATTGCGCCGCGTGTTCTTCGCCGCGTTGCGAGGGGAAGCGCACGAGGTTCGCGAGGAATTCCACCTGCCGCGCGAAGCCGTCGTCGACCGCGTTCAAAATGGCCTCGTCGGCAATTCGCTCAGGCATGATATTCCGCTTTCCGTTCGATGGTGTATCATATCTCATATGCCATCTCTGTGAAACGCAAGGGACAGGTGGGCCAAAAATCTTGACCCACCTCGGGAGCCTCTTGGCAGGCGAGCGCAGAGTTGGCATCAGCTTCTTGCGCGCCGGTGGGGAAGGTCGAGGACAGATGTTGGTCACCGAAGGCAGATTGCCTGATGAAATCACCAATCTAACGGTCGGCTATCGGCGGGTGCCGGCCGGCAAGATCGTCAATGCGGTGACATGGATGGAAGCGCGCGCGCCGGTGCCGGGTCTCGCGCGGCCGTTGACCATGACAAGGATCACGAAACCCGACAATGCTTCCTACCGCGCGGTCTTCCTGGAGATCGGCGCTCGCTGGCTCTGGGACCGCGCCGCCGAAATGTCGGATGCCGAGATCGCCGCGCATTTCGCCGATCCGCGCCAGCATCTCTATTACGGCCATGACGAAAGCGGCGCCCATGTCGGCATGGTCGAGTTCTCGGTGGCCGAGGACAACGAGATCGAGATCACCTATTTCGGCCTGTTCCCCTCCTTGACCGGCCGTGGCTTCGGCAAGCGGCTGATGGCCGGCGCGCTCGACCAGGCATGGCGTCTCCGGCCCAGCCGCATTTGGCTGCATACCAGCAGCTTCGACCATCACAGTGTCATCGGTTTCTACAGGGCCTGCGGATTTGAGCCCTTTGCGACCGGCTTCGAAATCGCCGACGATCCCAGGATCAAGGGAACACTGCCGCGTGACGCCGCGCCGCAGATTCCCCTGATCGAGACGGAATGGTCCCCCGACGCCAGATGAAAACGCCTTCGCAACCAGCCAGCCAGGCATCGCGGCATCGACGGCCTTGGCGCCGGCCGCCGTCAGGTCGCCTGCACCGCTGGCAGCCGCTCACGCAATTCGTCGACGAGCACCCTGATGTTTTCGGAATAGTCGATGGGCACGACGACGAGATGCACGCCGCCGCCGGCAAAAGCCTGTTCCAGCGCCGGCCGGAATTCGGCGATCGCGCCGACCCTGGTTCCCTTGGCGCCATAAGCCTCGGCGTATTTGACGAAATCGGGATTGCCGAAGGTCATGCCGAAATCCGGAAAGTCGTCGACCGCCTGTTTCCAGCGGATCATGCCATAGGCGTGGTCCTCGAGCAGCAGGACGACAAGATTGAGCTTGAGCCGGACGGCGGTCTCCAGTTCCTGGCTGTTCATCATGAAGCCGCCATCGCCGCAGATGGCCATGACGCGGCGCTGCGGATGGAGCAGTGCCGCCATCATCGCCGACGGCAGCCCCGCGCCCATGGTGGCCAGCGCATTGTCGAGCAGCAGCGTGTTGGCCATGCGCGTGCGGTAGTTGCGCGCGAACCAGATCTTGTACATGCCGTTGTCGAGGGCAAGGATCCCGTCGGCGGGCATCACGGCGCGCACGTCATGCACGATGCGTTGCGGCGTGAAGCGGTCTTCCGTGGCGCGCGCGGCGATGCGGCTCAGAATGCCTTCGCGCAACGGCAACAGGGCCTGCGCGTTGGGGATCTTGCCCTCGATGCGATCCGCCAGCAGCGCCAGCGAAGGGCCGAGGTCGCCGACGATCTCGGTCTGTGGGAAATAGACCTGCTCGACATCGGCGGTTTGATAGCCGACATGAATGACCTTCGGCCCGTTGACGCCCATGATGAAGGGCGGCTTCTCGACCGTGTCGTGACCGATGGTGATGATCAGGTCGGCCTGTTCGATGGCCTCGTGCACGTAGTCGCGTTCCGAAAGGGCCGCCGTTCCCATGTAGAGTTCGGTGCCGCCGGGCACGGTGCCCTTGCCCATCTGCGTGGTGAAATAGGGAATTTGGGTGCGCAGCACGAACTGGGCGACATCGGGCGTGACGCGCGGCCGCGACGCCGCGGCGCCGAACATCAGCAGCGGACGTTTGGCCTCGATGATCATGCGGGCGGCGCGGTCGAGCGCGCCCGCACCGGCCAGCGGCAGTTCGACCGGATGCGTCGGCACCAGCGGAACCGGATCGCACTCCGCCGCCGCAATGTCTTCCGGCAGTTCCAGATGCACGGGACCAGGCCGCTCTTCCTGCGCGACGCGGAAGGCTTCGCGCACCAGCGAGGGGATCATCTTGGGCGAGACGATCTGGCGCGACAGCTTGGTCAGCGGTTTCATCGCCGCGACGATGTCGACGATCTGGAACCGTGCCTGCCTGGACGAGAGGATTCCCTTCTGGCCGGTGATCATGATCATCGGCATGGCGCCGAGCAGCGCATAGGCCGAGCCGGTCGTCAGGTTGAGCGCGCCGGGGCCGAGCGTGGTGATGCACACACCTGGCTTGCCGGTGAGCCGGCCATAGGTCGCGGCCATGAAGGCGGCCGCCTGCTCGTGACGGGTCAGGATGAGCTGTATCGAGGAGCGGCGGATGGATTCGACGATGTCGAGATTCTCCTCGCCCGGAATGCCGAATATCCGGTCGACCCCTTCGTTCTCGAGGGCCGCCACGAACAGATCCGAACCTTTGGTCATCAACCGTCTCTCCTGCAATGCGCCTGCATGCCGCCAGCTTTGCCTCATATGGCACTGGAAAGCGATGCCTCAAAGAGCCGAGGCGCCTCTCCACGGAATGTCCGCGCGATCCCAAACGAGAGTGGCCGCGAGCGCTAGCGATCAAGCCATCCGTTTCGGCAAGGCGGCCGCCAGCGCATCGACGGCCAGCCGAACTTTCAGCGGCAAATGGGGCGTCTGCAGCCAAAGGGCGTGGCAGTCATAGAGATATCGCGGCTGGTCCGGCAAGAGCTCGACCAGCGCCCCGGCCTGGATACGCTCGCGAACCAGCCACCAAGGCAACCAGGCGAGCCCCATGCCCTCGGCCGAAGCATCCGCGATGGCATCGAGATCGTCGAGCCGCAGCCGGCCGCCGGGCATGATCTCCTGTGCTGGTTGTCCTTCGCGCGGGAACAGCCAAGGCTGAACGGCTTGGCCGAGCCGGCGATATACGATGGCATGATGATTGGCGAGATCTTCGATCCGCCGTGGCTCGCCCTGAATTTTCAGGTAGGACGGCGCCGCACAGACAATCATGTCCTGGCTCGCGACGCGGCGCGCGATCACGCCTGCCCTGTCCTCCAGATCGCCGGTTCGGATGGCAAGATCGTAGCCGTCCTCGGCAAGATCGGCGAAGCGGTCGCTGAGCGACAGGTCAAGTTCCAGCATCGGATATTGCCGCGCCAGTTTCAGCAGCACGGGTGTTACGCAGTGCCGGCCGAAATGCGCCGGCATGGTGACGCGCAGCTTGCCACGCGGTTGCGAGAGCTGGTCGGCGGCGAGTTGATCGGCCGCTTCGGCCTCGGCCAGCACCAGCCGACAGCGGTCGTAATAGGCGCGTCCGAACTCGGTGAGGTTCTGCCGGCGCGTGGTGCGGTTGAGCAGGCGCATGCCGAGACGCTCCTCCAGAAACCGGACGTGTTTGCCGACCATCGGTCCGGACAGATCGAGTGCGGCCGCGGCCGCCGCGAACGAGCCGAGGTCGACCGCCCTGACGAACACGGCCATGCTCTCAAGGCGATCCATATTCGAAACTCCTGGTTTCTACTGTTCTGCTCCCATTGCTATTTATCCAACTTCGCCTTGGCGACATAGCTCCTTTCGGTTCAAACAATTTGGAGTAGACCCAATGGCGCGCGTCGTTCGCTTTCATCGGCATGGTGGCCCCGAGGTCCTGCGGATCGAAAATGTGGATCTTCCCCTACCCGGCCCGGGCGAGGTTCAGATCCGCGTCAAGGCGCTCGGCCTCAATCGCGCCGAGGCGCTGCTGCGCGCGGGCACCTATATCGAGACGCCCACCCTGCCCTCCGGGCTTGGCCTGGAGGCCGCAGGCCTCATCGAAACGGTCGGCGGAGCCGTGACGGCTCTGGCGTCGGGTGATGCCGTCAGCGTCATCCCGCCGCAATCGATGATCCGCTGGCCGGCTTATGGAGAGCTTGTTACCTATCCCGCCGGGCTCGTCGTCAAAAACCCGATATCACTCGATTGGCAGACCGCGGCCGCGATGTGGATGCCGTACCTCACCGCCTATGGCGCGCTGATCGACATCGCCAGGCTGCGCAACGAGGACTTCGTCGTCATCACGGCAGCCTCGAGCAGCGTCGGGCTTGCCGCGATCCAGATCGCCAACAGCGTCGGCGCGACGGCGATCGCGGTGACACGGACCTCGACGAAGAAGCAGGCCCTGCTCGACGCCGGCGCGGCTGAAGTCGTGGTCCTGGCCGAGGAGGATCTGGAGGCGCGGCTAGGCCGGATCGCCGGGCCGCGAGGCGTGCGCATCGTGTTTGACGCGATCGGCGGCCCGATTTTCGAGCCGCTCGCGGCGGCGATGTCCCGGGGCGGCATTCTCATTGAATATGGCGGGTTGAGCCCCGAGCCGACGCCGTTTCCCTTGCCCGCCGTGCTTGGCAAGACATTGACGCTGCGCGGCTACCTCGTCCACGAGATCACCGGCGACCCGGCGAAGCTGGAAGCCGCCAAGGCGTTCATCCTCGAAGGGCTGGAGGCCGGCACGCTGAGGCCGATCATCGACAGAACCTTCCCGTTCGAGCAGATCGTCGAGGCGCATCGCTATCTCGAGTCGAACGAGCAGTTCGGCAAGATCGTGGTGACGGTCTGAGCAGGGACGCCGGGGTCGTTGGCGCAGGCGCGGTACCCAGCGCTCGAAGCGCAATGACGTCAGCGATGGGGAACAAATTCGATCCTCGCGGACAATGTCGCTCTTGAAGGCGCGGTTCTCCATTCCTAATTCTCGCATGCGGGCCGGGCCCCTCTGACTGTCGCACCTCGCGACCGTGATGTCGGACCGCTTTAACGGGCCCGTTTCCATCCTTTCGGTCAAGCGGGCTCATCTCTTTTGGTTTGGAGCCCCATATGACATCGTCTTCCCTTCTTGGATTGGTTTGCCCCTCCTGCCGCGTCGCGCTCGTGATGAGCGAACGCCAGGGTATCGAGATCGATTATTGCCCGCAGTGCCGTGGCGTGTGGCTTGACCGAGGCGAACTCGACAAGATCATCGAGCGATCGGCCAAGGAGGCCTCGCCCGCGCCACAGCCGGCAGCGTTCTCCCAGCCCCAGCATGGCCGGGACCGCGATGACGACTATGCGCGCTCGCAGGGCCACCGCTATCCGAAACGGAAGAAATCGTTCTTCGAAGAGCTGTTCGATTGACCGCACGCCGGTAGCCGGCCCGACGTCTGTCGAAAATTTCCGAAACCCATCGATAAAGGTCCGTCCAGATGATTTCCCGCACAAGCCGATTTGCCGCCCTGTTTGCCGGACTGTTCCTGGCATTCTCCATGGTCGCGGTAGACCATGCCGAGGCCCGTCGCGGCGGCAGTTTCGGCAGCCGCGGCATGCGCACGTTCCAATCAGCGCCGCCGACCAGGACCGCTCCGGCGCCGACCGCTCCGGTCGAGCGTTCGATGACGCCCAATACCGGCGTGAACACCGCGGCCCGGCAGCCGCAGGCCGGCCCGCAGAGGCCCGGCTTCATGAGCGGCTTCGGTGGAACGATGATGCGCGGCCTGCTGATCGGCGGCCTGATCGGGCTGCTCCTGGGCCAGGGCTTCGGCGGGCTGGCAGGCATGTTCGGTTTCCTGCTGCAGGCCGTGCTGATCGGTGGCGCCATCATGCTGGCAATCAGGTTCTTCCGGTCGCAATCCGCGCGTGGCCCCGCCCCTGCGCTCGCGGGCGCTGGCAATGCCTCGCGATTTGAAAACCGCGCAGCCGGACAGAGCGATGCCAACAATGCGCGTTCTTTCGCCATTCCCGGCTTTGGCGGCGGTTCAGGCGGAGGCTCCGCGGCGGCCACCGGTTCCGATGAAATCCGGCTCGCCCAGACCGACCTCGACGCATTCCAGCAGCTGTTGAGCGATGTCCAGGAAGCGTTCGGGCGTGAGGATCATGCCGCGTTGCGCAAGACGACGACTCCCGAAATGGTGTCCTATCTCTCTGAAGAGCTGGCCGACAATGCGAAGAAGGGCCTCAGGAACGAGGTATCCGACGTCACCCTCCTGCAGGCCGACATCGCGGAAAGCTGGCGCGAGGATGACCGCGACTATGCCACGGCGGCCCTGCGTTATGAATCGCGCGACGTGATGCGCGAACGGGCCAGCGGCAAGGTCGTCGAGGGCGACGAGGATCATCCCACGGAGACGACGGAGCTGTGGACCTTCACGCGTCAGAATGGCTCGAGCTGGAAGCTCTCGGCAATCCAACAGGCCTGAGCTCCAGCGTGCGAACTCGCGTTGACAAAGGCGGCCTGACGACGGCCGGTCCGGCTGTGTCAGCAGCCTCCATGGCCGGCAGCTCTCAAAATAGGAATTTTTTCTTGACTGGGTGAAGGCAGCTATGGTAGATATTTATCTATGGTGCTGAGTTGCGCCAGGAACCCGCCGCGCAGGCGGGTTTTTTCGTTCAATGCTCCGTCAACAGCTCCGGCGAAGCCACCCGTCAACCCGGATCGCCCGGCCTGAGCTCCGGCCCGTTTCAGTCCGAAGCTTCGATGCCGATGTCGCGCACGGTTCACCGCACGATCTTGACGCACATCGGCGTGCCGATCTCGATGGCACGGCCGGTGTCGGTCAGCCGGCCGCTCTCGGCGTCGCGCGCGAAGATCGATATGCGGTCGGCATTCTGGTTGGCCGAGAACAGGTGGTCGCCCGACGGCGTCAGCGCCAGGTTGCGCGGCGTGGCGCCGCCGCAAGGGACATGGCCGACAAGGCTCAGCGCGCCACTTTGCTGGTCGACGGCCATAACGACCACACTGTCATGGCCTCGGTTGGAGCCGTAGAGGAAGCGGCCGTCGGGCGAGATCTGGATATCGGCGCAGTGGTTGGCATGGCGCGCCTCGGCCGGCACGGCCGGCCTGGTGTCGATGATCGAGAGCTTGCCGCTCGCCTCGTCCAGCGCCATCGACACGATGGTCGAATCCAGCTCGTTCATGACGAAGACGAAACGGCCGTTCGGATGCAAGGCGAGATGGCGCGGACCGGCGCCCGGCGGCAAAGCGGATTCGGCCAGTTTGGTCAGATTGCCATCATGCTCGATCCGGTAGGACACCAACCGGTCGATGCCGAGATCGGCGACGATGGCCGTTCCGCCGGCGATGGTTTCGGTGACGCTATGGGCATGCGAGCGCTCCTGCCGGGCTGGATTCGGGCCAGTGCCCTTGTGCGAAACGCTAGCCAGAGGAGCCGACAAGGCGCCATCGCCGTCGAAGCCATAGACCGCGACTGCGCGATCCGGACCGCCCTCGCCCATGCCGTAATTGGCGACCAGCAGCTTCGTGCCATCGCGGGTGATGGTGTTATGCGCGGTGATGCTGCCGAGTGACGGCTGCTTGTTCAGGTAAGTGAGCGTGCCCGAGGCGCGGTCGAAGCCGTAGGCCGAAACCGTTCCTTCGCGCCAGGGGAAGACTTCCGAATTGGCGTAGAGGCGCGAACCGTCCGGCGTCACCGAAAGGAAGGTCGGATTGTCGATGTCACTGGTCTCGGCCAGCTTTCGTGTTTCCAGCGTCTCCTCGTCGAAGCTGTAGACGCCGAGGCCGACGCCGCGTGCGCCCTGAAAATAGGGCGCCTCCCGGTTCAGGCTGCCGACAAAGACCAGACAGGCATCGCGCATGTTTTCCTCCCTGTTTCGCCGGCGCTCGAGCGCAGCGGAAACAGCCAAAATTTCGCCCGTCCTCGCTTGCAACGCAACCCCATATGTGAAAATAGTATTTACAAAAGAAGACTGACGGGAGGAGACGTCGTGCAATCTGGCGCCTTGATGCGTGTTCCGAAACTTGTGCCGTGCCTCGCGCAGAGCTTCCGGAGCCAGCTATGAACGAGTTCTCATCGACCGTCGGCGTCGCCTCGACGCACCCGGCCAACATGCCCGAGGCGCATGCCGCCCTGCCGGTTTGGAACGCCGAGAACTGGTTCTACGAGGACTGGCCGGTCGGCCAGAAGATCCGCTCGTTGCGCCGCACCATGGCGGAAGGCGACAGCCACCTTTTCAACACGCTGGTGCTCGACATCCATCCTTACGTGCAGGACCAGATGTTTGCCGAGACAGAGGGCATTTTCGGCAAGCGGCTGGTGGCGGGCGCCTTCGTCTTCTCGGCTGGCTTGGGGCTCGTCGCCACCAACTGCGTCAATGCGTTTTCCTATGGTTACGACAAGCTCCGCTTCATAAAGCCCGTCTTCATCGGCGATACGATCTATTCGATCCGCTCCAACCTCGACAAGACGCCGCGCTACAAGGACATGGGGCTGATCCGCGCCAGCTACGAGGTGTTCAAGGGCGAAGGCGAACTCGTTCTCTATTGCGAGCATCTGCAGACGGTGAAGTACCGCAACCCTGCCGATTTCGTCGGCAAGACGGAGAAGTAGAAATGCCGGCAGCAGCCGAATTGCCGCTTGCCGGTCTCGTCGTCGTCGATATGAGCCAGTTCCTGTCCGGGCCTTACTGCTCGCTCAGGCTGCTGGATCTCGGCGCCCGCGTCATCAAGATCGAGCGTCCGGACGGCGGCGACCTGTCGCGCCGGCTCTATCTCAGCGACACCGAGATCGGCGGTGATTCCACCATCTTCCATGCCATCAACCGGGCCAAGGAAAGCCTCGCCATCGACCTGAAGGACGAGGCGGATCTCAAGGCGCTGCGCGGCCTGCTGGCGAAGGCCGACGTGCTGATCCAGAATTTCAGGCCGGGTGTCATCGAACGGCTCGGCCTCGACTACGAGGCGGTCCGCAAGATCAACCCGCGCCTGGTCTATGCCTCGATCAGCGGCTATGGCGAGGACGGCCCATGGGTCAAGCGGCCCGGCCAGGACCTCCTGGCGCAGGCGCGCTCCGGGGTGATGTGGCTGAACGGCGACGAGGACCAGGGGCCGGTGCCGTTCGGGCTTGCTATCGGCGACATGCTGGCGGGCGCGGCATGCGCGCAAGGCATACTGGCCGCCCTTGTGCGGCGCGGCATCACCGGCCAGGGCAGCCATATCGAAACCAGCCTGCTGGAAGCGCTGGTCGACTTCCAGTTCGAGGTACTGACCACGCATCTCAATGACGGCCGCCGTTTGCCGCGCCGCTCCAGCTTCCGCAGCGCGCATGCCTATCTGTCGGCACCTTACGGCGTCTATCCCGCCAAGGACGGCTATCTCGCCATCGCCATGACACCGATCCCGAAACTCGCCGACCTGCTGTCGCTGGAGGAACTGGCGCCCTACCGCGACAAGCCGGCATCCTGGTTCACCGCGCGCGACGACATCAAGGCGATCGTCGCGCAGCGGATCGCGACCAGGACGGTCGACGAGTGGCTTGATGTTCTCGAACCCGCCGACATCTGGTGCGCCAAGGTGCTGACCTGGCCGGAAATGCTGGCAAGCGGGGGCTTCCAGTCGCTCGACATGCTGCAGACGGTGACGCGCGAGGACGATGTCTCGATCCTTACCACCAGTTCGCCGCTCAGGGTCGACGGCATCAGGGCCAAGGTCGACCGGGCAGCACCGCGCATCGGCGAGCATAGCGCCGCGATCCGCGAGGAGTTCGGCCTGTGACCACGCGCTTCCTAAAGCCCACGCTCAGGGGCATGACCTGGAACCATCCGCGCGGCTATGATCCGATGGTCGCCTGCTCGTCGCTGTGGAAGCAGAAAACCGGCATTGCCGTCGAATGGGACAAGCGTTCGCTGCAGGACTTCGAGTCCTTCCCGGTCGAGGAACTGGCGCGCGCCTATGATCTGATCGTCATCGACCATCCGCATGTCGGCCAGATCACCGCCGAACGCTGCCTGGAGCCGCTCGATGTCGCCGGCCGCGAGGCGGAGCGCGCGGCACTTTCCTCCGGCAGCGTCGGCCAGTCCTATCCGAGTTACACATGGCAGGGACGGCACTGGGCGTTTCCCATCGATGCCGCGACGCAGGTCCAGGCATGGCGGCCCGATGCGCTTGGCGCACCGCCATCGCGATGGAGCGAAGTGCTCGATCTCGCCCGGCAGGCACGCGTGCTGCTGCCGTTGCGGCCACCGCATTCGATGATGGTGTTCTTCACGCTCGCAGGCAATCTCGGGCATGCTTGCGCGACCGACCCGTCCAACGATCTCATCGACGGCGAGGCCGGCAGCGAAGTCTTCGAGACAATGCGCGAGATTGCCGCGCTGGTCGACCCGGCCTGCTTCGAGATGGATCCGATCGCCGTTTCGGAGCGGATGGCGCAGGCCGGATCCCCGATCGTCTGCGCACCGCTGATCTACGGCTATGTTTCCTACGCGATGGCCGGGTTTCGCCCACATCGCCTGGCATTTGGCGACATCCCTGTTGTCGGATCCAGCGGCCCGATTGGCACGGCGCTTGGCGGCACAGGCATAGCGGTGTCGGCCTTCTCGAAGGCGAAAGAGGCGGCAACCGATTTCGCCTACTGGCTCGCCAGCGGCGAGGTCCAGCGTGGCCCCTATGCCGCGGCCGGCGGACAGCCCGGCCATGCCGCGGCCTGGGAGGATCAGGCCGTCAATGCGGCGACCGGCAATTTCTATCGCGATACGCGCGCGACCCTGGAGGGCGCATGGGTGCGGCCTCGCCATGATGGTTACATGGCGTTCCAGCAGGCCGCGTCCGACCGCGTCAATTCCGGCATGACCTCAGGGCATCGTTCCAGCCAGGTTATTGCCGATCTCAATCGCCTGTTTCGGCAGAGCGCCCCGGCGCAGGCGACCGGCACTGCCGGTGGAGGAGCCTGAAAAAATCGAACGGAGGAGACAAATGAAAAGCCTGATCCGCGGCCTTGTGGCCGCAACCGCCTTCGCCTCACTCGCAACGACAGCTTTTGCCGAAGACGTGCAAGGCGTCATCAGCGGGCTGCCCGATGAACTCAAGGCGCAATATGACGGCGCGCCGCAGAAGGTGCTGCCATCGGCCTGGGACAATTTCAACCCGCCGTCCAAGCCATGGAAATGGTGCCATTCGGAATCCTACCAGGGCAACCCCTGGCGGGTCACCGTCACCAAGGAGCTGAAGCGCCTGGTCGACGGGCTGATCGCCGACGGCACCGTCTCCAGCTTCGAAGTGTCGGATTCCAACAACGACGCCAGCCAGCAGATCAACCAGATCCGCGCCTTCATCGACAAGAAGTGCTCGATCATCACCTCGATCCCGGGCTCGGCAACAGCGCTCGATGACGCCATCGATGCGGCCGCCAAGGCAGGCATCCCGTTCATCACCGCCGCCGGTTCGGTGACCAGCCCGAACGCGATCAATGTCGATTCCAACTATGCGCGCTGGGGCTACGACATGATGACGGCGATCGGCAAGGCCAAGCCTGATGGCGCCAGCATCCTGCTGGTCGAGGGCATCGCCGGCCACCCGATCGTGGTTCAGGAGCGCCAGGGCGCCGACAAGGCGCTGGCGGAAAACCCCAAGCTGAAGATCTCGCGCACGGTCAACGGCAATTGGACGGCCAATGTCACCAAGACGGTGGTGCTGCAGGCGATCGCCACCAACCCGGCGCCGATCGATGCGGTGTGGACGACAGGCAGCGAAAGCCGCGTCGTCGCGGAGGCGTTCGCCGAAGCCGGCCGGCCGGCGCCGCTGATCACCGGTTCGATCACCGGCGATGCCCTGGGCTACTGGAAGGCCAATCCCGACAAGTACCGCTTCGAGGGCCATGCCGTGCTGCCGCACTGGACCGCCGAAACGCTGTTTCGCGTCGGCGAACGCATGCTCGACGGCCAGAAGCCGAAGCTGAACACGCTGCTCATTCCGATTCCGCCGGTCCACAATGCCGATCTCGGCGCCTGGTACAAGGACTGCATGACGACGGATGCCGTATCGATCTTCCCGGTGCCGCCCAAGGATCCGATGCCGGAAGAATGGCTCGACGCCTATTTCTCCAACCCGGCGCCGACCAAGGGATGGGACTATTCGAAGGTGCCAGACGCCTGCGCGAAGTGACGCCTGGGCCAGATAAGACCTCGACAAGCCGGCTCCTTTCGGAGGGCCGGCTTGCCAGCTTCGAAACGCGACATGCTTGAAATCAGAAACATATCCAAACGCTATGGCGAGACGGTCGCGCTTGCGGACGCCTCGATCGCGTTCCGGGCAGGAACCATCCACACCATCCTGGGCGAGAATGGTTCGGGCAAGAGCACCATGGTCAAGCTGCTGTCCGGCATCGTTCAGCCCGACAGCGGCACGGTCCTGCTGCAAGGCAGGCCGTTTTCGGGCGGAACCCCCTCGGCCTTCCAGGCGCAAGGCTTCGCCACGGTCTTCCAGGAAGTGCTGATCGCGCCGGACCGCAGCGTGACCGACAATATCCTGCTTGGCCTCGACGGCCTGGTCCGGCGCGCGGTTCCCCGCAACGAGCGGCGCGACAGGGCAGCCGCCGCCCTCAAACGTTTCGCCGTCACCAACGTTCCGCTCGACATGCCCGCCGGGCAGTTGCCGCTCGCAGCACAGCAACTCGTCGTTCTTGCTCGTGCGGTCGTGCGCGATCCAAAGATCCTGATCCTCGACGAAGTGACCGCAGCACTCGACTTCGCCGACCGCGAGTCCGTTTTTTCGCTGATGCGCACGCTTGCCGGCGAAGGCTGCCTGATCCTGTTCATCACCCACCGCATGGATGAGGTGACGTCGCTTTCGGATCGCATCTCGATCCTGCGCGGCGGCAGCGTGGTGCGCACCGAGGAGCGCGGCGCTTCGACGCCGGCGGAGCTTCTCAAGGCGATGGCGCCACGCACCGCCGCGGAGCTGGCGCATGGCTGATCGCGCCGCCCTCACTATCCGCGACCTCGTCATCGCACCGGACGCCAGCCCGATCATGCAGGCGGTCGCCGCCGGCGAGATCGTTGGGCTCGCCGGCCTGGATGGCCACGGCCAGGAGCTTTTCCTCGAGATGCTCGCCGGCCTAGTCGCGCCGCTTGGCGGTTCGATAACCCTCGATCTGCCCGGCGCATCCCGCGCCATCACCGGCTTCCGCAAGGCCGTATCGAGCGGCATCGCCTATCTTCCGCGCGGGCGTGCCAAAGGCATTTTCCCGACGCAATCGGTGCTCGACAATTTCGCCGTCTCGACGCTGTCTCGCGATACCCGCCTCGGCCTGATCAGCCCGGCGGCGCGCAAGGCGCGCTACGAGGCCTATCGCGAAAGGCTGTCGATATCGGCGCCTCGGCCCGACGCGCCGATCACCACCCTGTCCGGCGGCAACCAGCAGAAGGTGCTGTTGGCGCGGGCCCTGGCGCTGGACCCCGCAATGTTGCTTCTCAACGACCCGACGCGCGGCGTCGACGTGGCGACCCGGCATGTTCTCTACGACGTCTTTCGCGGGCTGGCTTCCGACGGCATGGGGCTCGTCATCCTGTCCAGCGAGATCGAGGAGATCCTTCTTCTCTGCCATCGCGTGCTGGTGTTCCGCGAAAATGAAGTCGTGGCGGAAATCGCCGGCCAGGCGATGACCACCGGGAACGTGATCGCAGCCATGTTCGGACGCGCGGCATGAGACCCTTCGCACGCATCCTGTCCCTCGGCCGAAGCGTCGGCTTCGCCGTCGTACTGCTGATCGCCCTGCTGGCGATCAATCTGATGCTGAGCCCGGCACGGTTCCAGCCGGGCTCCTGGGGTGCGCTGGTTGGTCTGGCGGCGCCGCTGATCGGTGCGGCCATCGCCTCGACGCCGGTGATCCTCGCCGGGCGCGGCGGCATCGATATTTCGGTCGGGCCGCTGATGGGCTTCGTCAACGCCATCGTGATCCAGGTGCTCTTTCTGCGCGCCGGAATATCCTCGCCGCTGGCGCTTGTTCCGGCGGCGCTGCTCATCGGTGCGCTGGTCGGGGCGGCGAACGGGTTTCTGGCGACCATCGTGCGCATCCAGCCGATCGTGGCCACGCTCGGCACCTATCTGATCCTGACGGGGGTGACGCTGACCATCCTGCCGGCGCCGATCGGCCCGGCGCCGGCCTGGCTGAAAGCCCTGGCGGGCCCACTCTCGCTTCTGCCGCTCGCCTTGATGTTCCTTTTCTGGTGGCTGGTGCGGCGCAGCCCTTATTACGACCAGCTGATGGCGGTCGGCAGCGACGATCGCGCCGCCTATACGGCCGGCGTCGACGTCACGCTCGTGCGCTTCATCGCCTATGTCATGACCGGCATCCTGGGCGGCTGCGCCGGACTGATGCTGACTGCGCTGATCGGGTCGGCCGATCCCAACATCGGCCCGACCTACACGCTGATCGCCATCGCCGCCGTGGCGCTCGGCGGTGTCAGCCTTGCCGGCGGCCGTGGTGGCGTCGCGGGTGCCGCGATCGGCGCTGTCGACATCTTCCTGCTGCAAAGCGTGCTGACGACGTTCAACGTCTCGACCTTCGTGCTGCAGATCGCCTACGGCGCCATACTGGTGCTGGCGGTGATGCTGACCGCGCTGCAGGAACGCTTTGCCATCGGGAGGCGCTGACATGGCTGGCCGAAATCTATTCGCGACAACCAATGCCCGTGTCGTCGGCGCCTTCTGTGTTGCCGCCCTTCTGCATCTTGCCGGCACCATCCTCATTCCGGGCTACTCCAGCCCGTTTGCGGTGCGCGCCATGCTGGTGCTTGCCTCGCTGCTCGCCGTCGCCACGATCGGGCAGACGCTGGTCGTCATCATGGGCGGCATCGACCTGTCGATCCCCTTCGTCATCGGCTTTGCCAATGTCGTGGCCGCGCAACTCTACGGCGATGGCTGGAATTTTGTCCTCGTCTGCGGCCTCGTCGGCGTGCTGGCGATCCTTATCGGTGGCCTGAACGGGCTGATCGCGCGCAGCCTCGACATCCAGCCGCTCATCGTCACGCTCGGCATCGGCATGGTCGTGCAAGGGCTGGTGCTTTTATGGACCGCGGGCTTCCCTTCAGGCTCCGCGCCGCAAGCGGTTTCGAGCTTCGTGTCGATCGGCGGATCGGCCGGGCCACTGCCGGTTCCATGGCTGGTGCCCTGCCTTGTCGTGCTGGTGGCGCTCGTCGTCCTGGTGCTGGAGCGGACGCCCTATGGGCGCCGGCTCTACGCACTCGGCAGCAATCCGGGTGCCGCGCCTCTGGCGCTGATCGATCCCGTCCGCATGTGGGTGATCACCTATGCGGCAAGCGCCTTCTTCGCCGCGGTGGCGGGCGTGCTGCTGCTCGGCTTCACCGGCTCGGCCTATGGCGATGTCGGGCAGCCCTACCTGTTCCAGACCATCGCGGCCGTGGTCGTCGGCGGCGCCGCGCTGGTCGGCGGGCGCGGCAGCTATCTCGGCACTATCGCCGGCGTGCTGGTGCTGACCGAGATCAACACGCTGCTGATCGGGCTCGGATTCCAGCCCTCGGCGGTGCAGGCAGCACTCGGCTTCATCATCGTGCTGCTGGTTTCGCTCTACGGGCGCGAACGGCACGTTTCGGCGACGATCTGAAGAACCCCAAGCGGAGCCGGTTAAAGCCGCCAGAGCTTGCGGGCGTTCGCCGACAAGAGCCTGTCGCGTTCCGCAACACTGCAACCGGCAAGCAGCGCATGGGTCGTCGCCACCCAGGTCGAGAGACCGCCACCCAGCGTGCAGACCGGCCAATCGCTGCCCCAGACAACACGATCCCATCCGAACGAACCGATCGTGTGTTCGACATAGGGCCGCAGCGTCTCGACCGTCCAACTGCCGGGATCCGCATAGGCGACGACGCCGGAAATCTTGGCCACGACGTTGGGACGCCGCGCGATTTCGCTCATGTGTTCGCGCCACGGATGCTCGCCATTGCCCTTGATGTCGGGGACGCCGCAATGGTCGAGCACGAACTGGACGTCGGGCGCCAGATCGGCGAGCGCGATCGCCTTGGGAATCTGATGCGGTAGCACGACGAGATCGAAGGTGAGCCCGGTGCCGCCGAGCCGCCGGATGCTGTCCCGGAATAGCGCGCCTTCCGAGAGTTCATCGGGCATGACGTGGAGGACGCGGCGAAAACCCTTGACGAACGGCTTTGCTCGCTGGCGCTCGAGATAGGCCGCAAAATTGGCCTCTTCCGGACGGCAGGCGGCGATCGCCCCGGCCAGCATGCTGCCGGCCTGTCTCGACAGGCCTTCGACACGTTCGGTCTCGGCCTCGATATCGGCGGGGTCGACATCGACCTCCATATGCAGCACACGCTCGACGCCGACACGTTGAGCTTCCACGCCGTACTCCTCATAGGAGAAGTCGCGGTTGAGAGCGGGCACGCCGGCAAGCCACGGGTAGCGCAAGGCCGAGCGGTCGATGAGGTGCAGGTGGGTGTCGATGATCATGGCAGGGCTCCTCCCGTATCTTTCACATCATCTCACGGAGGAATTCTTCATTCAAATAAGAATTACGCCGATGAACCGACGGCCGACCCGGCCAGACGCGACAGCTTTTCACATGTGGCCAGCAGCAGTTCGATGGTGCGGGTCATGTCCGGCGCGGACGGTGCGTTGACGACGGTGATGTAAGGAATCGAAAGCGCCGCGATCGCCTTGCCGTCGGAGCCGCGCACCGGTGCCGACAGATTGTAGACGCCGGCAGTCTGCATCGAGGCCATCATCTCATATCCCCGTTCCCTGATCTGGTCGAGACGGGCAAAGAACTCGGGCGGCTGCGCCGTATTGTCGGTGCTGCGGACATGTTCGGAGATCATCATCTGGCGCTCCTCCTGCGAACGGAAAGCGAGCAGCACATGTCCCGAACCGGTGTCGAACAGGCTGATGTGGGCGCCGACCCGGATCGAGATGCCCCAGTAGTTCGGCGCCTCCTGCTGGCCGATGACCACGGCGGAACCGCGATCAAAAACAACGAGTTGGTTGGCCTGCTGCGACGTCTCCGCCAGCTCCCGCATCAACGGCGTCGCATAGGAAACCAGCCGCCGCACCGGCGCGTGCAGTTGCGCCAGGCCGAACAGCTTGAGCGTCAGTGAATACCGGTCACCGTCGAGCCGCGTGACATAGCCGCGCCGCACCAGCCGGTCCAGCATGCGGTAGAACTCGTTGGGGCTGCGGTCGAGCTTCTTGGCGATTTCCGCCTGCGTCAGGCCGCCGTCGACGCCGGCCAGCAGTTCCAGGATGTCGAGCCCCTTGTCGAGCGCCGGCGCGCGATACCGCTCGTCTTCGCTGTCATCCATAGACCTTCCCTCCAGTAAAATCGATTCTTCATATACGCAGGAACGCAGCCGGCGGAAACAAATTTCGCCTTGACGTTTCCATGAATGTTTTGTTTGTATATGAATGTAGCGCTTCTTGTCATCAGACGAGTTGCGGTCGCCGCTAAGGCGCACCCCAGGGAGGATACCAATGAACAGACTGCTTTCCGGCGTGTGCGCCGGCGCTTTGTTGCTCGCGTCAGGCGCAGGCGCAGCCCTTGCCGGCGACCTGCCCGGCAAGTTCGAAGGCGTCACCGTCGACGTGAAGCTGATCGGCGGCCAGCAATATGAAAAGCTCTACGAGCGCATCCCCGAATGGGAGAAGGCGACCGGCGCCAAGGTCAACATCCTGACCAAGAAGAACGGCTTCGACATCGACAAGGAGTTGAAGTCCGACATCGCCTCGGGCAGCACCAACTGGTGCGTCGGCTGGAACCATTCCTCCTTCGCGCCGCAGTATACCGGCCTTTATACCGACCTCAGCAAATTGCTGCCCAAGGAAGAGATCGACGCCTTCGTGCCATCGGCGATCAAGGCGGCGACCATAGATGGCAAGCTGGAGATGCTGCCGCGCGCGCAGTTCGACGTCTCTGCCCTCTACTACCAGAAGAGCCTCTACGAGAACGCCGACAACAAGGCCAAGTTCAAGGCGAAATACGGCTATGATCTGGTGCCGCCGGACACCTGGAAAGAGGTCACGGACCAGGCCGAGTTCTTCGCCAACCCGCCGAATTTCTACGGTACGCAGTTCGCCGGCAAGGAAGAGGCGATCAACGGCCGCTTCTACGAGATGGTGGTGGCCGAGGGCGGCGAGTATCTCGACAAGGACGGCAAGCCGGTCTTCAACTCCGAAGCCGGCGTGCGAGCGCTCGACTGGTTCGTCAACCTCTACAAGGCCAAGGCCGTGCCGGCCGGAACCACCAATTATCTCTGGGACGATCTCGGCCAGGGTTTTGCCTCCGGCACCGTCGCCATCAACTTGGACTGGCCGGGCTGGGCCGGTTTCTTCAACGATCCGAAGTCGTCGAAGGTCGCCGGCAATGTCGGCGTCAAGGTCGCGCCGAAAGGCTCGTCCGGCAAGCGCACCGGCTGGTCTGGCTTCCATGGCTTCTCGGTGACCGAGACCTGCCCGAACAAGAAGGCCGCGGCATCGCTGGTGTGGTGGCTCACCAATGAGGACAGCCAGAAGCTGGAAGCCGCCGCGGGCCCGCTGCCGACCCGCACCGCGGTCTGGGACTGGGACCTGAAGCAGGCCGAAAACGATCCTTACAAGAAGGAGGTCCTCTCCGCCTTCCAGGAAGAAGCCAAGCACGCCTTCGCGGTGCCGCAGACGCCTGAATGGATCGAGATCTCGAACGCCGTCTATCCCGAATTGCAGGCGGCGATCCTCGGCGACAAGACGTCCAAGCAGGCGCTCGACGAAGCCGCCGCCAAGGCGACGCAAATTCTCGAAGACGCCGGCAAGCTGTAGAACCGCTCCCAAGACCGCCTCCCCCATCAGTCATGGGGGAGGCGCTCGCGTCTTAAGGCGCGCACTGCCTCGGGTGTTCCCACGATGACGATGCCTGCCCCGCCCGGCTCGACAGGCGGCAATCGAATGCAACTCACAGGGTCCCAATGAAGGGCTTCAAGCCATCCGCGCCATTCCTGCTGCTGCTTCCGGCGATCATCGTGCTGGCGGCGGTCGTCGTGGTGCCGTTGCTTTTGTCGCTCTATTCCAGCTTCACGCCTTTCCGCCTGACCAAGCCCGAAACGTTCTTCGTCTTTGTCGGCTTCCGCAATTATCTCTCGATCCTGGCGAACGCCGGTTTCTGGTGGGCGTTCGGCCGCACGGTTCTGTTGCTGACCATCGCGCTCAATCTCGAAATGCTGCTGGGCCTCGGCCTCGCCATGCTGGTCGAAAAGGCGACGCGCGGCCAGCGCATCCTGCGCACGCTGATGATGTTTCCGATGATGTTCTCGCCGATCCTCGTCGGCTTCCAGTTCAAGTTCATGTTCAACGACAATATCGGCCTGGTGAACAACGCCCTGCAATCGCTCGGCATCACCAGGGATGCCATTCCGTGGCTGATCGAAGGCCATCTCGCCTTCATCGCCATCTCGATCGCCGAGATCTGGTCGTCGACGGCGATCTTCGCCATCCTGATCCTCGCCGGGCTGCTCGCCATGCCCAAGGAGCCCATCGAGGCGGCGCGCGTCGACGGCTGCACGCCGTGGCAGACATTCCGCTATGTGACCTGGCCGTTCGTCATGCCTTTCGCCTACATCGCCATGACCATCCGTTCGCTCGACGTCGCGCGCGCCTACGACATCGTCAAGATCATGACCGATGGCGGGCCGGCCGGCCGCACCGAGCTGTTGTGGACGCTGGTGGCGCGCACCGCTTACAGCGACGGGCGGATGGGCATGGCCAACGCCATGGCCTATTTCTCGATCCTGCTGTCGATCGCCTTCACCGTCTACTTCTTCAACAAGCTCGCCGCGGCGCGCACGCAGATCGGCGCGGAGTGGTGATGGACGAGAATTCTTCCGCCCGCCTCAAGCGCCGGCTGCTGGGCATCGCCTATCGCATCGGCCTGTTCCTGGCGATGCTGACCATCTGCCTGCCCGGCCTGTGGATCGTGCTTTCGTCGCTGCGGCCGACGGTGGAGATCATGGCCAAGCCGCCGGTGTGGATCCCGCAGCAGATCTCGTTCGACGCCTATGTCGCGATGTTCTCAGGGATCGGCAAGGGCGGCATCCCGGTCATAGAATATTTCCGCAACTCGCTGATCATCTCGGTGACCTCGACGATGATCGCGGTGGCCATCGGCATGGCCGGCGGCTATGCCTTCGCGCGCTACCGTTTCCGCGGCAAGTCGGGCGTCTTCCTCGGCCTGATGCTGACGCGCACGGTGCCGGGCATCGCGCTCTCGCTGCCGCTGTTCTTCCTTTATGTCAGGCTCGGCATCATCGACACGCATTTCGGACTGATCCTGGCCTATGTCGCGCTCAACGTGCCGTTCACCATCTGGCTGATCGACGGCTTCTTCCGCCAGGTGCCGAAGGACCTCGCGGAAGCCGCCCAGATCGACGGCTGCACCCGCTGGCAGGCCTTCTGGCAGGTCGAGTTCCCGCTTGCCGGGCCCGGCATCGCCTCCGCCGCGATCTTTGCTTTCCTGACCTGCTGGAACGAGTTCGCGCTGGCCTCGCAGCTTACCCGCTCGGTCAGCGCCAAGACGCTGCCGGTCGGCCTGCTCGACTACACGGCCGAATTCACCATCGACTGGCGCGGCATGTGCGCGCTCGCCGTGGTGATGATCATCCCGGCGCTCACCCTCACCTACATCGTCCAGAAACACCTTGTCGGCGGCTTGACCTCCGGCGCGGTGAAAGGCTGATCCCATGGCAACGGTTTCCCTCCAAAAGCTGACCAAGCGCTACGGCAATGTCGGGATCGTGCACGGCATCGACCTCGACATCGCGGACCGCGAATTCATCGCGCTGGTCGGCCCCTCCGGCTGCGGCAAGTCGACGACGCTCAGGATGATCGCAGGGCTGGAAGAGATCAGCGCCGGCTCGATCGAGATCGGCGGCCGCGTCGTCAACGATTTGCCGCCGCGTTCGCGCAACATCTCGATGGTGTTCCAGTCCTACGCGCTTTATCCCCACATGACGGTGCGCGAGAACCTCGGCTTCTCCCTGAAGATTGCCGGGGCCGCCAAGGAGGATATGGAGCGCCGCGTCGCCGAAGCCTCGGCCATCCTCGGCCTCGACACGCTGCTCGACCGTCGCCCGTCGCAACTTTCCGGCGGCCAGCGCCAGCGCGTCGCCATGGGCCGCGCCATCGTACGCGATCCCGACGTGTTCCTGTTCGACGAGCCGCTTTCAAATCTCGACGCCAAACTGCGCACGCAGATGCGGACCGAAATCAAGAAGCTGCACGCCAAGGTGCGGTCGACGGTGATCTATGTCACCCATGACCAGGTCGAGGCGATGACGCTTGCCGACCGCATCGTCATCATGCGCGACGGCCATATCGAACAGGTCGGCACCCCAGACGAGGTGTTCCGACGGCCGGCGACGCGGTTCGTCGCGGGCTTCATCGGCTCGCCGCCGATGAACCTGCACGAGGCGACGATCGATGACGGCCAGCTGGTTTTCGCCAGCGGCGAAAAGCTGCCATTGCCTAGCCAATTCAAAGCCAATGTCGCCAAGGGTAACAAGGTGGTGTTCGGGTTGCGGCCCGACGACATCTACCCGACCGGCCATGGTATCAGTTCCGGTGGTGCCGCAGACGTCCACCAGATCGAATTGCCGATCACGGTCACCGAACCACTCGGCAACGAGACGCTGGTGTTCGTCGAGTTCAATGGCGCAGACTGGGTTTCGCGCATGCTGAACCCAAGAGCTTTGAGATCGGGCGAGCGGGTGGCCATGAACCTCGACCTGTCGCAGGCGCACCTGTTTGCCGCCGACACGGGAAAGTCATTGCGGAGCTGACGACATGGCCACGATCGAAAAGATAGAACTGCGGATGGTGGACCTTGTGCCGAAGGTCAAGCGCACGGACGCGATCCAGAGTTTCGTCAGCCAGGAAACGCCTCTCGTCACGATCACCGATTCCGACGGCGCCGTCGGCACCGGCTACAGCTACACGATCGGCACCGGCGGCTCGTCCGTGATGCGGCTCTTGTCCGACCATCTGGCGCCGCGCCTGATCGGCCGCGACCCCGACATGATCGAGGCGATCTGGCACGATCTCGAATTCGCCACACACGCCACCACGATCGGCGCGATCACGGCCATCGCGATCGCGGCGATCGACACCGCGCTTTGGGACCTGCGGGCGAAGAAGCAGGGGCTGCCTCTGTGGAAGCTGGCGGGCGGCGCCAAGGACCGCTGCCCGCTCTACACGACGGAGGGCGGCTGGCTGCACATCGAGACGCAGGCGCTGGTCGATGACGCGCTGGCCGCGAAGGCCAAGGGATTTCGCGGCTCGAAGGTGAAGATCGGCAAACCGCACGGATCGGAAGATCTGGCGCGGCTGGCGGCGGTGCGCAAGGCGGTGGGCGACGGCTACGAGATCATGACCGACGCCAATCAGGGATTCTCCGTCGACGAAGCGATCCGCCGCGCAGCGAGGCTGCGTGAACTCGATCTCGCCTGGATCGAGGAGCCGCTGCCGGCCGACGACATCGATGGCCATGTCAGGCTGTCGAATTCGACGCAGACGCCGATTGCCATCGGCGAGTCGCTCTATTCCATCAGGCATTTCCGCGAATACATGCAGAAAGGCGCCTCTTCGATCGTGCAAGTCGATGTCGGTCGCATTGGCGGTATCACGCCCTGGCT
This sequence comes from Mesorhizobium sp. B2-4-1, assembly GCF_006442185.1. Lineage (NCBI taxonomy): Bacteria > Pseudomonadati > Pseudomonadota > Alphaproteobacteria > Hyphomicrobiales > Phyllobacteriaceae > Mesorhizobium > Mesorhizobium sp. B2-4-1. The sequence goes on along the minus strand of NZ_VFVN01000006.1, from coordinate 158,270 downwards.
AAAGGTGGCGCATGCGGCGGAGGCCTTCGACATCCCGGTCTGTCCGCATTTCCTGATGGAATTGCATGTCAGCCTCACCTGCGCTGTTCAGAACGGCCGGTATGTCGAGTACATTCCGCAGCTTGACCAGTTGACCGGCAAGCGCATGCGCATCGAGGATGGGCACGCTCTGGCACCCGAGGAGCCCGGCATCGGCATCGATTGGGACTGGGACGCGGTCAAGGCCATGAGCATCGCCGAATTCACCACGGCGATCACGAAATAGGGGAACGAACATGCAGCGGATGGGAATGGTTCTGGGACTGAAGCCGGAAAAGGTCGAGGAATATGTGCGCCTCCATGCCGCCGTCTGGCCCGACGTGCTGACCATGATCTCGGCTTGCAACATCGAGAACTATTCGATCTACCTGAAGCGGCCGGAGAACCTGCTGTTTGCCTATTTCGAATACCACGGCACCGACTATGCCGCCGACATGGCCAAGATGGCGGCAGACCCGAAAACACAGGAATGGTGGGCCCTCTGCATGCCTTGCCAGGAGCCGCTGGCGACCCGCAAGGAGGGCGAATGGTGGGCTTCGATGGACGAGGTCTTCCATCATGACTGAAGGCGGTTTCGACCCTGCCTCACTCATCCAGTCCTGGCCTAAGCCTACAAAGCCCCGGCCGATCGTCACCTTTGGCGCAGGTTCGATTGTCGGCGATGCCCATTTTCCCGCCTACCGAAAAGCGGGGTTCCCGATTACCGGCCTTTATGATCCGGACCAGGCCAAGGCGAAGGCCCTGGCCGAGAAATGGAATGTGACGGCCTTCCACTCCGTCGAGGAAGCGGCGGCCGTCAAGGATGCGATCTTCGATCTGGCGACGCCGCCAGGACGGCACGCCGAGATCCTGAAGGCTCTGCCCGACGGTTCGGTCGCGCTGATCCAGAAGCCGATGGGCAACTACCTCGGCGAGGCAACCGAAATCCTCGAAATCTGCCGCGCCAGAAAACTCAAGGCAGCCGTGAATTTCCAGCTGCGCTTCGCGCCGATGATGCTGGGCCTCAAGGACGCCATCGCCAGGGGCTGGCTCGGCGAGATCGTCGACTTCGACGCCTGGCTGGCGCTGGCGACACCTTGGGAACTGTGGGAATTCCTGCTCAAGGCGCCGCGTGTCGAGATCGCCATGCATTCGATCCACTATCTAGACCTGATCCGGCAACTGCTCGGCGACCCCAAGGGCGTCCACGCCAAGACGCTTGGCCATCCCAACCACGAGGTGGCGCAGACTCGCACTAGCGCCATTCTCGACTATGGAGACACGGTTCGCTGCGCACTGTCGATCAACCACGACCACAAGTTCGGCCGCCGGCACCAGGCTTGCGAGTTTCGCATCTGCGGCACCGAAGGGGCCGCCTATCTCAAGCTCGGCCTCAATCTCGACTATCCGCGCGGCGAACCCGACGTCCTGGAAATCTATCCAAGAGGCGGAACGGACTGGATCAGTGTGCCGCTCGCCGGTGAATGGTTCCCCGACGCTTTCGTCGGACGCATGGCAAATGTGCAGCGCTTTGCCGCGGGCGAAGACGACGAATTGGTCAGTTCGGTCGAGGACGCCTGGAACACCATGGCGCTGGTGGAAGCCGCCTATAAATCGAGTGCGGCGCCGGCGACGCCGCTGGCCGAAAAGCCATAGGCGGGACATGGAACAGATCACCTATTTCGAGGACTACGAGATCGGCTCTTCGCGGCTGACCAGCGGCCGCACCATTACCGAGACCGACTTCATTGTCCATGCCGGCCACACAGGCGATTTCTTCCCGCACCATATGGACGCCGAGTTCATGAAGACAACGCCGTTCGGGCAGCGCATCGCGCACGGCACGCTGGTGTTCTCGGTCGGCATCGGACTGACGGCAAGCGTCGTCAATCCCGTTGCCTTCTCCTATGGCTATGATCGGCTGCGTTTCATCAAGCCGGTGTTCATCGGCGACACGATCCGCACGCGCACCACCATCGCAGCCAAGCAGGACGATCCGAAGCGGCCGGCCGCGGGCCGGGTCATCGAACGCTGCGAGGTGATCAACCAGCGCGACGAAGTTGTGTTGGCCGCGGATCACATCTACATCGTCGAACGCAAACCCGGCTGAGGCAGCGCTACGATCCCGTGGCGCGGGCGGTGATGCGCTCCAGACCGAGCAGCAGCGCCAGGGTCGCCACCACCAGGATCATGGTGAGCGCTGCTCCCGCAAAGATGTCGCCTCGGTCGGTGAGGCTGAAGATCGACACCGGCAGCGTCACCCAACCCGGCGGATAGACCATCACGGTGGCGCCGAGTTCACCCATCGACAGTGCGAAGCTGAGCCCGAACGCTGCGACCAGATAGGGTGCGAGCAGAGGCAAGGTGACGTGCCAGAGGCGGTAGGCCGGCCGCGCGCCGAGGCTCGATGCCACCTGCTCGAAGTCGGGCGAGAGCCGCGCCAGTCCGGCCGACACATTGCCGAAGGTGAAGGCCGATATCAGCACGAAATGCGCGATCATGACGATCGCGATCGTACCGTTGAGCAGCAGCGGCGGATGGCTGAAGGCGACCAGCAGGCCAAGGCCGACGGAGACCGAAGGCACGGCGCTGGGGACGAAGAACAACAGGCCCAGCAGGCGCCGCAGCGCATGCCCCTGGACCCGCAGCGACAGCGCCGCCCAGGTGCCGCTGACCAGCGCCAGCGCGCTGGCTGCAAAACCGGTGAGAAGGCTCGCCTTGACCGCATCGCCGGCCGCGCCATGCAAGACGTCGCTGTAGTGTTCCGTCGTCAGGCTGCTCGGCAGCACCCCGTTCCACTGGCCGGCAAGGCTGGACAGGAGAATGACCGCAAGCGGCGCCAGGAACAGCACACCGAAGATCAGCGCGAAGAGGAGCCACAGAACGAGGCGACCGGAGCGGGACCAAACCAGCATGGCTAGACCCCCAGCCGGCCGGCTGCGAAACGATAGAGCCCGAACAGGCCGAGCGACAGCGCGATGTTGATCAGGGCGATGATGCAGGCGACCTGATAGGCCGATTCCTGGATCGCCTTGCCATAGATCAGCAGCGGCAGCGTGATGACCCCCTTGGCGCCGATGAACAGCACGATGCCGAACTCGTTGACGGTGAGCAGCAGGCAGAGGCTCCCGCCGGCAATGAGTGCCGGAATGGCGGCCGGCAGGATGATTTGGCGCACGATGCGGAACGACCGCGCGCCGAGCACGCTTGCCGCTTCGATCTGGCCGCGGTCCACCAGCGAGAAGGCGGCAAGCAGCGGCCGTAGGATGAACGGCGTGTAGACAGTGACCTCGGCCAGCACCACGCCCCAGCTCGAATAGAGGAAATCGACGGGCGGCGACGGCAGTGAAAAGGTCTCCATCAGCCCTGCGTTGAGCATGCCTGCGGAGCCGTAGAGAAAGGTGAAGGCGAGCGTCACCAGGAAGGTCGGCAATGCGATGAAGGTGTCGATCAGCCTGGCAATGAAGCCGCTGCCGGGGAACGGAACGAAGGCCAGGATCAGTGCCAGCACGAGACCGACGATCAGGCACCCGGCAGTCGCGGTAACCGAAATCGTCACCGTGTTGATCAGCGCGTTGAGGAAGAAGCGCGAATGCAGGACGCGGATCACTTCGGCGACATTGGCAACGCCGCTGTCGTCCAGGAAGGCCTGCCGGGCGATGAGCGCCAGCGGATAGAAGAACAGCAGGGCCAGGAGTGCGGCCGGCGGCACGATCCAGAATCTGCCAGGCTCTCTCCTGACCGCTGGCGAGGCGATAGCGACAGCCTCAGACACCGGCGTCTTCCGGAACGAGCGAGGTGTCGGTGGGCGCGAAGAACAGCGGCACCTTGGCGCCGGGTTCCGGCAGGGCCATCGGCAGTCTCGTCGCCGAGACGCGCACCGTCGTGCCGTCGACATCGAGCACGAGATGGGTGAGTTCGCCTTGCCAGTGCACCTCCAGGAGCGTGCCGACAATGCGATTGGTATGGTCGCCATCGGCCGTCAGGCTGAGGTGCTGGGGCCTGATACAAAGCAGGCTCTTGTCGCCGGCCTTCTCGTCACGGCCGGTGCCCATCAGCACCGCGTCGCCATGCCTTGCCGCGGCAAAACCCTTGGAGCCGGCAGCCTCGGCAATGGTGACCGGCAGTAGATTGGCGCGGCCGAGGAACTCGGCGGTGAAGCGGTTGGGCGGGCGGCGGTAGAGCTCGGTCGTCGGTCCATGCGAACAGACCGAGCCGTCGCGCATGATGGCGATCTTGTCGGCGAGGGTGAGCGCCTCTGTCTGGTCGTGAGTGACATAGAGGATCGTCAGGCCCGGCAGGCTGCGGTGCAGCCTGGCGATCTCCTCGACCATATTGCGGCGGATCTGTGCGTCCAGCGCCGAAAGCGGCTCGTCAAGCAGCAGCACGCGGGGCCGCACGGCAAGAGCGCGCGCAATCGCGACACGCTGCTGCTGGCCGCCGGAAAGCTCGCGCGGATAGCGTCCTGCATAGGCAGCCATGCCGACGGTACCGAGTGCATCCTTGACCCGCTCGGCGATCAGCGCCTTGTCGGCTCCCTGAGCCCTGAGGCCGAAGGCGACGTTGTCCTCGACCCGCATATGCGGAAACAGCGCGTAGTTTTGAACCACCATGCCGAGCCCGCGCTCATAGGGCGGCAGATCGGTCACATCCGTCGCGCCAATGCGGATTCGTCCGCTTCTCGGCCGCACGAAGCCGGCCACCGCCCGCAAGGCGGTGGTCTTGCCGGAGCCGGATGGGCCGATCATCGCCAGGATCTCGCCGGGAGCAATATCCAGGGTCAGCGGATGCAAGACGACGTGAGCGCCATAGGCGACAACAACCTTGTCGAAATGGACGTTGGAGCCGGCGCCGCGAACCTTCGCGGCGTCGATGTCCATGACACTGGTCCCAGTAAAAGCGGCGGCCGACATGGCATGGTCCTCCGGATTGGCAGGGATCAACTTCCGGTCGCTTCGTTCCACCGCTTGACGTAGTCAGGCAGCTTGGCCAGAGCGTCATCCCAGTTCGGCGACCAGATGGTCAGGCCCTTCATCGCCTCTTGCGCCTTCGCGAAATTGGCGTCGTTCGGCGTCACATCCTTGCGGGCCGGCAGACCAAGAGCCACGGAACTGACCTTCGACTGAGCTTCCTTTGAGAGCAGGAAGTCGATCAGCTTCTTGCCGTTGTCGGCATTGGGCGCGCCGGTTACCAGGCCGATCTCATAGGGCAGCGCAAAGGTGGAGCGCACGCCGTCAGGCCCCGCCGGCCAGAACACCTTGATGTTGGGATTGTCGGCCATTTGCGACATGTTCATCTGCAAATCGCCGTTGGCGACATGCAGCTCGCCCTTGTTGACCAGCGCCGTCAGCTTGCCGGTCGAAGCGGAGGGGCCGACATTGTTGTCCTGCAATTTCCTCATGAACTCGAAACCTGCATCCTCGCCGCCGAAGGCATGGATGATCTGCAGCATGACAGCGGTGCCGTCGCCGGCCTGGCCGGGCGTCGAGTATTGGATCTTGCCCTTGAATTTCGGGTCCAGCAGATCGTCGTAGCTCTTCGGCGCTTCCGAAAGCACGGCGCTGTTGTAGATGAAGTTCATGTAGTTGTTGACCAGCGGCCGGTATTTGTCGGTGCCGCCGTCGATCTGGTCCGCCCCTTCGGGCTTGTAATCCTGCAGCAGGCCGCCGGCGGCGGCGCGCTGCACGAAGGGCGGCAATGTCACCAGCACGTCCGCTTGCGGGTTCGACTTCTCCTTGGCGACACGCTCAACGACACCGCCCGAACCAGCCTCGATATACTGCACTTTTATGCCGGTGGCCTTGGTGAAGGCGGCGAACTCGGTTTCGAACCAGCTGCCGTTGCCGTCATGCAGGCCATCGGCGGAGTAGATGGTGACGACGCCATCTGCCATCGCCGGTCCGATGAGGGCAGCCGACGCCAGCAACGCGGCGAAAGCCGCGACCGTGGTTGCGTTGCGTGATTTCATGTCCAGTTCCCCTTTTTGATTGATGGCACATTCTGCGATGCACTGTGGCGACGGCGCCGGCTGCTTCTGCTTCTGCTTCGATTAGTACCGGCAGCGTCGTCGTTAGGACAACTCTGGGGATTGGGAATCGATAAGTAAAATCTATTTATTTTATGACAGGCAAACTTCATCTGATAGTTGTCATGGAACCGTCGCAGTCATGTCGCGAACATATTTCGGCCTGCTCAGGGCAGGCCGTCGAAGCGTTTGAGCAGGTGATGATCAGACGAATGAAACGCCAGAAGTCTGCGCCCGCAACCGCGGGTCGGACGAGCGCACGATCACCGGCCGGCCGTCGAGAATCTCAAAGCAGCGCGCGAGCGTGTCGTCCTCGAGCCGGCGCATCGCCTGATGCGTAAAGAAGGTGAGGTGCGGGAACAGGATGACGTCGTCGCGGCCGAAAAGCGCGCCCATCGGATGGCCCGACTTGGCCAGCGGCTCGACCGAATAGACGTCGAGCCCGGCGCCGCCGATGCGCTCGGAAACGATCGCCTCGACAAGGGCCGCCTCGTCGATGAGCGCGCCGCGCGAGACGTTGACGATGATGGCGGAAGGCTTGAGGCAGGCGAGTTCAGCCTTGCCGATCAGGCCGCGCGTGCTGTCGTTCAGCACGCAATGGATTGAGACGAAGTCGCAGGCGCGAAGCATTGCCTGGAGGTCGTCGGCTTTTTCGATGCCGGCGGCGCGCATCGTTTCGGCGTCGACACCGGGATCGAAGCCAAGAAGCCGCGCACGAAATCCCTGGCCGGCCATGCGCGCCATGCTGCGGCCAATTTTGCCACAACCGACGATCCCAAGCGTGGCGCCTGAAATGTCGCGTCCCAGCCAGCGCGGCTCGGGCCAGATCCAGCCATCGCGCGATACCGCCGCGGTGATGGCGGGCAGCCGCTTGGCCAGCGCGACCATCATGGCGAAAGCACCTTCGGCGACGGTTTCCTCGGCATATTCGGGCACGTTGACAACGGGGATACCGCGCCGCATGGCAGCGGGGATATCGATGGCGTCGATACCGACGCCATATTTGACGATGCCCTTCAACCTGGGCGCCGCGTCGATCACCTCCGCAGTGACTGGCGTGTAGCACATCAAGAGCAGATCGGCGTCGGCGACCGCGGCTTTGAGCTCCGCCTCGGAAATGCCGTCCGGCAGCGTCACCAGCTCGACACCCCTTGCCCGCAAGCCGGCATCGATGCCTGGACATTCGAGCTCGCGGTCGGTGCGGACGGCCTTCACGGTCAGGCCGTCAGCACGGCGCGTTCGACGATGTCGAGCGCACGGTCGAGATCGGCTTTCGAAATCACCAGCGGCGGTGACAGCGTCAGCACGTTGCCGTGGCTGACCTTGAAGCTCAGCCCCCGTTCGAGGCAGGCATAGAAGACGCGTTCGGCAAGATCGCGCGCGGGCTGGCGCGAGGTACGGTCCTCGACAAGTTCGACGCCGACCATCAGTCCCCTGCCCCTGACATCGCCGACATGGGGCGAACGCCCCATCAGATCCTGCATGCGTCCCAGCATATGCCGGCCAAGCTCGGCCGCACGCTCGACCAGTCCTTCTTCCAGGATGATATCGATCGTCGTCAGCGCCGCGCGCGTCGTCACCGGGTTCTTCTCGTGGGTGTAGTGACCGATGGCAAAACCGCCGGTGACGTCGAGATCGCGGCGGGCGATGACAGCGGCGATCGGCAGGATGCCGCCGCCGAGCGACTTGCCGAGAACGACGATGTCCGGCGTCACGCCGTCATGCTCATGGGCGAAGAATTTTCCGGTCTTGCCAAGGCCGGTCGGGATCTCGTCGAAGATCAGCAGCGTGCCGTGCCGGTCGCAGGCCTCGCGCACCCGATTCCAGAAACCGGGCGGCGGCGGGTTGGGCGTTGCCCGCATCGGCTCGGCGACGACCGCGGCCACATCCTGTTCGCGACCGAGCACATAGGCGATCATGTTGGCGCAGGCGAGCCCGGAGGCTTCCAGGGTGCCGTGGCCGTAAGGACAGCGGTAGCCGTCCCAGGGCGCGACATGTTCGGTGCCGGTCATCATCGGCCCGGCGATATGGGAACGGAAGGTCGCTTCGCCGCCGACGCTTGCGGCACCGAAGCCAGCGCCATGAAAGGCATCCCAGAACGAAACCGTCTTGAAGCGGCCGGTCGCGGCGCGCGCGATCTTCAGCGCCACCTCGATGGCGTCGGAACCGCCTGTCGTGAACAGCACCTTGCCGAGATCGCCGGGCGCCAACTCGGCCAATTTCTCGGCCAGTTCGACAGCGGGTTCGCAGGTGAAGCGGCGCGGCGCAAAACAGAGATCGTCGAGCTGTTTCTTGATCGCGGCGACCAGCTTCGGATGGCCATAGCCGAGATGGTGCACGCTGTTGCCGTGGAAATCCATGAAACGGCGGCCGGCGGTGTCCTCGATCCAGATGCCTTCGGCCTTGGCGATCGTCGAAAGACAAGGGCTGGACAGGCTCTGGTGCATGAAGGCCGAAGCGTCGCGGTCAAGCAGCCCGCGGATGCGTGGATCGTCCTGGCCGGAATCCCAGCGGCTGCGGGCCGCCGTGGTGTTGGAATCGCCCTCGGTATGCACAAGCTCTTTGATCGCGGCCATAACCATCTCCGAAACGCGAATGAGGGAGCGTGGAACGCTCCCTCGGTTGTTCTGTCAGCCGAGCCGTCCGGTCAGGACCAGGGCAGCGAAAACGTCTTCACATTGGTATAGCTCTTCATTGCCTCGATGACGCCTTCCTTGTAGCCATTGCCACTGTCCTTGATGCCGCCGAACGGCGACATCTCGATGCGGTAGCCCGGCACTTCCCAGATGTTGACGGTGCCGACCTCAAGGCCGGTGATGTATTTCTGCATGCGCGGAAACGAGTTGGTGCAGACGCCCGACGACAGGCCGAAGGCGGTCGAGTTGGAGAGCCTGATCAGCGCCTCGTCATCGTCCGGTGCGCGCACGATCGGGATGATCGGGCCGAAGGTCTCTTCCATCACCAGTTCGGATGTGTGCGGCACGCGATCGACGACGATCGGCGGCAGCAGCGCGCCTTGCCGGCCCGGATTGTAGAGGATTTCGGCGCCCTGCCCGGCGGCCATGTGGACCCGGGCTTCGAAGAGTGCCGCCGCCTTCTCGTGCACGACGGTGCCAAGATCTGTCGTGCGGTCCATGGGGTCGCCGAAGCGGATCTTCCTGGCCCGCTCCAGCACCAGCGGCACGAAGCGGTCGGCGACGCTTTCCTGGACAAGGATGCGCTTGACCGCCGTGCAGCGCTGGCCGGAGTTCTTCGTGGCGCCGGCGACGGCGAGATCCGCGGCCCTGGCCAGATCGTCGTCCGAGAGATCGTTGAGGACGATCAGCGGATCGTTGCCGCCGAGCTCCAGCACCTGGCGCTTGTAGCCGGCTGTGCGGGCGATCATCTTGCCGACCGGCACGCCGCCGGTGAAGGTGATCAGGTCGATGTTGTCGTTGGTGATCATCTCGTTGCCGATGTCGGCCGGCCAGCCGGTCACCACCGACAGCATTTCCGGCGGCAGGCCGGCTTCGTAGAGGATGTCGGCCAAAAGCAGCGCCGTCATCGGCGTCAGTTCGGTCGGTTTGACCACCACGCAATTGTTGGTGGCGATCGCCGGCGCCACCTTGTGCGAGACCATGTTGAGCGGATGGTTGAACGGGGTGATCGCCGAGATCGCCTTCAGCGGCTCGCGCGTGGTGAAGATCTTGCGCGCTTTGCCGTGCGGGGTGAGATCGCAGGAGAAGATCTGGCCGTCATCCTGGATGCACATCTGCGCCGACAATGTGAACACGTCATAGGCGCGGCCGACCTCATAGAGCGAATCCGTCTTGGAGATGCCGAGCTCGAGCGTGATGAGATCAGAGATTTCTTCCCGGCGCGACGCGAGTTTTTCCGCCGTGCGGAACAGGATCTGCTGGCGCTCGTAGCGCGTCAGCTTCGACCTGTAGCCGGCGGCGATCTCGAAGGCCTGGCGGGCATGCTCGGCGCGGCCGGCAGGCACGGTGCCGATAACGGTGTCGTTCCAGGGATAGCGCACCTCGACAACGTCGTCGGCATCAACCTTCTTGCCGGCGATGCGCATCGGCTCGTGGCGAACTTTGATGGCAGGGTCGAGTTGGGTCATGTGCTCTGCTCCAGCAGATTCTTGGGTACGTCGCGGCGAGGGTCGACCCCCACTCCGGCCCTTCGGGCCACCTCTCCCCCGATCGACGGGGGAGAGGAAATCAGGTGAGGTCAGCGCCCCAGGCTTGGCGCCTTTCCTCTCCCCCGTCGATCGGGGAGAGGTGCCGAGCGGAGCGAGGCGGAGTGGGGTCGACCAGCGCCATCTTGGAGGCGACACCGGCACCCGACCCATCCGTCACGCGAGCGCGGCCGCCATCGTCGCGTAGTAGAACGCGTCGAAGTTCCTCAGCACGGGCTCATCAGGCAAATCGGCCAGCACGCGGTTGACGATGAACGGCACCTCCTGCTCGGTCAGCCCGCCATGCGAGCGCAGCGGCTCGTTGAGGGCTGCCAGGTCGTGGCGGTGTTCCGAGGTGCCGATCGTCTTGTTCTGCGTCGAGATCAGCACGATGTCGCCGATGCGGTCGGCCGGCAGTTCGAAACGCTCGCAGGCGGTCGGGCTGTCGACAACCAGCATGATGCCGTCGATCTTCGCCAGCCGCGCCATGATGTCGGCCTGATCGGCGCCGTCAGGAAGGTAGGCGGTGGCGAACGAGCCGAGCGCGCCGTGATGCACGACATAGGGATCTGTGATCGGCAGAATGACGCGCGCGGCATCCTTGCCCAGCCATTCGTCGAGCAGGTCCTGGACATAGACGACGTCAGGCGAACCATCCTGCTTGTGCTTGGGCTTCATGCCATGGTCGGCGGTCACCACGATTGCCGCGCCCAGCGCATCAAGCTCGGCCAGGTACTTGTCGAACATCTCGTAGAAGGCGTTGGCCTGGGGCACGCCGGGCGCGTATTTGTGCTGCACATAGTCGGTGGTGGTCAGATACATGATGTCGGGGCTGAATTCCTTCAGCAGCTGGACGCCGGCGGCGAAGACGAATTCCGACAGTTCGGCCGAATAGACTTCCGGTACCGGCAGTCCAAAATGCTTCGAGGCATTGTTGATGCCGTGCTCGGCCTTGGTGGTGGTGTCGGATTTTTCGGCCGAGAAGCACAGCGCGCGGCCGTCGTCGAAGGCGAGGCCCTTGCCGAGCAGCGCACGCAATTTGTCCTTGGCGGTGACCACCGCGACCTTGGCGCCGGCATCGTAGAAGGCCTGGAAGATGGTGGGCGCGCGCAGGAAGCGCGGGTCGTTCATCATCACTTCCTTGCCGGTTTCGCGCTCGTAGAGGTAGTTGCCGCAAATGCCGTGCACCGAGGGCGGGCGGCCTGTGGCTATCGACAGATTGTTGGGGTTGGTGAAGCTCGGAATGACAGAATGCGCAAAACGCACCGTGCCTTTCTGCTTGATCCTGACCAGCGCCGGCATCAGCCCGGCCTTGATGGCTTCGTCGAGATAGGCCGGCTCGCAGCCGTCGAGGCAGATGGCGATGGCCGGCACACGTGGCCAGGCGTAGGTGCGGCCGTTGACCGCGACGTTGATGGGAGACATCTGGTTCATCGAAATCCTCAAAAATTCTGCCGCTTCAGGCGGCGAGTTTGGCGCGCTCGGCGATTGCCGCGGCGGGAGGAGCGGCGGTGTCGACGTCCATCTCCTTCAGCGACTGCGCCGCCGCCTCTACGACGCGGCGCATGACATGTTCGTCCATCTGGCCGATGCAGCCGATACGGAAGCTATCGACGACGGTCAGCTTGCCCGGATAGATGATGAAGCCCTTGTCCTTCATCAGCTCGTAGAAGCGGTCGAAGGCGAAGTTGGCGTGGGCCGGGTTGAAGAAGGTGACGATGATCGGCGACAGCCAGCGATCCCTGAGCAAAGTCTCGAAGCCGAGCTCGCGCATGCCGGCCACCATCACGTCGCGGTTCCTGGTGTAGCGGGCGCCGCGGCCGGCAACGCCGCCCTCGGCCTCGTGCTGGCGAAGCGCTTCAAGGAAGGCGGCGACGACATGGGTCGGCGGAGTGTAGCGCCACTGCCCGGTCTTGTTCATATGCGCCCACTGCGCATGGACGTCGAGCGACAGCGAATGGCTGCGGCCCTTGGCGGCTTCCAATTCGCTCTTGCGGGCGATGATGAAGCCGAAGCCCGGCACGCCCTCGATGCACTTGTTGGCGGACGAGACCATCGCCTCGTAGCGGATCTCGTTCACGTCGAGCGCGATGGCGCCGAAGGCGCTCATGGAATCGACCAGCAGCTTGCGGCCCTTGGCATGGACGGCTTCGGCAATCTCGGCGACGGGGTTGAGGATGCCGGAACTGGTCTCGCAATGGATGGCGATCACATGCGTGATGGCAGGATCGGCCTCGAGGGCGGCGGCCACCTCGTCGCCGCGCGGCGGCAGGTAGTCGCCCTTGTCGATCAGCGTATAGGCGCGGCCGAGATACTGCATGGTCTGGGCCGCGCGCAGGCCGTAGGCGCCATTGGCCAGGACCAGAACCTTGCCGTCCTTCGGCACGAACGAACCCAGCATCGCCTCGACGCAGAAGGAGCCGCTGCCTTGCATCGGCACACAGTCGAATTCGCCTTTTGCATCGCCGGTCAGCGCCAGCAGGCGGCGGCGCATGTCTGACGTCATGGCGCGGAAATCGCCGTCCCAGGATCCCCAGTCGCGCAGCATCGCCTGCTTGACCGGATAGGAGGTGGTGAGCGGCCCGGGCGTCAGCAGGTATGGCTCGCCCAGCGCCGGACCGGCCAACGGCTCCGCGGCAAATTTCGTCTCGGCGAGCATAGTGTCCTCCGCTGCTTTTTACGTGGGGCCATTCTTGGCTGGAACGACGTATTTGTAAAATCGTTATTTTGTATTGATGTATAAGCTCACCCGATGATCTGGCTTGCAGTCGAATTATTGCCCGGCGGGATAATCGCGCCTCCAGCCGAGCGCAGCCTGCGTGGTATCCATGACGCGTGCGTGACCGTGGGCGATCATCCCCAGATATAAGAAGAATCGTTCCTTCATGCCTTTTTGCCTGCGAGGCTTATGATAGGTTGGCAGCCGGAACTCGGATCTAGAAAGGTGAGAACATGCGCTACGTTCAATTGCGAGCCTTTCACCAGGTGGCGATATCAGGCGGGTTTTCACGTGCCGCGGAAGCGCTGTTCCTGACGCAGCCGGCAATTTCGGACCAGGTGCGCAAGCTCGAGGAAGAATATGACGTGCTGCTGTTCAACCGGAACAAGAAGCAGGTCACGCTGACCCATTCGGGCCAGAAGCTGCTCGAAATAACCCACCGCATGTTCGATACCGAGCAGCAGGCGCTCGAGCTTCTGACGGAATCGCGCGCCCTGCGCTCCGGCACGCTGCGCATCGTCGCCGACGCCGCGCATCATCTGCTTCACATCCTCGGCAGTTTTCGCGCGCGCTATCCCGGCGTCCAGGTTTCGCTGCGCGCCGGCAACACCGAGACGGTAATCAGCAGCCTCTACAGCTATGATGCCGACATCGGCGTGCTGGGCGAGGTGCCGACCGGACGCGACTTCGAGGTGCTGAAACTCAATTCGACGCCGATCATCGCTTTTGCGTCCGTCGATCATCCGCTGTCGGGCAAGAAATCATTGAGCCTCAAGCAACTCGCGCAGGAATCGCTGGTCATGCGGGAGCGCGGCTCCAAGACGCGCCAGAAGCTCGAGGATCTGGCCGCGGCATCGAAGGTCGAACTCAGGCCGGTGATCGAGGCCGAAGGCCGTGAAGCCGTCCGCGAGATCGTCGCCTCGGGTGCCGGCATCGGCTTTGTCTCGGCGGCCGAATTCGGCCAGGATTCGCGGCTGGTAGCGATCGCGCTCGACGCGCCTGAGACGTTGATGGACGAAGCACTGATCTGCCTGCGCGAACGCAGCGGCGGCAAGCTGGTGCGCGCCTTCCTCGACATGGCGCGTTCGATGTCGGCGGATTAGGCGGCGGCCCTGATCTCCTCCACATCCGCTTTCACCCGTTCCGACTTCGGATCGTAAGGGGTGCGCAAATGTGCCTTGGCCGCGTGGCGAACGCCGGCAAGATCGATCTCGAAACGGCCGCTAGCCAGAAACGCAGCGTCGACGCCCGTCTCGTTCTCGATCAGCCCGAGCGCCACCGAGCGGCCAAGCGTGTGACCGTAGGCGGCCGAGCGGACCTCGCCGACGGGCTTGCCGTCGCGCAGGATCAGCTCGCCGCCCCACAGCATCGGCTCGGCATGGTCGAGCGTGAACAGTACGATGCGTTTTGCCGGCGCCGTCGACGGCTTGGCCTCGACCAGCGCGTCACGGCCGATGAAGCCACCCGGTTTGTCCATGGCGACGGCGAAGCCAAGCCCCGCCTGCCAGGGGGTAATGTCAGGCGTCAACTCACGGCCCCAGGCGCGAAAACCCTTTTCGATGCGCAAGGCATCAAGCGCGTAGTAGCCGGCGTCCAGGAGGCCGAATTCGCCGCCAGCCTCGTGCAGCGCCTCGTAGACGCCGACGGCGAATTCCGTCGGCACGATCAGCTCCCAGCCGAGCTCGCCGACATAGGTCATGCGGTTGGCGTAGGCGGTAGCGTAGCCGATATCGATCTCGCGGATGGTGGCGAAGGGGAAGCCGGCGTTGGAAAGATCGGCCGACGACAATTTGCCCAGGAGATCGCGCGAGCGCGGCCCCATCAGCGCCAGCACCGCGTAGGACGAGGTGACGTCGGTCACGATGGCATGTGCGTCCGGTGGGATGTTCCTGGCGATCCAGTCGGCGTCGTGGACCGCTTGCGCCGAACCGGTGACGATGAGGAATTTTTGCGCACCAAGTCGCATTACGGTGAGATCGCTTTCGTACCCGCCGCGCGCGTTGAGCACGCCCGTGTAAACGGATGTACCGACCGGTACATCGACATTGCCGGCGCAGATGCGGTTGAGCAGGGCACAGGCGTCGCGGCCCTGCACGAGAAGCTTGGCGAAAGAGGTCTGGTCGAATACGGCAACAGCCTCGCGCGTCGCCTTCATTTCGCGCTTGACTGCCTCATGCCAGTTCTGGCGGCCGAAGGCATAATCGTTCCCGGCCCTCTCTCCCGGGGCCGCGAACCAGTTGGCGCGCTCCCAGCCCATCTTGGAACCGAAGCAGGCGCCCCTGGCGGCCAGCCGGTCGTAGAGCGGCGAGCGGCGGAAGGGTCGGGCGGTGTCCAGCTCGCGGTTCGGCCACGGCATGGCGTAATGCAAACCGAGCGTCTCCTTGACGCGATCATGCAGCCAGCGCGGATTGTTGTTGAAGGCGGCGAAGCGCCTGATATCGACAGGCCACAAATCCATGGTCGGCGCGCCGTTGACGATCCACTCGGCCAGCGCCTTGCCGGCACCGCCGGCGCTGGCGATGCCCATCGAGTTAAAGCCGGCGCCAACATAGAAATTCTTCAGCTCCGGCGCCTCGCCGAGGAGAAAATTGTTGTCGGGCGTAAAGCTTTCGGGACCGTTGTAGAACTTCTTGACCTCGGCTTGCGCCAGTTGCGGCACGCGCACCAGCGCGTTTTCCATCAGAATCTCGAACTGATCCCAATCGTCCGGCAGCAGCGCGAACTCGAAATTCTCGGGGATGCCGTTCATGCCCCACGGCTTGGCATGCGGTTCGAAGCCGCCCATGACCAGCCCGCCGACCTCTTCCTTGAAATAGATGAAGCCGTCCGGATCGCGCATGACGGGCAGGTCCGGATGCACACCCTCGATCCGGCCCGTGACGATGTACATGTGCTCGGCCGAATGCAGCGGCACCGAGACGCCGCACATCAGCCCGACCTTACGCGCCCACTGGCCGGCGCAGTTGACGACGATCTCGGCGACGATGTCGCCACGGTCGGTCTCGACACCGCAGGCGACGCCGTTTCTCACCGTGATGCCGGTGACCTTGACGCGCTCGAATATCCTCGCGCCGCGATTGCGCGCGCCCTTGGCGAGCGATTGCGTGAGATCGGTCGGATTGGCCTTGCCGTCGCCAGGCAGCCAGACCGCGCCGACCAGATCGTCCGTCGCCATGACCGGCCACAGATCGCCGGCTTCGCTCGGCGAGATGACGTCGATCTCAACGCCTTGGGCGCGCGCCGACGCAGCCGTACGCTTCAGCACCGTCATGCGGTCGGCGGTGCGCGCCACCGACAGCGAGCCGCAATTCTTCCAGCCGGTCGCGAGACCGGTCTCGGCCACCAGTTCGCCATAGAGCTGAGTGGAGTACCTGATCAGGCTGGTCATGTTGGAATGGCTGCGCAATTGCCCGACCAGACCCGCCGCATGCCAGGTGGTGCCGCCGCTGAGCTGACCCTGCTCGAGAAGGACGACGTCGGCCCAGCCGAGCTTCGTCAGGTGATAGGCGACGGAGCAGCCGATGATGCCGCCGCCGACGATCACGACGCGTGCGTGCGTTGGAAATTCATGTGCCATGAGGGTTCCGCCATCTTGAGGGATGGTCGGCAAGCTAACACAGGAAAGTCAAATATCAAGTCAAAAAGCCACAAAATATCACATCAAGATGCGATGATCAGTTCCGGCCCTTTTTGTAAAAGCGCGTCGGCAAGCGCAGGTTGCGGCCGGGCGTCGACGATAACGCCGGCGGTGCGGTCGAAGTTCGGAATCCTCAGCGGCGTCAGCTTGCCGAACTTGCTGCTGTCGAGGACGAAATAGGCCTTGCCGGCGAGCGCGATCATGCGGCCGCGCTGCTCGGCGCCGGCCCTGGTGAAATCGGTCACTTCGCCATCCGGCGATAGCGCGCCGCCGCCGAGAAAGGCGATGTCGACGCGAAAGCGCGCCATTGCATCCAGCGCATCGATGCTGGAAGCGGCCTCCTCGCCCGGGTCGACTTCACCGCCCAGTATGTGCACACGCATGCCGGGCACATGGCACAGATGCAGTGCAATCTTCAGGCTGGCCGTGCATATGGTGAGATCGCGCAGATCATTCATGGCCTGCGCGACGGCCAAGGTGGTGGTGCCGGAATCGAGGAAGACCACCATACCGCTGCTAACGAGGCCGGCCGCCGCCCTGCCGATGGCCGCCTTGCCACGCGCATTCTCCCGGCTGCGCAGGCCCATTGCCGGCTCGCTCGGCTCGAAGCGAGCGGCGCCGCCATGCACGATGCCGAGCCGTCCCTGGTCAGAAAGCAGCTTCAGGTCGCGGCGGATGGTCTCTCGCGAGACGTCGAAAAAGCCGGCCAGTTCGGCGACGCTGACCGAGCCCTGGACACCCAGGCGCCTCAGGATCTCGTCATGACGGCGGGGAGCAAGGGCACGTGCCGGCAGACGGCTGTCGGGGGACATGGAGGGCCTCATATCGAACGAATGATGTTGCGATATGTGGCAGTGAACCGCCCGGGAGGCAACCGCGAGGACGGCGTGGCCATGGTCGATCGATAAGGTCTGGCCTGTTCGGGTGCTGACCCGGCGTCAGCGTCCGCGCAGGCTTTGCAGATTGTGCACGTGGACGTGATCGCCGGCCGCCACGGCAGCCGTCAGGCGGCCGATCGCCTCGCCGTATTTGCGTATGGTGGAGCCGGCGGCCAGGTCGTGCAACGCCAGCTTATGACCGGCTTGCAACGCGGCGCCGGCCTTGAGGACAACCCCCTCGCGGGCGCCTCGCGTCGTCACTTCGGCGCCTGCCTCGACCGGTTCCACGAGGACAGCCACGTCGTCGTCAGCGTGCAGCACTATGGCTCCAGGCTTGGTCATGCGCCGGCAAGCCGGACCTGGACGCCGGTCGCGTCTTCGCGCAGCTTCAGCACGGCGCCGACATCCTTGCCCGCCATGCCAGCATCCATCGCCTCCCTGAGCACGGCGAGCGTGGCGCCCCCGACCGGCGTCTCGACGCCGAGCGCGTCGTTCATCGCCAGGGCAAGCCGGCAATCCTTGTGGGCAAGCTTGACCATGAAGCCTGGCTCGAAGTCGCCCTTGAGCGCGCGATTGTGCATCGCCACCGCCAATTGCTGGTTCCAGGCCATCGTCGTCTTCAGCACGTTGATCATGGTGTCGAGCGTCAGGCCCGCCTTGGCGCCGGCGACCAGCGCCTCGGAGCTGGCCGTTATCAGCACGCTGGCCAGCAGGTTGTTGGTGAGCTTCATTGCCTGCCCCATGCCGAGCCCGCCGCAATGGATGAGGTCGGCCCCCATGCTCGACAGGATCGGGCGCGCGCGCTCCAGCACGGCGGCATCGCCGCCGATCATCAGCGTCGAGGTTCCGGCGATGGCGTGCTCCACCGTCTTGCCAACAGGGCTGTCGATCATGTCGACGCCGCGTTGCGCCAGCCATGCGCCGATACGCTGGGTGGTCTGCGGGTCGATCGTGCTCATGTCGATATAGAGGCTGCCGGCCCTGAGGCCATGACCGATGCCGTCGGCACCGAGCACGGCGGCCTCCACATCAGGCGCATCCGGCAGCATGGTGATGACGATTTCCGATTGCTGTGCAACCTCGCGCGGCGACGCCGCCGCCCGAGCGCCGGCCTCGACGAGTTTTTTCACCGCCACGGGATTGAGGTCGAAGACCGTCAGCGCGTGTCCCGCCTTGAGCACGTTGCGGGCCATGGGTGCGCCCATGGTTCCAAGTCCGACAAAACCGACTGACGTCATGGATCAACTTCCTTCCCTGAATGACTCTGCTGCGAATGCGCGTGCCGCCCGAACTCCTCAGGACGGCACTTTCCACTGGTCGAGCTGCCATGCCGGCAGGCCACGCAGATCCTTGGCATTCTTGTCGGTGAAGCCGCTTTCGTCCGGCACCTTGCCCGTGCCCTCATACGCTTTCTGAAGCAGCGGCGCCGCCTTGCCGAAGGCGGCCTTGACCTGGTCCCAGCTCAGCGCCTCAGGAATCATCTTGCCGGCAACCATGAACTGGGAGATTTGGCTGATTGCCGCCGCATCGCCTTCGGTCGGCCAGATCCAGCCGCGCTGGAAAAGCACCTCGTCGCCGATGACCTTGGCGCCCAGCGCAGGATCGAGCCCCCAATATTTGACAACCGACTGCGAGATCTCCCGCGGGTCGATCTTCTGGAGATCGGCAAGCGCGCGTTGCGCGGCCGTCAGGAAGGCCTGGCCGAGCGCGGCATCGTCGCCGA
The DNA here is from genome assembly GCF_006442185.1 of Mesorhizobium sp. B2-4-1. Taxonomy (NCBI): domain Bacteria; kingdom Pseudomonadati; phylum Pseudomonadota; class Alphaproteobacteria; order Hyphomicrobiales; family Phyllobacteriaceae; genus Mesorhizobium; species Mesorhizobium sp. B2-4-1. The sequence goes on along the minus strand of NZ_VFVN01000006.1, from coordinate 139,108 downwards.
CGATGCGGTCGCTGCAGATCCAGAAGGAACGGTGCAAATAGTAGCCGTCGGGGTAGAATTTCGACTTCTTGACGCCGGGCAGCATGTGGCCTTCGCCCTCGCCCGCGGGTCCGCTGTAGCCGGCCTCGGTATAGCCGAACGAATTCATGATCCCGGTGAGGCCGGTTTCGGCATTCGCCTTGAGGAAGGCCGGGTAGATCACCACCGACGCGTCCATGCCCTCCGGGAGGGACGCGGCAACGGCCTGGGTCGGCGTGTTGACGATGTTGATGCCGAAGGCGCGCGGGTCGGCGTCGCCCAGTTCCTGCAGCAGCATTTGCGAGAGCGCGTTGTAGGGGTCGCCGCCGACAAGCGCGCCGACGGTCTTGCCCTTGAGGTCGCCGATGTTCTTGATGGCGGAGCCCTTGCGGGTCGCCAGCACCATGCGCATGTGGCCCTCACCGACGGTGAGAATGTTGATCGGCTGCGCCTGCGAAAGCAGCCGCACGATCGGGGTGTTGCCCCACATGCCGATGTCGAGATCGCCGGAGACGAAAGCCTCCACCATCGGCAGCGCGGAAGGATAGTCGCGCCAGTCGACTGTCAGGTCGTAGCCGAGTTCGGCGGCCGCCTTCTCGAGCAGCTTTTCGTTGATCATGCGTTGCGTCAGCGGCGAGTTGCCAGCCGCGTAGGGCTGGCGGCCGATTGAGACCTTGGCCGGCTTGCGGTCCTGCGCCCGCACGATCGATGGCATGGCCAGCGCGGCAGCCGCGGCACCACTCAGGACTGCGCGTCGGTTGAATGCGGTTTCCAGAAGTTTCCTCATGACAATCCTCTCCCTGTTGTCGTTTCAGTTCATCGTTGCGCGGTAAGCCTCTTCGCGGATCAGTTCCCAGATCGATTGGCTGAGCCTGGCGAAATCGCCGGAGCGCCGCGTCTCGTCGCCGCGTGGCCTGGGCAGGTCGATGTCGATGACCTGCTTCAGGCGGCCCGGATGGCTGCTTAGCACCGCGACCCGGTCGGCCAGGAACACCGCCTCGTCTATGGCGTGCGTGATGAAGACGACCGTCCGCCGCTCGGCAGCGGGGCGGTCCTGCCCCCAGATGCGCAGCAATTCGTCTTGCAGGATGACGCGGGTCTGCGCGTCCAGCGCCGCTAGCGGCTCGTCCATCAGCAGGATTTCCGGCTCGTTCGCCATCAGGCGCGCCAGTGCCACGCGCTGGCGCATGCCGCCCGATAGCTGGTGCGGGTACTTGTCCTCGGAGCCGGTCAGGCCGACCATTTCGACGGTGCGGTTGACGCGGTCGGCGCGCTGCGCGGGCGAAAGCCCTCGCCCGGCCGGCCCATAGATCAATCCGAACTCGACATTGCCGCGCACGGTGCGCCAGGGAAACAGGGCATAGTCCTGGAACATCACGCCGCGTTCGGCCCCCGGTCCTTCGATCGGCCTGCCGTTCAGGCTCATCGTACCCGACGTCGGCCTGTCGAGGCCGGCGAGCATGTTGAGAACGGTCGTCTTGCCGCATCCGGACGGGCCGACGATAGCCATGAACTCGCCGGCCTTGATGTCCAGCGACAGGCTGTCGACCGCCACCACGGACGCAGATTCCCCGAAGCATTTGCTGACGCCGTCGAGGCGGATCTTGGCATCGCTCATGGCTGGCTCCACGGCACGGCGAAGGCGAGTGCGGCACGCAGGATGCGGTCGAGCGCGAAGGCCACGATGCCGACCGCGATCATGCAGACCACCATGCCGTTGAGGTTGATCGAGTAGGCGTAGAAGACGAACATCATCTGGCCGATGCCGCCGCTGCTGCCGGACTTGGCGCCGACCGCGAGCTCGGCGGCAATGATCGCCGTCCAGGCGATGCCGAGGCCGATGCGCATGCCGACCAGAATGGATGGCAAGGCGGCCGGCAGCAGCACCATCCGCATCCGCGTCAGCGGCGCCAGCCCCATGGTCAGCGCGGCGCGCATCAGACTGGGCTCGATACGCTTCACGCCCGAGATGGTGTTGATCAGGATCGGGAAGAAGGCGGCATAGGCAACGATGGCGACAGCTGCCCCGGAGCCCGAGCCCAACCAGAGGATAACCAGGGGCAGGATGGCAAGTGCCGCTATCGGCCGGAAGGTCTCGACCAGCGGATCGAGATTGCGCTCGACGGCCGGCATGCTGCCCATGGCGATGCCAAGCGGGATCGCCAACAGGGCCGCCGCCGCGAAGCCGGCGAAGACCCGTCCGAGGCTGGTGGCGAGACCGGCCGCCAGATCGCCGTCGCGCAGCATGGAAATGGCCGTTTCGGCCACCGTGCTGGGGCGTGGCGCCTGGGCGGAGCCGGACGCGAGAGCTTCCCAGACGACCAGCAGCAGCACGGGAACGATGAGGCGAAGCGCAAACCTGTTCATCGCGCCACCTCCGTCCGCGCCCACGGAGTCAAGACATCAGAGAGCCAGCGCAACCCCTTGTCCGTCAGGAAGCCGAGCAGGCCGATGGCGACGATGAAAGCCATCACCGTCGGCGTCGACAGCATGCTGCGGTAGTATTCGATGGCGTAGCCGAGGCCGTTCGGCGCTCCTACCAGTTCGGCAGCGACGACGGCGGTCCACGAGGCCGCCACCGCAAGCCGTGCCGAGACCAGGATCGCCGGCAGCGCCGCCGGAACGATGACGCGCCGCATGATCGCCCGCCCAGACAGGCCCATCGTGCTGGCCGCCGCGACGAGCCGCCTGTCGACGGCGGCGGCGCCCGCGGCGGTGCCGATCAGCAGCGGGAAGAAGGCGGTATAGAACATGATGAACAGCGGCAGCCGATGGCCGATGCCGAACATGTATAGCGCAAGCGGTATCCATGCGATGCCGGCTATCGGCCGCAGGATCTCCACCGGCAGTTCGAGCAGATCGTTCCAGAGCCGGCTGCGGCCCATCAGCAGCCCGAGCGGCACCGCCACCGCCGCGGCAGCCGCGACGCTTACCAGCAGACGGGCCAGACTGATCCCTGCATTGCCGAGCAGTTCGCCGTTGAGGGCCGTATCGCGCAGCGCAAGCGCAACCGCGACCGGCGACGGCAAGAGCAGCTTCGAAGGCACGAAGAACGAGCCGACATACCAGGCAAGGACGAACAGGCCCATCGTGCGCAAATACACGAACAGGCTGGTCAGGCGCGCAAAGCGCATTGTCCTTTGGCCGGCATCGTTCGAGGAGATAGCCGTCACAACGAGCCCCGCACGCGGGTCGGAACTTCGAGCCCTTCCCCCAAAATCTCGCCGAAGGTGAGGGTGCCGCCGGCGACATCGAGGATGGTCGCCAGCAGCCGGTTCGCCGCTTCGGCGACGGTTTCGATCCCCTCCGAAACCGGGCTGGCGTCGAAATCGATCTGCTCAGGCAGCCGGCGAGCCGTCTCGCGCCGCGCCGTGATCTTGATCGTCGGCGCGAGCGCGCTCGCGGTGCTGTTGCCTGGCCCGGTTGTGAACAGCATGATCTGGGCACCGGCCGCGGCGAAGCCTGTCATCGATTCCGGCGAGAAGGACGGGCCGTCCATGAGGTAAAGGCCGCCGGCGGTGACCGGCTCGGCCATGCCGAGCACGCCGTCGATGCGGCAAGTTCCCGTCTTGGCCAGGGCACCGAGGGACTTCTCCTCGATCGTGCTCAACCCGCCGCGTATATTCTCCTCGCCCGGATTGTTGCCGGTCAGGCTGTGGCCGGAAGCGGCGGCGAAGCGTTCCTTGCGCTCCACGGCCTGCAGGATCTGTCGTGCCACCGTTGCATCGCGAGCGCGCGCCGCGAGTATATGTTCTGCCCCCAGCCACTCGACGGTCTCACCGACAATGACGGTACCGCCATGCGAAACCAGAAGATCGACCGCGGCCCCCACGACCGGATTGCTGACCAGACCCGACGTCGCGTCGGAATGGCCGCATTCGATGCCGACCACCAGCTGCGCGCCGGGCAAGTTCTCGCGCCGGATCCGCGAAGCCTCGCGCAGCAACGCCGCGCCGCGCCTGATGCCCTCGCCCATGACCGACAGCATGTCCTCATGCTGCTCGGCGAAGGAAACGCTGGCGACCGGCTTGCCGCAAGCCGAAATGCGGGCCGCGACCATCTCGGTCGTCGCCGAATCCACTCCGACCACCAGAACGGCGGCGGCGTTCGGATTGCGGCCGAGACCGACAAGTTGATCAAGGTGCAGGCCGAGGTCCGGCTCGATGTGCCCCCTGCCCGCGCTCGTCGCGGCCAGAAGCGCGCCTTCGAGACCCGCCGCAATTCGCTCGCTGACACGCAGCGCCAAACCATTGATGCACAGGATCAGCACATAATTGCGGATTCCGGCGCGGCCATCGACCCGCCTGTAGCCACTGAATGGCGGCAGGCCGTCGATTTTGTCGGCACCGGAGGCAGGCAGTGGCATTGGCGTTTCCAAACCGTCGCGAGCGTGGCAATCTCTTCAAATCTCAATATTTGATCAAATGTCGCCTTGGCAAGGGCAAAATTGACTTCTTTCGATCGCCGTGCGAGCAATATTTGCTCAAATCAGGGTAGGCTTGGATGCATGGCGCGTATTCCCGACGTTCAGAAGCTTCTTCGTGACGACATCGTTTCCGGAGCCATTCCATTCGGGGCAAGGCTGAGGATCGACGATCTCGCCGGCCGTTATGGCGTAAGCCACATGCCGGTCCGCGAGGCCTTGCGCGCCTTGAGCGGCACGGGACTGGTCGTGCTGGAACCCAATCGCGGCGCCAGTGTCAGGACGGTCCACATGTCGTTTGTGATCGACCTGTTCGATATCCGCAGCGCCGTCGAAACGATGCTGGCGCGGCGCGCCAGCGAAAGGCGCACCGCCGAGCACCTGCGCGATCTGAAGGCCGCGCAGGACATGCTTGAGCAAAGAGTGGCCAGCGACGACTTCCTTGCCGTCCCGCATGCCAACAACATCTTTCACGGCGTCATCAACGAGGCGGCCGGCAATCCGGGCGCGCTGTCGATGGTGGATCGCAACTGGCTGCTGGTGGCGGCGATCTGGCAACGCTACGGCTATGACGAGGGGCGCTTCCATGGCGTCATCGACGATCATCGCCACATCATCCGGGCCATAGAGCGCCAGGATGCCGGCTCGGCGGCGACCTTGATGGGCGCGCATATCGAAAAGGCCAAACACGACCTCCTGGCGCGCATCGCCGTCGATCCCAAACCCGATATCGGCCGGCAATGACGGCCGGGTTCGAGGTCGCGGCGTCGACGGGCGATACGCTGGGCGAATCGCCGACATGGCTGGCGCGGGGCGGAGAGCTGTTCTGGGTCGATCTGCGGCGTCCTTGCCTGCACAGGCTGCGGCCCGAGACAGGAGCGGTGACATCGTGGCCGATGCCTGAGGTCATCGGCTCGGTGGTTCCACGAGCATCGGGCGGTGTCGTCGTGGCCTTGCGGCAAGGTCTCCACGCATTTGATCCCGCCAGCGGCGCACTGAGCCTGCTGGCGCGCGTGGAGGATGGGCCGCCCGAGCATCGGCTGAACGACATGAAGTGCGATCCCGGCGGCGGCATAATCTGCGGCAGCATGTGGGACTATGGGCTGCATGCGTCCGGGGCGCTTTACCGGATCAACGCCGCCGGAAGTTCGAGCCGGATCCGCGACGGGATCGCCGTGCCCAATGCGATCGCCTTTGCCCCGGACGGCCGCACTGTCTACTTCACGGATACGCGGCAAGGCGATATAGAGCGGGCGGATTTCGACCCGGCGAGCGGATTTGTGGGGCCGTGGTCTCTGTTCGCCGACCGGCACGCGGCGCCTGGAAAGCCCGACGGCGCCACCGTCGATGCGGACGGCTTCCTCTGGAATGCGCGCTACCAAGGCGGCTCGCTGGCGCGGTTCGCGCCCGATGGCCGGCTCGACAGGCTGGTCCCTCTGCCAGTCACTCAGCCGACCTCCTGCGCCTTCGGCGGTCCAGGCCTGAAGACACTGTACGTGACGACCGCAACGCAGAAGCTGACGGAGGATCAACTGGCCAACGAGCCCCTGGCGGGTTGCCTGCTTGCACTCGACGTCGGCGTGGCGGGACTGCCGGAGCCGGCTTTTGCCGGTTAATCTCGGCTATTGCCAGCCGAGATGGCGGCCACCCGTCGCCTGCAGGTCCGCCCCGGTGATGAAGCTGCCGGCGTCGGAGCAAAGCAGCAACGCCGCTCCCGCCATCTCGCGCGCCTCGCCGGCCCGCTGCATCGGCGCGGACCCCTTCTGGATCTCCGCCCATTTGGCCGCGTCCTCGCGGCGCCAGCGATTGCGCTCGGTAACGACAAGGCCGGGCGACAGGTTGTTGATCGTCACCCCGTGTGGCGCATAATCCTTGGCAAGGTTGAATGACAGATTGTGCTGCGCGCTCTTCAGCGCGGCATAGACGGCGAGATCGGATTCGGGCCGCGTCTGGTTGATGCTGCCGATCGTCAGCACACGGCCCCAGCCATTGTCCTTCATGCCGGGCAAGGCGGCCTGCAGCAATTCGATCGTCGCCTTGAAGTTGATCTGGATCTGGTGCTCGATCTGCTCGGCGGGTAGATCGAGGAAACGCGTGCGGTACTGGATCGAGGCGCAGACGACAAGCACGTCGACACCACCCAACGCCTCGATCGCCGCCTGGACACAGCGAGCCGCCTCTCCGGCCCGAGCGAAATCAGCATCGATGGCGACGCCGCGCCTGCCCTTCCCGCGAATTTCACGGACAGCTTCGGCGGCCGCATCCGGCTGCCCGAATGCCACGTCGGCGTCGCGAGCGAAATGGACGGCCACATCGGCGCCCGCCTCGGCAAAAACCCGCACGATCTCACGGCCGATGCTGACGCTGCCGCCGGTCACCAAGGCGCGCCGGCCAGCCATCGTGAAGCGCTCGGCAAGAGCCAGCGCATTCTGGATGTCGATCTCTTCTTTTTGCACCGTCAATAGCCCAGCCTTTCCAATTTGATCACACTTTTATTTGGAGTGCTCTTCAAAACGCATTTTCAGGGAGAAATCCAGAACCAATTCTTCCATTTGATCAAATCAGGCAGGCTGAAAAGCAGCGTCCCTGGCGGCAGCGGCTAGACGAAGGCGTACAGCCCGTCACGCGCGCCCATCGGAATTGGACAAAGATTCTAAGATTTTCGCGACAGACCGTCGCCTTCTATGGCGTTGACCAGTGTCTCGCTGCCTTGGCGCAGATGCTGCGTCAAAACGCTGACGGCCTCGCCGGCGTCGCGTCGCCGGCAAGCGGCCAAGAGGTCGCGATGCTCCGTCTGCGAGCGGGCGCGGTAGTCGAGGTTCGACAACAGGATACGGACGTAGCGGTCGGCCGCATTATGGTGCGCCTCGATCAGGCCGAGCAACCGGCGATTGCCGCAGGCGTCATAAAGCGCCAGATGAAAGGCCCGGTTCAGCACGCCCCACCTGCCGACATTGCGCTCGGCATCGATCTGATCGAGCACCTGTTCGGCCTCGTCCAGCTTGCCGCCGGGCAGGCCGGGAATGGAGAGCCGCAGTGCCTCGCACTCGAGCAGTTCGCGCACGGCATAGATCTCTCGGATCTCGTCGCCGTCCATTCTGGCGACGTGCGCACCCTTTGTCGGGTGGATGGACACGATGCCTTCGGCCTCGAGCTGACGAAGCGCGTCCCGGATCGGCATCCGGCTGAAGCCAAACTGCTCGGCCAGATCATCCTGGCGCAGCGTCGTGCCGGCCGTCAGGGTCCCGCTGGCAATGGCCTCGCGCAAGACATTGGCGACCTGCTCGGCAACCGTTTGCGGCCTCTCGATCAAGCCTTCGCCAAATCCGCGCAATCCATGCTCCCATTTCACGCATCGTCAGCTTAGGGGAAAGCTTCATTCTCGGATATAGGTATCCATGTGTACGAGAAAAGTGGCAAGCCGGCGGCGATGGGCCGGCGTCGACACGGGAATTGCCGCGGCGAAGCCCGCGGAACGGGAATGGCTTGCAGTTTGGCCCGCGGAAACAGCAAAACTGGCAGCCGCAAGCCGCATGCGGCCAGGCCGGCGCGGCATTGGCGGCAGCGATCATGGGGGCAGGATATGACACTCAGAATGGTAGTGCTTGACGGCAAGCCGCTCAGTGCGGCCGATGTGGCCGAGGTCGCACGGCGCAATGCCCGCCTCGAGTTGGGCGGTCAGGCGATGCGCCGCATCCGCGAGAGCCGTACGCTCATCGAGCATCTCACGCAACTTGGCGAGCCCATGTATGGCGTCACCACCGGTCTCGGTGCGTGCGTGGATACTCCGCTTGCGCAGGCCGACCTGATCGCGTTCCAGCATAGCGTACCGCTCAGCCACAGTATGGGCATCGGCCCCGCCCTTCCGACGGAGGCCGTGCGGGCGCTTATGGCCGCAAGGATTTCAGGCATGGCGGCCGGCGGCACCGGCACCTCCGAACATGTGGTCATGGGCCTTGTGGCGGCACTTAACGCCGGGGTCCATCCGGTGATCCCCAGTTGGGGATCGATCGGGGCGGCGGACCTTGCCGCCCTCGGGCATATGGCAAGGGCGCTGCGCGGCGACGGCGAAGCGGAGTTCCAGGGCAAGATCATGCCGTCGGCCGAGGCGCTGGCTCTCGCCGGGCTCGAACCACTCAACCTGCGCGAGAAGGACGGCCACGCCATCATCGTCGCGAACAGCCTTTCGACCGGAACGGCATGCCTGTGCCTGGAAGACGTCGCCCATCTTATCGACTGGTCGCTGGCTGCCGTGGCCCTCAATTATGAGGCATTCCGCTCATCCGTCAGCGCAATCACCGAGGAGGCGCTGTCAGCCCGCCCGGCATTCGGCCAGCGCGAGATCGGCGCGCGTCTGCGGGCGGAACTGGCGGGAAGCGGCCTGTGGGAGGACAACGCCGCGCGGCGTCTCCAGGACCCGCTCAGCTATCGCTGCGTGCCGCAGGTGTGGGGCGGCCTGCTGCATGCGTTCGAACAGGCGAAGCTGGCGACGGAGATCGAACTGGCTCATTCGGGCGACAACCCGGTTATCCTGCCGGAGATCGAGCGGGTCGTCTCGAACGGCAACTTCGACCTGACGGCGATGACGCTGGCCTGGGAACAGCTCGGCCAGGCGCTTGCGCATTGCGCGGTCGGCACCGCCAACCGTTGCATGAAGCTGATGTCGCCGATAACGGCGGAGCTGCCGCGCTTCCTGTCGGCCAGGGGTGGGAGCCGCCAGGGCTATGCGGAGCTGCAGAAACCGCTTGCCGCGCTGGAAGTCGAGATCCGGCACCTCGCCAACCCGATGTCGCTCAGCCCGCTTGCCGTTTCGGACGGCATCGAGGATCAGTCGTCGATGGCCCCGCGCGTGGTGGCCAAGACAGCCGAGATCGTCGAGCGGCTGCGTTATCTCGTTGCGATGGAACTGATCTTTGCGGCTACGGGGGTGGAATTGCGCGGTGTCGTCGACAGCATGGGCGACGGACCGCAGCGCACCTTCGCCGCCGTGCGCTCCCTTGTCAGCCCGCTTGACGATGACCGTGAAATGAGCACGGACATGACACGGATCGCACGGATGGTGGCGGGCCCACGCGACTGACGCGCCAAGGCGCTCGGGCCTTCCCCTCATGCAGAAAAGGACACGCCTCTGCGGCGCATGCCTGCCTGCACGCCGTGGACGATCAGCCGTGACAGGATTTCCATGTCGGGCGGCATTCGTGGACGCCAGATATCCAAAAGCAGGGCCACGCGAGGCTTGTCGGCGTTGTTTGTCACTTCATGAGGGAACGTGTCGTCCCACAACAGACACTCGCCGTCGGCGATCCGCCTCTCCTGATGATTGATCATCATGACCGTCGCCGGACGACCATCTGCCTGTCGAGGGATCACCAGGCCGAGATGGAACCTCATTATGCCCCTGAAAGGGCCGCGATGGCTGGGAATGTGCTTGCCCGGAGCTAGGAAAGAGATCGCCGCCGACTTCACTTCAGGGCATTCTGCAAGCAGCCGGTCGAGGACCGGCATTCGCGCGAGATTTTGCGGAACCGCGACATCGTAAGCCTTGAGCACGAACATACGCCAGTCGCGACCGTCATTGGCCGAGATGTCGGCCTGTTCAGGCATGATGTCGTGGAAGCGGGGCGCCTTGCCCACGGCAAGCGCTTCGTCGCGGATGGCCTGCCAGGCGGCCATGAACTTGGTGGCGTTTGGAAATTCGCTGGCGGTATCGAGGATCGCCGGCGCGTCGATGCGCTTTTCGTAGATCCGCCGCACCAGACCGGATGCAAGATCGTAAACTTGAGACATTTCATGGCCTCGAGGACATCATGAAACGACTATCCGGCAATTAAGTTGCTGATCTTGTTCGGCGTATGCCTGTCAGCACGAATTCGTGACCGACGAACAGTCCCGCGATACCGCGCTTTGTTGCTGGCGTGCATCAGCGTTCAGGGGCGCGTTCGACCAGACGAAACCTATAGCGATCCCGTATGAATTCATTGAAGAAGCGCCCCTTGGAAGAGGCGGCTTTGAAGGCAGCGTAGGTCTCGGGCTCCACGTCTTCGTAGTCATAGCGGTTTCCGCTCGGCACGAACCAGACCGAGAGCACCCTGGTGGCGAAATGGTACTGTGTGCTGCGGATGGCCGTAGAAGGCATTGGCGTTCTCCCGGATGGATAATCCTGGGCGCAAACGGAAGTTCCAACTGTGCCGGGCAGCCTTGGCTGGCAGGCCTTCCTATAACGAGCAGCGCAGCCGGATCGTCCGTCCGCGCCAGAAGACGAAGGAGCCGGCCCGGTTCTGCCGAGCCGGCCCCAAGGGATCAGAACGCCGGCTCGACCGCGTTGACGTTGTCCTTGGTGACGACCGTCAGCGGGATCGGCAAACGGTCCTTGACCTCCTTGCCGTCCATGATCTCCGCCATGGTGTTGATCGCCAGGCGGCCGTCCTCGACCGGCGACTGCACGATGGTGGAGTACATTTCGTTGGTGCGGATCGATTCGAACGCATCCTTCTGGCCGTTGATGCCGACGATCGGCGGTGCCGCCTTGGACGGATTGGCCTCCTTCCAGGCGTCGATGAAGCCGCGCGCCATGGTGTCGTCATTGGCGTAGACGCCGCTGATCTCGTCGCCGAAGCGGGTGATCAGGTCGCGGCTGACCACCAGCGCCTTCTGCTGGTCGAAATCGGCGTTGACAGTGTCGAGCACCTTGATGTCGGCGTTGGTTTCCTTGAGACGATCGGTGAAGCCGCCAACGCGGCCGATCGTCGTGCCGTTGCCGGCCTGGCCGGCGATGATGACGACGGAACCCTTGCCGCCAAGCGCCTTGCTGAGCGAGTCGGCCGCAAGCTTGCCTTCCTCGTAGACGTCGGGCCCGGTGAACGACTTGATGAACGGCTTGGCATCGTCGCTCATCGGCGAGTTGATGAGGATCGCGGGAATGTTCGCCTGTTGTGCGCGGGCCAGGCCCGGTATGTAGGCCTGCGGGTCGAGCGGCCACAGGATGATGCCGTCAACCTTGCGCGCGACGCAGGTGTTGAGCTGCTCGGTGCCCTTCTGGACGTCGAAATCCTGGCTGAGGCTCAGGATCTCGATGCCGAGCTCGCCGGCGCGCGCCTGGAGCGCCTTGTTGGCCGGCGTCGCATAGGCATGCGAATCCGCGGCCGTGACGTAGCAGACCGTCTTTGCACTGGCCCAGCCCGTCGAGGCCAATATTACCGCCGTGGCGGCAATGTGGAGCATGCTTTTCTTGCCAACCATAGGTTTCCTCCCGATCATGTATTTCCTCCTTGAGTGATTGGATTGTCGCGAATGAGCGCGGGGCCTGTGCCCGGCGCCCTCCCCTTGGTAGTCACGGCCCGATCGAGCACGACGAGCAGGATCAGGATAAGCCCCGACACGACCTGCTGGACGTATGCGGGAACGGATTGGAACTCCATCGCGATGGTCAGCGAGCCGATCGTCAGCACGCCGCCAAGCGTGCCGAGCGCGGATCCCTTGCCGCCTTCGAGGCGGGTTCCGCCGACCACGACCGCGGCAATGACGGCGACTGTCAGTTCCGAGCCGAAGACGGGCGAACCGGTGTTGGTGACGAGACTCTGGAGAACGCCTGCGAGACCGGCGAGCGTGCCGGCGAAGACGAAGCCCAGAAAAACGATGCGATCGGAGGCGATGCCGCTCTCCTTGGCCGCCGCGGGATTGGACCCGACCGCAAAGACATTTCGGCCCGGTATGGTACGCGTCAGCCAGACATGCAGCAGCACGATCAGAACGATGAACAGCGCACTGCGGATGGTGAAGATTTCGAGATGGATCTTGGCGAACGCCAGCGAAAGCATGATGTCGGTGCCGGTCACCGGCTGGCTGTTGGTGATCCAATGCGCGAGCGAGCGGAAGATCAGCATCGTCGCCAGCGTCAGCACTAGCGAGTTCACCTTCAGCCCGACGACCAGCGCGCCGTTGATGGCGCCTGCCAGCATGCCGACCAGGATACCGACAAGTGCGGCAGGCAGGATGCCGATCTCGCGCTGCAGGATGACCGACATGATCCCCGCCAGCGCGAACACCGCGCCGCCGGAGAGGTCGATCTGGCCGGCGACGAGAAGCACCGTAAGCCCGATAGCGATCAGGCCGATCGTCGCCGCCCGGTCGAGGCCGAGCCCGAGGGTCGATGCGGAGAAATAACCCGGAACCGCCAGGGCGGAAATGATCAGCGTCAGGCCGAGGATGATCACCACCCTGTGCCGCGAGGCAAGCGCCAGGAACCTCATCACGCCACCCCCCTCTTGCGCAATGCCGCGTCCATGCCGACCGCGCCGACGATCAGGATGCCGAGGACAAAACCCTGGATCGGCGTGCGCACGCCGTCGAGCACCATGACGTTGGTCAGAAGCTGCACGAAGATCAGGCCCGCGATCGCCCTCGGCACCGAGCCGAAACCGCCGATGATCGACACGCCGCCGACCACGACCGCGGTGATGGCGCTGAACTCGTAGCCGGCGCCGATCAGCGGCCGCGCGCTTTGCAGGGTCAGGCCCAGCAGGCCGCCGCTGACGCCCGAAGCCAACGCCGTGATCACGAACGCACCGGCCTTCACCGCTCGCACGGGCACCGCGCTCGCCTCGGCGGCGCTGTAATTGCCGCCCGTGGCGAGCGTCCACCTGCCCCAGAAGGAGCGCGAGAGGACAAAATGCCCTATGAGAGCGATCAGCAGGAAAATCAGCACCACGACCGGGACGCCGAAGAGCCGGCCCTTGGCGAAATCGGCCGATGCGGGATTGTTGCCATAGACGATGACGCCGCCGACGGCCGCCTGCACGATGCCCAGCCCGATGGTGCCGATGCCGAGCGTGGCGATGATGGGATTGATACCGACATAGCCGACCAGCACGCCGTTGAGCAGGCCGATAAGGCCCGCAAGCGCCACCGCCAGGACGAAGGCAGGAACCGGCCCGATCATTGGCTGCAGCCCGAGCGAAAGGATGGCCCCGCAGGCGATGGTGGCCGGCACCGACAGGTCGGCCAAGCCGCCGGCCACAAGCACGAAAGTCATGCCGACGACGACGATGCCGACAATGGACATCGAGGTCAGGACGTTGAGCAGATTGCCTGTGGTGAAGAAGGCGGGGCTGACGAATGAGCCGTAGAGCACCACTGCAAGGATAGCGAAGCCAAGCCCCGCCTTGGACAGGACATCGGCAAGCCTGCTGCCGCGCGTGAAGCGGTCATTGCGGGTCGCCCCGCTGGTCTCCATGGCCGCATCAGTCATGCAGCCTCCCCCGTCGCCAGCGCCATGATGCGCTCTTCGCTCAGTTCGGCGCGGGCGAGCGCCTCCGATGCGCGGCCGTCGCGCATCACAACGACGCGATCGCAGACGCCCAGGATTTCGGGCAGTTCCGACGAGATCATCACCACCGCCATGCCGTCAGCGACAAGCCGGCCGATGATGCTGTGGATCTCGGCCTTGGCGCCGACGTCGACGCCGCGCGTCGGCTCGTCGAGAATGAGCACGGTGGGCTTGGCCGCGAGCCATTTGGCGATGACCGCCTTCTGCTGGTTGCCTCCCGACAACAGGTTGATGCGCCGCTCCCCGTCGGGCGGCGAAATGGAAAACTGCTTCACAGAGGTCGCCGCCAGCGAACGGTCGGCGCTGCGCCTGATACGGCCGAAGCTGGTCAGACGCCGCAATATCGACAGGCTGATGTTCTCGCGGACCGACGTGCCCGGAATGATGCCGTCGCCCTTGCGGTCCTCGGGGACGTAGGCGATCCCGGCTCGCACCGCCTCGGAAGGAGAGTTGATGGCGACCTTGCGCCCGTAGACGCTGACCGTTCCCTCCACCAGCCGCGACAGGCCGAAGATGGCGCGTGCTACCTCGGTGCGACCCGCGCCGACCAGTCCGGTCAAGCCCAGTATCTCCCCAGCGCGCACATCGAAGCTGACGTCGCGGAAATGCGCCCCGTCGCCGATGCGTTCGACACGCAGCACGGACTTGCCGATCGCGGCCGGGCTTTTCGGGAACACGTTGGCGACCTCGCGGCCAACCATCAGCCTGATCATTTCGGCCGCGGTTATGCCGTCGATCGGACGGGTCTCGATCATTGAGCCGTCGCGCAGCACGGTCACCTCGTCGGCGATCTCGAGAACCTCCTTCAGCCTATGGCTGATGTAGACTATGGCGATGCCGTCATCGCGCATCTTGCGAAGGATCCGGAACAGCGCCGCGGTTTCGTGCTCGCTCAGGCTCGATGTCGGCTCGTCCAGCACGATGATCCTGGGCTGCGCCGCATAGGCCTTGGCGATCTCGACCAGTTGCTGCTGGCTGATCGACAGGTCGCCGAGCCGCGCGCGCGGGTTGATGGCCGCGCCCAGCTCGTCGAGGACGGCGGCGGCCTTCCTGACCATTTCGCCCTTGTGCAGCCAGCTCCATTTGCCGGGCATGCGGCCGAGATAGACGTTCTCCGCGACGGTCAGGTCGGGAACAAGATTGATCTCCTGGTGCACCATGCGGATGCCGAGCGCCTGGGCGTCGGCGGGACGCCGCATGCGCACTTCGGCGCCGCCGACGAGGATCGTGCCGGCGGTCGGAGCGTAGGATCCGTTGAGCACCTTCATCAGCGTCGACTTGCCGGCGCCATTCTCGCCAACGACCGCATGGACGGTGCCGAACCGGACGGCGAAATTGACGTTCGACAGGGCCTTCACGCCGGGAAAAGTCTTGGAGATGCCTCTCATGTCCAGGGCACAATCGGCGGCGGCACTCATCTAGGCTTGGTCCTCCCTGGTAGCACGCGGCTGGCAGCGTTATGTTAGTATAATGCATTTCCAGGCACGGTTCGGCCCGCCTCGAGCCGGCCCGAAGGCCCCTTTCAGCGCATCCGCACCAGGCACTTCACCATAGGCTGAAAATCACGCAACGGGCGGCACTATTGCACTAATATAATAGTTCTGGCAAGCTGGATCTGACCGCTCCCGTCACTGGCGTCGGATCGCAACGAACCCCGCGTCGCAAGCAGGTGCATTCCGTTTGACATTCGAATAATTTTGCCATTTCAGGTGGACGAACGATGGGATTTTCCATGGATCTAGATCCTTCGACCCTCAATCGAGCCCTCCCGCTGCGCGACCAGATCTACAACAAGATCCGCAACATGATCGTCGTCGGACGGCTGAAACCGGGTGAGGTCATCAATGAGATCGCAATTGCCGAAGCGCTGGGCGTCTCGCGCACGCCCGTGCGCGAAGCGGTCAAACGCATCAGCGACGAAGGGCTCGTCAAGATCCTGGCGCAGACCGGCACCTACGTTGCTCCCATCAGCCGGGCCGACCTCGAGGAAGCCTATGTCATCCGGCGTGCATTGGAGATGGAGAGCGCCAGGCGCGCCGCCGCCAAGCTGACGCCGGCTGCCTGTGAATTGCTGGAAGACAACATGGCCGCGCATAAGCTCGCCATTGCGCGCGGCAGGTACGCCACAGCGATTCAGCTCGACGACGTCTTTCACCGCACCATTGCTGAAATATGCGGCTTGCCGATGATTTGGCGCGCCGTCGACATCTCAAAGGCGCAGATGGATCGCGGCCGCTATCTCGCCATTCCGAAGCCCGGCTATGGCGAGCAGACGATCGAGCAGCACGAGGCCATTCTGGACGCGCTGAAGCGTCACGACGCCGAGGGCGCCGCACAGGCAATGGAGCATCACCTCGAGACGTCATTTCGCAACACGCTCGAAGTCGCCGCCGAGCTTCTCGACTGACGACCTCGACTGAGCGCTGAGACGGGCGGCGCAGGTTTGAGGTCCCGAACCTGGCATCCGACCGGCTTGCCGATGCCTGGTGAGCCGTGTTCGCAGCTTGACCGTTGACAATCTATTATATTAGTATTCCGATCCATTCGGCGGCATTGTGCCGACGGGGGCTTTTTCAGAGTTTGTAATGGCGCGGTTCATCCAGCTTTCGCATGCCGACAACATCCTTCTGGCGATCGATCCGTTGATGATCGGCGACAAGGCAGGCGACATGCCCGCGAAGGCGCGCATACCGCGCGGCCACAAGATGGCGATCCGCGACATCGCTTCGGACGAGCCGGTCGTGAAATATGGGCAGACCATCGGATTCGCCCGCGGACCGATCGCCGCCGGCGATTGGGTTCACGAGCACAATGTATATCTGCGCAATTTCGAACGCGACTATCTGTTCGGCACCAACGCCAGGCAAACGCCTGTCGTCCCTGAAGCCGAGCGCGCGAGCTTCATGGGTTACCGCAGGCCGAGCGGCAAGGTCGGGACGCGCAACTTCATCGCTGTCCTGACCTCGGTAAATTGTTCGGCCAGCGTCGCCCGCTTCATCGTGGAAGAGGTCAACCGCTGCGGCATCCTGCGCGACTATCCCAATGTCGACGGCGTGATCTCGCTCGTCCATGGCACTGGCTGCGGCATTGACACCAAAGGCCCCGCTTACGACCTCTTGAAGCGCACGCAGTGGGGTTTTGCCACGAACCCCAATGTCGGCGGCGTGCTGATGGTTGGGCTCGGCTGCGAGGCGTTCCAGATTCCGCGCTGGATGCAGTCCTACAATATCGAGGAGAGCACGACCTTCCGCACGATGACGATCCAGGAGACTGGCGGCACACGCAAGACGGTCGAGGCAGGGGTCAAGGCGATCGTCGATATGCTGCCCATGGTCAACGCCGCGCAAAGGACGCCACAACCGGCCTCCGAACTGGTGCTCGCGCTGCAATGCGGCGGGTCGGACGGCTATTCCGGCATCAGCGCCAATCCGGCGCTTGGCGCCGCCGTGGACCTGCTTGTCGCGCAAGGCGGCACGGCGGTGCTGTCCGAGACGCCGGAGATCTACGGCGCCGAACATCTGCTCACCATGCGTGCGGAAAACCGCGCGGTCGGCGAGAAGCTGATCGAGCGTATCCGCTGGTGGGAGGACTACACAGCCAAGCACGACATGGAGATGAACAACAACCCGTCTCCCGGCAACAAGCTCGGCGGGTTGACGACGATCCTGGAGAAGTCGCTCGGCGCGTCCGCCAAGGGCGGGACGACCAATCTGCGCGCGGTGCTGGAATATGCCGAACCGATCAACGAACGCGGCCTCGTCTTCATGGACACGCCCGGCTACGATCCGGTTTCGGCAACCGGCCAGGTCGCCGGCGGCGCGAACATATTGTGCTTCACCACCGGGCGCGGTTCGGCCTTCGGCTGCAAGCCGACGCCCTCGATCAAGCTTGCCTCCAATTCCTTCATTTTCGAGCAGATGCGCGAGGACATGGACATCAATTGCGGGGACATCCTCGACGGCGTCACGCTGGACGACAAAGGCCAGGAGATCTTCGCAGAGATCCTGCGCGTGGCATCGGGCGCGCGTACCAAATCGGAATCGCTGGGCTACGGCGACAACGAGTTCGTGCCCTGGAACCTCGGCGCTACCATGTAGCGACATCGCCCGCCCGCAACGGGCAACCTCAATTCAGCAACCAGAAAGAACGCTCGGCATGAACAGGATCGATCTTGACGGCCAACACGCCGTGGTCACCGGAGGCGCGCAAGGCCTCGGCTTCGCGATGGCTAAACGTTTCGTCGCCTCCGGCGCGACGGTCACCTTATGGGACGTCGACGAGGCGCGCCTCGAAGCGGCCAAGCGCGACCTTGGCAAGGCCGCCACGACCCTGGTCGTCGACATTGCGGATTGGGAGACGGTGGACGCCGCGCGGGCAAAAACCGAGGAGAGCGCCGGCAAAATCTCCATCCTGGTCAATTCTGCCGGCATTGCCGGTCCCGCCGCCCCGCTCGACAGCTACGACATAGAGACGTGGAAGAAGATCATCGACATCAACGTCAACGGCACCTTCTACGTCAACCGCGCCGTGGTGCCCGGGATGAAGGCGCGCAATTACGGGCGGATCGTCAACATCGCTTCCGTCGCTGGCAAGGAAGGCAATCCCAACGCCGCCGCCTATTCCGCTTCGAAGGCGGCGGTCATCGGCATGACCAAGTCGCTCGGCAAGGAGCTCGCGCAGTATGACATTGCGGTCAACTGCATCTCGCCGGCCACCGCGCAGACTCGAATCCTCGAACAGCTCACGCCCGAGCACATCGAATACATGCGCTCGCGCATTCCACGCGGCCGTCTGCTGGAGGTCGACGAGGCCGCCGCCATGGTCGCCTGGCTCGTCTCAAAGGAAAACAGCTTCACCACCGCCTCGACCTTCGACCTGTCGGGCGGGCGCACGACCTATTAGTCGAATACCGGCGCGCCGCGAAGCGTCTGCGCCGCGGCGCGCCGGTACACCGGCACTTGCTGCCTCACGGAGATGCGGCCGCGTCGCCTGCGAAGACTCGAGCTGCCTGGATCTGGGGGCGCACCATCAGGTAGAACGCGACGACGTGCGTGATCATCAGCAGTGGGACATAGATTACGGGGATCGCGTATGCAGCGCCCAACTGCCCCGCCAGCTCAGGAAGACCGGCTTGGCTGCCGTGATAGTAGTCGACGGCGATATCGATCGTCCCCACGAGATTGAACGCGACGACGGACAACCGGAACAGCGGACGTATCCTCGTCGTCAAAAGCGCCAGCATGGCCAACACTCCGGTTGCGAAGTCGCCATAGGCGGCGAAGGTGGCGAAATCAGCCGGCAAATCGCGCCCGACGACGCCTGGAACGATGAAGACAAGCCCGAAGAAGCGGAAGCTGTGCAGCGTGGCGATGACACGTTGCGCCTCGACCAGGTTGACGGATCTGAGCCGGGGCAAGACATACACGCCGACGCAGAGCAGCCAAGGCACGTAGCCTAGAGCGAGATGTAACAGGAAAATGGTTGCAGGCGACATATGGCCTCTCAAGAGATGTAAGGCGCAATTTACGCCCGCTTCCAACGGTCGACTATTCGCGATAATGTTGACGGGGCATGAAGCAGAACTTCACAGTCCGGAAAGGTGCGCTCGACGGCGTGGAGGCGTTCCTCGGCGTCGCGCAACACCGCAGCTTCCGAACAGCGGCCGCGGAGCTCGGCGTCACGCCATCGGCGATCAGCCAGGCGGTGCGCGCGCTCGAGGTGCGCGTCGGCGCGGCGCTCTTCATGCGCACGACGCGCAGCGTCGGCCTGACCGAAGCCGGCGAACGATTCCTTTCGCGCGCAAAGCCCGCTTTCGAGGAACTGGTCGCCGCAAGCGAAGTCGCACGTGAACTTGGGCAGCGGCCGACTGGGCTGTTGCGCCTCTCTGTGCCGCGCGCCGTGGTGCCGATCCTGCTGGAGCCGCTGGTGGCATCCTTTTGCCAGGCCTATCCCGAAGTAGAGGTGGAGATCGCCGCAAGCGGTGAGCTGGTCGACCTGGCGGCCGAGGGGTTCGACGCCGGCATCCGGCTCGGCCAGTTCATCGCCGCCGACATGGTCGCGGTTCGGCTGACGCCGCCGTTCCCGCTCGTGGTCGTCGGCAGCCCTGGCTATCTGCGCCGGCAGAAACGGCCGGAGCGCCTCGACGATCTGCGCGGCCATGCCTGCCTGCGCATGCGCCGCTCCAACGGATCGATCGCGCCCTGGCCCTTCATCGACGGCAACAAGACCGTCGAGGCAATCGTCTCCGGGCCGCTGGTCGCGCATGATTACCCGACACTGCTTGGCGCGGCGATCCAAGGTGTCGGACTTGCACAGGTGCCCGGCCCTCTCACCGAAGCCCCGATTGCCGATGGCCGGTTGCAAGCGTTGCTCACGCCCTTCGCCGTCACGACGCCGGGCGTTTTTCTGTATTATCCCGACAGACGCCAGGTTCTGCCCAAGCTGCGCGCGTTCATAGAGCATGTTAAATATCGGGGAACGGACGCCGAAGGCGCGCGAACTTCCTGAGGCCACGCCCTCGATGACATGCTTGCCTGTTCGTGCCGCGCTATCTCTTTGTTTTTGTCGCAATTCCCAAGGGAAAGCGCTACGCGCTTTTCCCGGGAAAACCGTACACACTTTTCCTGGAATTACTCTAATTGGCGCGAAGGGCCGCGATCATCGCGGCGGTAACCTCGGCGGTGCTCGCGGTGCCGCCGAGATCGGGGCTGAGATATTCCGCCCGGTCCGTGACAAGCTCGATCGCAACCATGAGGCGCCGCGCGGCGGCCTGCTCGCCGAGATGCTCAAGCATCAGGCTCGCCGTCCAGAACGATCCGAGCGGATTGGCGACGCCCTTGCCGGTAATGTCGAAGGCCGAACCGTGGATGGGTTCGAACATGGACGGCCGGCTGCGCGAGGGATCGATGTTCGACGTCGAGCCGATGCCGAGTGATCCACCCAGCGCGGCGGCCAGGTCGGAGAGGATGTCGGCATGCAGGTTGGTCGCCAAAACCGTGTCGATGCTGCCGGGCTTGTTGACCATGCGCTGGGTCATGGCGTCCACCAGCATCCAGTCGACGCTGAGACGGGGATAGTCGCGAAGCACGCCGCGCACGACTTCGTCCCACAGAACCATGCCGTGACGCTGCGCATTCGACTTGGTGACAACCGTCAGAAGCTTGCGGGGGCGCGACAGCGCAAGCTCGCAGGCGAAACGTGCGATGCGTTCTATCCCGGCGCGGGTAAAGACGGCGACATCCATGCCGACCTCGATAGGCAGTCCGCGATGGGCGCGACCACCGACGCCGGCATATTCGCCTTCGCTGTTTTCGCGCACGATCACCCAGTCAATCTGCTTGCCGAGATCGGGCCGCAACGGGCCGGTCAGCCCGGGCAAGAGGCGCGTCGGCCGCACGTTGGCGTATTGGTCGAACCCCTGGCAGATGGCCAGGCGCAGCCCCCAGAGGGTGACGTCGTCGGGAAGGTCCGGATCGCCGACCGAGCCGAAATAGATCGCATCGAAACCCTCCAATTGCCCGAGGCCGTCCTGCGGCATCATGCGGCCGTTGCGGCGGTAATAATCGGAACCCCAGTCGAAGCGCTTGAAGTCGAAGGCCAGACCCGGCTCGACAGCGGTCAGGGCTTCCAGCACCTTCACGCCGGCTTCGACGACCTCCGGCCCGATACCGTCACCGCCGATGACGGCGATCCTATGCGAGGACATTTTCAGTTTCCTTCTCGATGGCAGCGACGATGGCGCCGCGGTTGTGGCCAAGTCATTGCAGCAGCATGCGGGTGGATTCGATCATCGCATAGGGATTGACGATGCCCTCGCCCGCGATATCGGGCGCGGACCCGTGCGCCGCTTGCGCCATGGCTATGTCGCCTTCGCCGATGCACAGGCCCTACCGCTGATGATGCCGGCGGTTCTTCAGCCTAGCCGAGCGGCGTGCCACTTCAGATGATCGTCCATGAAGGTCGAGATGAAGTTGTAGGAATGATCGTAGCCTTCCTGCATGCGCAAGGTGAGGTCGATGCCGGCCTTCTTGCAGGCTTCATCGAGCAGCCACGGACGAAGGCCTTCGTCAAGGAACCCATCGGCCGTGCCCTGATCAACCAGGAACTCGCCAAAACGGCGGCCGTCCTCGATAAGCAGCGTGGCGTCATAGGCGCGCCAGTCCCTGTCGTCGGCGCCGAGATATTTCTCGAGCGCAGGCCGCGACCAGCCAGCGGTCGTCGGCTGAACGATCGGCGCGAAGGCCGAGCAACTCCTGAAGCGGTCGGGGTTCTTCAGCGCGATCGTCAAAGCGCCGTGTCCGCCCATCGAATGACCCGATATTCCCTGGCGCGCCATGTCGGCAGGGAAGTTCGCGGCGATCAATCCCGGCAGCTCGTCGAGGACGTAGGAATACATACGGTAGTTCCTGGCATAAGGCTGCTGCGTCGCATCGACATAGAAACCGGCGCCGCAGCCGAACTGCCAATTATCCTTCTCGTCCGGCACATCGGCACCGCGCGGGCTGGTGTCGGGGCAGACCACGATGAGACCAAGCTCGGCCGCCAGGCGCCGGTACTCGCCCTTGTCCATGACATTGGCATGGGTGCAGGTGAGACCCGAAAGATACCACAGCACCGGCACCGGCCCATCCTTGGCCTGCGGCGGCACGAAGACGGCAAAGGTCATGTCGCAGGCGCAGACCTCTGAAGCGTGCGAGTAAACACCCTGGACGCCGCCATGCGACTTGGACGTGGAAACGACTTTCATCAACTCTGCCTTTTCGTCATGACCTTTCGGTCCGACATAGCTGCCGGCCACCGCACCCGCAACCTTCAGCCCTGCAAACAGCACCGGCGGCGTAACCGAGGTGCACCTTGGTCACGCCGCCGGTCGACGCCGGACTTTGGGAACACGCCGACCTGGCCGGGAGGCTGGAGGTAGCGAAAAGTCCGGGCATTTCTGTGGCCCGCCTTCTCAAGCCGACAGGGCTCCTGTCGGTCCAAGCGGGGATGTCCTCGGGCCCGCGGCGTGTGGCCGCCCTCAGTAAACCACGACACTCCTGATCGACTTGCCCTCATGCATGAGGTCGAACCCCTTGTTGATGTCCTCGAGCTTGAGCGTGTGGGTGATCATCGGGTCGATCTCGATCTTGCCGTCCATGTACCAGTCGACGATCCTGGGCACGTCGGTGCGGCCGCGCGCGCCGCCGAAGGCGGTGCCCATCCAGGTCCGCCCGGTGACCAGCTGGAAGGGCCGCGTCGAGATCTCCTGGCCGGCGCCCGCCACGCCGATGACCACCGACTTGCCCCAGCCGCGATGCGAAGCCTCCAGCGCCTGGCGCATCACCTTGGTGTTGCCGGTGCAGTCGAACGTGTAGTCGGCGCCGCCGATCTGGTCGGCGCCGCGCTTGGTCATGTTGACGAGATGGGGAACGATGTCGCCGTCGATCTCCTTCGGATTGACGAAATGCGTCATGCCGAAGCGCTCGCCCCAGGCTCGTCTGTCGTTGTTGAGATCGACGCCGATGATCATGTCGGCGCCGGCAAGTTTCAGGCCCTGGATGACGTTCAGCCCGATGCCGCCGAGGCCGAAGACCACCGCGGTCGCGCCTTGCTCGACCTTGGCGGTGTTGATGACCGCGCCCACGCCGGTGGTCACCCCGCAGCCGATGTAGCAGATCTTGTCGAAGGGCGCGTCGGGATTGACTTTGGCCACGGCGATCTCCGGCAGCACCGTAAAGTTGGAGAAGGTCGAGCAGCCCATATAGTGAAACAGTTTTTCGCCCCCGATCGAGAAGCGCGAGGTGCCGTCCGGCATCAGGCCCTGGCCCTGCGTGGCGCGGATGGCGGTGCACAGATTGGTCTTGCGCGACAAACACGACGGGCACTGGCGGCATTCGGGCGTATAGAGCGGGATGACGTGGTCGCCCTTTTTGACCGAGGTGACGCCCTTGCCGACATCGACTACCACGCCGGCGCCCTCATGGCCGAGAATGGCCGGAAACAGGCCCTCGGGATCGGCGCCCGACAGCGTGAACTCGTCGGTGTGGCAGATGCCGGTCGCCTTGATCTCGACCAGCACCTCGCCCTCGCGCGGGCCGTCGAGGTCGACCTCCATGATCTCAAGCGGCTTTCCGGCAGCAACGGCAACAGCGGCGCGGGTTTTCATTTCTTTCTCCCAAACTTGCTTGCCGGAACGATCGATCGCCCGGCGTTGCGATAGAAATCATGCGGCCTTGGCCGGCCCCGCCGGGAACACGCCCGACATCACGGTAAAGCCTTTGATGCGTTTGACACGATCGCACCAACGCCGGATGGCGGGATAGTCCTGGCGCGTAATGCCGCCCTCCTCCGACAGCATGATGTAGGGAAAGCAGGCAATATCGGCGATGGTCGGATGATCGGCCGAGCAGATCCAGCCGCGGCCCTGCTGCTCGCCGAACCACAGATGCTCGTCGAGGATACGGAACAGCCGGTGCGCGCCGGCGCGTGCGGCATCGATGTCGAAATCGTAGAACAGCGCGTCGTGCAGGCGGGCGGCCGACGCCGTCGAAGTGATGCCGTCGGCGAAGGCCAGCCACTGGCTGATCTCGCCGAGCAGGGCCGGTCTGTTCCGGGGATACCATGTGCCCGACGGATCGTATTTCGACGCGAGGTAGACCAGGATCGCCTGGGCGTCGCGCAGGATCAGCCCTTCATCCTCGATGACCGGCAGCTGGCCAAGCGGATTGAGCTTCAGGAACCATTCCGACTTGTGTTCGCGGCCGGGGTAGAAGTCGACCGGCACTGTCTTGTAGTCGATGCCGAGAAAACTCATCAGCAGCCGCAGCTTGTAGCAATTGCCCGAAAGTTCGTAATCGTAAAGCGTGATCATCGGGAGTTCCTAAACGTCGAGCACGAGGCGTGCCGATTTGGCGCGCGAGACGCAGGTCATGATCCTGGTTCCGGCCTTGCGCTCGGCATCGTTGAGGTAGACGTCCTGATGGTCCGGCTCGCCTTCGATCACGGTGGCGACGCAGGTGCCGCATGCGCCCTGCTCGCAGGACGACGGAACATCGATGCCATTCTCGCGCATGACCTGCATGATCGTCTTGCCGGCCGGCACCTGCAGCGTGACGCAGGAGCGCGCCAGCGCTACTTCGAAGCTCGAACTGTCGTCGATCTTGTTGGTGTTCTTGAAATATTCGAAATGGATGGCGGTATCCGGCCAGCCCTGCTCGGCGGCGATCTTGCGCGCGGCTTCCAGCATCGGTCCGGGACCGCAGATATAGAGATGCATGCCGTCCCGGTAACCGGCGAGAATCCCTCGAAGCTCGGCGCCGGTCGCGTCCGGCGACAGCCCGAGATGCGGCTTCAGCGCATCGCCGAGATGCTTCAGCCGATCGGCGAAAGCGAGGTGTTCCTGCCCTTGCGCAAAATAGTGCAGTTCGTGCGCCAGTTCCTGGTTCTTCAGCGCCTGCGCCATTGCGAGCAGCGGCGTGATGCCGATGCCGCCGGCGACGAACAGCGTCTTGATCGCGTCACGGCGCAGCGGGAAATTGTTACGCGGCTCGGAAATCGCCAGCACGTCCCCCTCGCGCACAGTCTCGTGCATGCATTTCGAACCGCCCTTGGAATCGCGCTCCAGCTTGACGCCGATGATGAAGCTGTCGGTTTCACCAGGGCCGTTGGTGATCGAATACTGCCTGATCTCGCTATTGGGCATATGGACGTCGATATGGGCTCCAGGCTGGAACGTCGGCAGGATGCCCTTGATCGGGCGGAGCTCGAAACCGGCAACGCCGTCGGCCGCCTGCCATTTCCTGGCCACGCTGACGCGCAGCGCCGCCTTGCGGCCATGCGCGGTCACTTCGGGCATTTCGGCGAGTTCGGCCGACACCCTTTCGTAGACCGGCTCGATCGGTGCGGGCGCCGGTGCGTTCGCGACGTCGCGCTCGACCTTGTCGCGCAGCTTGGAAAGCCGCTCATTGTGGTGGCGCAGGATGGCGATGCGGGTGGCCCCTTCGGCCTCCTGATCGAGCACGCCACGGATCACCGAACGGTTTGAATCAACCGGCTGCACGAAGAACACGCCGCGCGTCTCGGCACCACCATCGTGCGAGTGCAGCGCCACGGCAAAATCCCGCGCGGCCTCGATGATGGTTTCCGCGCCCTCGCCTTCGATCGCTGCGTTGGGCTGAAAGCGATAGGCCTTCAGCCTTTCGACGACCTTGTCGGCCGGCGCGTTGACCGCGATGCCGCGCAAGGCGAGCAGCTTGCCTTCGGTCAGCGCGGCAACATCCGGCACCTCGCCACGAGGCTCCTCGGACGACCAGACAAGACCGTAGCGCTCGACCGCCGGGAAGGTGCGGTTGGTGATGGTGCGGGCCGGCGCGTCGGCAGGATGCGCGGGAATGTAGGTGCAGCCGGCGGTGCGGTTCGAATAACGCCAGCCGTGATACTGGCACTTCAGCTCGCGCCCGTCATTGATGCCTATCGACAGCCTGACGCCGCGATGCAGGCAGCGGTTTTCCCAGATGTTGACGTAGCCGTCATCGGCACGCCAGACGGCGAATTCCCGGCCGAGCAATTGACCATGGAAAACGTGGCGGTACGGCAAATCATGGGAAGCGGCGATCGGATGCCACTGGCTTCTGGCTTCTTCCAACATCAATCGTCTCCAAGAATCTCGTCAGGCCGCAACCGGAATGACACCGTAGGTCACGCCCTTCTGGCTGAGCCAGCGCCGGTAGGCGATGGCCGACTTATCGGCCCGGATGGGCGTTTCGGCGCGCGGATCGAGCGGCAGGCGTTTGGGCACCTGGTTTTCCAGGATCGGCTTGTCCTGGCCGAAGATCGTCTGCTGGAAGCGCTTGATCACCTTGTCTTCATTGTCTTCGTCGAGCACGCAAAGCAGCATGTGGGAGCGCACATGCTCCTGGTCGACCGGCTGCAGGAAGATGGCGATGACGTCGCGCCGTGCCTCGTCGACCGGGCTCGATTTATAGAGCACGGAGCAATAGGGGTGCGGCACGCGATAGACATAGTCCACGTCGGCGCCGCCACCGGAAGCGGTCGAAGCCATCGGCTGGAAGAAGCGGCAGCGCGTGGCCAGGATCTCGTCACGGTCGAGGGATATCTCGACGTCGTATTCCTTGACTTCGGTATGCGGCTCGACGCCGAGTATGTCGGTATGCACATAGGGAAAGTGGCCCATGTCGAGAAAGTTCTCGATGGCGCGCGGTGCCGAGACGTTGACGCCAAACGTGGCCGCGTTGAGCTTGCGGCGGTCCGGCTCTTCATATTCCGGGATCGGGAACAGCTCGGCCGGTGGCGAGCCGAGCGAAGTCCAGACATAGCCGTAGGCGCTTCTTGCCGGCAGTCTGTCGGCGCCTGGAACACGATCCACCCGTTCTACATCGGGACGTGAGCGCCAGACGACGGGCTCACCATCCATATCGACCGCAAAACTGAGGCGCTCCTCGAGCAGAACGGTGTCCTGGACAGCGCCGGGAATGGTCTCGGCGATCGCCCCTACGGGATGCCAGAGATTGAGGATCACAGGATCCGAGCATTTTGTCATCGTTTTATCCTCTGGATGCCCTCGAACGTCATCAGGCTTGTGCCGGTATCGCGCCATAGGTGACGGCCCGATCACGCAACCAGCGCCGGTAGGAAACCGACACGGCATCGGCACGGATCGGGGTCTCGGCACGCGGATCGAGCGGCAGGCGCTTGGGTACCTGGTTCTCCAGGATCGGTTTGTCCTGGGCGAAGATCAATTGCATGAAGCTGCGCACCGTTGCCGCCTCCATGCCTTCCTTAAGATAGCAGAGGTAAGGATGCGCGATGCAGTTTTCCTCGTCCACCGGCTGCACGAACAGGGTAATGACGTCGAGCCGGTCCTTCTGGATCGGGTTGCTCTTGTAGAGAGCCACCGTGTAGGGCCGGATCACCTTGTAGATGTAGTCGACGACAAAGCCTTCCTTGGCGGTCGGCGAAGCCACCGGCTGATAGAATTTGCACTCGGTCGCCAGCACCTCGTCCTGCGCTGTGATCTCAACCTTGTAGGGCGCGACCTCGGTATGCGGCTCCTCGCCGAGCCAGCCGGTATGAATGAAGGGAAAATGCCCCATATCGAGAAAATTCTCGACCGCGCGGAGGCCCGACACCTTGACCGCGATCGAACCGCCGCTGACCAGATGCCGGTCTGCCTCATTGGCCTCAGGGATATAGATGATGTCGCGCCAGGGCTTGTCCAGGCAGGTCCAGATGAAGCCATAACGCTGGGCGCTTTTCAGCGTGGCGCCCGTATCGCTGCGAACGACTTCGATCTTGTTTGAACACTTGTGAACGGAGAGAGCGACCCCAAGCAGGCATGTGGCAAACCGCGTATCCTGGCTTAGCGATTCCTGATCCGCGACGATGTGCCAGTCGTTCAAAAGCTCGCGGTCAACGCAACGGGTTGCCATCGGCTTCCCTCCCAACTCGGCTAGCCCTTCACCATGAACCTAGCCCGACGTTTCGGGATGACGAAACCACAAGATTGGATACCAATCAACATTTTTTTGTCGTCCAAAATCCTTTTTTGTGTTGACAGATTATGATGATTGAATTCCGATATGAGAAAGCTGAACCTGGGATATGTCATGTCCTGACGAGGCATGTCGCCATCACGAAAGCCCGCTGATCATGTCGTCGAAATGGCGGAGAACCATGCCTTGAGCAGCCGTTCCCAGACCATCGCGGATACGCTGACCCGCGCCATCATCGACCATCGCCTCGTGCCCGGCTGCAAGCTCGGCGAACGCGAACTCTCCGAAATATTCAACGTGAGCCGCATCGTGGTGCGCCAGGCCCTGATCCGGCTCGCCGATGACGGGCTGGCCCAGATCGAACGCAACCGCGGTGCCTTCGTCGCCAAGCCGAGCATGCAGGAGGCGATGGAGATCTACGACGCGTTGACGCTCGTCGAACAGGGCGTCGCAGCACAGCTCAGCGATCGCCTTGGGCCGGCCGGCTGGGCCGAACTGCGCCAGCATGTCGAGCGCCAGCGCCAAGCTGTTGCCGCCGGCAACGATGCGCTGGCCGACGTGCTGGGCCAAGAGTTCCATACCGTGTTCGTACGCCTCAGCCGCAACAAGGTCATGCAGGAAATCCACGCGCAGCTGGTGCGCCGCACGACGCTGCTGCGCTCCCTCATTTCAGCCGATTTCGACTATTGCAATCTGCTGGACGACCACTCGCGGGTCGTCGACCTGCTGGAGAAGGGCCGGCTGAAACCGGCCATGGACCTGATCGACACCCACCACCGCGCGGTGGTGCGCGGCTACATCATGGATCGCGCAGTGTTTCCAGAGATGACGCCTGCCGAAGCGCTAGCGCCCTATCTCGACGGCAAGGCCGACGGCGCGACTGTGCCGCTGCGAAGATTGTCGAATGCATCCGGCGGCGGCGACGCGGCAACGCATCTCCACCTCCATATCCCCAGAACAGACCGGGCACCGACAAGCCGGGCATCAACAAAAAAGACCAACAGAGGGCTACCATCATGAAGAAACTGACGAGACGTGAATTCCTGAAACACAGCGGCGCGGCCGGCGCGGCTCTTGGCGCGGGAGCGCTGAGCACCATCGCACAGGCGCAGGAGGTGCTGAAGATCGGTGCCGTCTACGTCTCGCCGGTCGCCGAGATCGGCTGGACCAAGCAGCACAGCCTCGGCGTCGAGGCCATCAAGGCCGAATTCGGCGACAAGGTCGAGCTCACCGTCATCGACAACATCTTCATGCCGCAGGACGCCGAGCGTGTCTTCCGCGAACTGGCCAGCGCCGGCAACAGGCTGATCTTCGGCACAAGCTTTTCGCATGGAACGCCGATGCAGAAGGTGGCGCCGCGCTTTCCCAAGGTGGCGTTCGAACACTGCTCAGGCATCGTCCACCTAGCCAATCTGGGAACCTTCGAAGCGAAATATTACGAAGGCACCTTCGTCGCCGGCGCGGCGGGCGGCTACATGTCCAAATCGGGCAAGATCGGTTTCATCGGCGGCTTTCCGATCCCCGACATCGTCGGTCCGGCAAATGCGCTGCTGCTTGGCGCGCGGAGCGTCAATCCAAACGCGACCTGCAACACCATCTTCCTGAATTCCTGGTTCGACCCGGGCAAGGAGAAGGAGGCGGCCAAGACGCTGATCTCTCAAGGCTGCGACGTGGTCTGCTCGATGACGGACACCGCGACCGGCGTACAGGTCGCCGGCGAAGGTGGCGCCTGGTCGATCGGCTATGCCAGCGACATGTCGAAATTCGCCTCGGGCAAGCAGCTGACCTCTTTCGTTCTCGATTGGACCAGCGACTATGTCGGCGCAGCCAAGGCCGTGGCCGCCGGTACCTGGAAGCCGGAAGTCCGCTGGGACGGATTGGCGGCCGGGGTGGTGAAAATGGCCCCCTACAATGAGGGTATCCCCGCCGATGCGCGCGCCAAGCTCAAGCAGCTCGAGGCCGACATCGGCAGCGGCAAGCTTCATCCCTACGCCGGGGAGCTGAAGGATCAGGACGGCAACGTCAAGGTTGCCGCCGGTTCGGTTCTGGCCGATGACGACATTCGCGGCATGAACTGGTTCGTGAAGGGGATGATCGGCAGGCTGAGCTGATCGCCGTAAAAGTGCCGGGAGACGCCCAAGTCCATATCTTCGGCGTCTCCTTGCCTGGTTCCCGTCCAACCTCGCTTCACGCCACGGCAGGACCCGCCATGCATCCGCGACTAGAACTGCGCAACATCTGCAAGCGTTATCCCGGCGTCGTCGCCAATGACGATGTGTCGCTGTCGATTCAACCCGGCGAGATCCATGCCGTGCTGGGCGAAAACGGCGCCGGCAAATCCACCCTGATGAAAATCATCTATGGGGCGACGCAAGCCGATTCCGGCGAGATCTTTTGCGATGGCAATCCGATCGCCACGCACACCCCGGCGATGTCACGCGCGCTCGGCATCGAAATGGTCTACCAGCATTTCGCGCTGTTCGAATCCGTTTCGGTGGTCGAGAATATAGCGCTCTCGGCCAGCAGCGCGTACGACCTGCCCTCGCTCGCCGAGAAGATCCGCGATCTGTCGCGCCGCTACGGCATGCCCATCGACCCGCATCGCCAGGTGCACGACCTGTCGGTCGGCGAGCGCCAGCGCGTCGAGATCGTGCGCTGCCTGCTCCAGTCGCCGAAACTGCTGATCCTCGACGAGCCGACCTCGGTGCTGACGCCGCAGGCGGTGGTGAAGCTGTTCGAGACGCTCCGCCAACTTGCCGCCGAGGGCTGCAGCATCGTCTATATCAGCCACAAGCTCGACGAGGTCCAGGAGCTCTGCGACACCGCCACCGTGCTGCGCAACGGCAAGGTCACCGGCACCGCGCGTCCGAAGGAGACGACGTCGCTGGAGCTTGCCCGCATGATGGTGGGTTCGAAGCTGCCTGAAATGCATGTCGGCCCGCCGACGCCAAGCGACAGACCGGTGCTCGAGGTCAACAGACTTACGGTGAAGTCCCGGGATCATTTCGGCGTCGACCTGAAGGACATTTCTTTCAAGGTGCATGGCGGCGAGATTGTCGGCCTGGCCGGGGTTTCCGGCAATGGCCAGGCCGAGCTGATCGCCTTGCTCAGCGGCGAGCGCACGCATGAGCGCAGCGACGCCATCCGGATTTGCGGAACCGGCGCAGCCCGCCTTCGCCCGCACGAGCGCCGCAAGCTCGGCGTCGCCTTCGTTCCCGAAGAGCGGCTCGGGCGCGGCGCCGTGCCCTCGCACACGCTGTGGGAGAATGCGGTGCTGACCGCGCACCGCTTCGGCACGGTGCGCAACGGGCTGGTCGACCGGCGCCGGGCCAAGGCGTTCGCCGCCGGCATAATCGATAGGTTCAAGGTCAAGGCCAACGGGCCGCAGGCGACCGCGCAAAGCCTGTCCGGCGGCAATCTGCAGAAATTCATCGTCGGGCGTGAGATCGCGCTCCAGCCGAAGCTCCTCCTGGTGTCTCAGCCGACCTGGGGGGTTGACGTCGGCGCGAGCGCCTTCATCCGGCAGACCATCGTCGATCTCAGCCGCGCCGGCGCGGCGGTGCTCGTCGTCTCCGAGGAACTCGACGAGTTGTTCGAGATCTGCGACCGGCTGCTGGTCATTTGCCAAGGGAAGGTTTCCCCGCCGCTGGAGCGCAAGACGACCGATCGCGAGGAGATCGGACTTCTGATGACGGGCCGCGGCATGAGCGACGGCGCATTGGCGAACGGAGGTGGCAACAATGCGCTTCAGGATTGAACAAAGGCCGGAGCCCTCCTCGCTGATGCGCGTCGCCGCGCCCGCACTGGCGACCCTGTTGACCGTCATCGTCGGATCGATTTTCTTCGCCTCCCTCGGACATGATCCGCTGGCGACCCTCCATGCCTTCTTCATCGAGCCGCTCTCTTCCATGAACGGCCTGTCCGAATGGCTGCTCAAGGCCTCGCCGCTGATCCTCATCGCTTGCGGGCTGGCGGTCGGCTTCCGCGCCAATGTCTGGAATATCGGCGCCGAGGGCCAGTTCACCATGGGGGCAATCGCGGCCAGCGGCGTGGGGCTTTTCTGGCCGAACCCCGAAAGCGTGCTGCTGTTGCCGCTGATGTTCATCGCCGGCATGGGCGCCGGCATGGCCTGGGCGGCAATCCCCGCCTTTCTGCGCGCCCGCATGAACACCAACGAGATCCTGGTCACGCTGATGATGACCTATATCGCGACGCTGTTCCTGTCCTATCTCGTGCACGGACCGTGGCGCGATCCGGCCGGCTTCAACTATCCGCAGACGGCACTTCTGCCGACGGCGGCCCTGTTCGAATCCTTTGACCCCGCCTATCGGCTCAACCCGTCGATCTTCATCACGGTCGTCGCCGTGCTCCTGATGTGGCTGTTCACCGACCGCAGCTTC
Organism: Mesorhizobium sp. B2-4-1; assembly: GCF_006442185.1. Lineage (NCBI taxonomy): Bacteria > Pseudomonadati > Pseudomonadota > Alphaproteobacteria > Hyphomicrobiales > Phyllobacteriaceae > Mesorhizobium > Mesorhizobium sp. B2-4-1. The sequence continues at coordinate 106,450 of NZ_VFVN01000006.1, read as the reverse complement.
CTCGGCTACAAGATGTCGGTGAGCGGGGCTGCACCGCTTGCCGCCCGCTATGCCGGCTTTCGCGAATCGGCTGCGGTCTGGATCGGACTGCTGGCGGGAGGTGCCGCGGCCGGCATCGCCGGCATGGCGGAAGCCGCCGGGCCGCTAGGGCAGCTCTCACCTCAGATTTCACCAGGCTACGGCTTCGCGGCCATCATCGTTGCCTTCGTCGGACGGCTGAACGCCTTCGGCATCGTGCTTGGCGGGCTGTTGATGTCGCTGCTTTTCCTCGGCGGCGAAGGTGTGCAGATGACTCTCGGCCTGCCTTCGGCCCTGACGCGGATCTTCCAGGGCATCCTGCTGTTCTTCCTGCTCGCCGCCGACTTCTTCATCTTCTATCGCGTTCGACTGGTGCGACCCGTCCGGGACACGCATGCGCTGGAGACGGCACGATGAGCGGATTTCGGGTCGTGCGGGAGACAGCCTGATGGATCTGTTCATCGCCATCTTCACCGGCACCGTCATTGCCGCCACACCGCTGATATTCGCCGCGCTCGGCGAGCTCGTGGTGGAGAAGTCGGGTGTCCTCAATCTCGGCATCGAAGGCATGATGCTGATGGGCGCCGCATTGGCATTCTGGGCCGTCACCGCGGGCTATCCGATGCCTGTGGCGATCCTCGCCGGCGCGTTGGCGGGTGCGGCCGCCTCGCTGCTGTTCGGCGTTCTGGCGCTGACGTTCCTGACCAACCAATATGCAGCCGGCCTGGCGCTGGCGATCTTCGGTTCGGGCGTCTCTGCCTTCCTCGGGCGCGGCTTCGGCAGCGAGCCGATCGAGGCACTGCGCCGCCTCGACATCCCCGTTCTGTCCGATCTGCCGCTGATCGGTCCGCTACTGTTCCGCTTCGATCCGATGGTCTATCTGGCCCTGCTGATGTTCGTCGCCATCAGTTGGTTTCTCTACCGCACGAAAGCTGGCCTGGTGCTGCGCACGATCGGCGAGTCGCCGCAGACGTCGCATGGGATCGGCTATCCCGTGATCAGGATCCGCTACATGGCCGTGCTGTTCGGCGGGCTGATGGCAGGCCTGGCAGGCGCCTATTTGTCGGTCGCCTACACGCCGCTCTGGGTCGAGAACATGACTGCCGGCAAGGGTTGGATCGCGCTTGCGCTGGTGGTCTTCGCCACCTGGCGGCCGCTGCGCATCCTGCTTGGCGCGTGGCTGTTCGGCGGGATGACGATCCTTCAGTTGCAAGGTCAGGCGCTGGGGCTGGACGTGCCATCCGAACTGCTCTCGGCCCTGCCTTATCTCGCCACCATCATCGTTCTGGTGCTGATCTCACGAAACCGCCAGATGCTGGCCCTGCACTTCCCGGCCTCGCTGGCAAAACCCTTTCGCCCGACGAGTTGACCTTCTGCGAAATGCTACTTCCCTTGCTGGAGAAGGCTCAAGTCGATCTCGGTAATATGCCAGCGACCCAGATTGGCGGTATAGAGCTTGTCGCCCTTGAAGGCGATGTTGGTGGGGTGCGCCAGCGTGGTTGCGGCGGGATCCTCGATCAGCACTTCGAGACCTTTGTCCTTTTGCCAGCGATAAATACGGCTGGGCTCATAACATGAGATGAACAATGAGCCGTCAGGCGCAAAGGCCACTCCGTCCGGAACATTGTGCACGCCCTCGACGACGATCTCACGAGCCCCCGCCGATCCGTCAGCAAGGATCGGCACATAGCTGATGCAGGGTGCGTCGCTTTCCACGACATAGAGGCCGTTGCCGTCCGGCGCCATCGCCATGCCGTTGGCGAACGACATCGCCTCCCGGCACCACAGGCCGCCCTCGCCCGTCTTGAGATCGTAGCGGAAGATGCCCGAGCGATTGTCCTGGCCAACGCTGTCCGAAACGAAGAGCCAACCCCTCGCCTCGTCGACGATCGGGTAATTCGGCACGCGAATGCCGGCCGACGCGAAGCGCTCCATGCGCGCTGTCGCGGCATCCCAGCGGAAAATCGCGGCATGCCTGAGGTCGCAGGCAAAGCAGTTTCCCGCGCTGTCGAAAGCGATGCCGAGCAGAAAACCGTCGGTGCCGCCCATGCGCCCGACCGAGCCGCCATCGGCGGCCAGCCGCAGCAGGTCGCCGGTTTCGGTGCCACACCAGATCGAGCCATCGCGGTGAACGGCCACGCCCTCCGGATGCGCGACGCGCGGGCTGGTGAAGATGCCGTCGAAGAAAACGCGCGCGGCTGACATGTCGAGCAACGGCTTGGCCATGGGATCTCAGCTTTCGACAAGCGCCGTCTGCGCGGTGATGCAGCGTCCGACCATCGCGCGGTCGGCTTCAAGAATCTCGGCGATCAGCGCGCCGCGCTCCTTGGCGCTGACGAATTCCAGACGGCGCAGACCGAGCGGGTCGATGCGGTTTCGCAAGATGGCGAGCGTGTTGTCGGAAGGCAGCGAGACCTCGCGGCAACAGGGGTCGAACGACACCGCAAATCCGGTGGCGTCACGGATCTGCTGCTGCGTGACGTCCGGCATGGTTTCGACGACGATCAATTCCCTCGAAGTCTCGTCGAGCCGGAAGACGCAGAGATCGGTGAAGACCAGCGCCCTGCCGGTGCGATAGCCCATCGGCTCGCGTTCGGCCGCCGTCAGCAACCCCCGGGCGGAACTGACGATCTCGACCTCGTCCACCAGCGACTGGATCGAGTGGCGGGGGATGTAGAGCAGGTAATCGCGGTGCATGTTGGCGACGTCGGCCATGCCGCCTTGCCCCGGCAACCGGATGAGGCCGCCGCTTGGTTTGCGCAGTGCGATCGTGTTGACGCGGCCGCGCCGGTCGACCTGTGCCGCGCCGACGATCTCGTGCGTCACCGCGCCGGCCTGGTAATAGGTCGAGTAGGTGTCGTCGCCGCCGGCATGCGCGACAGCCGTTTCGCAATCGAAGCTTTCGATCAGCGAGAGGATCATCGGGCTCGGCGCGATGTCGAGATGGCCGCAGCTCATCGTCGCGATGATCATGTCCGGCGCGTGCGTGGCCTTGGCCAGCCGGTAGGCGACGTTGGCCAGCGGCGAGACCGCACCCGCGCTGGCGAAGCTCTCATTGGTGAGTTCGGCGGCGATGCGAGCGGCGATGATCTCGTCGACGGATGCTTTCTCTTCGGCGCGCGCAAGCGCCGGCATGGCAAGCGCTGTGTTAGCTCGAACCTTCGCAGCTCTTTGCAACGGCTTCGGCACGCCCTCGGAAGGCGGGCGCAGATTGTCCGCCAAAGGCGTTTGCCGGTCGGCGAACGCCTCCGACAATCGCTGATAATCCGTGACGTAAAACGGCAGGCACGAGGCCGGATAGGCGCCGGCCGGCGCCAGCGCAATCGCCGAAACCTGGTTGCGGGTCAGCACGCTCTGGCGGCCGTCCTGGCGCAGCGTCCTGCCCGGCACGATTTCCTCGACCGTGACCAGCACCTTGCGCGCCGCACCCGCCATGGCGAAGTCCAGCGCGCGGGGCCCGATGATCTGCACATTGCCGCTTTCATCGGCGCGCTGGGCATGGACGACGAATGTGTCGAGCCGCAGCGGCGGGACGAATCCGTTTTCGGTACCGGCAATCGGATCAGGTCTGGCGCTCGCACCCGGCACGCGCGCCAGCATGCCCGATCCCAGCGGAAGCTGGAACGGCATCGAGGGCAGGTTCTGCTGCGCCGCCCGCAGAGCCTGGATCATGGCCAGCGCCGTCCAATCGCGAACCGGTATCGCGCCGCTTTCGGCGGCTGCGCGGAATTTTGGCGGCAAGCCGAAAATGTCGAGGCTGGAGAAACAGAGGTCGATCTCAGCCACGGCATGCGCTTCGAGCAGCAGTTCGAGGGGCAAGCCGCCGGCCCAGCAGATGTAATGCAGATCCTTGACGCCCGACCGGGCTATCGCACGCAGCAATGCGATCGGCAGCCGGGCGAAATGGTGGCCGCCGACACCAAACGATTCGCCATGGCCGACCATCGCGGCCAGTCCTTCGACATCCGTGAAGCGCGGCCGGTTCGGCTTGACCAGGGACATTGCGGCACGGTTCGTCACAGCGCGGATGCCTCGATGCGATAGCGGGTCACGAACTGTTTTTCAGGCGAGAATTCCTGCGCCGTCGCAATGCCGGATTGCGCGATCGGATTGTCGGCCAACGCTGTCGCCGGGCCGACCCCGAAGGGCGAGCAGATCGGCTCGATGCCGATGGCGACATGGCGCCCGTTCCAGGGTGCTGCTTTGCGGCCACGATTGGAGTACCAGAGCAAAAGGCTCGGGAAATGCTCCTTCTGCCAGGAAAGTTTCACGCGGTACCCGTCCGCATGATTGGCGAGCGCCACCGTGCCATCCAGGCCCTCGATCTGCAACAATTCCTCCGTGTCGGCCACCAGCGGCGGTCGCGAAGCATCAGCCATGCCGCCCGCGCGGGCCGGTACGCTCGACAAGTCAGTGAAGGACGCGTTCCGGGCGAACAGTTCAGCGCTAGTTTCGACATCGTGTGGATAGGTGCGACCGTGATCGAAGGAACCAAGTTCCAGCGCGGCGGCGCCGATCTCCGCTGGCAGCCGGAACACCGGATGCAAGCCGATCGGCAATCGGCAGGCATGGCGAACGACGATCTTGAATTCAACGTCGACGGCTGGCATCGACGGATCGGGCGTCACCGTCCGCTCGACACGCCCGACCGGGCTTCCGGCTGGATAGGCGAGTGTCAGTGACAACGATCCTTTGGCGCTCTCGCGCCATTGCCAGTCATGGTTGGAGCTATGGCCATGGGCTTCCTCGCCCTCCTCCGGCGAGCCCATCACCCGAGCCCAGTCCTCGGGCCATCCATCGGCCGGCACCGAATAGCCAAAGGGCACGCAGGGCCATTCGCCGCGCAACTTGCGCAGGATGCCTGGCAGCGCTTGCGCCTGCGGCTCGTTCGACCACGGCGCAATGTGCATCGGCGAAACCTGCCGACCGTCCTCCAGAATGAACGTAACCGGCGCCAGCATCGCGCCAAGCCGCTGGACAGTCAGCGCGCCATGCGCCCAGCCCAATCCGCGATAATCGTCGCCCGCGTTCACGGCCCGCCCTTCTTTGCCTTTGTCGTGCTCCGCTCGGCGAACTCCTTGACGCGCTGCTGGCCGATCTCGCTGCGATAGAGCTCACCCAATATGTCGCGCTCCATGGTGAGCCCATCGTCCAGATCACCGGACACGGCATGCGCCGTCAGCGCCTTCAGTCCCTCGATTGCGGCAGCAGGCTCGGCGGCGATCATTTCTGCCAGTTCCAGCGCGCGCGGCATCAGCCGGTCGACCTCGACGATCTCGTTGACCAGACCGGCAGCGACGAATTCCGAGGCCGGGACGATGGCGCCGGTCATCAGCAGGAAATTGGCGCGGTTGCGGCCGAGCTTGGCCACGCTGCGTTGCGTGCCGCCGCCGCCGGGGATCAGCCCGAGCTTGATTTCCGGCAGGCCGAGCTTGGCGAATTGGTTGGCGATGACGAGGTCGCAGCACAGCACCAGCTCCATGCCGCCGCCCAGCGCGAAGCCGTTGACCGCCGCGATCACCGGTTTGCGGTTGTTCTCGATGGCCGCGTACATGCGCATGCCGGCAGCTTGGAAAATGTCGAATTCCGGTCCGGTCTGGGCGGCGTATTCCTTGATGTCGGCGCCGGCCATGAAGCCGCGCCCTTCCCCTGTCACCACGATCGCCCCGATGCTTGCATCGCCGGATAGCGACTCGAAGGTTTCAGTGATCTCGCCTTGCATCAGCCGGTTCATGGCGTTGAGCTGATCGGCGCGGCGGAAGGTGACGATCGCGACGCGGCCCGCGGTTTCGACCGTGAGTGTCTGGTAGGCGCGCATCGTCAGGCGGCGTCCACGGTCATGTCACCGGACGCCTCCAATGCGGCGATCTCGTCCTTGGAGAGGCCGAACTCGGCCAGGATCTCGCGGCCGTGCTGGCCGACCAGCGGCGCCGGCCGTTCTATGGTCGCGGGCGTCTCGCTCATCTTGACCGCCGGGGCGACCACCTGCACCTTGCCGCCGCGCGGATGGTCGTAGCTGGTGATCATGCCCATGTGCTTGACCTGCGGGTCCTCAGCGGCGCGGCGGATATCCTTCACCTCGGCGCACCAGATGTCGGCTGCCAGCAGCCGCGCCAACAAATCCTGCGTGGCGAATTTCCTGGTCTCGGCATTCACCTTCTCGAAGACTTCATCGCGCTTGTCGAACAAAGTCTTGAGATCGTCGTAGACGGCAAGCTGCGGCGCCTCCAGCACCTCGTAGAGCGTCTTGAACGGGCTCATGGCGATCGACACGTAGCCGCCGTCGCTGGTCTCGTAGATGCCAAACGGCGCCTGCATGCCGGGATGGCCGATCCCGGAATTCGGCCGCACGAAGTCCTCACCAAGGTTGAGCACCGCGACATATTCCTGGTTGAGGTGCGCCAAGAGGCCGGCCAGCAGGTTGACCTCGATCTTCTGGCCCCTGCCGGTCTTCTCGCGATAATAGAGCGCCGACAGGATGCCGTAGACCATGTTCATGGCGCCGATCTGGTCGGCGAGGCCGGCGCCGGCGGGAACCGGGGCTTGATCGCCGCGGCCGGTGTTGGCGATCAGCCCTGCGAGCCCCTGGATCAGCATGTCCTGGCCGGGGCGCTCGACATAAGGCCCTTCCTCGCCATAGCCCGAGCCCGAGCAATAGATGATGCGCGGATTGACGGTCTTGAAATCCTCATAACCATAGCCGAGCTTGGCCAGCACGCCTGGGCGGAAGTTCTGCACCACCACGTCGGCGCTTTTCGCCATTTCCATGATGATGGCATGCACCTTGCGGCTCTTCAGGTTGAGCGCGATCGAACGCTTGTTGCGGTTCCAGGCGAGGAAGTTCGGGCTCTCCGAGCCGCCGACCCATTTGGCGAAGAAGGTCATGCCACGGAACATGTCGCCGGCGCCGGCGCGCTCGATCTTGATGACATCGGCGCCCATGTCGCCGAGCAGCTGGGTAGCGAACGGCCCCTGCAGCAGATGGCTGAAATCGAGGATGCGGACGCCTTCGAGGGCCTTGTTCATGTCATGTCTCGTTTCAAAATTTTCAAAGCAGTTCGGGAACGTAGCGCGGCGCCGCCGTCAGCCCGCCATCGACGCGCAGGTCGGTGCCGGTGGTGAAGCCGGCGGCATCGGAGGCAAGATAGACGGCGGCCTCGGCCACTTCCGAAGGCTCGCCGATACGGCCGAGCGGATGCATCTTGACCCAGGCCTTGGCAAGATTGCCGCCGATCTCCTTGATGAGTTTGTCGTTCATCGGCGTGTTGATGGTGCCCGGCGAGATCGAATTGACGCGGATGTTCAGCGGCCCGAATTCAACCGCCATCTGGCGTGTCATCGCCATGACCGCGCCCTTGGCACCGGCATAGGCGGTCCAGCCATCAAGCCCGATGTGGCCTTGCGCGGAGGCCATGTTGATGATCGAGCCCGATTTCTGCGCGATCATGTGCGGCAGCGCGTATTTACAGCCGCGAAACACGCTGGTCAGGTTGACTGCTATCAGCCGGTGCCACTGCTCGTCGGTCATCTCGTGCACCGGCATGCCGCCAATGGCAATGGCCGCGTTGTTGACGAGGATGTCGAGGCGTCCCGTCTTTTTGACGGCACTGTCGATGAGGCCTGAAATGTCGGCCTCCTGCGAAACGTCGCAATGCAGATAGTCGGCGCGGTGGCCGGCGGCGCGAAGTGCGGCCGCGAAATCCTCACCAGCGCTGTCGGCGATGTCGCCCAGGAAGACATGCGCCCCTTCGCGCGCCATCGCTTGCGTGATCGCGTGGCCGATCCCGTCGGCCGCACCAGTGATGACGGCGATTTTTGCTTCAAGACGAGCCATCTTCAGCCTCCATTCGCAAGCCGGCGTTTCGCTTCATCAAGGGCGACCGCGGCAATGATGATCATGCCGGTGATGACCAACTGCCACTCGGTCGGCAGGCCAAGTCCGCGCAGGCCGTTGGACAGGAATTGCAGGATCAGCACGCCCAGCGCCATGCCGGTCAGGCTGCCGATGCCCCCCGCAAGGCTGACCCCGCCGAGCACGGTGGCGGCAACCACCTGGAATTCGAAATTGAGCCCCGCCGTATGCTGTGCCGAGCCGACCCGCGCGGCCAGGATGATGCCGGCGACCGTCGCCAGCAGCGCGCTGATGATGAAGCAGATGAACTTGACCCGCCGCACGTCGTAGCCTGCAAGACGGGCCACTTCCTGATTGCCGCCGACGGCATAGATTTGCCGTCCGAACGGCCGGTGCTGCATCATGTAGGCGAAGGCGGCGAGCAGGACGATGGCGATGACGGCCGAATAGGGGATGACGTTGAACAGGCGGCCATCCGACAGCGCGATGAAGCTGTCGAGGCTGGCATCGTCAGGGATCGCGCGCTGACCAGTGTAGAGATAGACGCCGCCGCGCATGATGAACATCGTGCCCAGCGTCACGATCAGCGAGTTGATGCCGGCATAGGCGGTGAGATAGCCGTTGACGACACCGATGATCAGCCCGAACAACAGCGCGCCGCCGACGCCGAGCAGCAGCGAATTGGTGTCGTTCATGATGATGATCAGCGGCAGTGCAATGGTCGCCAGCAGCGATCCGATCGAAATATCGACCTCGCCGGAAATGAAGACGATGGCGCAGCCAATGCCGGCGGTGAGCGCGAGCGAGGCCTGGCCGAGCACATTGGTCATGTTGCGCACGGAGAAGAAATTCTCGACGGTAACGGAGAAGAAAGCCAGCACCAGCACGAGGCAGACCAGCAGCGCAAGTTCCTGCCGGGCAAAGAGCCGCGCCAGCATGGACGGCCGGGCTTTCGCGGAGACTGTATTCACAACGCTCATGTCTTATCCGATCGCCGCATTGAGGATCTTCTCCTGCGTGGCTTCGTCGCGCGGCATGATCGCGGTCAGGCGGCCTTCGCACATCACCGCGACCCTGTCGGCAAGACCGAGTAAGCTCCGGCATTTCCGACGTCATCATGATGACCGCCAGGCCTTCGCCGGCGAGCCGGTCGATCAAGGCGAATATCTCCGACTTGGCGCCGACATCGATGCCGCGGGTCGGCTCGTCGACGACGATGACCTTGAGGCCACGCATCAGCCAGCGCGAGATCAGCACCTTCTGCTGGTTACCGCCTGAGAGGTTTTTCACCTCTTGGAACAGGCTGGGCGTCTTGATGCGGAAGCGGTCGACGTAATCCTGCACCGCTTTGTGTTCCCTGGCCCTATCGACGAAGCCCATGCGGGCGAAGGCGCCGAGCGAGGCGAGGCTGGCATTCTGGTAGACAGGCAGCTCGCCCATCAGCCCTTCGCTCTTGCGATCCTCGGTGAGCAGACCGATACCTAACCTGACGCCGGTGCGCGTATCGTGCGGCGAGAGGCGCTGGCCGTCGACGGTGATCGTGCCCGAAGTGATCGGATCGTAACCGACGATCGCCTTGGCGAGTTCGGTGCGACCGGCGCCCATCAGCCCGAAGAAGCCGAGCACCTCGCCGGCGCGCGCCTCGAAGGACACGCCGTTGAGCTTCTTCGCCGTGCTGAGCTTGTCCACTGACAGGGCTACCTTGCTAGCCGGTGCGCCACGCTTGCGGGGAAACAGATTTTCGATGCGCCGGCCGATCATGTCCTGGATCAGCGTGTCGTTGGTGTGCTCGCCGATCGGCTTGGTCGAGATGTGGCGCCCGTCGCGCAGCACCGTCACCGTGTCGGCGATCTCGAACACTTCGTCGAGCTTGTGGCTGACATAGACCACCGCGATGCCAAGGCCGGCAAGCCGGCGGATGACGGTGAACAGCAGCGAAACCTCGTTCGGCGTCAGCGAGGATGTCGGCTCGTCCATCACCACCACTCGGGCTTCATGAGCGAGCGCGCGGGCGATCTCGACCATTTGCTGCTGGCTGACCGGCAACGAGCCGGTGCGCGCCGCCGGATCGACGTTGAAGCCGATGCGGTCGAAGAGCGCGGCTGAATCGGCGCGGATCTTCTTCCAGTCGATGGAGCCCGTCCTGCCGGTCGGATAGCCTTCCAGGAAGATGTTCTCGGCAACGGTGAATTCGGAGATCAGCGCGATCTCCTGGAACACGACCTTGATGCCTTGCTTCAAGCTGTCGCGCGGCGATTTGATGTCGACCTCGCGTCCGCGCATGCGAATGGAGCCGGCGTCCTTGCCGTAGACGCCGGCCATGATCTTGATCAGCGTCGACTTTCCGGCGCCGTTCTCGCCCATCAGCGCATGGATCTTGCCGGGCTCCAGGGTGAAGTCGACATTGTCGAGCGCCACGACGCCGGGAAAGCGCTTGCCGATGCCGCGCAATTCCAGCGCCGGCACATCGGTATCGATGGCCGCGCCTTCGCCAGGATGCAGGAAATCAACGGACATTGGCTCTGTTCCGGATGATGTCGAGATAGGTTGCCAGGATGATGACGATGCCCGGCACCACCATCTGCAAATCCTGGTTCCAGCCGAGGATGATGATGCCGTTGTCGATCACCTTCAGCACCAGAACGCCAAGCAAGGTACCGAACAGCGAACCGCGGCCACCAAGCAGGCTGGTGCCGCCGAGGATGACGGCGGCAATCACCGTCAGTTCGAAGCCACGGCCGGCGGTCGGCTGGCCGGCATTCATCAGCGACGACAGGATCATGCCGGCAACACCGACGCACAGGCCGGTGACGACGAAGGCCAACAGCTTGAGCCGTTCCGAGCGAATGCCTGACAGGCGCACCGCCTTTTCATTGGCGCCGACCGCGTAGAGGTAGCGGCCGAGCGTGGTGAAGCGCAGCGTCACATAGGCAACCACGAAGATCAGCGCCGCCAGGATGACGGGAACCGGCACGGGGCCGACATAACCGGCGCCGAGATCGGTGAAGCTTGCCAATTGGTTGTGGTTCTGCACCGCCTCGCGCGTGAACAGATAGACGCCGCCCTGCAGCATCATCATCGTGCCGATGGTGGCGATCAGCGAATTCACCCTGAGCCTGGTGACGACCAGCCCGTTGAACAGGCCGACCCCGCCGGCAAAGGCGAGCGCCGCCAGCATGCCGAGCGTAAGACTATGGGTGGAATTGAGCACTGCCATGCCGATGCAGCCGACGAAGGCGAGCGACGCGCCGACCGACAAGTCGACCTCGGCGGTGATGATGAGCATGGTCATGCCCGAGGCGACGATCAGCACCAGAGCGCATTGGCGCAGGATGGCGATGATGTTGGCCTCCGAATAGAATTGCGGCGCCGCGATCGAGATGGCGATGCACAGCACGGCCAGGATTGCGCCCAGCACGAGCTGGCTGCTGCCCAGAAGGTTGCCGCCGATGAAACGCTTCGACGCGGAGGCCTGTGTAAGCTCGCTCATTTCAGTCCATTCCCGGCCGTTTGCCTGGTCCCTCTGGAACCTATCGTGTCGAACCCGGCATTTGTCTTGGCCACCGAAAGGTCCTGGCCGCCTGCCCTTCCCGCAACACGGGAAGGGCGATATCGGCCGGCCTTATTTCTTCAGGTCGGCGGAGGTCTTCATGCACTTTGCCGGCGGCTGCAGCGCGTTGACGGCATCCCATTTGATGGTGCGGGTGGTGCCGTCATAGTCATAGAACTTCTTCCAATCGTCGCCGTTCATCGGCGCGGTCGGGCTGACGATGTGCTCCGGCACTTCCTCATTGTTGAAAAGCTTCACCGCGGCATCGATGGCGGTAAAGCCTTCCTTCTCGGGGAACATCGCGGCTTCGATGCGGTAGGAAGGCTCGTTTTGCATCGCGTTGATGAAGGCAAGCCCTTCGCCGCCCGTGCCGACCGTCAACAGGCCATCCTGCGACTTGCCCGCCGCTTTCCAGGCCTGCAGGCCACCCAACGAAGACGAATCATTGATGCCGTAGATGATGTTGATATCGGCGTTCTTGGCCAGTGCCGCGGAGGACACTTCGAGAGCGCGGTCCGGATTGCCGCCGCCGTCGAGATCGTGGACCATGACCGCATCGGGGATGATGGTCTTCAGCCCGTCCATGAAGCCGTGGGAGCGCAGCACGGTGGCGGAAAGCAGCGGCAGGCCGACATTCATCACCTTGGCAACGCCGCCGAGCTTTTCCTTCGCGTATTTGCCGGCCTCGACGCCGGAGAAATAGCCTGTGTCGTAGTCGCAGATGGCGACCATGGTCGTCATGCCCTTGACCGGATTGCCTTCCAGCACGACCGGCACGTTGGCGGCCTTGGCCTGGCGCAGCAGCGGCACCACGCCTTCTTCGTTCACCGGGGTGATGATCAGCACGTCGACGCCCTTGGCGATGAAGTCTTCGGCCGCGGCGACCTGCTTGGCTATGTCGAGATTGGCATCCTGCACCTCGACCTCGATGCCGAGTTCCTTGCCGTGAGCCTTCATGCCCTTGATGACGTTCTGATACCACTCATGGGTGGCGTAGTTGGTGACGTAGCCGATGCGCTTGGGCATGTTCTCGGCATGCGCGGCGGCGGCGCCGAGCGCCAGCACGGCGGCGGACGCAAACAGGATTGACTTGGACCAGAGCATTTTCTTCTCCCAGATTTATCGCTTTTGTTAGTCGCTGAACGGATAGTCCCGCCGTTCCGGGTCGGCACGTAAGGAGTTGGTGGCTTCGCCCCAGCCGAGTGCCGCCGATATCTTCTCGGCGGCGGCGCGGGTGCTTTCGAAGACGGTTTCGCTGTCGAACCGCGCCGCCTTCTGCGGCAGCAGCGGCACGGTTAGCGCGGCGATGACGGCACCGGTGTGATCGTGCACAGGCATGGAGATGTTGGTGCAGGCCGCAACGGCCAAGGAAGCGCGCATCTCGTAGCCGAGCCTGGCGACCTCGTTCAGCCGCGCCTCGATTTCGGCCCGCGTGCCCTGGCCCTCACCGGCGGCCACGATGCGCTCGACGATGCGGTCGCGCTCGGCCCGGTTCGAATGGGCGAGCAGCACGGCACCCGAACTTGTTTCGAGGATCGGGAAATGCGACCCGAGTGCTACCGAGTAGCGCATCGGCAGCGGCGAATCGATCTGCAAAACCACCAGTGCGTTCTGGCCCTCGCGCACCACGAGATGGCAGCTCTGGTCGGCATTGGCGGTCAATTCGCGCATCACCGGCAGAGCGCATTCTACCAGCCGGTTTACCGGCGGATGCATGTGCGCCAGTTCGAACAGCTTCAACGACAGCCGGAAACGGTCCGATTGCGTGCGAAAGATATAGCCCCGTTTCTCCAGCAGAAGCAGGATGCGGTAGATCTCGTGAATGGAGCGGCCGAGGCCGGTCGCGATCTCGGTCTGGGTCAGCGTTTCGGCGCTGGAGGCCATGAATTCCAGAACGTCGAGCGCCTTCTCCACCGCCGGCACGCGATAGCCGTTGCGGCCGCTTTCGCCCTCGTCGAGCGTCTCGGCAACGCTGGCGGCCATCAGGCGACGCTCCGTTCCGGCTGGACTTGCCTGGTTTCGCGGTAGAGGCTGTTGACGTGGCCTGCGAGTTCGGTCGCCGACATGTCACCGGCTATGGCTGCGGCGGCATGCGGCGCGCATTCGCGGAAGAAGGCGATGAAGCCCGGATGGGTCGGACGCAGATAGGACGAGGCGATCGTCCGCAGCGTCGAGCCGAAGAAATCGCCGGAAAGACCATTGACCCCGGCATCCTTCCAGGCAGCCAGCGAACCCGGTTGTCCGCCAGATTTCACATAGTCGCCGCGCTGGTATTCGGGCGAGCACAGGAACAGCGCGTAGTCGATCGCGGCCTGCTTGTGCTTCGATTGGGCGCTGACGCCGATGCCGGCACCGCCGAGCAAGGCGCCGGCGGCTTGCGGGGTGGGCACGTCGGCGAAGCGCAGATGGGGTCTGTCGGGTTTCGAGGCGTAGTTCACATAGCCGAAGGCGAACGGCACGTAGACAACGTCGTCATGCGCGATCATGTGGTCGTAGCAGCGGATCGGATTCCATTTCGACGAGTCCGGGTGCGAAAGCGCGACAAGCTCGCGCAATTGCGCAATCGCCTGCTCGACCATTTCCTTCGCGATGAATTGCTCGCCATCTTCCTGGGGACGGCCAAGCGTCAGAAGCAGACACATGGCGTCGGTCGGCACGAAGGGCAGGCCGAGCCACTTGCCGTCGCTGCGCGCGCGCCGGCCAAGCTCCAGCACGTCCTGGTGCGTGCTGGGCACCGGCCCGTAGCGCTCCAGCAAATCCGGCCGATAGGAGGCGACCTGGCAGGCGGCATCGATCGGCAGCGCCCACTGACGGCTGTTCTTCTGGTAGGAGCGCCAGGACGCCCCGACTGAGTCACGTTCGAAGAAATGCATCTGTTCGGCCGACAGATAAGCGTCGAACGGGACCATCAGTTCATCCTGGGCGATATCGCCGATGAAGGGATGGTCGAACACGACCAGATCGTAAGTGCCGAGCACCGGACCGAGGGCGCCCTCACCGAATTCATAGAGGCTGCGGCGGTCCCATTGGATCTCCAGGCCGGGATGCGCGGCGCAATAGGACTCGATGCTGGCGTCCAGCGGACCCCAGCATCGTCTATGATCCCACGCCAGTCCGCGCAGCTTCGTCATGCCACTCAAATCCTCCCGGCACCGGCAATAGCCGGCTCGCCATCGACACTAGCACCATTTTTCATATGCGCAACTTGTTTTCATTTGCGCAAAAAGCACACACATCCTCCCGACTGGCCGATGCAGGGTTCAAGCCAGATCGAAACGCTCCACGGCGCGCATGATGCCGCGCAGTTCAGCCAACCCCTTGAGCCGTCCGATAAGCGAATAGCCGGGGTTGATCTTTTTCTTGCCGATGTCGTCGGCAAGCAGATGCCCATGGTCCGGCCGCATCGGGATTTGCCAGTCGGCCCGGCCTTGCTCGCGACGACGCTTTTCTTCCTGCATCAGAGCGAGGATGACGTGCGCCATGTCGGTGCCACCTTCGAGATGCTCGGCTTCATAGAACGAGCCGTCCTCTTCGATGGTGATGTTGCGCAGGTGGACGAAATGGATGCGGTCGGCGAATTCCTTGACCATGGGGACGATGTCGTTGTCGGCGCGCGTGCCATAGGAGCCGGTGCAGAAGGTCAGTCCATTGGCGGGACTGTCGACGGCGTTGAGGATGAAACGCGCGTCCTGTGCCGTCGAAACCACGCGCGGCAGGCCGTAGAGCGAGAATGGCGGGTCGTCGGGATGGATGCACATGCGCACCCCCTCCTCTTCGGCCGCCGGAATGATCTCGCGCAGGAACCAGGCGAGGTTGTCGCGCAACTCCTTCGGCCCGATCGAATCGTATTCAGCCAGGGCTTCGCGAAAACTGTCCCTGTTATAGCTGCGTTCGGTCGCCGGCAGGCCGGCAATGAGGTTGCGCTCGATGCGGTCGATCTGCTCTGGCGTCAGCATCTTCAGCCGCTTCTCGGCCTCGGCGATACGCGCCGGCGTATAGCTTGCCGCACCGTTCTTGCGCTGCAGCACGAAAAGATCGTAGGCCGCGAAATCGATCGCATCGAAGCGCAGCGCATAGCCGGTTGTCGGCAGGCGATACATTAGGTCGGTGCGGGTCCAGTCCACCACCGGCATGAAATTGTAGCAGATCGTCTCGATGCCGGCCTTGGCGAGCGCCCGGATGCTGTCGCGGTAGTAGCCGGCATAGCGCTCGCGCTCGGGCGCGCCGACCTTGAAGGAATTGTGCACCGGAATGCTCTCGACGACCGACCATTTCAGGCCGGCCGCCTCGATGATCCGCTTGCGCTCGAGCACATCGGCCTCAGGCCAGGCGCGGCCGTCATAGATCTGGTGCAGCGCGGAGACAACGCCGGTGGCGCCGGCCTGCCTGACATGTTCAAGCGTCACCGGATCATCGGGACCATACCAGCGCCAGCACTTTTCCATGAAGCCTCCTCAGGGTTGGCGGCGACCATATTGTCGGACCACAAGCCTGTCAACAGAACCTTTCCGTCGCCATACAGTTGATTTCCTGTGGATCGAGCCCTAGGGTGGTCCAACAAATAGCAAGGAGTTTTGCGGTGGAACAGGCGAGCCACGATTCGATGGAGGCGGCAGACGAAGCCGGGATCAGCAGTTCCGCCGTCGACCAGACCGTGCGGCAGATCCTCGACCTCATCCGCAATCGCGCCATGTCCATCGGCGATGTGCTGCCCACCGAACGGGAGCTTGGCGAACTGTTCGGCGCCAGCCGCAACACGATACGCGAGGCGCTGCGCACCATCCGAACCTATGGGCTGATCGATCCCAAGCCGCGCGTCGGCGCGGTGCTCGCCGATCGCCAGAATGTCGCGATCCAGAATTTTTTCGCCGCGCAGATGGACATATCGAAAACGTCCTTTCACGACATACAAGGATTTCGCCGCATCATCGAAGTGAGCGTCGGCGACCACATCATCCTCAATGCCAGTGCCGCCGAACTTGAAGCCCTGGATGAGGTCAATGACCTGATCGAGACCAGCAAGGATGTCCAGGAAGCCGCGCAACGCGATTTCAATTTTCATCTGGCGCTGATGAAGCTCGCCGGCAACCGTATGCTGGTGCAGACCTATCAGTTCCTGTCGCCGGTCATCCTGCACATCATGACCGTCGGCAAATCCATCCGGCCGGTGCTGAGCGAAACACGCCACGCGCATGGCGAGATCATCGCGGCGCTGCGCGCGCGCGACCGCATTGCCTACTGCTACCTGATGAGCCGGCATCTCGATTTCGGCTTGCGCTTCGTTCCCGACGACCTCGAAAACGCCCGTATGTCGGCGGCAAACCCGGTGCATCCGGGTCCGGCATCTTCCAAGGATTTGCATCATGTCTGATTTTGAGAACAAGGTGGCGCTGATCACCGGCACGACCGGCATCGCGCTCGCCACTGCGAGTCGCCTGGCGCAAGGCGGCGCTGCGATCATCGCCTGCGGCATCGACCGGGCGGCCAATACCGCCATGCAGGAGAGCCTCGCCAAGGCCGGAGCGAATGCGCTGGTGCAAACGGTGGATGTCTCCGTTTCCGACCAGGTGCGCGACGCGGTCGCAGCGGGCGTCGCGAGGTTCGGCGGCATCGACATCATTGTCAATTCGGCGGCGGTCCACCCCTACGGCACGGCGACCACCACCGACTGGGAAACCTGGAACCGGGCGATGACGGTCAATGTCGGGTCGATCTACCTTACCGCGCATTTCGGCATTCCCGAAATGATCCGCCGAGGCGGCGGTGCCATCGTCAATGTCGCCTCGGTGCAGGGGTTCGCCTGCCAGCAGAACGTCGCAGCCTATGCCACGACCAAGGGCGCCATCCACACGTTGACGCGTTCGCTGGCGCTCGACTATGCCGCGGCCGGCATCCGGGTCAATTCGGTCAGCCCGGGCTCGATCCGCACGCCAATCCTCGAGAAGGCGGCGCGTGGCGACAATGGCAGCGACGCCGATGTCGAAGAAGCCTACAGGCGCTTCGGCGCCGCCCATCCGCTCGGCCGTATCGGCGAGCCGGAGGAAGTGGCGGAACTCATCGCTTTCCTGTGTTCATCGAAAGCCGGCTTCTGCACAGGCGCTGACTACAAGATCGATGGCGGCCTCACCGCCGGCATCGGCGTCAAGTAGGGCGGCGCGGATGAAGATCGGACTTGGCCTCTATCGCGATTCGCTGACGCCGGAGAATTTCCGCTTTGCCCGACAGGCCGGCGCAACGCATGTCGTTGCGCATCTGACCAACTATTTTCGCGGCCGCGATCCCTCGCTGTCGGCCGGCAGCGAAACGGATGGCTGGGGCGATTGTTCAACGGATCGATTGTGGAGCTATGAGGATTTCACCGGACTGGTGAAGACCGTACGCGACAATGGCCTGGAGATCGCCGGCATTGAAAACCTGTCGCCGCGCTTCTGGTCCGACGTGCTGCTCGGCGGCCCCGACCGGGCGAGGCAGCTCGAAGGACTCAAGCGGCTGGTGCGTGACGCCGGCCGGGCCGGCATTCCCTGCATAGGCTACAACTTCTCGATCGCGGGCGTGTGGGGCTGGCAGCGCGGGCCATTCGCGCGCGGCGACGCCATGTCCGTGGGGCTCGATTTGTCCGACATCGATCCAGACCTGCCGCTGCCCGACGGAGTGGTCTGGAATATGCGCTACCGGCCGGGCCGAGCCGGCGCCGCGCCTGTCAGGGTCTCGCAAGAAGAACTGTGGGAACGGCTTGGTGTCTTCCTGCGCGAAATCGTACCGGTGGCCGAAGAGGCCGGTGTCGTGATGGCTGCGCATCCCGACGATCCACCCGCCGAGGCGCTGCGCGGCACGGCGCGCCTCGTCAACCGGCCGCAGAAATATGATCGGCTGATGGATATCGTCGACTCGCCCGCCAACGGGCTGGAACTCTGCCTCGGCTCGCTGCAGGAGATGCCGCAGACCGAGGAGATCTACAGCCATGTGCGCCGTTTCGCGCGGCGTGGCCGCATCGGCTATATCCATTTCCGCAATGTGCGGGGCAAAGTGCCGAAATATCATGAGACCTTCGTCGACGACGGCGACATCGACATGGCCGAGATTGTGCGCATTCTGCGCGACGAGAATTATCAAGGCGTCATGATACCCGATCACACGCCTGAGATGGCCTGCGACGCGCCATGGCACGCCGGCAAGGCCTTCGCATTGGGCTACATGCGCGCACTGGTGCAGAACGCCGACGCGCTAGGCCCGGTACGAAGCCGGGCACCCGACATGGCAGCGGAGTGAATAGGGGACGCACGACTGGCATTTTTCGAGCCCGAAGGCGCCGCAAAAGCCCGCTTTCGATGGAGAGCGGGCTTTTGTTGGTCGGCTCGGTTCCTAACTCAGGATAGCGACGATCTCATATGAGTTCGGATCGACAATAACAATCCTGCCATCGGCCAGGAGGAAATATTCATAGCTCTCATAGGCAGGAACGATTTCGACGATCCGGTGCGGAAGTCGATGCAGCCGCACCTTCTGCTTCGGCACTTTCACGCCGACCGAAATGTCCACGTCGAGGTTCGAGACCGGTTCCACCTTCGTCTCGCGGATGACGTTGGTGATTTCGGTCTTCTGCTCGACGGATATATTGTTGATTGAAGCGGTTGAACTCTGGTCGGTCGTCGTACCGGCCTTGCCCTGCGCTTGCTGATCAGTCGTCGTACCGGCTTTGCCCTGCGCTTGCTGATCGGTAGTCGTACCGGCCTTGCCCTGCGCCTGCTGGTCGGTCGTCATACCGGCCTTGCCCTGCGCTTGCTGATCGGTAGTCGCGCCGGCTTTGCCCTGCGCCTGCTCGTCGGTCTTTATGCGGGGCTTGCCTTGCGCCTGCTGGTCGGTCTTTACGCCCGCCTTGCCCTGCGCCTGCTCGTCGGTCTTCATGCGGGGCTTGCCCTGCGCTTGCTCGTCGGTCTTTACGCCCGCCTTGCCTTGCGCCTGCTCGTCGGTCTTCATGCCCGCCTTGCCCTGCGCTTGCTCGTCGGTCTTTACGCCCGCCTTGCCTTGCGCCTGCTCATCGGTCTTCGCTCCGGCCTTGCCTTGCGCCTGCTCGTCGGTCTTCATGCCGGCCTTGCCTTGCGTCTGCTGCTCGGTGCTGCCGCCCTTCTGGCAATTGGCCGAGCCGGCTGCGCAAGTGTCTGCCCCACCCGATTGGGCCGCTTCGCCCGACTGCTGCTGGGTCTGCGCGATTGCCGCCCCACATCCGAGGGTAAGCGCTAACATGCTGGTGATCAGAGTGGTTCTCATGGGAAATCTCCTAGGATGGCAGTCCCTTCGCGGCAAAACTTTGCCACCCCGTGATTGTTCCACCGAAGGCTAATATATTCCGGAGCGGATGGAACTGCCGGCATTTTGCGAAGTTCGGCGCATAGGGCGCACCTGCCGAAACGCCGGTGGCGTCGTCGGCTTGGCGCCCTGCCCAACATCTGATGGAGACAGAAGTGGAAAAATATCTACTGGGAACGGCAGTGGGCATCCTGTTTCTTGCGGGGGCCGGAGCGGCCGCGGCGCAAGATGTGGTCATCCAGCCGGAGCAAGAAACCGTTATCAAGGAGTATGTGAAGAAGCAGCCGCTGGCCTCGGTCCAACTGCCCGGCGTGGAACTCAATGTCGGATCCACCGTGCCTGATACGGTCGAACTTCATGAAGTTCCCGATGTGAAATACCGCTACGTCGTGGTCGACAATCGAACAGTTCTGGTCGACCCGGAAACCCGGAAAATCGTCCAGGTCCTTCAATGACCGCATGTTCCAAAGCGCCCGCCCCGGCATGCGTCGAGGCGGGCGACCTGTGTCAGGTTTCTGTTTTCATGCATGTCTTTGTTCCAAACCGAGGCGTTTTGGGCGACATGCATGAGCATGGCTACGACTGCAGGTCAAATGCGATGTTGCGATGCTTTTGAATTGCTGAGCTGGCAACAATGTCCGCCAGTTCTTTGTCGGAGAGAGTGCATTCTGGCAGTTCGTAACGGATGGCTGACACCGCCTGCGCCGTGGAAATTGGCCATTCGAGATTTCTGCGGGAATTGATGTAGTGATCGATGGCCCGGATCAGTTCCTTCGAGGTCATATCGATCACAGGCATCGGTTCCTCCTCCTTATTTCCCCGTTTTTCTCACTGTGTTGACGGACACCGAAACCTGCCATCACAATTGTTAAAACGGCAGACGAAAAAGATGTCGATTCAGGAAAATAGGGGCTGGCGGTGGCTTTGGAGTTCACCTCCGCTGCATCGGTGGAAATATAACTGGGAGTGCAGCGGGTTGCGGTGTAGTGTCCCAAGTGATGGCCGCTGCAAAGGGAGAGCTCTTGCACCATGGACGGGGAAGCGGCGAAATCAGCCTTTCTGGGCGGGATTCGCGTTTTGATCGTGGAAGACGAATATTTTCTCGCCGATGACCTGCGTAAGGCTCTCGTCACACAAGGGGCGATAGTGCTCGGCCCGGTCGCCACGGTCGAGCCCGCAATCGAATTGCTGAACAGCGGTCAATGCGATTTTGCGATTCTCGATATCAACTTGCGCGGCGAGCAGACATTCGAGATTGCCCGCGAGTCGTTGGCGAAAGGCGTTCCGATCGCCTTCGCCACCGGCTATGATCAGACGGCCATTCCAGCAGAGCTCGGCGGGATCAGGCGATTTGAAAAGCCTCTGGAATTCGGCAGCATTGTCGAGTTCGTTGCCGCGACGGCACATGACACGCGATGAACGAGAGAAGCGAGCCGGCGGTTGGCCTGAGAGCGAAGACCGCGCGGCACCCGCTTATCCGCAAGCTGTCCAATTTCACGGTCCTGTCCGTGGAAGAATGCGACGCCATCGAGAGCGCGACAACAAAGGTCGCCGAATTCGCCGCCGGCGATGACGTCATCCAAAGGGGCGACCGGACAGGCGGGGTCAACCTGCTGCTCGAAGGATTTGCCTGCCGCTACAAGATTCTCGAAGACGGTCGGCGACAGATCCTTGCCTATTTGGTGCCGGGCGACCTTTGCGATCTTCACGTGTTCCTGCTGCGGCGCATGGACCACTCGATCGGTGCTCTCAGCCGCTCCAAGGTTGCGGCGATCCCGCAGAGCGCCATCCTCGGCTTCACCAACAGCTATCCCAATCTTACGCGTGCGCTCTGGTGGACCACGCTGCTCGACGAGGCGATCACCCGCGAATGGGTCGTCAACATCGGCCAGCGGACTGCTTATGAGCGGATGGCTCACCTTTTTTGCGAGCTGTTCCACAGGCTTCACGCAATTGGTGAAACGGCCGGCAAGAGCTATCCCCTACCGGTAACCCAGGCGACCCTGGGCGATACGCTCGGTCTTTCGAACGTGCACATCAACCGTACGCTTCAGGATCTCAGGCGCGATGGCCTCATTTCGTTCAACAACGGCACTGTAACGATCAAGAACCTGGCGAAACTGGAGGCGGCGGCCTTTTTCAATCCTGATTACCTTCATCTGTTGGACGTCAGGGAGCCTTTTGCATGATCAGGCACGGCCTCATCGAGTGGAGCGCAAAAATGAAACATCATAGGGAACCTGGCCTGCTTCTGCCGGTTCGGCGTGACCGGAGGCGGTAGCGAGCGATGGCCAAGCGCGATTTGATCGGCGGATCGGCAGGTACGATCGATCCGCTGGGCCGCTGCTATCGCCCTCCATATTTCCGCCGACAGCGGCGGCATTAATGCTCCTGCCGGCTCGACGGTATCATTTTCGCCGGCTGAAAACCGCGCGCGGCGGCACGAAAGCCAATCCTGGGCGCGTGAACGCGAGCCAAAGGCCGACGAGACGATGCGCTTGGCACCGCGCATGATCGATGAACGGTTGAAAGACTGACAGGTGGCTGGAAAAAGACCTCCCAAGAAAGACGTCACGGGTACATTCTCCCGTCCGCAAAGTGTGTCCGCCGAAGAACGCGATGCTTCCGCGTCGATGCGGCTCAGCCATGTCGATGAACAGATGGACGAACGTGACGATCATATCGCCCGGCTCGAAGCCGAACTCCAGGTCACACGCGACCGCCTCCAGGCGACGAAGGCATTTGCCGCCGAATTGCAGCACCGCGTTCGCAACACGTTGAGCATTGTCCGTTCGATCGCTCGCCGGTCGGTTGAAAACAGCAACAATGTCGAGGACTATGCCTTTCACCTCGAGGGCCGCATCAATGCGCTTGCACGCACGCACAATGTGCTGATGCGATCGGCCTCGGCCACCGTGCAGCTTGACATGCTTGTCCTTGACGAGCTTGCGTCCCAAGGCGGCCGGACGGAAGATCAGTTCACCATAGATGGCCCGGATATTTCCTTGTCCGGAAAGACGGCGGAGACCTTGGGCCTGGCGTTCCACGAACTCGCCACCAACTCGATGAAATATGGCGCGCTGTCGGCAGCCGACAAATCAATCAGCGTAAGCTGGAAAGTGGGTGGCACGCCCGCCAGACAGGAGCTGAAGATCCGCTGGATCGAGGACCTGCATGGTCCGGCAGCAATACCTGCGCGACGCGGCTTCGGATCCGAGCTGATCGAAAAGGTGGTGCCCTATGAGATCGGCGGAGCTGGCTCGCTGCGCTTCACCGATGCCGAGGTGATCTGCACGATGGATATCCCCCTCTCGAACGAAATTCACCCCAGCAGGAGCCTGGAGGACCCGCCCGACGATCTCCAGCATTGAACACCGACACTCCTGCGCCGAAAGGCGGCCGGGGCCAGGAGCGTGGAGTTGGAAGGGGCTGACCCAGCACCGACCGAGGTGGCGCAACGGCCCTGGGGTTTGCCGAGTTGCCGCCGCACCAGCCTTCAAATTCTCAAAATGATGGAACTTCAGCGACAACAAAGAGTTCGGAGCGCGGCGACGGCGAGCGCGCTGTCGTGATCTCGCGACTCACCTTGAAGCGGGAGGAACCTGGATCAACAGGAGCTGACCATGAAGTCCCATACACTCGAACAACTACACGCAATCGCGCAAGTTGATACGGTGTGCCCGACAATGACGCGGAACCAACGCCTGGAGCGCTGGGCAAGTCTTCTTGAGCGTCATCCTGAACGGCGCCTCGGAGCGCTTCCGGGCACCGAATATATGAGCCCCGACATGCGCGAAAACGCCTACTGCGTGCAATCCCCCATCAGCGTCGCGTTCGAAGATCCGATACTGCGGGCGCAGGGTCTGGAAGGCGACACCTATGGCGAGGCAAAGCGCTTTTTCGAACTGTCCAACTGGCAGTTGCACAACATCGTCTGCGATTGCCACGTCGGTGCGACCATGAAAGCCGGGTGGGTCGCCGTTCGCGTGCGCGCCGCCATGGGCGAAGGTTTCAATATCTTCGCCAGGCTCAGGGCGCTGCTCGGACGTTGACCGAGACGCCATCTCGAATGCGTCGACGGAATGAACAGTCGGTCGACGCATTTTTCCTCCTTGGCGGCAAGTGACGTCGCTTCAGGAGCTTCGAGGCTCCGACCCGCTGCCGATGGTCGGATCGGGCACCACCGGACCGCGCTCGGCTTCCGATCCTTCCGCCTCTATTTCCTGCACGGCCTGGTCCCAATGCTCCTGCTCTCGGCCCGGCGGGCGGCCTTCGCGCTCCCAGATCTCGTAGGCTCGTCGCTTTATGAGTTCTTCCTTGTCCATTGGAAACTCCTCCTGCGTGCTCCAATCTCCGGCAGGCCGCTTTGTTCCCTCCGGAAACAAAGGCAACGCTTTTGGAGCGATCCGGACTGGCCGCACCGGAGCGACACGGAACCCTTGGGGGATTAGGCCGTTTCCGAGCATCGGCGCAGTGGTGGATGACTTGGGAGTGCCCGCCGCTCGAACTCTTGGCGACGAACACGCCAATGATGTGCCTGCGCCACGCCTTGCCGCCCCGTGTGGCCTCGGCCAATCAAAGCCTTGCAGCGGGACCCCAAAGGGTGGGCGCGGCGCAAATATTGGGCTTGAGATCATGACTATTGTCTTTTCGGATCGTCGCGAGGCAGGACGCGTTCTCGCTGATAAGCTCGGCCACTTCGCAGCGCGCGATGATGTCACCGTGCTGGCGCTGCCGCGCGGCGGCGTGCCTGTCGCCTACGAAGTCGCACAGGCATTGAAGGCACCGCTCGACGTTTTCGTCGTGCGCAAGCTCGGCGTTCCCGGTTACGAAGAGTTGGCCATGGGCGCAATCGCGACCTCCGGCGTACGCGTCCTGAACGACGAGATCGTGGAAGGCCTCGCTGTGCCGGCCCACGTCATCGATGCGGTCACTGCCAGCGAGGAGAGGGAGCTTTTACGCCGCGAGCACCTCTATCGCGGCGAGCGGGTACCGCTCCTTGTGGAGGATCGAATCGTCATTCTCGTGGACGATGGGCTCGCCACTGGGTCGACCATGCGCGCGGCGGTCAGGGCGCTGCGCGAAAAGCGGCCTGCCCGTATAGTTGCGGCCGTTCCGGTCGGCAGTCCCGACACCTGCGAGGCGATGGAGAGCGAGGCAGACGAGGTCGTCTGTGCGACGACGCCGCAGCCGCTCATCGGCGTCGGGCGCTGGTATGAAGACTTCTCCCAAACCAGCGACGACGAGGTCCGCGCCCTTCTCGCCAAGGCGGGGCGACCAACCGCACCGTCCGGCCGCGATGCGCCGCAGAATACGGCAAACCGATTGCACAAGCACGTCGTTCGGCTCTCCGGAGACGCGCGAGACTACGACGAGCTCTTGGCGGCGATCGGCGAGGCGCGCTTTGTGTTGCTCGGTGAAGCTTCGCACGGCACACACGAATTCTATGAGGAGCGCGCGCGGATCACGCGGCGGCTGATCGAGGAGCAGGGTTTTGCCGCCGTCGCTGTCGAAGCCGACTGGCCCGACACATACCGGGTCAACCGCTATGTTCAGGGAACAGGCGGGGATATCGACGCCGAAGAGGCGCTCGCCGATTTCCGACGCTTCCCGACCTGGATGTGGCGGAACAGGGTCGTCGTCGATTTTGTCGAATGGCTGCGCCGGCACAATGAAGCGCCCGGCAAGGGCAATCCGAAAGTCGGGTTCTATGGGCTCGACCTCTATGCCCTGCATGGCGCGATGAAGGCGGTGCTGCGCTATCTCGAAAAGGCCGACCCGGCCGCGGCGGAGATCGCGCGTCGCCGCTATGCCTGTTTCGATCATTTCGGCCCTGACCCGCAGGCTTATGGCTTCATAGCCGGCAATGAGGTCGACAAATCTTGCCAGGAGGCTGTGGTCGCACAGCTGGTCGAGATGCTGAAGCGGCGCCCGGCGAAGGCCGAGCCACGCGAAGGCGCCATCGCGGACGAACTCTTCGCGGCGCAGCAAAACGCCCGCCTGGTGAAGAATGCGGAGGCCTATTATCGCGCCATGTTCCTGGCGCCCGAATCGACCTGGAACCTGCGTGATCGGCACATGGCCGAGACGTTCGACGCTCTCACCGCTCATCTCGGCCGGCTCGGGCGATCGCCGAAGATCGTGGTTTGGGCGCATAACTCCCATCTCGGCGACGCCAGGGCGACAGACAGGAGCCTGCATGGCGAGATCAACCTCGGACAGCTTATCCGCGAAAAGCATCAGCGCGACGCCTTTCTCGTCGGCTTCACGACGTATCAAGGAACGGTGACGGCGGCATCGAACTGGGACGGCCCCGCGGAGCGCAAGGTTGTCCGGCCTGCCCTGGCGCGCAGCTATGAGGCGCTGCTGCATGCAGTCCCGGCTGATCGCTTCCAGCTGGATCTGCGCGGCGACGGCGAAGCCCTGCCGCGACGGCTCCTGGAGCGCGCGATCGGCGTCATCTACCGCCCTGAGACCGAACGGGCCAGCCACTACTTCCATGCCGACCTTGCCGCGCAATTCGACATGCTGCTGCATTTCGACGAGACGCGGGCGGTTGAGCCGCTGGAGCGCAGCTCGCAATGGGACGCCGGCGAGCTCGCGGAGACCTATCCGTTCGGGGTTTAGGGCCCGATCCAATTGAATTGGAGATCGCCATGGTCTCAGTCCTGAAGACAAACGAGAAGGCCGTGCAGGTTCCCGCCGGCGGCGCAATGCTCGCAGGCAACCTGTCGCTGCCGCAGGAAGCCCGTGGGCTCGTCCTCTTCGCTCACGGCAGCGGCAGCAGCCGGCACAGCCCACGCAACCGCTATGTGGCCGGACGGCTGAACGAGGCGGAACTCGCCACGTTGCTCATCGACCTGTTGACGACCGAAGAGGAGCGTATCGACCAGATTACCGCCGAGTTGCGGTTCGACATTCGCTTGCTCGCCGATCGCCTGGTTCAGGTCACCGATTGGCTGCACATGTCCGAGGAAACGTCGGCGCTGCGCGTCGGTTATTTCGGCGCGAGCACAGGGGCTGCCGCGGCGCTGATGGCTGCGGCAGAGCGCCCGGATCGAGCGGTCGCCGTCGTCTCGCGCGGCGGGCGTCCGGATCTTGCGGCACCTGCCCTGCCCCACGTCCGGGCACCAACGCTGCTCGTGGTCGGCGGCGCAGACACGCAGGTGATCGCGCTCAACCGTTCGGCGTTCGCGGCGCTGCGGTGTGAAAAGGAGCTGGCCATCGTGCCGGCTGCGACGCACCTGTTCGAGGAGCCCGGCGCGCTGGAAGACGTCGCGGACTTCGCGATCCAATGGTTCCTGCGCCAACTGCCGGCGTGAGGCCAAAGCCATCGCCCTCGACTCATCCGAGAGCCAGATCGATTGGGCCGTCGGCGCATTAAGAGTCATTCCGCGGAGACGTTTCCATGACAGTCAAGGTTCTGCAATTTCTCGCCATTGTCATTTCGGCCCTCGCGCTCATCCCGGCAGGGGCCCATCTCGCTGCTCTTCCCAACAAGATATCTCTGCCGCAGCCGGAATATTTCACCGTCCAAGGCATCTATTACGGATGGGCGATTCTCGGTTTTCTCTGGCCTGCCGCGCTGATCGTGAATGCACTGCTGGCGATCTCCGTGCGCGCACAGGCTTGGCCGTTTTGGCTCGCCCTGCTTGCGGCGCTGTGTTTCGCGATCATGCTTGCGATCTTCGTTGTCTGGACGCTCCCCGCCAACCAGGCGACGCAGAACTGGACGACAGTTCCTGCAAACTGGGAAGCGCTCAGGCAGCAATGGGAATATTCTCATGCGGTAAATACCGCGATTGTATTTGCAGCACTCTGCCTCGCGACGCTGTCGGCGCTCTCGTGGCGTCCGGCCGGCCCATAGATCCTCGCGGAGAAAGTCTCTTTTCCTCCGGATCATTTGCGCCATCGATGCGTTGGGTTTTCTGGAGGTCGCGACGTCGCACCGCCACCAGTCCCGCTGTATCCAACGAGGAGAAAGCGATGCCGGATAAGAAAACCATCGAGAAAGCGAAAAAAGACAAGCGCGAAGGTAAATCGCCCACCACGCAGGCCGGCGAATTCGTGCATGACAAGATCGAGAAGGTCCGTCGCGGCAAGCACGGCGCGCGCTCGACCAAGCAGGCGATCGCCATCGGCCTTTCGGAGGCGCGCCGCGCAGGCGTCGACCTGCCTCCGCCCAAGAAACGAAGCGTCAAGGAGAGCACCCGCAAGAGCGCCGAATACGCCTATGAAGTTGGCCAGGGCGAACGTAAGCCAAAACGCAGCCCCAAGGTCTCGAAGGCCGTTTCCGAGGTTCTCGAGCACGAGCCGAAGAACACGGCATCCCATGAGGCGCTTTCAAGACAGACCAAGCAGGCGGCGTCGCGCCGGACGGCCGAGGAGCGCTCGGCCGCAGCCAAGAAAGCCTCGGAGACGAAGGGCACTGCAGGCCGGTCCGCCGCCGCACGCAAGGCGGTCCGCACCAAGGGTGCTGCCGGAAGAAAGAAAGCAGCGCAGAAGGCCGCCAGCACGCGTACGGGCCGAACCTAGACTAGAAGGTCGAAAACCCGCTACGCACTCTCTCCAGCCGGCTGGTGAGAGGTAGCTGGACCGCAGCCAGCGTCAAGCGATGCGCACTATGTCAGCTGGGACAGTGCGATCGTGTGAGATACGGCCGTCCTTGTCTTTGTCTCGATCCGGCGGGAACAACGGCCCGTGTTCAAGGTTATGGAAAGCTACACCGGTGGTGGAGCTTTCATGACAACCTTAGGGAGACGAAGACATGGCGACTGCGAAGAAGGCGGCGACGAAAGGGCTGGAAGCCCTGTTCCTCGACGGGCTGAAGGATATTTATTACGCCGAAAAGAAAATACTAAAGGCGCTGCCCAAGATGGCCAAGGGTGCCGAGTCCGAGGAGGTCGCGGCGGCGTTCGAGAAACATCGCGTGGAAACCGAAGGCCAGGTCGACCGCCTCGAACAGGTGTTCGACCTGATGGACAAGCCAGCCCGCGGCAAGACCTGTCCGGCAATCGACGGCATTCTCGAAGAGGGTTCGGAGATTCTCGACGACTATAAGGGCGACCCAGCATTGGATGCAGGACTGGTCGGAGCGGCACAGGCGGTCGAGCACTATGAAATCGCACGCTACGGCACGTTGATCGCGTGGGCTGAACAGCTTGGCAAGAGCGACGCGGTCAAGCTCCTCAACGAGACGCTCAAAGAGGAAGTGGCAACCGATGAAGCGCTTACAGGCTTAGGCGAAGGCGGGGTCAATGAGCGGGCTCTTGAGAAAGCCGCTTAGCCGCGGGGCAGCCCGGCGCTAAGCGCCCGGCAGCCTTCCTGTCCAGAGCGGGGTGCGTTCGAGTTGAACTGCGGGTCCTGCTCTGGATTTGGCTGCCGGGACCTCGACAAAACAGGTTGTTAAAATCACCGAACCTTACAGGAGGATCCGCGCAATGCCGGAAGACCTGTCTCGCGAGGAAGAGCAACGCGGTACCGGAAAGCTCATCACCTGGGGTGTCGTGATCGCCGCCGTGTTTTTTATTGGCCTCTTGGCCATATTCGTCCTCAAGCCGCTTATGACGGGATCTTAGAATCCTTTCGAGCCGCAGCGCGCTTAGCCGCGCCGGAACGTGCTCGCAAGCAATTCGATGGCCGCAAACAATTCCGGCACGCTTTGCGAGGCGGCGGTGATGCGATCGAATGTTCCCCCAAAGGAGTGCGAACCATGCCCCTGACGCTCAGCAGCCCCGCCTTTGCCGACGGCGGAGAGATCCCCGAAGCCTATACTCGTGACGGCAAGAACGTATCTCCGCCTCTGAAGTGGGCCGGGGTACCGGACGGCACAAAGAGCCTCGTCCTTGTCGTCCAGGATCCCGACGCGCCGAGCGGAATGTTCGGCCATTGGGGGGTGTTCAACATTTCGCCGGAGGTGCAGGAGTTGCCCGAAGCGGAAAGCGGCAGACCGGGTCCACAGGCCCTCAGGCAAGCGCGGAACGATTTCGGCAACGCCTATTACGACGGCCCTGAACCGCCTGCGGGCCACGGTGTCCATCACTACCACTTCCGGCTGGCGGCGCTCGACACGCCGAACCTTGCTATCCCCGCAAGCACGGGCGTGGAGCGTATCTGGCAGGAGGCGCAAAAACATTTGCTGGAGCAGGCAGAACTCGTCGGAACCTACGAACGTGGCCGATAATTGAAGGCAGTTTGATCCAGACGCCGTCGTCCACGCGCGGAACGGTTCTTCTCCTTGCCGGTTGTGAGGGAAAGGAGACGTCCCATGTTTGAAAGCGTCATGTGGTTGATCGTCGTCGCCGGCGGGCCATTGTTGCTGCTCGTATTGCTGGCCTACGTCATTGTCACTCGACGTCGTCGCGGTCCCGCAGAACGCAGAGAAAGCGATCGAGCCACCGATCGGCTCTATCATCAGGACAAGGATTGATTGTAGCTACTGTGGCTCACAGCAAACTCGATCAACGGTCCAAACATCCCTCGTACATGTCCCGAAGATCAAATTTCGGGCGAGGCACCCACGCCGGCCTGGCTGCAAAGTGCCCCGCCGCCCTGGCAGGCTTGTTCTTCAGGGCCGGTTTATTGCCCTGCCGCCGTCGCGCTCAGGGACATAGTCGCCCGCGTTGACGTCAAAGCCGGTCCAGCCATCCGCCTCGTAAGCCCTGCGGCGTTCCATTACGTCAACCGAGCTGGACTGACCCAGAATGTCCTCGGCTTCCGGAACAAGCCCATCGTCCACCTTGGCCGTCACCAAGGTACCGCCACGACGTACGCCCTCTGCATAGACATTTGCATCGTTTTCGGAAACGCCCGAATCCGTCAGAGCGCCAATGATACCGCCCGCCGCACCACCAGCCACCGCGCCGGCAACCGCCCCGGTGGCGGTAGCGGCAAGCCATCCGGCCGCAACCACAGGTCCGACGCCCGGAACGGCCATGACGCCCAACCCTGTCAGCAAACCGCCGGCGCCACCGACCACGGCCCCTATCCCTGCACCGCTCGCGGCATCTTCAGCGGCTTCGGAACGATCTCTCTCGTACCAGCCATCCGAGTTGTTGGCGATGATGCTGATATCGGAATGTGGCACTCCGGACGCTTCCAGTTCGCCGACCGCGTCGGCTGCGTCGTCATAGTTGTCGAACAGTGCAGTTACGGTTTTCATTTTGATATCTCCTGATCGGGCTCACTTGCTGTCGGCGACGACGTTGCCCTGATAGTCGAGCCCGACGGCGACACTTTGGCCTGACTTGGTCGCCTGCCCGCGCCAGATGCCTTGATCGTCCTTGGCAAGCTTCGACACATTGGAATAGCCGGCATCCTCGATGCGGCTCTTTGCCTGGGTCTCGGTGAAACTGTTTGCGCCGGGCACCAGGGCCGCGGCATTGGGCGTGTTCGTGGTTTTCACAGCGGGCGTTGTCGCTCCCGTGATGGAGTCCTGGGCGGCGGCGATCTTTTCGATCATCTGCCGATGCATCTTCAAGGTGCCGACCGTTTGCTGGGCGAACGTTTTGAGGGCCGCGTTGTCGCCGTCGCGGGCGTAGCTTTCAAACAGATTGACGGCATCGGCGTGCGCCTTGCGCTGCATGTCCACATAGGCCGGATCGACTGGCAGCTGTGCCTTCTGGAGCTTATCCAGATCGGCCTGATGCTGCGCATCGAGCGCCGTCGGCACCTTCAACTTCTGTTCGCCGGCAATTGTTTCCAGCTTGGCGTTGGCCGCGCCATGATCCCGGATCATCGTCTGCGCGAAATTCTTGATGCTTTGATCCTGGGCCTTGTCCTGGGCAATCTTGCTCGAATCGACCTCGAACTTGCCGCCAACGGCGGCCTTGTCGACGAAATCCTGGGCACTGTCGGCAGCAGCCAAAGCAGGCATTGCGATAAGCATGGAAGCAGCGGCGAGCGAGGCAAGAAGGTGTCGCGTTTTCATTGGCTTTGTCCTTGTCGATGCGCGAACTTACGATGCGCCCTAACAAGCCAGGATGTGCTTTGTTCCGGCGCCGTGCGATGCGCCGCAAGCGCCCTCGGACAGGCCCCACAGCCGGCCAGGATCAACAAGACGTTCAACATCGGGACCGCGGCGCGGAACAAATCGACGGCTGCGAGATTTGATTTTAAATGCGACCCATGAGCGTCAATCTGTCGACCGAGCGAACCTGCCGAATTGAGCTCCGAGGAGAGAGTTCATGGCCAAGATTTCAAATTCCACGCCTGCCGCAGCCAGGGGCGAAGTTCAGGCCGGAGCCACACGGGACAAAACGCCCGGATTCGATCCCGCCGTTGCCCCGTTCGAGACCGACGCCGAGGCGGCGGACACGCAGAACCCGGTCACTGAAGCAGGTCCGCAACGTTCTCGCCGGCCAAAATTCGAAAACGATGCCAGCTTCGCCAACGCGATGCGGCCGGTGGAGAACGAGCCCGAACTGCAGCCCCGCAGCAACTGGCCGCTAATGGTGATTGCGGCCGTCGTGCTGATAGCGGCGGCGGTGTTCCTGGCAGCCAGCCTGCTGCGGTAAGGCGCATCATCCTGGGTGCAGACAGCATCAGACAACCTTGGCTGAGTTCGAGCACTTTCGCGCGGCCGTCCGCCTGGGTCGTCATCGATCCTGCCTCCCTCGTGGATGAAATTCGGGGGCGCCCTTCATGCCGGAAAGTTCCGTTGTCGAACACAGCAGCCGCGGCCGTGCAGGATCGGAGATGTCGAGCTTGTCCCAGGGAATACGGTACAGGCCGTCGCGACGGCGCAACCGGAAGAAATCCAGCACCGCCGTGCCGATGGTCGAGGCCGAGAGACGCTCGAAAGCGGCGTAGATACCGACATGGAATTCGGTAACGACGAAGTCGTCGCCGGCCGGTTCGGCTCGTATCTCCTCGATATAGCCGATGCTTTCGCCTTGCCGCGAGAGAACGCGTCGCCCGGCCAGATGTTCGAGGTTGACGGTGGACATCATCAAGCTCCAGGAATGCGTCCGATGACATGGTCGCGCAGCCACTCCTGCCAGGCGAAGATCGAGGTTTCGCGCACATCGATATCGAACTGGATGTCGACGCCTATGTCCTGCACCTTGTTCCAGGCGATCCGGTGCGGCTTGCCATGGCGTTTGCCGCCCCACGCTGCCGCGAGCTGCGTCATCCAACGCCCTGGCCGTACGCCGAGGCGACGCGCCAAGGTGACGGAGCCGAGCTCGACCGCGATGATCCTCGGCGGCTTGCCCGGCCGCAACTCCGCCACCAGCCCGTCGATCTTGCCGATCTTGACCTGCTCGCGGTCGACGATCTGCTTGTCGAGGATGTCGCGCAGCAAATCCATCACGTGCCTCCGAATATCTGCAGGGGAATGGTCACCACGGCGAGCACGAAACCAAGCCCGATGATGAAGATCACCGCGGCATTCGAGACAATGCCGTTGCGGTGCTCGCCGACATAGCGCTTGTCGTTCAGCAGGAAAAGGAAAGGAATTACCGTCAGCGGCAGGCTGGCGGCGGTCAGCGCCATGGAAAAAATGGTGAGCTTCAGCGGATCGAGCCCAAGCATGATGGGGATGGCGGCCAGAAACAATGATACCGTGTAGACGGCACTGAAGCCAGGATCGTCGCGTGGCTTGAGGTTTTCGCCCCAGTTCCATCCAAACCCTTGCGCCACCAGATAAGCCTGTTGCAGCCCAACCTCGAGTGCGGCGCCGAAGCAAGCGATGGCGAGCGAGGCAACGAACAGGACGAACCCCCAGAAGCCGAATATCGGGATCAGCATCAACGGTAATTGATGATAGTCGTCGACCTGATCGATGCCGTGCGTTGCAAGCACGAGCGCGGCCACCATCAAGACACCGATCGAAATGGTGCCGCCAAACGCCATGCCCAGTCCGGCGATGGCCCGATTGGTTCCGAGATAACTTCTGTCCCACTGGTCCTCGATCGCCCCCGAGGAATAGAACATGAACAGGTAAGGCGATATCGAAGCGCCAAGAATGCTGACCGCCATGTACCAGTAATTCGCCGCGTCGTGGGCCGGCAGTGTAGGCACCGCGCCGGACGCGACAGCTGTCCAATCGGGCTTCAGCATCACCGCTGCGACCACGAAGCACAGCGTCACGAGGCCGAGTATCGACACGCCTTTCTCGATCAGTCCGAACGTGCCTTTCCACAGCAACAGCCATGCCATCAAAGCCACGGGTAAAGCCCACCATTGGAAGCCAATGCCGGTGGCAAGTTCGAGCGCGATGGCAACACCACCGATCTCGGCGGACAGCACCATGAAATTGACCAGCAGGGCGGCAAGCAATGGCCATAGCGAAACGTTGAAGCCAAATCGTTCCCGGATCCCGTCAGAGATCGTGTGATGGCTCACGGCGGCAAACCGGCCGGCCATCTCGACCAGAAAAATGATGCAGATGGTGCCGAGAACCACCGCCCAGATCAGCTGAAACCCGAAGGTCGCACCTGCCTGGGCTGCCGTCGCCATCGATCCGACTTCCAGGAAGCCGCCAACACTGGTGACGATGCCCAGCGATATTTCCAGGAGCTTCTTCATGGCTTCGGCGCGAAATATCTGAAGTAAGCGGCGGCCAGGGAGCGCGTGGCCGTCCGAATATCTTCCTGAGCCTCCTGCACTTGCGGGCGGCGGTCCGCTTGCACTCCCGCCTGGGCGCGGTTCACCGCGATCGACAGGTCCTTGACCGCCTCCGCCAACGCAGCCTGCTCGGCAGGTTCAGCCGTAGTGGCCGATCGGATCTTCGCGTCGATATCGGCCAGTGTCGTGCCGGCCGATTGCAGCGTGCCCGAAGCATATTTGGAAGGGGCAGCTCCCGCCGCCCAGGCATCAAGCGTCATTGATACGGTCTGCGCCGTCGAGGCGGCAGTTCGGGATTGCTGTTCGATCTGGTCCGAGGACGAGCACGCGGTCGACATGGCCATGAGCAACAGCAGGCATGCGCTGTTGCGGCCAAGGCGACGACCGCTAAGAATTAGATCCGGCGTTGGACCCGCCACACGAATGACCTCCCCCACCAACGAAAACCATGTTCGGCGTAAGTTTTGATCTAGCGCGCCCGCCCTCCCCGTCAACCGAGGCAGGGACCAGCGCGAGCGGAACAAAGGATCGGTAGCCGGATTAACGAGGAGGCGGCGGGGCGGTTCGATTTCCATCCTGATCGTCGCGCCCCCAAATGATCGACTGGCAGGGAAGGATCCCTCGATGCCCCGTCTCATTGCCTGGATAGCCATCGTGGTGATTGTGCTTGTCGCGGCTTGGATATGGTTCGGGCGCGATACATCGGGCAGCGGGGGCGGCAGCCAGCCGGCGCCTCACGCGATAGACCAGAACGGGTAGTTCAGTCTGGATGATCCTGCTCGGCGGCGCTCCGGGTGCGCTCGGCTTTGTACTCGTGGATCAGGCCCAGAATCTGAGCCTTGACCGTCTCGCGCGCCTCAGGTTGGACGAAAGGCATCAGCCGTTCGACAATTTCGCCGACCGTCTGCGGGAGATCCGCGGCGGAATCGGTGAGCTGGCTGCCATGTTCGTAGACATTGTCCGTCAGTTTCTTGTCGAGGTCGGATAGAAATCCCATCGTCGCACTCCCCATCGCTGCCGTGCCCGCTCTCTCAATGGCTCGCCCGACAGAAATGTTCCGCACAACGATCCTGGCATTTGCAGACCGGCTGGATATCCGATGCCAGTGGCCGGAGGAGTGTCGCTGCGCGATCACGTCAACGCAATGTCGTCTGGCCCGGATCCCCTCGCCTGGCCTTCGACGGGATCAGTTTCCCGGCATTGGCCCGCAATCCCCTGACGAGCTCTTCCAGATAGGGAAGCAGTTCGAAAATCAGGATCACGCCCATCACGCAGGCAATGTAGGTCACCGGCAACTGCTCCGATTTCCAGACAAGTTCGAAGCGCGCGGTTTCCGTCCCCGCCCCGAACAAGGCGAGGAACTGTCCCCAGTGGAGGGAAATGACGCTGACCAGCCCCATCAGCGGGATCATCTCCAGGAAGCTGTGAACGTGCTGCTCGATCGGCGTGACGGTGCGGGCGGTGGTGGCGTAGCTGACGTCCCACATCGCTGTCGCCTCGTGGACGAAGAAGGTAACGATCATGACGAGAATGATGAGAGCATTCACGTCAAGAAACATGGCGGCCAGCAAAGGTATTCCGACCTCGGCGAACATCAGAAGGTGGATCAACGATTCCTTGGCGCCTGTCGTCGATTCGATGTGAGAGGCGCGATGGCAGAGCCAGTCGGCAAATCCGGCGGCCAACCAGACCGGCAGCAGAAAATACATCAAGATCAGCACGGTAGGATCTGACAGCATGACATCCTTTCGCGCGGGATCCCGTTCGAGGTCGCTACTGCTGCCCCGGCATTTCGGTGTTTTCCTGGGGATTTTTCCGGACACCCGCGGCTGGCGAAGTATCCGTCGGCGCGTTACCGCCCCGGTTCTGTTCAGGCGCCCGCTTCAGTGGCGAGGTATGCCAGCCCATGTCGGCATAGAGAAATCCTATGAGGAAGCCGATGATGATGATGGCGGCTATCACGAGCGAAAGCACTGCATTGCGTCGCACCATTGCCAGGCTCCCTTCCCAAGCCGAACAGCCGATCACGAAAATAGTTCCACGACCGGCCGCGATCGCTCCTCGGTCGCGTCGGCTTCGACACGCAAGATTCGACGCCAATACTGCACGGAGCCGCGGGAACAATCGGTGACGGGCGAGGTTCGGTATCGGTTCTTCAAGGACGATCTCGATGAAACCTGCCGTAACCGACCGTATCGAAACAAAAAAATACAACCATCCCACCGGCGGATGGGAATCCCTGAGGTCATTGGTCCGCAAGGCATACGGCGAAGGCCTGCTGATGTCGGGCATATGGAGCACGCTGCTCAAGCAGAACAAAGCCGATGGCTACATGTGCGTTTCCTGTTCATGGGCCAAGCCGGCCGATCCGCGGCCCTTCGAGTTCTGCGAAAATGGCGCGAAGGCGACCATGTGGGATCAGACGAAGCTGCGTTGCGGCCCCGATTTCTTCGCGCGACATACGGTCACCGAACTGCTCGACTGGCCGGATCGTGACCTCGAAAAACAAGGCAGGCTTACGGATCCCCTGCGCTACAATGCCGTCACTGACCGCTATGAACCGGTTTCCTGGGATGACGCATTCCTCGAGATCGGCATGGAGCTCCGGCGGCTCGATCCGAAATCGGTCGTCTTCTACACATCCGGCCGGGCCTCGCTGGAGGCTTCGTTCATGTATCAGCTCTTTGCGCGTATCTATGGCTCATCGAACCTGCCCGATTCTTCCAACATGTGCCACGAATCGACATCGGTCGGGCTGCCCGAATCGATCGGCTCGCCGGTTGGAACCGTGCAGCTCGAGGACTTCTCCCAGTGCGACATGATGTTCTTTTTTGGCCACAACACCGGGGTGACGGCGCCGCGGCTGCTGCATCCGCTGCAAGAGGCTCGTCAACGTGGGGTGCCGGTATTCACCTTCAATCCCTTGCCGGAAAGGGGGCTGAAGCGCTTCAAGAATCCGCAAGATCCCCTTGAGATGCTGTCGCCGGGCCCCGGCACGAAGATGTCCAGCGACTTCTTCCAGGTCCGCAGCGGCGGCGATATCGCCGCCATGACCGGCATCGCCAAGGCGGTGCTGGCGCTCGACGACGCGGCACGGGAACACGGGGATCCGCGTGTCCTCGACGGCGATTTCATTGCCGAGCACACGGATGGTTTTGCCGAATTCGAGGCTTACCTGCGGGCCGCCAGGTGGGAGGACATCGTCAGGCGCTCGGGAATTGCGCAGGCGGATCTCGAACATGTTGCCGAGGTCTACAGCCGCTCCAACGCGGTGATCGGCAATTACGGCATGGATTTGACACAGCACCGGCACGGTACCGAGAACGTCCAGATGCTATGCAATCTGCTGCTCATGCGCGGCAACATGGGAAAGCCCGGCGCCGGCATTTCACCGCTGCGCGGCCATTCCAATGTACAGGGCCAGCGCACTGTCGGCATATCCGAAAAACCCGAGCTCGTTCCGCTCGACAAGTTCGCCCGGTTCTATGATTTCGAGCCGCCACGCGAGAAGGGTCTCGACACGGTCGAGGCCTGCGAGGGCGTCATCGCCGGCTCGGTGAAAGGCTTCATCGGACTCGGCGGCAATTTCGTTCGCGCCGTGCCCGAAACCGGCCTGATCGAGAAAGCATGGCGTCGGCTTGGGCTGCATGTCGAAGTCGCCACCAAGCTCAACCGCAGTCATCTCCTGCCGGGGGCGGTGACCTATCTGCTGCCCTGCCTGTCGCGGCTGGAAAGGGACCATCAGGCGAGCGGCGACCAGACCGTTTCGATGGAGGACTCCACCGCCTGTATCCACGGCTCCTTCGGTTCGCGTCCGCCGGCTTCACCGCATCTGCTTTCCGAACCGAAGATCGTGGCGGAACTGGCCAAGGCCACCGTATCGGGGGTGAGTTCGATCCCGTGGGATAAATGGGTCGCCGATTATTCCCTTATCCGCGATGAGATCGAGCGTTGTTACCCGCAGCATTTTCGTGAGTTCAACAAGCGGTTCCTGACGCCGGGAGGCTTTCACCGCGATATCAAGGCCTCGAAACGGGTCTGGGAGACGCCGAACAAGAAAGCCAATTTCAAGCTGCCGACGACGCTTGAAACAGACCCGGACATCGATGTTTCGGGTCACAATGTGCTGACGCTCATAACGGTGCGCTCCAATGACCAGTTCAATACCACCGTCTATGGGTACAATGACAGACTGCGCGGCATACACGGCACACGCATGGTCCTGTTGATGAACGAGGCCGACATTCAGCGGTTCGGATTGAGCGCCGGGCAGGAAATCGATCTGGAAACCCATGCCGACGATGGCGTGGAGCGGCGGGTTCGAGGTTTGCGCATCACCCCCTACTCCGTGCCCGAAGGCAACTGCGCCGGTTATTATCCGGAACTCAATCCCCTGGTTCCTCTGTGGCACCGGGCCAAGAAGGCTCACGTCCCCGCCGTAAAGTCGGTTCCCGTCAGAATTGTTGCCAGGGAACCCAAAACGAGAAGCTCGGCGCGCCACTAAAGCAATCCAGGAAAAGTGTGTACGGCTTTCCAGGGAAAAGCGCGGTGCGCTTTCCCTTAGGAATTGCGCAAAAACAACAACACAGAGTGGTTAGCCGTTTCCGCAGACGATGAACTGCTCTATGGCGGTCCCAGTCTGGTGGGCCAGGCCGTAGCTAGCCGCCAGCCGGCTTAGGGGATGCCGGCTGGGCCGGTTGGGTGCCTTGCTGATCTCCGCCGGTGGTGGTTTGTGGGGTGGGGTTCGTGTCGGTTGTGGGGTTTTTGTCGACCGGCTGACTGTTCGTATCCGCTTTGGATTTGTCGGGATCGGGATTGTTGCACCCGGCCAGACAGACCAGTGCCAGCATCAGCAACACGGCTCTCATATCGATACTCCTTCGGTGGGAGATGGCGAAGCAGCCTGCCAAGCTTCCATCCGGTCGAATCGCACCGAAAGCCCCTGCCTGGCCGCGCTTCTGGCCAACATCCGATCCAGTTCGGCATCTTCGATCGGGCTGCGCATCACCTCACGAATGGCCCTGCAAGCCAACTCCGTCGACACGAAATCATATCGCCTGCTCCTGGTCAGCACATATTGCTCGACCAGCATTTTCACACGCCGGAGCGCGATCTTATCAGCATGTTGCATCATGTTCCTCCTGCACGCGCCGAACTGCGGGACCATCCGGTTGTTCCCGCCCGAATTCCGAAAATCCATCGCCCGGCCAAGAGCAGAAGTCAGACTCCCGACAGGCGCCGACCGGACGATACCGATCCACGGAACAATCATCTCCTCTGCTGGTTCGGCCGGCACGACGGAGGAAATCATGACGGATGCAAAACTCGCAGTGGTCACCGGCGCCTCGAGCGGCATAGGCAAGGAACTTGCGAAACTCTGCGCGAAGGATGGCTACAATCTCGTCGTTGCGGCTGATGAACCGGCAATCCAGCAGGCCGCCGAGGCACTCGGCTCACATAATATCGCAGTCGAAGCCGTCGAGGCCGATCTCGCGACCGTCGAAGGCGTGGATCGGCTGATCTCCCGAATTGGCGAGCGTGACATCGACCTGCTGTTTCTCAACGCTGGACGCGGGCTCGGCAATGGCTTCGTCGACCAGGACTGGGGGAAGATCCGGCGCATCATCGACACCAATATCACCGGAACGGTGTATCTCGCGCATGAACTCGGCGCCAAGATGGCTCGCCGCGGGCGCGGGCGCATTCTTTTCACCGGGTCGATCGCCGGTTTCATGCCCGGGACTTTCCAAGCCGTCTACAACGGCACCAAGGCATTCATCGATTCCTTCGCGATCGCCTTGCGTCACGAATTGCAGGACACCGGCGTCACGGTGACCGTGTTGATGCCCGGCGCCACGCAGACACGCTTCTTCGAACGCGCCGAGATGATGGACACCAAGGTCGGCACCGACGAGAAGGACAATCCGGCCGACGTTGCCAAGGCCGGCTACGAAGCGATGATGACTGGCGAAGAACAGGTGGTCAGCGGCTGGAAGAACAAGCTGCAGGTCGCCGCTGCGCATGTCACGCCAGCGGGTACGCTGGCCGAACAGCACCGCGAGATGGCTGCGCCGGGCTCGGCGTCCCAGGACTGACCGGCGGCATCTCCGGCGCCACGCACGAGAAACGCGCGTCTCACCAATGAAACGCACCCTCGAAACTCAGGAGCAACATCGTGAAAGCCCTTACATGGCACGGCAAAGGCGACATACGCTGCGACCAAGTGGCCGATCCCGTCATCGAGGATGACCGCGACGTGATCATCAAGGTTACCTGCTGCGCCATATGCGGCTCCGACCTCCACCTGATGAACGGTTACATGCCGACGATGAAATCGGGCGACGTGCTTGGCCACGAGACGATGGGCGAAGTGGTGGAGGTTGGTCAGGGCCATTCGAAATTCAAGAAGGGTGACCGGGTGGTGGTGCCGTTCAACATTTCCTGCGGCGAGTGCTGGTTTTGCCAGAACGGGCTGTTTTCGCTTTGCGACCGCTCGAATCCCAACGCAAAACAGGCCGCCGAAGCGATGGGTCAATCGCCGGCCGGCCTTTTCGGATATTCGCATCTTGTCGGCGGCTATTGGGGCGGACAAGCGGAATATCTGCGGGTTCCGTTCGCCGATGTCGGTCCGATCAAGGTGCCGGAGGGAATGGAAGATGAACAGGTGCTGTTTCTCTCCGACATCTTCCCGACCGGCTACATGGCGGCAGAGAACGCCGGCATCGAGCCGGGCGATACGGTCGCGATATGGGGTTGCGGCCCGGTTGGCCAATTCGCCATCCAGAGCGCGTGGATGCTCGGCGCCGGCCGCGTCATCGCCATCGACAAGGTGCCGGAGCGGCTGGCCATGGCGCGTGAACACGGCAAAGCAGAGACGCTCGACTTCAGCAATTCCAATATCTACGACGCACTGATGGCGATGACCGACGGCCGCGGCCCGGATCGCTGCATCGACTGCGTCGGCACTGAATCCGACCCCGGCGCCAGCGCCGACGCCATGCTCGACAAGGTGAAGGCCGCCGTCTATCTCGGCACCGATCGGCCGCATGTGCTGCGAGAGGCGATCTATTGCTGCCGCAAGGGCGGCACCATCTCGGTTCCCGGCGTCTATATCGGCCTGGTCGATCACATCCCGTTCGGCGCCGCGATGAACAAGGGGCTGACCTTCCGAATGGGCCAAACCCATACCCAGCGCTATCTCGAACCACTTCTGGCCAAGGTCCAGAATGGCGAGATCGACCCGTCTTTCGTCATCACCCACAGAGCCGAGCTCGAAGCCGGGCCGGACCTCTACAAGACCTTCCGAGACAAGCAGGATGGTTGCATCAAGGTGGTTATGCGGCCGCATGGCTGAGATGTCGCGGTTCCAGAGGCAAGAGCTGTCTCATTCCCGGCATCCGTTGGACGCCCGCCCGATCGGCATTGGCAGTTCGGAACTTTCTGTTGTGTCGGCGATTGACCCGCTGAGTTCGGTTCGGAAGAAGGGTGCCGCCATGGCCAACGAGAATTCTCGCTCGAAACCCGTTATTCGGTCTCCGAACACCGATGGTTTGCCACACCCGAGGCGAGACGCCGGTGATACGGACGCAGGGGCGAAATCGCCGACGCCGAAGACTGCCGGAGGATCTCACCCTTCAGCCCCTCCCCTGGACAATCCCACAGCCAATCGAAATGCCGGTCGTCCCCGTCAGCCCAGCACGACTCCGCGACCGACGGACAAGCCCTTGGACTGATCCTATGGCGCCCTTCGAGTGCCCGTCAACGCGAAACGTCGCGCAGCGACCCCAGGTCGGCCAACGCAGCCAGGATAGCTGCTTCAGTCGCCGGCTTGGGCACGAATTTGCAGTCGCGAAAGGATGCCGGTAGGTCGCGCGCGCCAAATCCCGTCATGAGGGCGAAGGGAACACCCTGCGCCTGCAATGTCTCCGCGAGGGGCAGGCTCGTTTCACCGTTCAACTGAATGTCCAGCAACGCCATGTCGATCTTGTCCGAGCCGACGAGACGAAGCGCCGCGGCTACC
Organism: Mesorhizobium sp. B2-4-1; assembly: GCF_006442185.1. Classification (NCBI taxonomy): domain Bacteria; kingdom Pseudomonadati; phylum Pseudomonadota; class Alphaproteobacteria; order Hyphomicrobiales; family Phyllobacteriaceae; genus Mesorhizobium; species Mesorhizobium sp. B2-4-1. The sequence goes on along the minus strand of NZ_VFVN01000006.1, from coordinate 64,135 downwards.
GAAGGCGCGGGACCGACCACCTGGTAACCGGCGCTACGCAGGACTAACGCGGTGTCTTCCGCGATTAGCCATTCATCCTCGACAACCAGGACGCGCGGTCCGCCGTTCACGACCCCTCCTTCCGGTTAACGGGAAATGCGATCTGAACGTTGAGGCCTTCCTTGCGAAAAACGGTTTCGACATGGCCGCCAAGCCTGTAGCCGATCTCTCCCTGCAGCAGCGTGAGGCCAAAGCCGCTGCCGACGGGTTCATTGACAGGGGGACCGTCCTTCTCGCGCCAGGTAAGCGTAAACATGTCGTCAGCGATCGACCACATCACCACCACCTTGCCACGAGGTTTGGAAAGAGCGCCATATTTGGCCGCGTTGGTGGCCAGTTCGTGGACGGCCATGCTAAGGGAAAGGCCCTGTTGCGGTCCAAGTTCTATCTCCTGGCCGTTCAGTTCGAACCGTTCAATGCCAAACGGCTCGAGCTCCTGGTGAAGCAGTTCGCTGACCGAAGCTTCCTTCCAGCTTTTCCGGCTCAATAATCCATAGGCCCGCGACATCGCATGCAAGCGTCCGATCAAGGCTTCCGCGAATTCATCCTTCGACACGGATTTCTCCCGCGTGCGGCTCGCAATGCTGACGATCACCGCCAACATGTTCTTGACCCGGTGGTTGAGCTCAGAGATGAGAACCTGCTGATGTTCTTCCGCCTGAGCCAGAGTGGTGACGTCGACCAGTGTCACGACCACACCCTGAACGCGGTTGCTCTTGTCCCGATAGGGATTGATATGGACCATGTGAAACCGCCCGGCGCTGTCGCGCGCAAGGTGGTGGTTCAGGGTCTCGCCTGTCTCGAACACCTCGGCGATATGCTGCTTCAACTCGGGATACTCCAACTGGCTCGACAGGTCCGTCAGCGGCCGGCCGACGTCGGAGGGTCGCAGACTGAAGAACGACGAAGCCGCGGGCGTGAAGGTCCGCACCACTAGATTGCGATCGAGGAAAATGGTCGCGATCTCCGTGCTTTCGAACAGGTTGCGCAGATCGCTGTTGGCGTGATCGAGTTCCTCGATCTTGTTCGTCAACTCGGCATTGATAGTGTTCAGTTCCTCATTGAGCGACTGCATTTCCTCCTTCGAGGCCTCAAGTTCCTCATTGGTCGACTGGGCCTCCTCGTTGACAGAGACGAGTTCCTCGTTGGACGATTTCACCTCTTCCAGTGCGGTCTCATATTCCTCGATCGTCGATTGCAGGCGCTCCCTCGCATCGCGCAGTTCTCGCTCCAGATCGGCGGTGCTGTCGGTGTCATGGCTGCCGCCTTGGTCTGTGCGGATCTGCGTAGGTCCCGACGGTTCGAACAGGACGAGATAGAGCGGCTCGCCATTGTCGCGTTCCGCCAGCGGCTCAATGGTGAGCTTGATCGGCTGGATCCGCTCATCATCCTCCTCGACCGTGAGATTTTCCCGTATGACGGTCCGGCGCGTCGACGTCGCTTCCCGCAGCGCGGCGCGCAGGTCGAGTCGCAGCCCACGGCGCGCCATTGTCAACAGTTGCCGGCTGGGAATGCCTTGCGGCGCTTCGAGATATTTGCCGGTGCGAGCTGAGTAGTAGACGACATCGCCCTCGGCGTTGACCAGCACATGCGGGGGGGCGAAGCGCTCCAGCACCTGCGCCTCGACCGCCTGGCGTAGGGGATAACCGGCGGCTCCCTTCCTCAAGCCAGTGCTCTCGGACGGGAATGCGCCTGAACGGCCATCGCCGATGAGGGCCGGCAGCCTGACATGCGGCGAGGCATGCTCCCGCGCCTGGAAGATGCGATGTTTCTTGTCGACGGTGGCGAACAGATCGTCGTTCTGTCCGACGCTCTCCGAGGTGCCGAGGAAAAGGTAACCGCCAGGCTTCAGGGCGTAATGAAAAATAGGAATGACCCGGCTCTGAATGGCTGGGCCGAAATAGATCAGCAGGTTGCGGCACGAGACCAGGTCCATGCGTGAGAAAGGCGGGTCGCGAACGACGCTGTGCGGCGAGAAGATGCACAGCTCCCGTATCTCGTTGCTGATGACATAGGTGTCGCCGTCGCCATTGAAAAACCGTTGGCGGCGTTCGGGGGAAAGTCCCTGCAGCAAGGCTTCGGGATAGCGCCCTGCCCGCGCCACCGCCAGCGCCGGTTCGTCGATATCGGTCGCGAATATCTGGATTCGCGGAACGACCGGGAGCTTTTCCACATGTTCGCGTAGCAGGATGCCGATGGAGAACACCTCTTCGCCTGTGGCGCAGCCGGGAATCCACACCCTGATGATGTCGTTGGCGGTCTTGCCTTCGAAGAGTTGCGGTACGATCTTTCGCTCGAGCAGCTCGAAGGCCTCGGGATCGCGAAAGAAGTTGGTGACGTTGATCAGCAGGTCGCGAAAAAGGTTCATCACCTCGCGAGGGTCCTTCTGCAGCCATTCCACGTATGCGCCAATGGATTGCATCTGCGCGATCTGCATGCGCCGCTTGATGCGTCGCAGGAACGTCTTGGTCTTGTAGCCCGAGAAATCATGGCCTGAGTGGCTGCGCAGGATGCCGTAGATCTGAGACAGGACCTTTTCCATACCCGCCGTGCGGACGCTATCCTCCTCCGCCAACCCATTCAACGCGTCGAAGCCGCGCGTGAAGGCTTCCAGTTTCGTGCCGATCTCCTCGGCGGGCGCGGCTATATCGATAAGTCCGCTGGTGATGGCGCTCTGCGGCATATCGGGGTTGCGCGGGCCGTAGCCGTCGGAGATCTGCGCAACGGTGAGCCCGCCATGCTCCTTGATCGCCTTGGCGCCCAAGGTTCCATCGGAATCTCCGCCCGACAGGATGACGCCGACGGCATGTTCGCCCTGGTCTTCGGCCAGTGCGCTGAAGAAGATGTCTATGGGTTTGCGCTCCTGGCTGAACCCATTGGGCCGGCGCAGGCGCAGCATTCCCTTGTCGATGGTCATGGTCACGTTCTGCGGCATGACATAGACGTGGTTCGGTTGAACGACCATGCCGTCCGCCGCGATTTCGACCGCCATTTCGGTGTAGCGGCCGACGACCTCGTGCAACAGGCTCTCTCGCTTAGGGCTGAGATGAGTAATGACGACGAACGCCATGCCGGGCTGATCGGTCATCCCCTTGAACAGCCCTTCCATCGCCGGAATCCCGCCGGCGGACGCGCCGACGCCCACGATGGGAAATCTTTTCGCCTGGGCTGTCACTGGAAGTTCCCCTTTCGGCACCTGTGTGCGAAATCACTTATGAAGCAGGCTGGACAGCAGGTAAGCATAGGCGCGGCGGAGATACGGAACAAGTCGCGACGGATGGCGTTGAATTTGGAGTTCACGTGTTCAATGACCAAACGTCCATCTGAAACAAAGCTCCCGACGCACATGGAGTCAGCGGCGTGGAATTGCCGGGCTCGTGCCGAAACGCCAGCAGGCTCGGCGAGGGACACTGTTTCCACCAGATACTGCTCGAGAAAGGATGACCGGGTGCGCGATCTGCAAGGGGTGCATCTTCTGATCGTCGAAGACGAATGGATGGTAGCCGGAGATCTCGCCCGCTATTTCAGCAATATGGGTGCGATCATCCTGGGACCGGCAGCGACGGTCGAACAAGCATCATTGCACACTGAATCGGCCGAGGCTGCCATCCTCGACGTCAACCTCAACGGGCGACGTGTCTTTCCGATCGCGGACGAACTGATGCGCCGCGGCGTCCCGTTCGTGTTTTTCAGCGGTGACAGCGATATCGCCATTCCCGAACATCTCCGGCATGCCAGCAACCTGCGAAAATCCTCGGGCAGCGGGGCTGTATTCAACGCCCTTTTCCCGCCGCAAGGCCCGGCTGAGGCGAGCGGCTTTGTGCCAAGTTCGCCGGATGACGTGTTTTCGCTCCTGCCCAAGCTCAGGCTTGCGGCACGTCTGTTGCTGGGGGATGTGGAAGCCTCCGACCGGCTTGTCGAAAGGACGCTCGAGCGAGCGATCCGTGACATCGACCAAAGGCGGATCGGCCAGTCCACCGAAGACTGGCTTAACGCCATCATGCGCGATTTGGCAAAGTCCGGCGGCGCAAGGCTTCTGAACTGAGCCGAACCAGGTTTCCGATTGATCGCCAGCCGGCCCTCGGTCAGCCCTTTTGGTCACGCTCGACGAACTTGTTGAAACGGCTGGTTTGCCCGCCGCCGGTGTTGGCCTGGTAAAGAAAAGCCAGACGGTTCTCATCGAATATCCGAAAGAACTCATCCCATTCGACTGGTTCGAATGCCTCCTCGGGCTCGCCGAAATCGATCCGCAGGATGCCGCCCTCGCCCTTGGTTCGCACCACTGCCGGCCGGCCGTTCCGCTCCTCGGCCCATTTGCGAATCTCCTCGTGATTGGTGGTCGTCTGCGATTGCGACATTGAAATCTCCTTTCAGCCAGCTCTCTCGCCGCGCACGCACCGCGGCAACTGTTGAGCGTCCTAACAGCACACGGCAGGCAATGTTCCAGCACCCGTCGCGTGGTGCGATGCGCCTGCTGTCGAATGAAACCGCCAGGAGAACTTTGTTGATGCGCAGGGAACAAAGCTTTTGCCGAGAAGTTGGGGGCGCCGAGGTCACCAGTCCGAGGAGTTGTCGTGAAACGTATACTGGTCACAGGGGGCTGTGGTTTCATTGGTCGCCACGTCGCACAAGAATTCGCCGATCACGGTTATTCGGTTTGCATCCTAGATGCATTGCTGGATCAGGTGCATGCCGGCGAAGCGGTCAACCTTCCCGCTGGAGCCGAACTGATCAAGGGCGACGTGCGCGATCGCGAAGCCGTCACCAAGGCGCTGAAGGGCGTCGACGGGGTGGTTCACCTGGCTGCGGAAGTCGGCGTCGGCCAATCCATGTACGAGATCGCCCGCTATGTCGGCGCCAACGATCTCGGCACTGCAACACTGCTCGAGGTGTTGATCAAGCACCCGGTCGAGCGGATCGTCGTCGCGTCTTCGATGAGCGTCTACGGCGAAGGTCTGTATGCCACGCCCGACGGCCGGCGCGTCGGCAACGCCCGGCGCAAGGCCAACGACCTCAAAGGCGGACAGTGGGATCCCTTGTCGGCGGACGGTGAACCTCTCTCGCCGTTGCCGACAGACGAAGAAAAGCCGATCGATCTCGCCTCCATCTATGCATTGACGAAATATGCCCAGGAACGCGCCGTGCTGATCTTCGGCGAAGCCTATGGCGTCGATGCGGTGGCGCTGCGCCTGTTCAACGTTTTCGGCGCCGGACAGGCGCTTTCAAACCCCTATACCGGCGTGCTGGCCAACTTCGCCTCGCGTCTGGCCAACGGCAAGCGGCCGATGATCTTCGAAGATGGCCAGCAGAAGCGCGATTTCGTTCATGTACGTGACGTCGCCCGCGCCTTTCGCCTGGCACTGGAGCAACGCCAGGCAAAAGGCCACGTCATCAACATCGGAAGCGGCCGGGCTTATGCGATCCGCGATGTCGCGCGGCTGCTGGCCGAGGCCATGGGAACGCCGGACCGCTCGCCCGAGCTGCTCGGCAAAGCGCGTTCCGGTGACATTCGCAACTGCTTCGCCGACATTTCCAAGGCGCGCGAACTGCTGGGTTTCGAACCAGGGCGGCAGTTGGAGAATTCCCTCGGCGACTTCGTTTCCTGGGTGCGCAACACGATTGCCATCGATCGCGGCGCCGACATGAAACGCGAACTCGAAGAACGCGGGCTGGTGTCATGAAGCCGGGTAGGCGCAACCGTCGCGAAGCACCTGTCGCCATCGTCGGCGGCAGCGGCTTCATCGGGTCCAATCTTGCCGACAGCCTGTTGTCGGACGGCGAGCCGGTGCTGGTGATCGACAATCTCAGTCGCGCTGGTGTCGAACAGAACCTTGAATGGTTGTCGCACAAGCATGGAAGCCGCCTCACCGTGGAAACCGTCGATGTGCGCGACGCCAACGCCTTGGCTTCGGCCCTCACGGGGTCGAAAGCCATATTCCACCTGGCCGCGCAGACCGCCGTTACCACCAGCCTGGTTCGGCCGGGCGAGGATTTCGACATTAACCTTAGAGGAACTTTCAACGTCCTGGAGGCGGCGCGACAGAGCGGCGAACGAATCCCGGTGATCTTCGCCAGCACCAACAAGGTGTACGGCAGCCTCCCCGACATTGCGGTTCGCCCGGAGGGCGAGCGCTATGTGCCCTGCGACCCTGCGATCCGCACCGAGGGCATCGGCGAGGGCCGCAGCCTGGACTTTTGCACACCCTATGGCTGCTCCAAAGGCGCGGCCGACCAGTACGTGCTCGACTACGCCAAGTCCTATGGCTTGCCGACGGCGGTCCTGCGGATGAGCTGCATCTACGGCCCGCGCCAGTTCGGAACGGAGGACCAGGGCTGGGTTGCGCACTTCCTCCTTTGCGCGCTTTCGGGGCGGCCGATAACCATTTACGGCGACGGCAGGCAGGTGCGCGACATCCTGCACGTCTCCGATGCAGTTGCAGCCTACAGGGCCGTGCTCGACCGGATCGAGACGATCACGGGCCAGGCGTTCAATCTCGGCGGCGGACCGAAAAATGCGCTCAGCCTGCGCATGCTGTTGAGCGAGATCGGCAGCCTGACGGATCGAGCACTGTCGATCCGCTATGAGGCAGAGCGGACGGGCGACCAGCCCTTCTTCGTCGCCGATACGAGAAAGATGCAAACCACGCTTGGCTGGACGGCGCATGTTTCGTGGCGAGAAGGCATCCGCGACCTCGCCGAATGGTTGCAGCGTCACCGGCTCGAACCCCACGCCGAAGCCGAGAGGTACGTCGCATGAAAATCGCGTTGGTCAACCCATTCTGGACCTACGACGACAGCATCTATTTCGGCTGCCGCCAACCGCATCTACCCCTGGAACTCGGCTACTCGAAAGCCTTGCTCGAACGGGCTGGCCATGAGGTGCTGATGCTGGACGGACAGCTTCAGAAGCTTGACAATTCCAGCCTTTCCGAACGGGTGGCCGAGTTCGCGCCGGCAATGACGGTCGTCACCACAGCGCCGACCTATCTGTTCTGGCGCTGCGCGCCGCCGGAATTGCGCGTGCCGGCCGATTTTCTCAACCGCCTTGCCGGGCGGGGCGGGCGCACCGTCGCGGTCGGGCCGCATGGCTCGGCGACACCGGCGCCAACGCTGCGCAAGCTCGGCGTCGACATCATCGTGCGCGGCGAATGCGAGGAGGTCGTGGCCGACCTTGCACGGCGCGATGATTGGAGTGCGGTGTCGTCAACCGCCTACTTTAGCGAAGCAAGGCTGATCTCGAACGGCGGCGTTCACGCCAGTTCGTTCATCGACCATCCGCCGCTCGAATGGCCATCGGACTGGATCGCCGCGCACGCGCACCACCATCACAGGTTCGACGACCACCAGGTGGGGTTCGGCGCGGAAGTCGAGGCGTCGCGCGGCTGCCCTTACAATTGCAGCTTCTGCGCCAAGATGGATTTCCGCGATGCCTATCGCCGCCGAAATCACGAGGCGGTCGTGACGGAAATAGACCGGCTGATCGCCCAAGGTGTCGGCTATATCTACTTCATCGACGAGATTTTCCTGCCGCAGAAAGCCTTGCTAGAGGCACTGGTCGACCGTGACGTGAAATTCGGCGTACAGACCCGCATCGACCTGTGGAAGCCCGAACTGCTGGAATTGCTTGGCGCGGCCGGTTGCGTGTCAATCGAAGCGGGCCTCGAAAGCCTGACAGTGGAGGGCCGGGCCATGCTGGCCAAGCGCTGCCGCCTGGGCACGGAGGAACTCGCCGCGCTGCTCGTCGATGCAAGACGCCATGTTCCGTTCGTCCAGGCCAATCTGATCGGCGTGGTCGAAGATGACCCTGCCCTGGTCGACTACTGGCGAAACCACCTGATCGACAACGGCGTATGGGCCAATGAGCCGGTACCGCTCTATCCCTACCCGAGTTCGCCCAGCTATCGCGAGCTTTGGGGCGAGCCCGATGACATCGCGTGGGAGCGCGCGCATGAACACTATCTCGCCTCGTTCCAAAAATTCAGCGACATCCAGGAGAAGCGCCCGCGTCCGCTGGCGGAACTGGAGGCGACATGTTGCGGACACTGACCCCGCGTTCGCGGCGCATCCTGATGACGGTCGATGCCGTGGGCGGCGTGTGGCGGTACGCGCTTGATCTGGCGCGGGAATTCGTGGACGGCGGGGACAGCGTTTTGCTCGCCGGTCTCGGTCCGGAACCATCCACGCAACAGGCCGAAGAAGCACAGTCCTTGGCGACACTGACCTGGCTGAACACGCCGCCGGATTGGATGACCCGCAATGCCAGCGACCTCGATGCGTTGCCGGGGGAGTTGCATGCGCCCATTCGTGACCACGCCATCGACCTTGTTCATCTCAATGCCCCGACGCAGGCAGTGGGGCTCGATGCGCCCTGCCCTATCGTGGTGGTCTCGCATTCCTGCGTGGTCACATGGTTCCATGCCGTCAAGGGACAGGCGGTGGACAGCGCATGGGATTGGCAGAAGCAGCGCAACAGGCGCGGCTTCGACACGGCCGACGCCGTCATCGCGCCGAGCCACAGCCACGCCGGCATGCTCGAAACCTGCTATGGACAAATCGCGCGTCTTAATGTCGTCGCCAACGGCGCCCGCCCGGTAGCGAAAGCCGAAAAGCGTCAACCGCTCGTCTTCGCCGCCGCCCGCTGGTGGGACGAAGCCAAGAACGCGATGGTGATCGACCAGGCCGCGTCGATAACGCAATGGCCCGTCTTTGCAGCCGGTTCCACGCAAGGTCCGGACGGCCAGCGCGCCGGCTTCAGCCATGCCGTCGCTCTCGGAGCGCTACCGCATGATGAGATGCGCTCCCTGATGGCGCGCGCCGGAATCTTCGTGTCGCCATCGCTCTACGAGCCGTTCGGCCTGGCGACGCTGGAAGCGGCCATGTCGGCGACGCCGCTGGTTCTATCCGACATCGCCACCTACCGCGAGTTATGGGACGGGGCCGCGTTATTCTACGACGCGCGCGATCCGCATGATCTCGCCGCCTGCATCAACCGTCTCTCCGCGGATGCGCAGCACAGGCGGGAGCTCGGACGGGCAGCCCTGCGCCGGAGCCGCAGGTTTTCGTTGGCGAGGCAGGCAGCGGCCATGCGCGACGTCTACGACAAAGCGGCCCTAGCGATGGCGGAGCGCTGATCATGCGCTTTCTGTTCTATACCCATTCGGTCGTTTCCGACTGGAACCACGGCAACGCACATTTCGTGCGCGGCGTCATGCGGGAGCTGGTCGCACGCCAGCATCAGGCGATCGCGCTGGAGCCGGCGGACGGCTGGAGCCGCTCGAATCTGCTGGCCGAGAAGGGCTCCTTCGCCATCGAGCGCTTCAGGAACGATTTCCCCGAGCTGATGCCGGTGACCTACGATGCCGGCTTCGACCACGAGGCCTGGATCGCCGATGCGGACGTGGTGGTCGTCCATGAATGGACCGAGCCGGACCTCGTCGCGCGCCTTGGTCGCGCCAGGGCCAACGGCGGCAACTTTATCCTCCTGTTTCACGACACCCACCACCGCGCCGTGTCGGCGACCGAGGCGATCTCGGCGCTCCGGCTGGAGCATTACGACGGCGTCCTCGCCTTTGGCGAAGCCCTGCGCGAGAGCTACCTGCGCGCCGGGTGGGGCAAACGCGTCTTCACCTGGCACGAGGCGGCTGACGACCGCCTGTTCAGACCGCATCCTGAGATCCGCCCGACCTCCGATCTGATCTGGATTGGAAACTGGGGCGACGACGAGCGTACCGCGGAGCTCAAGGAATTTCTGATCGAGCCGGTGCACGAACTCGGCCTCGATGCCACCGTCCATGGCGTGCGCTACCCCAGGCAGGCGCTCGCCGATCTCGCAGCCGCCGGCCTGCGCCATGAAGGCTGGATCGCCAATGCCGACGTGCCGAAGGCGTTCGCAGCGCATCGTGTCACGGTGCATGTTCCGCGCCGCCCCTATCGGGAAGGCCTGCCCGGCATTCCGACCATCCGCGTGTTCGAGGCGCTCGCCTGCGGCATTCCGCTGATTTCGGCCCCGTGGTCCGACACCGAGCAACTGTTCAGGCCAGGCGTCGATTTCCTGTTCGCGGACAATGGCTCCCAGATGCGGCGACACCTCCGGGCCGTACTCGGCGACGCGGATTTCGCTGCCTCCCTGGCGGCGTCTGGTCTCGAGACCATCCGCCTGCGGCACACATGCCGGCACCGCGTGGACGAGTTGTTCGGCGTGCTCGCCGAATGCGGACCTCAACACATCACCAATCCGACCGCCGCAAAGGAAGCTGCTGAATGAAGATCGCTTTTTATGGATCGAGCCTGTTGTCGTCCTACTGGAACGGCGCCGCTACCTATTACCGTGGGTTGCTCAAGGCGCTTTCCCAACTCGGCTACGAAATCACCTTCTATGAACCTGACGTCTATGACCGCCGGAACAACCGCGACATCGAGGCGCCGGATTGGTGCGCCGTCGTCGTGTACGAGGCGACCCAGCACGCGCTGATGCAGGTGGCGGCGTGCGCCGCCGAGGCGGATATCGTCGTCAAGGCGAGCGGCGTCGGTTTCGAGGATGAGGCGCTGCTGCGCGCCGTGCTCGATCACGCGCGTCCTGACGCGCTCGTCGTGTTCTGGGACGTGGATGCTCCAGCGACGCTCGGCCAATTGCGCGATGAACCGGACCATCCGCTGCATGCCGCGCTGCGGCAAATCGATCTTGTGTTGACCTATGGCGGCGGCGACCCCGTGGTCTGGGCCTATCGCGCCATGGGAGCGAAGGAATGCGTGCCGATCTACAATGCGCTCGATCCTGAAACGCATTATCCAGTCGCCAGTCAGGCGCGTTTTGCTTGCGACCTCGCTTTCCTCGGAAACCGGCTGCCGGACCGTGAGGCGCGCGTCGAGGCGTTTTTTCTCGATCCGGCCAGCCGTTTGCAGGAGCAGCGTTTCCTGCTTGGCGGATCGGGCTGGGGCGACAAGCCGCTTCCCGCCAATGTCGGTTGGCTCGGCCACGTCGGCACCCGTGACCACAACGCCTTCAACGTCACCCCGAAGGCCGTGTTGAACATCAGCCGCGACAGCATGGCCGCAAACGGCTTTTCGCCCGCCACCCGCGTTTTCGAGGCGGCGGGCGCCGGTGCCTGCCTCATCACGGATGCGTGGCTGGGCGTCGAACTGTTCCTGAAACCCGGCGAGGAGATCCTGGTCGCACGCGACGGCGGCGATGTCGCCGAAATCATGCGCACCTTGACCCCCAATCGGGCAAAGGCGATCGGCGCGTCCGCGCTGCGCCGCGTCCGCGGTGAACATACCTACGCCATGAGAGCGGCCGTGACCGATACGGTCTTGAGGCGGCACTTCGAGCGCGGGACCGTGGAGGCGGCGTAATGACCAAGCGGCTCAACATCGTCTTTCTCGGCCTGTCCCTCTCCTCGTCCTGGGGAAACGGCCACGCCACGACATTTCGAGGCCTGCTGAAAGGCCTGCATGAACTCGGTCACCGCGTGACCTTCCTGGAGCGCAACGTGCCGTGGTATGCCAATCACCGCGACTTGCGCGATCCCGATTTCTGCACTCTGCGCTACTACGAAACGACGCAGGAGTTGCAACAGGACTGGGCACGATGCTTGCAACAGGCCGATGTCGTGGTCGTCGGGTCCTTCGTTCCGGAGGGGCGCGCGGTCATCGACATTGCCGTGGCGCTCTGCAAAGGGGCGCTCTGCTTTTATGACATCGACACGCCGGTGACCCTGGCAAAGCTTTCGACGGATGAATGCGACTATCTTAGTCGGCGGCAGATTCCGTATTTCGATGTCTATTTCTCCTTCACCGGCGGGCCGACGCTTGGCCGACTGGCGCAGGATTTCGGTGCGCGCCGTGCCGAACCGCTCTACTGTTCGGTCGATCCGCAACGGCATCACCGAACCGCCGACCCAGTCGGCTGGGACCTCGGTTATCTCGGCACCTACAGCACCGACCGGCAGGCAACGCTCAACGCGCTGTTGCTCGAGCCCGCACGGCGCATGCCGGAGCGCCGTTTCGTCGTCGCCGGCTCGCAATATCCGTCCGACATCGTCTGGCCTGAGAATGTCGAACGAATCGAACATTTGCCGCCGGCCGACCATGCCGCATTCTATAGCCGCCAGCGCTACACGCTGAACGTCACGCGCAGATCGATGATCGCCGCCGGATGGTCGCCCAGCGTACGGCTTTTCGAGGCTGCCGCTTGCGGCACGCCGATTATCAGCGATCGCTGGCCGGGTCTCGACAGCTTCTTTCCTGCTTCGGCGATCCGCACGGCCGACAAGGCGGATGACATCGTCGATATCCTGCTCAGGGAATCCGAGCGCGCCCGGCTCGCCATGGCCGGCCGGGCGCGCGAACTCGTCCTGGCAGCACATACCGGTGCGGCCAGGGCCCGCGAATTCGTGTCGCTGCTGACACGACCGAGAGCGGCGATGATCGATCTCGATATCGGAACCGCAGCATGACTGAAAGACAGGAGAAAACAGCGATGCGGCAAACAAGAAAAGCGCGAAGGGCGAAGACAGTGCTTGTCGCCGGCGGCGCGGGTTTCCTCGGCTCGCATCTTTGCGAAACGTTGTTCCGCAACGGCTGGCGTGTGATCTGCGTCGACAATTTCCTTACCGGCCGCATGGACAACATCGTCTCGATCATGGACCAGCCGCGCTTCCGGCTGATCGAGCAGGATATCTGCCGGCCGCTGAACCTCGGCGAGCCGGTCGATCGCGTTTTCAACCTGGCATGCGCTGCTTCGCCGCCGCGCTACCAGGCCGATCCGATACACACGACACGCACCTGCGTCATCGGAACGCTCAACCTGCTCGAACTCGCCGCCCGCAACAATGCGCGATTCCTGCAGGCGTCGACAAGTGAAGTTTATGGCGACCCGGAACAACATCCGCAACGGGAAGACTATGTTGGCCATGTGAACTTCACCGGCCCGCGCGCCTGCTACGACGAAGGCAAGCGCACCGCCGAAACGCTTTGCTTCGATTATCTGAGAGCAGCAAAAGCCGATATTCGCGTGGCTCGCATCTTCAATACCTACGGTCCCAGGATGGACCCCGCCGACGGCCGCATCGTCTCGAACCTGATCATGCAGGCGCTTGAGAAGCGCTCGATGACGATATTCGGTGATGGGTTGCAGACAAGGTCCTTCTGCTACGTCTCCGATCTGATCGAAGGTATGATGCGCCTGATGGATCTCGACCCCAATCCCGGAAAACCTGTCAACCTGGGCAATCCCGGAGAATTCACCATCATGCGACTGGCATCCATGGTGAGAGACATGACCGGAACCAAATCGGATCTGAAATTCCTGCCCTTGCCGCAAGACGATCCCCGCCGGAGGCAGCCCGACATCTCGCGTGCGAAGGCGCTGCTCGGCTGGACGCCGAAAGTGCCGCTCAGGCAAGGGCTGATGCAGACGATCGGATACTTCTCCAATCTCGAAACCAGCGGGATCGACGGCCGGATGACAGCTATTGCGACAAACGCAAGATCGGGCAGGTTGCAGAACCTTCCGGCCTGAGGCCAGGCCGCCGCAGCCACGTGTTCCGGTATGACCGCTCAAGCACGGTCATGCCTCCTGCCGCACTTTTGCGGATTGCGCGGAACATCCTGGCAAGCTCGGGGTTTGACGATGAGATCCCGCTATGGAGAACGGACCTGTGCAACCCAAACGATCCGCAAAGGATATCGAGCAGATTGCGGAAAGAGAGACGGCTGCCTTTCTGCGACGGGCCTCCATCACCTATCTCGAGTGCTGCGTCAGCCTAATGATGACGCATCTGCAGCGCGAGGAAGTGGCCACCATTCTCGAACGCGAAGCGGACATGCTGCGGAGACTGGACTGATCGTCACGGCCCGGACCTCTCCAGGAAGCGTAGCAGCCCTTTCTTGTACCGCGTTGCCGCAGCTACCAGCCTTGGCTTCTCCGGGCCATGCTCGGATCGGGCAGCAACGTCCCAGAGTCCCAGTTGAAACGCCAGGTAGCAAGGTTCGAGACAGTCAATGAGGCCGGTATCGATATTGAGCCGCTCCCCGGCTTCCATGCGGTGGACCAACGTCGCTAGCTCGCTGTCGGAAAATCCATATTCGACGCGAGCGCCGGCAATATCCCACTCTATGGGCTGGCAGCCGATCAAATCATGTCCCCGGCAGTGATCGACGGCATCCGTCTTGATCAACGTCCCGTCGGCACAAACGAGAAACTCCCACGGGTGAAGCCTTCCGTCGATCTCGACCCGTGGCAGCGCTTGCGCAGGGGCACGCTTCGAGAACCAGTTCCGCAGCTCCGCCGCGCGCCGCTCACCCAGGGCTTCGGCGCCATTGTGGACGGCCATCTCAGCGAGTTCCGGCAATCCAGCACCCAGTTCCGGAGTTCTGAGATTGGCCGCACGCCAAGCGAGATAGTGTGCGAGCTCCGCGACAAGCCTGTCTCTGGACAGGTTTACCTGATCCATTGTCTTTCCCTCGACCCACCGTTCAACCAGAAAACCGTGACAAAGCCCGACGATCTGCGGTCCGAAGCCGGCTTCGTGCAGCATCTCCGCGGTTTGCATCTTGCGCTGCCCGGTTTGACCGAGGCCGGCAAATTTGACGAGCCACCGATCGCGTCCCGCGGACGCCAGGAATTTTCGCCGCTCGATGCCGCGTTGACTCGGCGGCCAGAGCCTCTCCTCGGCGTAGTGGAGGTTTCGCCACTCTCCAGCGGATATTTCGGTCAGGGCCAATTGCGGGCTGCCGGCAGCCTCCGCCACCCAATCGCGTAGCGTCGGCATTTGCGCGCCGCCCGGGAAGGTGCGTTCGAAGGCCCGCGCCACATGTTTGCGGCAACCCGACCATGTCTCATGAACCTCCTTAGAGGCTTCGGCACCCGGGCCGCCGGAATGGCTGGGGAACAGGTGAATGCGATCCCTATCGATGCCCAGCCGCCGCAGCCATGCGACGACGGAGTGCATTGAACTGCCCGACAGGCCGGGGCCCTCGTCGACGACAGCGAAGCAAGCCGACGGCTTGCCCCTCCAGGCGCCGATCAATTCCGGGTCGGCGTTGACATACCTGCGGAAAGGATGGCCGATCGGGCGCACGCTGATGGGTGCCGGCGCGTCGATCGCCGCGGCGACCAAGGCGGCAAGCCCGAGGCCAATGCTGCGGATGCCGATGACGCATGTATTCGCGTCGAGGCCTGATGCCCGCCCCGCGCCGAGGTAGCTTTCAGGATAGAGCGCATAATGGGCGTATCCCTCGGCCGTGCCGGTAAGAACCTTGCCCCGGCAGTCGAGCGCGGCCAGCATATGCCTCAGCACGGGATCGACGGCGCCAGTCACTGTGAAGCCGCTTCGCCAGGACCTCGCCACTTCCGCCGCAAGGCCGACCAGCAGCTTGGCACCTTGCCGCTGCCTCGGCGAAGGGGTGTCCCCGCCGCGGGCCTCGAACTCGACATCGGCCAGTGCCTGGACCAGTTCCGAGACCTTGACGAACAACCCTACCAGCGCAGCGTGGCGTTGAATGCCGCAGGGCCTGCAATCGAGGCTTTCAGCCATTTCGCTTGCAGCCTCGCGAAGCTGTCGCGCGTCTTCTGTTCGTTTGTGGTCGCCGTAGACGATCATCCACCGATTCCAAGCTCGCCGTGCGCCAACGCGGCATGCGCGGCTTTGATCCATCCTGCCGCGCGCAATTTTTCCACGTGCCAAGGAACATTCCGGCAAGCTGACGGTTCGGGCCCAGGAACTTACCTTGGACAGCACAGGACGGCAGTTTCGTGGGATCGAAGAAAGTTCGTGTCGGTATCGTCGGTGTAGGCAATTGCGCATCCTCCCTGGTGCAAGGCCTTTCCTATTACCGAGACGCAAAAGGCAATGAGCCGATCCCCGGGCTGATGCATACCGATGTCGGCGGCTACCACGTCGACGACATCGAGGTCGTCTGTGCGTTCGATGTCGCCAAGGGCAAGGTCGGGTGCGACGTGGCCGATGCGATCTACAGCGCCCCGAACAACACGTTCCGTTTTGCCGATGCGGTTGCAACCGGGGTTCGCGTGGAGCGTGGCCCCACGTTGGACGGCATCGGCAAATATCTGCGCACGGAAATCGAGGAAGCGCCGGAGCCGGTTGCCAATGTCAGCGAAATCCTGCGGAACAGCGGTGCCGATGTGCTGGTCTCGTACCTGCCGGTGGGGTCGGAGGAAGCGACGCGCTTTTATGCCGAATGCGCCCTCGAGGCCGGCTGCGCCTTCGTCAACTGCATACCGGTTTTCATCGCGTCACGGCCCGAATGGCGCCTGCGTTTCCAGGAACGCGGGCTGCCGCTGGTCGGCGACGATATCAAGAGCCAGGTCGGCGCGACCATCGTGCATCGGTTGCTGGCCAATCTCTTCCGCGAGCGCGGCGTCCGCATCGACCGCACTTATCAGTTGAACTTCGGCGGCAACACCGACTTCCTCAACATGCTGGAACGCGAGCGGCTGGAATCGAAGAAGATCTCGAAAACGCAGTCCGTGACCAGCCAGTTCGATGTTCCCCTGGAGCCGGGCAACATTCATGTCGGCCCCAGTGACCATGTGCCATGGCTCACCGATCGCAAATGGGCCTACATCCGGGTTGAAGGCACGACCTTCGGTGGAGTGCCGCTCAACGCCGAACTCAAGCTGGAAGTCTGGGATTCGCCCAATTCGGCCGGCGTGGTCATCGACGCCGTGCGCTGCGCCAAGCTGGCGCTTGACCGCGGCATCGCCGGCGCGCTGACCGGTCCGTGCAGCTATTTCATGAAGTCTCCGCCTGAGCAGTTCACCGATGCCGAAGCTCGGCAGCGCACGCTCGCATTCATCACAGGCAGGGACGAGCCTATGCTCGATGCCGCGGAATGACGACGACCTTCTTCCTGATCCGGCACGCGGCACACGACAATGTCGGCTCCTATCTGGCCGGACGGATGGGCGGAGTTCGCCTTGGCGAATCCGGCAGGGCTCAGGCGGCGCATCTTGGCCGCCGCATGGCCCGCGAGCCGATTGCCGCTATCTGGTGCAGCCCACGCGAGCGCACGCAGGAAACCGCCAAGCCGATCGCGACTGCCTGTAGTGTCGGCGAAATCGCGATCTGCGCTGAACTCGACGAGATCGACTTCGGCATCTGGTCGGGAAAGACGTTCGAGGAACTGAACGGCGATGCCGGCTGGCAGGCGTGGAACAGCCGGCGGCAGGAAGCAAGCACCCCAAGCGGCGAAACCATGCTGGATGTCCAACAGCGTATCGTCTCGCTGATGGATCAGGCTCGCGAGCGGCATCAGAATCAATGCGTCGCGCTGATCAGCCATGCCGACGTGATCAAGACAGCCATCTGCCATGTGCTTGGTCTGCCCGTCGGCGACAGTTTTCGCTTCGATATCGACCCCGCCTCAATCACGACGATCGTGTCCGGAGACTGGGGAGCAAAGCTCATCCGTCTGAACGAACTTGCCTGACGAGGACTTGCCGGATGCAGATGGTCATTTTCGGTCTCACCGTCACGTCTTCATGGGGAAACGGCCACGCCACCCTGTGGCGTGGCCTGATCCGCGCGCTGGCCCGGCACGGCTGGTCCATCACCTTTTTCGAGCGCAACACCCCCTACTATGCCGGTGCGCGGGACCTCGATCAACTGGATGGCGGCAATATCGTGCTCTACCCCGACTGGGAGGACATCCGGAGGGTCGCGGAGCAGACGATCAAGCAATCCGACGTCGTCATCATTACCTCCTACTGTCCCGACGCCGTGGACGCTTCGCGCCTGGCGCAGCAGGCATGCCGCGGGCTGCGCGTCTTTTACGACTTGGACACTCCGGTCACTCTGGCGCGCCTCGATCAAGGTGAACGCCCACCCTATTTCGGGCCCGAGGGCCTTGCCGATTTCGATCTCGTCCTGAGTTACACGGGCGGCTCGGCAATCGATGCACTCAAGTCGGTCCTCGGTGCACGCCACGTGGTGCCGCTCTATGGCCATGTCGATCCCGACCAACACCGGCCGGCAGTACCTAGGCCGGAATTTGCGGGCGATCTGTCCTATCTCGGGACCTATGCGGCAGATCGCCAGGCCGGCGTCGAGAAACTGCTGGTCCGTCCGGCCGCACTCCTGCCTGACCACCGCTTCATCATCGGCGGTGCACAATATCCACAGGAATTCCCGTGGAGCGACAACATCTTCTTCGTCAGGCATCTTCCGCCGGCAGATCATCCAGCCTTCTTTTCGTCGTCCCGCCTGACGCTGAATGTGACGCGCGAGGCGATGGCGCAAAAGGGGTGGTGCCCTTCGGGCCGGCTGTTCGAAGCAGCGGCATGCGGCGTACCGATCGTCACCGACACCTGGCCGGGCCTCAGCAGTTTCTTCGAACCCGGTAGCGAGATCCTGCTGGCGTACGACACAGACGACGTGATCGCGGCGCTCAAACTGCCATCGCACGAGCTCGATGCAATTCGAAGCCGTGCGCGTGAACGGGTTCTGGACGAACACACATCCACGCGGCGCGCGGCGGAACTGGATCGCATCCTGAACGAAGCCTTGCAGAGGTCGGCCGGCGAACCGATGAAGGAAGCAGTCTGATGTTGGGCATCGTGCCCGCTGCCGGACGCGGCAGCCGCATTCAACCGCTCGGCTTCTCGAAAGAGCTGCTGCCGGTCGGGAGCCGGATCGATGGACAGACAGAGCGCCCATGTGCCGTAAGCGAGTACCTGGTGCGGCGGATGGTGCGCGCCGGCGTCGACAAGGTCTGTTTCATCATCGGATCGGGTAAATCCGACATTCTCGAATACTATGCCGCGGGCTACGGAGCGGCGACCGCTCTGTTCGTGGTACAACCCAACCCCGTTGGCCTTTGCGACGCCATCTTCCGGGCAGCACCCCTCGTCGCACCGGACGAGACGGTGTTGATCGGGCTTCCCGATACGATCTGGTTTCCCGAAGACGGCTTCTGCCGTCTGCCGGACGACCGGCTGTCATTCCTGCTCTTCCCGGTGGATCGGCCGGAATTCTTCGATGCCGTGGTTCTCGACGAGGAGGGCCGGGTGCGGGAAATCCAGGTCAAGCGGCAGGACGCGGCGACGAACTGGATATGGGGCGCGTTCAAGATGCCGGGCCATGTCCTGCACCAGCTCGCGGCACTCTGGCGCGAGCGGGATTGCTATGACGAATATATCGGCACGTTGATCAACGCCTACCTGACGGCGGGCGGTCAGGCGTATGGGGTGAAGGCAGGGGCCGCCTACGTCGATGTCGGCACTTTCAACGGTTATCGCGCGGCCCTTCGGCTGCTCGACGACGATGCTGCGTCCAAACAGCACCGGCCCACGATGATCGCGCCTACTGCACATTCGCATGCCGTTCCGGGCGAAGGAGCTTAGCCATGCTGCATTCCCATGCTGAAATCCAACGCCGTATCGATGCCCTCGGCCCATGGTTCCACAACATGGAACTAGCCGGCGTCGAAACTGCTCCGGACCATTTTCTCGGTAACTACCCGCTGGTCAAATGGCGCAAGTTCGCCTATGCCATTCCAGCCGACCTGTCCGGCAAGTCCGTGCTCGATATCGGCTGCAATGCCGGTTTTTATTCCATCGAAATGAAACGGCGCGGCGCCGGTCGCGTCCTCGGCATCGATTTCGACGAGGCCTATCTGGCACAGGCGCGCTTTGCCGCCGAGATCGCGGACTGCGACATCGAGTTCCAGAAGCTTTCGGTTTATGACGTCGGCGCCCTGCGCGAGACATTCGACATCGTGCTGTTCATGGGGGTTCTTTACCACCTGCGCCATCCCCTGCTCGCGCTCGACCTGATCCGCGGGCATGTCGCCGGCGACCTGATGATCTTCCAGTCCATGCAACGCGGCAGCGCCGATCTGCCTGCGCTTGAGCAGAATTATCATTTCTGGACGCACGACCTGTTCGAGCGGCCGGAATTTCCGAAACTGCATTTCATCGAACATCGATATGCCGACGATCCGACCAATTGGTGGATTCCCAACCGCGCCTGCACCGAAGCGATGTTGCGCAGCGCCGGCTTCGAGATTTTTTTGCACCCCGAGCAGGAGGTTTATTTTTGCCGTTCCGCCGGCGATCCGGCCGGCGGCGGCGCCGTCTACCCGTCGAAAGGACAGATCCATGATTGAAGCCGCGATGATCTGGAACGAGCCCAACAACAAATCGCATTGGGATCCCGAGCTCGACCCCGATTGGAGCCGCTTCGCCGCCATGGCAATGTTGTCGGCGGATGCGATAGCGTCCGAGAACCCGGCCCTGACCAAGGTGCTCGGCGGCATCTCTCCGATCGACCCCGGCTTCGTCACGCGCATGAAGGAACTCAGATTGCTGGACCACGTCGATGCCGTCGCGGTACATGGCTTTCCGCTCGACTGGAACCTGTGGCAGATCCAGGAATGGCCACAGAAGATCGGTGAGATCGCGGCCGTCACCGATCTCCCGATCTGGGTCAGCGAAGTTGGCGTATCGACCTTCGGCGCCGACGAGATCCAGGTCTGGGGCCTCAGGCGCACCGCTGAATTGCTGCTCGGCAACGCTCCGCGCATCCAGTGGTACAGCCTTTATGATCTCCCGCGCGAATGGGAAGCAACAACGCGCCATCGCGAAGCGGAAGGCTCCTCCTACTATCGTCACTTCCATATGGGGCTGCTGCGCCAGGACGGCACGCCAAAACCGGCACTGGAGGAATTCCTGCGCCATACGCCCGAGATGGGGCTGGTGCAGTGGTTTCATTTCGAGGACCCGCGGCTGGACGACGCCGTCGCCTGGATGAAGCGGCTCGGGGTCACCAATATGCGGACCGGACTTTCCTGGGCCGACAGTTTCAGGCCGAATGCATTGAACTGGTTCGACCGACAGATGGAAGCGCTCGCCGATTTCGACGTGACCGTCACCTTCTGCTTCACGCCAGAGCATCGCGGGATGATGCCTCACCACACCAGTCCGCCGCTGGTGCCGGAGGAATTCGCCGAATTCTGTGCAACCATGATCCGCCGCTACGCGCCCGGCGTGGCTTCCACGTCGAAGCGGCGAGCCTCGGCAGCGTGAGGCTCCCATGCATCAACCGTCGGCAACCCTGGGCGAATTCGCGGCCCTGTTGACGGGCAGTGACGCAGCACATGGTTCCGCGATCATGGTCGTCGTCGCGCATCCGGACGACGAGACGATCGGCATCGGCGGGCATCTTGCCGGACTGCGGTCATGCCGCATCGTCCATGTCACGGACGGAGCACCACGCGATCTTGCCGACGCGCAAGCGCATGGTTTCGAGACATGGCAGGACTATGCCGATGCCCGCCGTGCGGAACTGACGGAAGCCTTGGCCGCGGCCGGCATATCGCCATCGGGCCTGACCGCTCTTGGCTATCCCGACAAGGAGGCTGCGGCGAATCTCGTGGCGCTCGCGCAGGAACTCGCCTGCCTTGTTTGCGAACCCGACATCCGCTTCGTCTGCACACATCCTTTCGAGGGAGGCCATCCCGACCACGACGCGACCGCTTTTGCCGTTCACGCGGCCTGCCATCTTCTGCGCCGTGACCGCCGGCCCGTGCCCACCATCATCGAAATGGCCTTTTATTCGGCTGGCCCGGACGGCCCGGTATTTCAGGATTTCGCCAGCGGCACCGGCAGTGATTGCATAGAGGTCTGCCTGACCGAAGCGGCCTTTCAGCAAAAGCAGCGCATGCTGGCCAGCCACCTGACGCAGCAGCGGACGCTGGCGCCGTTCTCGACCCGCACCGAGCGTTTCCGGCTGGCGCCGACCTATGATTTCCTGAAGCTGCCCAACGATGGCAGGCTCTACTATGAATCGCTGCCGCTGGGTTTCGAGCCCGGCACCTGGCTGCATGCAAGCGCCCGTGCTCACGAGGCGCTCCGGCTCGACCAGCCATGACGCTCACAGTGCTCAATGTTGCCTATCCTCTCGCGCCGGTGGGACCGAACGCCGTTGGCGGCGCCGAGCAGGTGCTGTCAATGCTCGATCAGGCCCTGACCCGCGCCGGTCACCGATCCATCGTCATCGGCTGCCAGGGTTCCAGTGCAAGCGGCATTCTGGTGGAAACGCCCGCCGAAGCCGGCGTGCTCGACCAGTCAGCAAAAAACCGGGCACAGGAGTCCCATCGCGCCGCGATCGCCGCTGCCCGCGCCCAATGGCCGATCGACGTGGTTCACCTGCATGGCATCGACTTCGACGCCTACCTGCCTGCCGACGGTCCGACCCTGGTGACGCTTCACCTGCCGCTCGACTGGTACCCGGCCGGGGCGCTGCGCCCAGGGCGCGACGATCTCTGGCTTCACGCCGTCTCGTCAGCCCAGCAAAGAACCGCACCGCCGGACGCAAGCTTGGTTGCCCCGATCCCGAATGGTGTCGATATCGACGCGCTGAACCAGCCGCGGCCCAGGGGCGACTTCGCCGTCGTGCTCAGCCGCATCTGCCCGGAAAAGGGCATACACCTGGCATTGGATGCCGCCAGGCAGGCTGATGTGCCGCTGGTCATCGGCGGGCGGGTCTATCCTTACGAGACGCATATCCAGTACTTTCGCGATGAGGTCGAACCTCGCCTCGACGGCCGGCGCCGCTTCCTCGGTCCGCTCGGCTTCGCCGCCAAGCGGCGCTTGCTCAATGCAGCACGCTGCCTAGTCGTTCCGAGCCTCGCCGCCGAGACCAGTTCGCTGGTCGCGATGGAAGCACTCGCCTGCGGCACACCGGTGATCGCCTTTCCAAATGGTGCGCTTCCCGAAGTGGTCGAGCACGGCAAGACCGGCTTTATCGTCAACAATGTCGACGAGATGGCGCAAGCAATTGTCGCGGCACCCAGCCTTGATGCCGAGACGTGCCGAAGCGAGGCGCGCCGGCGGTTTTCGCTCGAGCGCATGGTCTCGTCCTACATGAGCGCCTATCTGGCGCTGGCCCGGCTCGGCGCCGACCGCAGGCGTCTCGCCGCGGTGCGGTGAAAGAGCAGATGCTGCGCAGCGAGATCATCGGCGATCCAGAGCAATTGCATGCACTGGCGCCGCACTGGTGGAACCTGTGGGAGCAGAGTTCGTCGGCGACGCCCTTTCAATGTCCCGCCTGGCTGCTGCCGTGGTGGCGCACATTCGCTCCGGGGGAGCTGGCGACGGTCGCCATCTGGCGCGGCAACGATCTGGTGGGCCTGGCGCCGCTCTATCTCGAACATGGCACGGAAGGCTCGAAACTGCTTCCGATCGGCATTTCCCTCAGCGACTATCTGGACGTGCTGTGTGTGCCCGGCAGCGAGGCCCAGGTCGCCACTGCCCTTGCAGAGAAGATACTCTCGATCGAGTGGTCGCAGTGGATCCTGCCGGATCTGCCGCAAGGCAGTGCCGGTCTGGCGATCGAACATCCCGAATTGAAAGCCGATGGACTGGTCGGCCACGCCGTTTGTCCCGTGCTTGCCACCGACGGCGATGAAACGCTGGCGGGCTGCGTCCCTGCCCGGCGCAGACGCCAGTTGCGCCGGGCGCGCCGCGCCGCATCCAGACGCGGCCGGGTCGAGTTGTCGCCGGCACGAGGCGATCCTCAACTGTTCCTCGACCACCTGATAGGCCTGCACGGCGCGCGCTGGGCCGGAAACGGAGGCGGCGTGCTGGCCGACCCCGCCGTCGAGCAATTCCACAGGTGCTCGCTTCCCCTGCTCGACGCTCGAGATCTGACCCGACGCTGGGTGCTCGCCATCGACGGCAAGCCAATCGGCGCCTACTACGGATTTCACCATCGCGGCCGTGCCTATGCCTATCTTGGCGGTTTCGATCCTGCCTATGCCGAGGAAAGTCCAGGCGCGATCCTGGTCGGCCACGCAATCGCCGAATCGATCCGCGAAGGTGCGCGCGAGTTCGACTTCCTGCGCGGCCAGGAGCCGTACAAATATGGCTGGGGCGCTGGCGACAGGTGGACGATGCGAAGGACTTGGACGCGGAAATGAGACCATGGTTTCGATGGAACCAACATCCGTGCGCCGCCGGATAGCGGTCAGGCTGGCGGTCGAGGACTGTATGGCGGACGCTGTCAGTGCCGAGGCCGTCATCGCCAGGCTGGCGCTGCATCTCCACCCAGGCATCGGGGCAGTCGAATTGGCGGAGATCGTGGCGGAGATCGATCCGGTCGATACTCGAGACAGGAAAAGGCTCCAGCAGATAGCCGGGCTGCTTCGCCGCGGATCGAAGGTTTTTGCCACGTTGCAGAAAACGGGTTCTGCCGTTCGTCACGAACGCGACGACGACGAGACGGATGCAGATGTCGTGACGCGGCTGGCCTCGGGCTTTGATGCCGCGGCAGCGATTTCCCGGGTGGCGAGTGTCCAGTTGGCTTCCCTTGGCGATGAGGAAAGGCTGGCAGCCACGACCGACGAAATCGTTGCATGGCTGACAGCGCAAGACTTCACCGGTGCTGGACGCAACATTCTGGACATCGGTTGCGGCATCGGGCGTTTCGAACGCGCGCTGTCGGCATCCTGTGGGCGGGTCGTCGGTATCGACATATCGTCGAGGATGGTCTCGAT
The DNA here is from genome assembly GCF_006442185.1 of Mesorhizobium sp. B2-4-1. NCBI lineage: Bacteria > Pseudomonadati > Pseudomonadota > Alphaproteobacteria > Hyphomicrobiales > Phyllobacteriaceae > Mesorhizobium > Mesorhizobium sp. B2-4-1. The sequence goes on along the minus strand of NZ_VFVN01000006.1, from coordinate 39,580 downwards.
CGCCCGTGAGCAATGCGCAGCGCTTGGCAATGTAGAGTTGCGGCGGACCTCAGGCCTGGATCTGGCGGAGTTCGGCGACGCGAGTTTCGACTGCGTTCTGGCGGTCGACAGTTTCCCCTATCTGGTGCTAGCCGGCGTGGCGGAGCGGCATTTCGGCGAAATTGCGCGCGTCCTCAAAAGGCCGGGCAGGCTGGCCTTGCTGAACTACTCATATCGCGAATCACTGTTTTTGGACCGCTCCGATATCCGTCACCTGGCGCAACGTCACGGATTGCAGGTCGTCATCGATGGCGAAAAAGCGTTTCGGCTGTGGGACGGCGACGCCTTCCTGCTTGCCGGCGTGACGGAACATTACCAGCCAATGCCAGTTCGGGCGTCGAACACAGCGACGCTGAAGAGCGGCGCCAATTCGAAGGAGGACAGCATGGCATCCGGCAGCAAGAAACATATCGGCCGTGGCAGCCACGGCAAAGGGGCCGGCGCCGGAGCAATGACCGAACTGGCCAAGGACAAGATCGAAGAGAATGCCGTTTTATCCAACAGGGACAAGAAGCAGCACAGCGAGGAACGCGGCCTGGACGGCAATCAGATCAAGTCCGATCAATATCAGGATCATGCCGCAAATCGATTGCCGAAGGACTGAAAGCGCCGCAGTGGATCTGTGACCTCGGCAATCGAGAGTGGAAGAAAAACCTGTGCAAGGGCTGCCGGCAACGGTTTCGGCACCGGGCATCTCCTTGTAATGGCGGTTGCTTGTCATCACAATAGGATGACGGACTGCCATCCATCCAGCCAGGGAATACGATGTCTCGTTCGAGCGATGATAGAATGGACCCGCGCGCAGGAATGGCGATGGATCAGGAGATTGCCTCTCTGCTGATCGCGATCGAGCAGGAAAAGGTTCCTGATCGCTTGACCAGACTGGCGATCGAACTGCAAAACGCGCTCCTTGCGAAACGCCGGCGCGACATAAAGAACTGACTATCTGCGGCTGTCGGCATCAATATCGATCTGCCCGTCCGACAGATGATTTCGTCTTTCCATCAGCGTCTGCAGCGAACTCTCCCCCAGGAACTCAAGAACGGCGGCGCGGGCACGGTTGAGCCGGCTTTTGACCGTTCCCACCGCACAGCCACATATCTCGGCCGTCTCCTCATAGCTGACACCTAGGACGCCGATCAGCATCAGCACCTCGCGCTGGTGTTCAGGGAGCCTCTGGATGGCGCCGTGAACTTCCTTGCTCTGAACGGTCCATTCCTGTGTGGCTTCCGAAATCGGCCTCGAGGACGCGCAGTCGAGCAGGCCAGGCGCTTCCCTGGCCGCGACCTTGACCCGGGTGTAGTAGGTGTTGCGCATGATGGTGAAGAGCCACGACTTCATGCGCGTGCCGGGTTCGAACTTGTCGATGTTGGCAAGGCCCTTCGTCAACGTCTCCTGCACCAGATCGTCGGCATCGTCGGGGATACGGCAGAAGGTGCGCGCGAAAGCCCGTAGCGCGGGTATCAGGTCAACGATGGAAACTTCATGGGTTTCCTGGTCGGCCAAAAGATAGCCTTCGCCTGACAATGGTCCAGCTCCCAGAAAGAAGTATGAATGCAGACCCCAGCTAAATGCATGGACGTTTGTATCGTTCCGGGCGTTGAAGACAACTCTCCAGAAAATTCTGATGCGGCCGAACGATCCTGCTGCGGCCGCGCCCCCCTTGCGCGCCGTCCACCAGCGTGTTCGCGCTGGCTTAGGATAGGCGCGACGCGCCGTTGTGCGGGAACAAAGCCATGCACCGGCAGTTCGGCGCCTTGAGCCAAGTCAGCCCACGGGCGTCAATCGAGGAAAAAATCATGGCCAAGTCCGCACACCGTTCAGTTCCCAAATCGGCGCCTATGCACGATCAGAATGCCGCGCGCGGAAATGGCGGCGAATTGCACCAGATCGCGAAAGCCGACACGCCTGTTCTCACGACTGCCCTGGGAACGCCTGTCTCCGACGACCAGAACACATTGCGGATTGGCGAGCGCGGACCGTCTCTGATCGAGGACTCCCACTTTCGCGACAAGATCTTCCACTTCGATCACGAACGCATCCCGGAAAGGGTGGTGCATGCCCGTGGTTACGGCGCTCATGGCTATTTCGAGACTTATGAATCGCTGGCCAAATACACGCGTGCCGACATTTTCCAGCGCGCCGGCGAAAAGACGCCTGCCTTCGTGCGGTTCTCGACGGTCGCCGGCAACAAGGGCTCGTTCGACCTCGCCCGAGACGTGCGCGGCTTTGCCGTCAAGCTCTACACCAAAGAAGGCAATTGGGACCTCGTCGGCAACAATATTCCCGTGTTCTTCATCCAGGACGCCATCAAATTTCCGGACCTCATCCATGCTGCCAAGCAGGAGCCAGACCGGGCTTTCCCGCAGGCCCAGACCGCACATGACAATTTCTGGGATTTCATCAGCCTGATGCCGGAATCGATGCACATGGTCATGTGGATCATGTCGGATCGAGCGATACCGCGCTCCTTCCGTTTCATGCAAGGCTTTGGCGTCCATACGTTCCGCCTCGTCAATGCCGACGACGAATCCACATTCGTCAAATTCATCTGGAAGCCGAAACTCGGCATGCAGTCGGTGATCTGGAACGAAGCGGTCAAGATCAATGGCGCCGATCCCGACTTCCACCGCCGCGACCTGTGGGAAGCGATCCAGTCAGGAAACTTCCCGGAATGGGAGCTGACGGTGCAATTGTTCGACCAGGATTTTGCCGACAGCTTCGACTTCGACATCTTGGACGCCACGAAGATCATCCCTGAAGAGATCATCGAGCCAATCCCGGTCGGGCGGCTGGTGCTCGACCGCATGCCGGAGAATTTCTTCGCCGAGACCGAGCAGGTTGCATTCATGACCCAGAACGTGCCGCCCGGGATCGACTTCTCCAACGACCCGCTTCTGCAGGGCCGCAACTTCTCCTACCTCGACACCCAGTTGAAGCGGCTGGGCAGCCCGAACTTCACCCATATTCCGATCAACGCTCCGAAATGCCCCTTCGCACATTTTCAGCAGGACGGGCACATGGCCATGCACAACCCGGTCGGCCGCGCCAACTATGAGCCGAATTCGTGGGGCTCGGGTCCCCGCGAGGATCCGCAACGCGGCTTCCGCTCTTTCGCCGACGCCGAAGAGGGGCAGAAGGTGCGTCTGCGGGCGGAGAGCTTCGCCGACCACTACAGCCAGGCGCGGCAATTCTTCAACAGCCAGACAGCGCCGGAGCAACGCCATATCGCCATGGCGCTGACATTCGAATTGAGCAAGGTGCAGGCACCGGCGATCCGCGAACGCATGGTGGCGCATCTGCTGAACATAGACGAAACGCTGGCGACTCAAGTCGCCGACAAGCTTGGCATTCGAAACATGCCCGACCCCGCCGAGGCCGCCGTCCCGCCGCGCGACGACCTGCCGCCGTCTCCGGCTCTCAGCATTATCGAGAACGGCCCCGACAGTTTCAAAGGCCGCAAGGTCGGCGTCTTGCTGAGCGACGGGGCCGACACGGCCCTTTTCGAACAACTTCGCTCGGCCATCGAAACGGAAGGCGCGGTCATGGAGGTGATAGCGCCCAAGGTGGGCGGCGTCGAGGCCGCAGACGGCACCCACATCGAAGCCAGACACATGATCGACGGCGGTCCGTCGGTCCTGTTCGACGCCGTGGTACTGCTCCTGTCCGAGCCGGGCGCCGAGTTGTTGGTCAAGGAGGCAGCCGCGAAGGACTTCGTGTCGGATGCCTTTGCGCATTGCAAATTCATCGGCTTCACACCGGGAGCCGCGCCTCTCCTGGCCAAGGCAGGCGTCGCAGCCGATGCCGATGAGGGATTGATGCGGCTGGACTCCGCAGCCTCCGCCAACACATTCGTGCAGGCTTGCCGCAAGCTGCGGCTGTGGGCCCGGGAAGCGGCCGTCAAGCTGTGACGCTATCGACCGGCACGGATTCCCGTCCGTGAGCGGCGGTTCGGCCAGCGGGATTCCAGTCGGTGCGGGCTAGGGGCGGTCTTGCTCCTTGGCCTCCCGCTGTTTTCTCAGCACTTCGTCGGTTCCGACCAGCTTCTTGGCTCCGCCTGGAATGGAGGTGGACACCACCGCTGGCGGGTCGCTTGCGGGAAAGGAATCTTCCAGACCGGCCTGCAGCTGATCCTCCAGCGTTTGCGGCTCTTCCGAGCGGCCGGGGGTTCTGCGGTCCTCTATCTTTTCCAGCGGTTGCTTCTTATCCGGCGATTCGTTCGCGTTCCTGATCCAGGCATAAAGCTGTTCGATCGCGAATTCCTTGATTGCCTCGAAATCGGCTCGATCGTCCTTGGTCGCCTCGATCTGATCGACCATGGCTTTCTCGAACCGGGCAAGGCTATCACCCCCGCAGGCCCGGGAAAGACGCAACAATGCCTCATGCAGCATCATCGGGGCGAAACGAGCCGAAGCCTCGAGTCTCAGTTGCTCTAAATGCTCTTGAGTGGCGGCTTGGAGCTTTGACATGGACAGCCCTTTCTCTCACACGCATTTCAACGAGAGTTGACCGTGGATGTTCCACTGCGCCTGAACGTCCTTTCCGCGCCGGCGAACTACATGAACCAGGTCGCCACCAGTCCCGCGGACGCCGCAAAGACCGCTATGGTCGTCACGCCACCCAGAATGTTGGTGGCCCTGCTGTTGACCTTGTCGCCCATGATCTTGCGATTGTTGGTCATGATGAGCATGAGAAACAGCAGAGGTGGCGTTGAAAAACCCTGCACGATGCCGGACCAGACCAAGGCTTTCATCGGGTTGAAGCCAAAGAAATTGAGAACGACCGCCACCAAGGTGATCACTCCCGTCGCGATGTAGAATTTGGGCGCGTGCCGGGGCTTGGCGTTCAGGCCATTCTTCCACCCCATGGCCTGGGCGAAATCGAAAGCGGCGCCGGCCGTCATGACCGGCACCGCCAGGAAACCGACGCCGATCACCCCGGCCGCAAAGAGAATTCCCGCCGCGTCGCCCGCAAGCGGCCGCAGCGCTTCGGCCGCCTGCGCTGCCGTTTCGATCTGGGTATGCCCCGCCTCGTACAGCGTCGATCCGGTCGAAAGGATGATGAAATACATGATCAGGTTGGAAAAGATCATGCCGATCAGGATATCGCGCCGGGACCGGCGGAGTTCACCCTCGGTGGCTCCCTTGCGCTCTTCGAGGCTCGTCCTGCCCTTGGCGATCTCCTCCTCCACCTCCTGATTGGACTGCCAGGTGTAGAGATAGGCGGACAGCGTCGTGCCGATGATGGCGACGATGATGGACAGATATTCGCGGCTGAACTCGATTTTCGGCAGCAAGGTGCCGCGCAGCACCGAGACCACATCCGGCTTGGCGAGCACAGCGGAGACCACATAGGCGAGCAGGGCCAGTGCCAACCATCGGAATATGTTGCGGATTAGCTTGTAGGATCCGAACATCTGCAAGGCAAGAATAATCATCGCGACACCGATGACGACCGAGTTTGAAGGCAGCGGAACGAACAGCACGACAGCCGCCGACATCGCGCCAAGGTCGGCGGCTGCCTCGATCGTGTTGCCGATCAGCACGCCCACCAGCACGGACCACAGCAGCCAACGCGGATAGAAATCGGAAATGACCTTGAAAAGACCACGGCCCGACACCTGGCCAAGTTTGGACGAGAGATAGACGACGATGTACATCATCGGGAGAGTGACAGGAGCCGTCCACAAAAGGTCGGGCCCGAACCGGGCTCCGGCACTCGCATAGGTGCCAATGGCCGAGCAATCGTCGTCAGCCGCCCCAGTGATCAGTCCGAGCCCGAGAGCGCGTGTGATGCCGCCGTCTTTTCGCTCTCCCTCGCTTCGGCCGGCATCGTCAGCTGCTCCACTCATGGGAGATGCGTGTCCAACGAGACCACACGGGAAAAAATCATGTCGATTGTTCCGACCAAGTGCCGATGCCGAGATTGAGGTTCGAACCTCCGGTCAAGCTTTTTGTTCCTGTGGAAGCCAACCGCCAATGAAACGCAGCGCCCGCCTTGGCCGTTGATGCGGCTGGAGCCGCATCGCCTTGAAGATCGACATGGATATGCCTGGGACCGACGGTCGAAAAGAGTGCGGTGAGGCTCTTCACCCGCACCTTCCCCTCGCCGGCCTGATCTATGGCGGGGCGGCGCTGCTCATGGCGACCCTCTGGATCCGGGAAAGCGGAAGACGGCAGGCCCGACACGACCTGCGTGCCGTCTGACACCGAAGAATCGAAACAAAAAGCCAACCGCGGGGCGATCCACAGCCGCTGTCAGGCGGAACCTCGTCCCGGTAATTGCGTCTCTTCGCTGACCTGCTTCCGCAGCTCCTCACGCGCGCGTTCCACCTGGCCCTCGCCCGCGGATTGCGAGGCGCTGCGCCCCGACCGATCCAGCCTGTCCAACTCGTGCTCGACCGTTTGGCGAGAGCCCTCCGCCGGATCCTCTTCCGGATGGCTGTCCGCAGCCTGTTCCTGCCGCGTCTCTTCCCTGCCTCGGCGGTCGTTGCGCGTCGCGTCCTGGCTGCGATCGTCCTTGCCTGCGACGCTTCGATTTCCGCCGGCCGTTTTGTCTGTGTTGCTCATGGCTAGTTCCTAAGCTTTCGCGACGTGGAACCGTCCGATGCGCGTCCCGCGCCTTTGCCTGGAGAAACGGACATATCCGCCATTTGGTTGCGCTCCCGGCGCGCAAGCATCGGCCCGGCGCCAATCGCATGGCGGAGAAAAGCCGGCCATCGTTGCCAAGCATCCTTTTACAGCGATTCGCGTTATCGCCTTGGCATCCATGGGGATTTCACATGGCAAGATGCACGGGCCCGTCCATCCGCCTGCGGCAACGGCGGCAATGGCCCATTGCGTCCGCCTTTGCACGTCCAGCTCGAAGCACGTCCGGCAGCCGTCTTCCAGGCGTCCTGAAATGGCTCGCCTCGCGTCTACAGTGGTCTCGGCACCGGTCCTGAGCGGGTGCAGCGGCTGGCAATCCGCACTCCACGCACATGGTGCGAATGCCCATGCGATTCTCGATCTCCTCTGGTCTTTTGGCGCGGTGGCGACCATCACCTGGCTGCTCGTCATGCTGGCCCTGGCAATGGCGCTCTTCCATCAGCGCCGGGCACAAGCAGGACCCCCGCCGCTAGTCATCGACAGCCATCAGGAGCACAGGTTTAGCCGCGCGGTCGGAAGCGCCGTCGCGGCGACCGTGCTGGTTCTCGCGGCGCTGACGATAACGAGCTTCTTCGCCGGCAAATCCATTGCCTCGCTGGGCGGAAAGGAGACGCTCACCATCCGCATCACAGGGCATCAATGGTGGTGGGAAATACGCTATCCCAACGATGATCGGTCGCGCATGATTGTCACGGCGAACGAGATCCATCTTCCCGTCGGCGAACGGGTAAAGGTGGAACTCGATTCGACCGATGTCATTCACAGCTTCTGGGTGCCAAGCCTCGCCGGTAAAAGGGACCTCATTCCGGGCCGGCCGAGCGAGATCACCCTCATTGCCGACAGGCCTGGTATCTATCGCGGCCAGTGCGCCGAGTTCTGCGGCTACCAGCATGCTCACATGGCCGTCACCGTCATCGCGGAAAGCCGCGAAGCGTTCGAGGCATGGCGGTCCAGACAAGACGCCGCCGCCATCGCGCCTGCCAGCGAGGAGGAACGCCGCGGCCAGCGGGCTTTTCTTTCCACCGGTTGCGCGCTCTGCCACACGATAAGGGGGACGCCGGCCAAGGGAGCGGTCGGGCCCGACCTTACCCATCTCGCACACCGGCGTGCATTGGCCGCCGACACGCTGGCCATGACACCCGGCGCGCTCGCCGCGTGGATCGCCGATCCGCAATCCATAAAACCCGGCGCGAAGATGCCGCGCATTGCTCTCAGCGCCGACGATCTTCGTGCGGTCGTCGCCTATCTTGGAAGTCTTGAATGAGTGGCGTTGCCGGGAAGACGGCTAGGCGAAAACAGGAAGCGGCCCTGAAAGGCATCCGCGACACCGGGCTCGACGAGGCAAGACTGCACGACTATCTGGCGCATGCCTGGCGGACGCCGAACGGCCTCTATGGTTGGCTGGTCACGGTCGACCACAAGCTGATCGCCCGGCGCTATATGGTGACGGCCTTCCTGTTCCTCGCCCTTGCAGGCCTGTCGGCACTTGCCATGCGGTTCCAGCTTGCCACGCCGGAGGCACGCCATATCGGCCCCGATCTCTACAACCAGCTCTTCACCATGCATGGCACGACGATGATGTTCCTGTTCGCCGTACCGGTCATGGAAGCGTTCGCCATCTACCTGGTGCCGCTGATGATCGGCACCCGAAACGTCGCCTTCCCGCGGCTCAACGCCTTCAGCTACTGGGTCTATCTCTCCGGTGGGTTGATGATCTGGATCGCCTTCGCTTTCGACACCGGCGCGGATGCCGGCTGGTTTTCCTACGTGCCGCTCGCCGGACCTGAATATGGGATCGGCAAGCGCCCCGATTTCTGGGCGCAGATGGTGACCTACACCGAAGTGTCCGCACTCGCGGTCGCCGTCGAGATCATCGCGACTGTGTTCAAGCAGCGCGCCCCTGGCATGTCGCTCGATCGCATCCCGCTCTATGTCTGGTCAGTCCTCGTCATGGCTTTCATCATATTGTTCGCCATGCCCGCGGTGATGGTGTCGAGCACCATGCTGATCCTCGACCGGCTGGTCGGCACCAGGTTCTTCGACCCGGCGGCGGGGGGCGACGCACTGCTCTGGCAGCACCTGTTCTGGTTCTTCGGCCACCCGGAGGTCTATATCATCTTCATTCCCGCGATCGGCTTCGTCTCGGCTATCCTGCCGAGCTTCGTGCGCCGTCCGGTCTTTGGCTATCTCGGGATCGTGCTGTCGCTGGTTGCGATCGGCTTCCTATCCTTTGGACTATGGGTGCACCATATGTTCGCCACGGGCCTGCCGCAGCTCGGCGAAAGCTTCTTCACCGCCTCCTCGATGATGATCGCCATTCCGAGCGGCATCCAGATCTTCTGCTGGATCGCGACGATCTGGGGCGGCCGGCCGATTTTTGCCACGCCGCTGCTTTTCGTGCTCGGCTTCATCTTCACCTTCGTGATCGGCGGGCTGACCGGGGTCATGGTCGCCTCGGTGCCGCTCGACCTGCAGGTGCACGATACCTATTTCGTCGTCGCACATTTCCACTATGTGCTGGTCGGAGGCGCCGTCTTCCCCCTGCTCGGCGCCGTCTACTACTGGTTTCCCAAGATCACCGGCCGCATGCTGTCCGAGAGGCTCGGCCGCTGGAATTTCTGGCTTGTCTTCATCGGCTTCAATCTCACCTTCTTCCCGATGCACATCCTTGGCTTGCAAGGCATGCCGCGGCGCGTCTACACCTATCCGCCGGCGAGCGGCTGGGGCGGCACGAACCTGTTCATCAGCATCTCGTCGCTGGTGGTGTTCGCCGGCTTCGCGCTTCTCGTCCTGAACATGCTGCTCAGCCTTCGCAACGGTCGCCTCGCGGGAGACAATCCCTGGGGGGCGAGCACACTGGAATGGGCAACGACGTCACCGCCGGCTTCCTACGATTTTTCGCGCCTGCCAGTGGTGACCCATCGCGAGCCGCTCTGGGCCGAACCCGACATACTCCCGGTGGTCGAGGGCCTGCGCGTCGATGCGCGCGAAGTGCTTGCCGGCACGGTCGCCGATGCGGTGCCGCAACTGCGCGTGCCATCGGCCGACAATTCGATCCGGCCGCTGCTCTCGGCCATCGCCGTGGGTGGCGCGTTTCTGGGCTCAATATACACGCCATGGGCGGTGGTCTGGGGCGCGATACCGGTCTCGATCGGCTTTATCTGCTGGTTCTGGCCGAAAGGCGAGCCGGAGGACGAAGAATGAGACACCGGCCAACCGTCGACGTCAGCCACCTGCCCACCTATGATTTTGGATCGGCAAGCCCGATCTGGTGGGGAACGGTGGCCTTCATCGCCCTTGAAGCAACCGGTTTTGCCCTGGCGATCGGTACCTATTTCTACCTGGCTGTGCAGGCGCGGCATTGGCCGATCGGAGCGCCGGCACCCGATCTCCTGCCGGGCACGGCAATATTGATCATTCTGCTTGCCAGCGCCGTCCCCAACCGTCTGATCGATCTTTGGGCGCGGCGGCAGGACCTTGTGAAGGTGCGCATCGGCATCGTCGTCATGTCGATCGCCGGAATTCTTCCCCTGATCGTGCGCATCTGGGAATTTCCCGCGCTCCGGATCTCCTGGGACCAGAACGCCTACGGGTCGATCGTCTGGCTCCTGCTCGGCCTGCACACGACACACCTCCTCACCGATGTCGGGGACACGATCGTGCTCGCGGTTCTCATGTTCACCAAGAAAGGCAACACCGGACGCCACTTCAGCGACGTGTCGGACAATGCCTTCTACTGGGACTTCGTGGTCGTCTCATGGGTCGTGCTCTATCTCGTAATCTACTGGGTTCCGAGGATGTAACATGCAGGCGATCCGCACGGGCGTTTCCTGGGCAGGCATGGCCACCGGACCAACGGCGTGGGCGATATCGCTGCAGCTCGACTATTCAATCGCATATTGGCAATGCGACGCCGGGTTTCGGCCCACTGTTCTGTTCTCGCTGACAGGCGCCGCCGTCGCGGCGCTGGGCGTCCTGTCGTCATGGCGCGCCGTTCATGATCCAGGGCACGGCACGAGCCCGCCCCTGAAGGCGCGCACGCGCGCGTTTCTGGCCAGGACTTCGGTAGGCATCGGGGCCCTGTTCACGCTCGTCATGCTGGCGCAAATGGCGGCCGGATTGATCTTCAGCGGATGCGAACTGTGACTGTGCAGCGGAGCCGACGAGCGGTCATCCGCCATGGGCAGCGTTTGCGGTGGCCTGCTGCGAGCGTTCCGTTCCTCGCCGTTCTCCTACGTGTAGTCGCGGCCGTCATGGCGTCGCTGGCGCCTGGCACGCCGCTGCGGGCGAACGAGATCCAGAAAGGCGAATATCTTGCCCGAGCCGCCGATTGCGTCGGCTGCCACACGTCCAATCCGAGCCGGCCTTTCGCCGGAGGCTATCGGGTGCCGACGCCGTTCGGCGATGTCTATTCCACCAACATCACACCGGACCTCGACACAGGCATCGGGCGCTATTCCGCCGACGAATTCGTGCGAGCCGTGCAGAAAGGCGTCAGACGCGACGGGGCCGATCTCTATCCCGCCATGCCATATGACAGCTTCGTCGGGATGAATCGCGAGGATGTGCTCGCGATCCGAGCCTACCTGCTCACGACCGCGCCGATTTCTCAGCCGCCGCCGCCAAACATACTGCCCTTTCCATTTAACCAGCGCTGGACGCTCTGGTTGTGGAAACTTGCCAACCTCCACGCCGGCGGCTTCGGACCAAATCCAAGCCGAACCGGCGCATGGAACAGGGGCGCCTACCTGGTGGAGGTGCTTGGCCACTGCGGCGCCTGCCACACTCCAAGGAATACGACGTTCGGCATGGATGAAGATCGCAAGCTTGCCGGCGGCAGCGCCGGTATCTGGCAGGCGTTCAACATCAGCGGCGACAAGATCGCGGGCATAGGCGGCTGGAGCGATGAGGAGCTGTTTCGGTTTCTCAAGACCGGCGCCATGCCTGGAAAGGCATATGCGGGCGGTCCGATGGCGGAAACGGTCATGAACAGTCTGCAATATCTTTCGGACGACGACATTCATGCCATCGTCGCCTATCTCAGGACCGTGCCCGCCCAATCGGGAGACGAGAAGCGGCCGCGCTTCGCGTGGACCAATCCGCCCGCAGCCGCCCGCGATGCCGGGACGAAGACCAGCGTGGAGGGCAGCGGGGTCGCGGTGGGCGACGATCTCTACCGGTCGCTCTGCTCGGGATGTCATGGCCTGAATGGAGGCGGATCGGCGGATGGCACCTATCCATCACTGACCAACAACAGCACTCTCGGCGTAACCTCGCCTGAGAATGTCGTCATGACCATCCTTGAAGGCGTCAAGGCAGGCGGTGTCGCGGGCCGCAAATCGATGGCGGCCTTTGACGGCTGGCTGGACGACGGCCAGGTGGCGGCCCTTGCAAACTATGTGACAGCGCGCTTCGGAAACCCGCAAGTCAGCGTCACGGCAGCCGATGTGCGCCAGATGCGGGCAGGCTCGACGACAGAGCAGACGGTGCTGGTTCTGGCGGCCCAGGGGCTGGTGGGGGGCGGCATCGTATTTGTGCTTGGTCTGGCGCTTCTGCTCGCCAGACGCCTTGGCCTGAGAAGGCACCAGAGGCATCTCACATTCGTGTCAAGGGGCAGGCCATGAGACGGTGTGCCGAAGCGTGGCGGACCTGTTCCGCCTTTCCGTGCAACGATGAACTGCCTCAGCTTGATATCTCGACCGAGCCCTTCTGAGAGGAACTCCCGGCAACGCCGCGAGGGGCCCGAAAAACCTCCGCCAGCCAATCAATGAACACCCTGATCCGCGAAGACAGATGGCGGCTCTGGGGATAGAGCACGGATACGGGTATCGGCGGTGGTGGGAAGGCTTCCAGTATCGGAACCAATTGCCCGGTGGCGATCTGATGCTCTACGCGATAACGCGGGACCTGTATCAACCCGAGCCCGGCGACGCCGGAGGCCGTGTAGATTTCGGCGCCCCGGACGACGATATCGTAGGGTAGTGGAACCTCCCTTGCCGCGCCGTCCATCTCGAATTCCAGCGGGTACGGCTGCCCTGTCGCGGAGGCGGTATAGGCAACCATGTGATGGCCGCCGAGATCATCCGGTGTCGAAGGGACGCCGTAACGTTCAAGATAGGCTGGGCTCGCCAGGGTGAGTTGCTCGAATGCGGTTATTCGGCGACCGATCAGAGACGAGTCGGACAGCTCGCCGGCTCGCACGACGCAATCGACGCCTTCAGTGATGAGGTCGACCATCCGGTCGCCTTCGCTGAGGCTGAGCGAGATGCCGGGATAGCGCGTGATGAACTCGGGCAAGGCGGGCATGACGAAAAACCGCGCGATGGTCCCCTGCATATCCACACGAAGCGGACCCTTGGATTCAGCATTCCTGAAGACGCTCTCCACCTCATCCAGGTCCGCAAGGAGCCGGATGCAGCGTTCATGGTAGAGTGCGCCATCGAGCGTCGGCCTCACATTTCGGGTTGTCCGTTCGAGGAGCCGAACGCCGAGATCCGCTTCCAGGCGCTGGATCGCATGAGTGGCAGTGGGCCGCGGAACCTGCAGGTCCCGCGAGGCCTGGGCAAAGCTCCCACGCTCGACGATCCTGACGAAGAGCCGCATGACGTCGATACGATCCATGACCATCTCGTAGTCGATTGTTATGGTTTTTGAAATGGTGATGTTGAAATCGGCTTTCTAGTGCTGGTTTTAAAAACGGCTACCTTCACACCATTCAAGTCCTCAGATCGACAGGAGTGAAGATCATGCCTTTCGTCAATTTCAAGGTCCCCGAGGCGGCGCTGAACCGGGCCCAGAAAGAAGAGATCGTCCATCGGGCCACCGCGATGCTCGTGGAATATTTCTCCGAGGCCGCTCGGCCGCATACCATGGTCCTGATCGAGGAGGTCAAGGACGGCGGTTACGCCCGCGCCGACGAGGTCTTCGTGATCCCGCAGGAATATCGAGCGAAGGATTGATATCGGCAACAACACGGCAAAGGAACAACCACAATGACCACCTCAACGAATAGGGTTGCAATCGTCACGGGAGCCTCTCGCGGCATCGGAGCGGCCATCGCCCGCCGGCTGGCGAGCGACGGCCTCACGGTCGTGGTCAACTATGCAGGTAGCACCAAAGCGGCCGCCAAGCTGGTGGATGAGATCGAAAAGGCCGGCGGTCGGGCCACCTCCTTCCAGGCCGATGTCAGCGACCCGCAAGCTGTGAGACGGATGTTCGATTCCGCCGAAGCGGCCCATGGCGGCGTCGACGTGCTGGTGAACAATGCCGGCATCATGAAGCTCGCACCGGTCGCTCAATTTGATGATGCGACTTTCGATCAGACCATCGCGATCAATCTCAAGGGCACGTTCAACGGCCTTCGCGAGGCGGCGAGGCGCCTGCGCGACGGCGGCCGCATCGTGAACTTCTCGACCAGCGTCGTCGGACTCTATCAGCCGACCTATGGCGTTTATGCGGCCACCAAGGCCGCGGTCGAAGCGCTCACCCACATTGTGGCGAAGGAGTTGGGATCCCGCGCCATCACGGTCAACGCGGTTGCGCCGGGGCCGGTGGCCACCGAGCTTTTTCTCGAAGGCAAGGATCAGGCTACGCTCGATCGTATCAAACAGATGAACCCGCTCGGCCGTCTGGGCGAGGTCGACGACATCGCGCGCGTCGTCTCCCTGCTGGTTGGACCGGACAGCGGCTGGATCAACGGCCAGATCGTCCGAGCGAATGGCGGGGTCATCTGAGGAACAGGATCATGAAGCAAGTCCGGCTCGGATAGGGGAAGGCTTTCCGTGAACGGGCTGCCTCGGACGGAGGTCGACAAGAGCGGCCTGATGGTCGCATGCCAAGGAACCCGATCGCGCCGTCCTCGTTGGGCAGGGATGCAGACCCACGCGCGCTTCATCATGCCGTCAACCGCGGCCACAAATGCTCGACATCGCCTTTCTGGAGGAAGGCGCGAAGCATGACACAGCGGCTTTGCTGCTGCACGGCTGGCCTGACGACGCTACCACCTGGGTTTCTGTCGCCGAGAGATTGTCCAGGGCCGGAATTCGCACCATCGCACCATGGCTGAGAGTTTCGGTCCGACCCGCTTCCTGTCGGATTCCTCGACAAGTCTCTGGATACGGAGGACGAGATGATTGCGAACTGGACTCTGCCTGAACGCTTCATCTACCGCGGTCATGCGATCGCCTGGGGCACGCTCGGCGAGGGACAGGCTGCGGTCCTCTTGCACGGCTCGCCATTTTCCTCGCTGGTGTGGCGGCGAATTGCACCGTGGCTCGCGCGGCACCGTCGGGTTTTCTATTATGATTTGGTAGGTTTCGGGCAGTCCGACAAGCCGGATACCGACGTTCTGCACGGTCTTCAGAATGGACTTTTCGCGGCGCTGGTAAAGCACTGGGGTATAGAGCGCCCGGACGTCGTCGCGCATGACTTTGGCGGGTCTGCCGCGCTGCGCGCCCATCTCATGGACGGCATCGACTACAGCAGCCTCATGCTGATCGATCCTGTCGCAATCAGCCCGCAGGGATCCGCGCTGGTGCAGGCGGCCAAGACGCACCAAGACGTTTTTGCCGGTCTTCCAGCCTATATCCATGAAGCCGTCCTGCGCGCGTATATCGGTGCCGCAGCGAAGCACAAATTGCGCGAAGAGGAGATGCGGCTTTATCTCCAGCCTTGGCTTAGCGAGGAGGGCAAGAAGGCGTTCTGGCGCCAGGTGGCGCAGATGGACGACAAGTACAGCGAAGAGGTCGAGGACCGCTACGGTGAAATCCGCTGCCCCGTGAGCATTCTTTGGGGCGCCGAGGATGAATTTATCCCGTTGAAAGATGGTGAAGAACTCGCGCGGCGCATCCCAAACGCTCCATTCATTGTCGTACCGGATGCGAAGCATCTTGTTCAGGAGGACGCGCCAGAGGCTATCACCGCAGCCGTTCTCGACTTCTGGCACCGGGACGGCGCGCGTCACGATGCAGCGCGGACGCCGCCGTTTTCCGAGCCTCGAAGAACGGCCCGGGCAGGCCCGCAGGCCGGAGCGAATAGATGAGCTGAAGCGTATCGGCGATGTCTGTGACTTGACGGTCGATGATCGATCGCACCGCCGTCGCCACGCAGGGCCTGCGAAGAGTGCGCTCGCTGTCAGCATTCGCATCCAGGAAGGGGCCGTCTGCACTGGCCCGCTTTGGTAATTTAGAATGTGTCGACCAAGGGACGAACGAAGCGCTCGAAATCCTTGTCGAGCGGCCAGAGCGGGCGCGGCGCGTGGATATAGGGGCGCCGCTCTGCCCGCGGCGTTGCCAGCGCGCCTGCATCGCAGACGATGACCTTGCCCGATATCGGCTCGAATGCCGCCCGGAAATGCTGCATCGATTTCAGGACCAACACGCGGCGAGCCGTCGGTTCTATCCCGAAAGCGCGCAATTGCTGAAGGTCGACCATCTGCTGCGCTTCTGAAACGACCAGGACTTCGATCCCGTCGACATCGATTACGGCGGTGGGTCCGAAACTATGGGTGAGCCCGCCCTGAATCGGTCCGTCGCCGACATAGCTGCCCTCCGAAAGCCTGGTCAGCACACCCGTCACCGTTAGCGGGCCACCGCCGAAGTTGGCGTCGCCCTTGCCGCCAATCGTCACCGTCACAGTCTCGCCTTCCCGGTGACGGTGCAATTCATTTGCCGCTTGAGGATCAATCATCGGCGCGAGAACCGCACCCTTTACCCCTGCATCAAGCAGGCCCTTCAACAGCGCGGTCGAGTCGCCGTAGGAGCCGGCGCCGGGATTGTCGGCGTAATCAGCGATAACAAGTGGCTTGTCGCCGCGCCAGGCATGCGCCTCGGCAGCAGCCTCGTCGACCTCGATGAAAACATTGCGCTTCCTGGTCCGGCCCTGCCAGATCCTGTCCGCAAGTTCCTCTGTCACACGCATGGCGGCTGGCTTGGCGCCGGGATCACGGCTGTCATAGGTTGCGAGCACGGTGGGACCGACGCAGGACACGTCGGCGCCCGTGAAGGCTGCATTGACGGAAACCGCGAGCAAGCCCTCGGCCTCGGCCTCGCGGGCGCGGTCATAAAGGGCCAGCGTCTCGGGAATGTCGGTGCGGCCGGAATTCGCTTCGTCCAGCATCGGCACATGCGCCCTGACGGTCCGGGGCGCGATTTCACCTTTCATTGCGCGATCCAGGATACGGGCGGCATGCGCGCCGATTTCGCGCATGTCCACATGCGGATAGGTCTTGTAGGAGACAAGGATCTGCGCGTCCCGGACCATGTCTTCCGACACCATCGCATGAAGATCGAGCGTTACCGCGACAGGAATGTCCGTTCCAAGTTCGGCCCGCAGAAGGCCTAGCAGATACCCTTCCCCGTCCGGGCAAAACTCAGGCACCATCGAGCCATGAAGTCCAAGCAGCACTCCGTCGAGGCGGCTCTTGTTCGAACGCGCTGCCTCCAGGATAATACCGGCGATGTGGTCATAGGCAGCTTTCGTCACCCGCCCCCCGGGCACGGCATGTGCCGAAATCGCGTGGATCACGTTCCAGCCCGCCGGTTCCGCCACATCCATGAATCCGGCAAGTTCGGTATTGGCGTTGCGCCGGGCGCGGATCGCGTCGTCGCCAAGGAGAAGCGTGTCCACCTGAAACTGCGGCAAGTCGGTACGGAAGCGCGAGAACGTATTGCTCTCGTGCATGAATTCGCAGGTAAGGACATTGAAGGTCATGGGCAATTCCTATTGCGCGAGACGCACGCGATGACCGCGGCCGATCTCGACAAGCTCGCTTGACTCGGGTTCTTCGTCGGGGTCCGGACGGCGCGAAATGTCGGGCGAAAAGCGGGCGGCGTCTGGGACGAAGGCAGCATCCGGCAAGGCGCGTGCCCCGGTCAGGATCGCGTCGGGATCGGGAACCGAACCGATCAGGCGACGCGTGTAGGGATGCGTCGGGCGACTAAAAATCGAATGCCAGTCACCCTCTTCCACCACGCGGCCGAAATACATGACGGCAACCCTGTCGCTGACATGCTCGACCACGCTCAGATCGTGGGAGATCATGATGTAGCTCAAGCCCAGCGTTTCCTGCAGGTCCATCAGCAGGTTGATGATCTGCGCCTGGATGGACACGTCCAATGCCGACACCGGCTCGTCCAGCACCAGGATCTTCGGATCAAGCATCAACGCCCGCGCGATGCCGATCCGCTGGCGCTGCCCACCGGAGAATTCATGCGGATAACGGTCGGCGTGATCGGGCGTCAGGCCGACGCGGGTCAGCATCTCGGCGACGCGGTGGCTGGCCTCGCTTCCCTTGGCAATTCCATGCAGGGAAAGCTGCGAGGACAGCATGCGGCCGATGGTCTGGCGCGGATTCAGCGACGCATACGGGTCCTGAAACACCATCTGAGCGATGCGCGCGCGCTCCTTGCGGGCGGGAGCGCCAGGGCCTGTCAACGGCTTGCCCTGGAACAGGATTCTTCCCGAAGTCGGCTCCTGCAGACCCATCACGGTCAGCGCGGTGGTGGATTTTCCGCAGCCGGATTCACCGACGATGGACAGGCACTCTCCGTCGTTCAGGGTCAGATTCACGCCCTGAACGGCACGAAGCGTCCGCTTTGGCCCCAACAGCGAGCGACGCGGCAGCGGGAAATGGACGTTGAGGTCGCGGATTTCCAGAAGAGGCTGGTTCATGCGGTCGCCTCCAGACCAAGGCCGCGCGGCGTGGTCAGCGTCGGTGCGTCGCGTCCACGCTCCTCGCTGCCCACGACCTGGTCCAGTTCGGTCAGGCGGGCGCGTCCAACCAGCGTTCGCGACCCCAGGCGAGGGCGTGCCGCGAGCAGGCCTCGGGTATAGGGATGCAGCGGATTTTCGAACAGAGCCTTGGTGTCCTGCTCCTCGACGAGCCGCCCCCGGTCCATGACCCCGACGCGCCGGCACATATTGGCGATCACGCCCAAATCGTGACTGACCAGCAGCACGGCCGTTCCTTCAGCCGTGCAAAGCTCGGCAAGCAATTCCAGGACGCCTGCCTGGACCGTCACATCAAGTGCGGTGGTCGGCTCGTCCGCAATCAGCAGGTCGGGACGGCAGGCCAGTGCAATGGCGACCATGACGCGCTGGCGCATCCCTCCCGACAGTTGATGGGGGTAGGACAGGGCGCGTTCCTCGGGCGCCGGCACACGAACACTTTCCAGTGCCTCGACGGCTTTCCTGCGCGCATCCGACCACCCGAAGCCCCTGTGAACGACGAACATTTCCGCGATCTGACGGCCAATCGCCATCAGCGGATTGAGCGCCGTCATGGGCTCTTGAAACACCATCGCCATACGGTCGCCGCGCAGACGGCGCCTGGCGCGGCTGCCAAGCTTCAACACGTCCTGGCTCCGGAAGAAGATCGAGCCGCCGGTCACCTCCAGCGGGCGTTTAAGCAACCCCATCACCGAAAGGCCGGTGATGCTTTTGCCCGAACCGGATTCGCCGACAAGTCCGTAAGTTTCCCCAGGCAGGATATCGAAAGACACGCCGTGAAGGATTTCGTTCCGCTTGCCGACGCCGATGCGCAAGTCGCGGATGGACAGAACAGGGTCGGGAAGAATGCCGCTCATGCCTGCCTTATCCTCATATGCGGATCCAGCATGTCGCGCAGCCCGTCACCGAGCAGATTGAAGCCAAGGACCGTGGCGAAGATTGCGAGGCCGGGGAACAGCGAGGCCCAGGGGGCGGTGCGGATCAGTTCGCGCGCGTCGGTCAGCATGTTCCCCCAGCTCGGCTGTGGTGGCCGGATGCCGACGCCGAGGAAAGACAGTGCAGCTTCCGCCAGAACCGCGCCGCCGATGCCAAGTGTCGCGATGACCAGCACCGGACCGACGATATTCGGCAGTATCTGCGTGCGCATGATGTTGGCGTCGCTGAAGCCGGCCGCCCTGGCGGCCTGCACGAAGCCCTGATTCTTGAGCGACAAGGTGGAGCTGCGGGCGATGCGGCAGGTCCAGGACCAGTTGGTCAGGCCCAATGCGATCAGGAGACTTGGCAAGCCGGGTCCCAACACCGCCATGATGGCGAGCGCGAAGACCAGGGATGGGATCGCCAGCATGACGTTGGTCAGCCCGTTCACCAGGTCGTCCCACCAGCCTCCGAAATAACCGGCCGAAACCCCAAGCGCCATACCGATGCACGAGTTGATCAACTGCGAAACGAGGCCGACGGTCAGCGACACCCTGGCGCCGTAGAGGATACGGGAAAAGACGTCGCGACCCTGCCCGTCCGTGCCCAAAAGATGGTCCCAGCTCGGCGGCATTTCAGAATTCATCAGGTCGGCGTCGAATATCGGGTTGTACGGGGCAATCCAGCCGGCGCTGACGGCTGCGGCGACCACGAGCAACGCCAGCGCCAGGCCAAGGGCGAAATTGAAACGCAACCGCATGGATCAGGCCACCTTGATGCGCGGGTCGATCATGGCATAGGCGATATCGACCAGCATGTTGATGACAAGGAACCACAACACGATCACGATGACCGTACCCTGAACCACGGGAATGTCGCGTGCCGACACGCTGTCGACCAGAAGCGACCCGATCCCTGGCCAGGAAAACAGTTTCTCGATCACGATCGCCTGCCCCATGAGCGAACCGATCTGAAGGCCAAGCGTGGTCAGGATCAACACCAGCACGTTGCGGGTGACGTGACTGCGCACCAGACGCGGTTCGGTCAACCCTTTGGCTCGCGCCGTTCGCACGAAATCCGCGTTCATCACGTCCAGAACGCCAGCGCGGGTGGTTCGCGCCAGGAGCGCCATCGGCGATACGCCGAGCGCGATGGCAGGCAATATGATGTAGCGGATGCCGCCGGGCTGGTAGCCGAAGCTCGGCAGCAGACCGAGCTGCAGCGCAAAGACGTACATTAGCAGCAAACCTAGCCAGAATTCGGGAACCGACAGGCCGGAAACCGCCAGCATCATCGTGCCGGTGTCCAACACGCTGCCGGGCTTCAGCGCGGCCAGAAATCCCAGAGGAATACCGACTGCCGCGGCAAAGCCCATCGCCGCCAGCGCCAGTTTGATCGAAGGCCAGAGCCGCGGCTCGATCACGTTCCACACCGGTTCGCGGGTGCGGTAGGAAATTCCAAGGTCGAAATGCGCCAGCCCCCACAGATAGTCCCACAGGCGGACCGGCAGAGGCTTGTCCAGCCCGAACTGCTCGTTCAGATGCGCCATCACATCGGCATTCGTGGCGTTGCGCCCCTCCGACATCAGGCTCGATATGAAGCTGCCGGGGACGACGCTGAATATCACGAAAATGATCAGCACGACCGCCAGCAGGGTCGGGATCATCTGCAGCGTGCGACGAAAGATGAAGCGCGACATCCGCGAATCCTGCCTTTCAACAACTGGGCGCCATGCGGCGGGCGAGGAGTGGGCGCCATGCGGTGGGCGGGGCCGTACAAACCGGTCCCGCCCGCCAGCTATGCCATCGCGCTACTTGCGTGATGCGGGTGCGCTGTCGTCGATCCAGATGTCCTCGTAATCCTGGATAGCCAGTTCCGCGCCGTTCGGCTTCAGCCCGTGGACCCATGGCTGGTAGGCCATGACGGCCTTGTTGTAATTGAAGAACCAGACCGGAGCCTCGTCCTGCAGCAGGTTGTTGGCTTGCCTCAGAAGATCGTTCTGTTTGGCCGGATCGGTTTCGTTGCCTGCCTGCTCGATCAGCTTGTCGAAGTCGGCATTGTTGAACTTGACGTAGTTGCAGGCGGTTTGCGATGTCTTCGAATAGAAGCAGTTCAGATATTTCAGCGGATCCGGGCCCGACGAGTTCGACCAGATAAAGGCATCAAAATTGTCGGACAGGATCTTGTCGGACAGGACCGAGCTTTCCACCGGGTCGGTCGTCACGGTGACGCCCACCTTGGCCAGCATCGGGATGATCGCCTCGACGATCGGCAGGCCCCAGCTTTCGTTCGAGGTCGCGGTGACCGAGAACTTCAGACCGGTCTCGAACCCTGCCTCCTTCAGCAGTTCCTTGGCCTTTTCCGGATCATAGGCATAGGGCTTGGCGTCCTTGTCGAAGGCCGGCGATGAAATCGGCAGCCAGGAGACCGCGGGATAAGCCTTGTTCTTCAAGAGCTTCTCGACAATCAGGTCCTTGTTGATCGCATAATTGATCGCCTGCCGGACGCGCTTGTCCTTGAATGCCTCGACCTTCGGATTGAAGCCGATATTGCGGGTGTAGACTTCGGCCACCTCAAGGATGTGATCCTTCAGCGCCGGATCCTGGCTGTAGGCCTCATACTGCACAGGGCCGAGAACGTTGGTATCGATCTCCGCGTTGCGGAAGGCGACGTCGCGAGCCGAAGCTTCGCCCATCAGCATGATGTCGAGCTTGTCGAGATGCGGCTTGCCCTTCTCATAATAGCCGTCGAACTTCTCCAGTTCGACCTTCGAGCCCGCAACGTAATTGGCGAGCTTGAACGGGCCAAGGCCGTTCGGCTTGGAGGCCAGCTGATCCTCCGGATAGTCCTTGGAGTAGATCGGCGCATAGTTGGACATCAGGTTCCAGCCCGGATCGGCCAGGTTGATGAAGGTGATTTCGATGGTCCTGTCGTCGATCTTCCTCAACCCGGAAATATGATCGGCCTTGCCTGCCTGAAATTCGGCGACGCCGGCGATCTGCAACATCTGCTCGGCGCCCGGCAGGGCCTTCTTGGGATCGGCAAGACGGTTGTAGGACCAGATCACGTCATCGGCGTCGAGCTTGTCGCCATTGTGAAAGGTCGCTTCCCGGAGCTTGTAGGTATAGGTCTTGCCATCCGCCGACTTCTCTACCGTTTCGGCGAGGTCGAGCTCAGGCTTGCCGCTTTCCGGGTTCCATTTGTAGAGGGAGCGGTTGATCGCTTTGGCCACGATCTCGTCTTGCGTATGCGGTGTCGCCGTGATGTCCAGCGATGTGATGGAGTTGCCATAGGGCGCGGTGAACACCAATTTCCCCCCATCCTTCGGTGTGGCGTCCTGCGCCAGCGCGGCGGTCGCCGTTCCAAGCGCAAGCGCCGCGATCAAGCCAAGTCTGTTCAACATCCCTCAATTCCTCCCTGTGGTTCGTTGTTGATTTCCTGTCAGAGACGGGCCCAGCCGGCATCCCGCCTCAACTTCCTTCATGGACGATGCGCCCATCCAGAATTGTCATCTCACAGCGCGTTTCACGCAGGATTGTCTCCGGTGTGGCCGTCAGGAGGTCGTTGGAGAACACGGCGATGTCCGCGAGCATTCCAGGCTCCAGCCGGCCCTTCACCATTTCCGCGCCCTGGGAGTAGGCACCGTGTTCGGTATAGGCGCGCAACGCCTGTTCGGACGTCAGTTTTTCGGAAGCGTCCATTACCGTGCCCTTGTGCGTCTTGCGCGTCAGCATGGCGTAGAGGTCCGGGAAGGGATTGGGCGAACAGACCGGCGAGTCGCTGCCGGTGGACGGCTTCATGCCGAGGCGATCCCAGGTTCCGATCGGATAGGAGCGCAACCCGCGCTCCGGCCCGAGAACCGAGACGTAGGCGTCGCCGAAATCATAGATGAAGGCCTGCTGCGGCGCAGGCAGGATGCCTGCCTTCAACATCCGCTGATTGATGGCACCATCGACATAACCGCAATGCTCGATCCGGTGCCGGTGCTTGTGATCCGGCCTGGCGGCGCGCACACGTTCATAAGCGCGCACGAGCTGGTCGATGGCGGCATCGCCAATGCCATGGCAGACCATGGTGTAGCCCATTGCGGTGTAGCGGTCGACCAGTTCGAACAATTGAGCGTCTGGCAGCATCCGGACACCGAAATTGTCAGGCTGGCCAATATATGGCTGGCGCATCCAGGCCGTGCGTCCGCCGGCCGAGCCGTCCGTGAATATCTTCACGCCGCCTATGCGGAACATGTCGCTGCCGACCCCGGTAACGAGACCCGCGGCATGGCAAGGCTCGACGATGGACGAACCGGGGTCGCCCAGAAGTGTTGCCCAGACCCGTACCGGGAGCCGGCCGCTGCGCTCGGCCTCATGATAAGCCTCGATCTCGGTCATACCGTCGATCTGGCCAGTGGCCGCGTCCATGCAGGACGTTATGCCGAACCGTAGGAGGTCACGGCCCCCCGCTTCGATAGCATCGAGTATCTCGGCGAAAGAGGGTGTCGGCTGGACGTCGTAGACGAGGTTCTGGGCGTTCTCAGCCAGCATTCCGGTCAGTTGCCCGGCCTCGCGCCCAATGACGCCACCATCCGGATCGGGCGTGTCGATATCGATTCCCGCCAGCGCCAGCGCCAGCGAATTCACGACAGTGACATGGCCGCAGGCGCGCGTGACCGAAACGGGATGATCCGGCAGGGCGGCGTCCAGCTCCTTCACGGTCGGCATCAGTGCGTCCGGATATCGGGTCTGGTCAAAACCGCGCGCGGTCACCCATGCGCCTTTGGGCGTTTCGGCGGCCCGTGCCCGCAGCGCAGCCATCAGCGCGCCGCGGGTCGGCGCGGCATCGGGCGTCGCATCGACCTTGCCACGCAGGAGCCCCGTCGAGATCAGATGCAGGTGCGCATCGTTCAAACCGGGCATTGCGAAGCGCCCGGCCAGATCCACGACCCTCGTGCCCTTTCCGATCAGGGGCTTGATATCGGCGTTGGAGCCACTGGCCACGACCTGGTTGCCCAAGACCGCAATCGCCTCCGCGATCGGATTTCCGTAACCGGTCCAAATCTTGCCGCCATGCAAAACGAGATCGGCTTGGTTCTGCGAATTCATGCTGCCTTTTCTTCTCCCCCGGCGTTCACGGACGTCGCCGACATAGATTTGACTTTGAGTGGCATTCCGTTTCGTGTGCGGTCAGATTCTTCTCCCGCGCTCGACGTCACGTTCCCCTGCCACCGGCTCCAGTTGCCAGCTTTTTCGTTTTGCAGACGTTGGGGCGTCGGCGATCACAAGGCCAATTCGGTTTTCGCAATCAAGCATGCAAAATTTGCATAACATTGCAATTATAATGAAATATGCTCCCATTGCGGCTGGATCAATGCTCGAACGCAGTGGAGGAGAGGCCGCGTGGAAATCAAATGGCTCGAAGATTTCGTGACGCTTGCAGAAACCTCGAGCTTTTCGCGGGCAGCCGAAATCCGCAATGTCACCCAGTCGGCCTTCAGTCGGCGCATCAAGCAGCTTGAGACGTGGCTCGGAGCACCGCTCATCAGTCGCGCCACCATGCCGGCCGAACTGACATCGGCCGGACGCAATTTTCTTCCGATGGCGCAAGACGCCATCAGGATGTTCTATTCGGTGCGCGAGTCTCTGCGCCCGCCTGCGGAACAGGGGCTTGTACGCTTTGCGGCCCTTCACACATTGACCATCACGTTCTTTCCGGTTTGGCTGCGGGAGGTGCAGCGGAACACTCGCACCTTCGGCACATCCTTCATGGCTGACAGGGGTGGCATCGAGGCGAACCTGGCTGCACTGACCGATGGCGAAACCGACTTCTTCCTGACCTATGCGCACCGTGAAGTGCCGTTTCACCTGGATCGCGACAAGTTTTCTCATCTGGCTATCGGATCGGATCGGCTCATCCCGGTCGCGGCGCCGGAACTGCGCTTCGACAAGTCGACCGTGCCCGCGGCGGGCATTCTGGACAGTCCGGAAACGGCAAAGCGAGCTTTGCCCTATCTGGGCTATGGTTACAGCTCTTTCTTTGGTGTCGCCCTCGGAAAACTGTTCTCGAAGCACTCGCCGTTCCGGCGTCAGACAGTGCATGAAAGCACAATAAGCGCCGGACTCAAGGAACTTGCGCTGACCGGCGCGGGCATCTGCTGGCTGCCAGAAAGCCTCGTCGAGAACGACATCTCCAATGGAGCCCTTGTCATCTGTTCGAATGACAGCACATGGACGCTCGATCTCGAGATACGATTGTATCGCAGCTCGGAGAAGACGCGAAGCACCATGGTAGAGGCTCTTTGGCAATCATCCAAGGCGCTGGCGCAAACGTTGAAGCCCGCCGCGCCAGCCGCGGGCACGGCGACCTTCAGCTCTTCATGAAGCGGAAGGCGCGCAGCACCTCGAAATAGTCGTTCGATGCAAAGGCGACGGCACGTGGCCCGTGCCGGCGCACTCCGGGATACCAGGAAGCGCGATAGGCATCGACGGGATTGCTGAATTCGATGATGATCTCGACCCTTTCCGGCATTGACGGCAAAGCTTGCCGCGCCCTGTCGCGCAACGCCCTTTCAACGCCCTCGCATATTGCGCCGCGCGCCGACGCAGGCGCCAGGGAGATGGTGGCCGCGCCGATGCCTTTGAGGGTTTCGACAGTGGCTATCCCCGGGACGAGGGCTCTGGCGTCGGCGCAAATGCCTTCGTCGCCGGAAAGAAATACCGAGCGCACGCCATAGCGCGCGGCGCACAACGCATTCAATGTGAATTCGGACGCTGTTTCGCCATTCAGGATCAGCCGCGATATTCGCAATGTCGATGTGTGTGCAAGCGGGTTGTCCTCGACGCCGGCCTTGGAATGGTAGCCGGTATAAAGCGCGGCATCGAAGCTTTCATCGATCCCGAACATCATTGCGTCCGGATGTCCCGACCAGCCCCTCACGATGCGCGCGAAAGGCGGCATGCGTTCGAGAATAAGGTTGCGCCCGCTGTCATGCGCATCCTTGATCATGATTTCGGTGGCGCCAGCGGCTCGCGCTCCTTCGCAGGCGGCCAGGACCTCCCCGGTCATCAGTTCGCGGAATTCCCTGTGGTCGGCATGCGTTCTTTCCGCCTCGTCCCAGGATTGAATGCCCGAGGTGCCTTCGATATCGGCCGAAATGAAAATCTTCATGCTCAAAGGGGCTCCTTCAGCCAGTCGGTCAACGCCGGAATCCTGCGTCTATTTCGTCCAGCCACGCCTTGCGCGGCGCACAGGGCGTTCAGAACGGCCTCGACCGTGGTTTCCACAACCGCTTCGAAAACGAGGTCGATGTATCTGTCATCGACACGCGAAATCGAAATGAACGGTGAAGGCGAGACGTGCGGCAGAGGATCGGCGGTCGTGAAGGCGATGGCGATATCGCCACTGCCGTGTCCCCAATACGAACCGAGGCGGGCAATGCCGGCGCCGGCCCGGCTGGCGGCACGGTTCAATTGCCGGTCGTCAAGAGGAATATCCGTGCCGAGAATGATGATGATCGACCCGCTTTCAGGCTCGCCGAGCCCTTTGGGATCGGCACTGCGGCCATCCGGGAGGACAAGATCCCCTGCCCTGCCGAAGTTGGACAACACCAGAGCGCCAAGCGTGAAGGCGCGAGACCCGATCTCGACAGACCTGGACGCGCTGCCGATACCCGCCTTGAAGCCAAACGACGTCATTCCGGTGCCGGCGCCGATGCTGCCCTGTTCGACCGGACCGGCGCTCGCGGCATCCAGCGCCGCTTCGGCGTCATGCCGGGTGACCGCCATTGCCTGAATATCATTGATGCCGCCGTCGTTGCATTCGCAAACGACGGGGTTGACCGTGCTGGTCTTGCGCCCGATCTCCGGGTTGGCGGCAATGGCACGCTTGATCAGCGCCTCCGCACATGGTGCGACCGAGAACGTGTTGGTCAGAAGGATCGGCGTTTCGATCGTGCACAGTTCGGACAATTGCATGAGCCCGACGGACTTGCCGAAACCGTTGATGATATCGACCGCCGCCCTGACCTTGGATCTGAACAGGTCGCCGCCATGGGGCAAGACGGCGGTGACGCCTGTCGCAAGTCCGTCGGCGATGATCGTCTTATGGCCGACCAGGACACCCGGCACGTCCGTGATCGCATTGTTCGGGCCGGGCGGCAGCCGCCCCATGCAAAGGCCTAAACGCCGTGCCGCGCCCATTTTCACATCCCACTCATCAAGCAAGGGCCGCTCTTCCGGCCGCATGCCCGTTCATCTCTGCAAAAGCTGTCTGGACGTAAATTTCCTGCAGGCGGCGTGTCAATGGACCAGGTTGGCCGTTTCCGATCCTGTGGCCGGCAATACGGATGACGGGGGTGACCAGGCTGGAGGCGGAGGTCAGGAACGCTTCCGCCGCCGAAAACGCCTCCTCTGGCGAGAACGCACGCTCTTCAAACAAAATGCCCTGGTCTTCACATAGACGCGCCACTGCTCGCCGCGTGCAGCCGGGCAGGATGGCTTGAGAATTGGCGCGAGTGATGACACGGCCGTCGTGCGTAACGATGAAAGCCGTCGCCGATGCGCCCTCGGTCACCTGTCCACCCTCGACAAACCAGACATCATCGAAGCCTTTCTCGCTTGCAGCATGCTTTGCCAGAACCTGCCCCAGCAGCATGACGGTCTTTATGTCGCGCCGCGCCCAGCGCGGATCAGGCGCCAGGTCGACGGCGACGCCTTCGGCCTGAGCCTTGGTTCCTACGAGTTTGCGGGCGCTTGTGAAGGCGACCATGGTCGGCTCAAGATCATCGGGAAACAGGAAATTGCGCTTGGCTTCGCCGCGCGAAATCTGGAGATAGACCGTTCCTTCATCCAATCCGTTGAGCGAGATCAGTTCCAATTGAATGGCTTCTATCTCAGGCAGCGTCACGGGCATGGGAATACATATCTCGGCAAGCGACCGCTGGAGACGATTGAGATGGAAATCATTGTCTATCAGCCTGCCGCCCATCACGGCGGTCACCTCGTAGACCGCGTCTGCAAAGAGGAACCCCCGATCGAAGAGACCGATGCGCGCCTCGTCTTCGGGCATGTAACGCCGATTGCAATAGACTTGCGCCACTTTGGCCATCCTCGATCCCAGCATCAACTGACTGCTCGATAAATGCCAAGGCAGGTCGGCAAAGACCAATTCAAAAAATGCAATTCGGTATGCCGATACCGTCAAAGCGCAACGGGCACTCCCTGCGACGGCCGCATGGTTCACGCCACGAGACGGCGCAGGTCGCTGAATGGTTTCCTTTAATCCCGCGGAGCCGGACGGGGGCTTGGACGACGCATCGTTGACCTCCCGATATTGACAGGTCGCGGCCATCGATTTAAGTTCGCGTTAGTGGCCACTAACGCGAACTACTGGACAGCGCTCGGAGATCCGACAAGGCGCACGATCTTCGAACTGCTGGTCGAACAGCCCTGTTCGGTCAGCGGACTTGCTCGTGCCCTGCCTGTAACCCGGCCGGCCGTCTCTCAGCACTTGAAGATACTCAAGGCTGCCGGGCTTGTGGCCGACACGCGCTCGGGCAAGGAACGCATATACCGTATCGATCAGGATGGGCTGGCAGGCCTGCGCGCGGAAATCGACCAGTTCTGGAGCAAGACCCTGGCGGGCTACAAATTAGCCGTCGAGTATCCAAAAAAGGACCAAGCATGAGTAAGGACCCTGCACTCGCGCCCGTAAGGCATTTCGTCGTTGTCGAGGCATCCATTGCGCGTGCCTTCAAGGTTTTCACCGAGGATTTCGGGAGATTCAAACCTCGAGAGCACAATCTTCTTGCCGTTCCGATCGCAGAAACGATCTTCGAACCCCGGGTCGGAGGGCACGTTTACGACCGAGGTGTGGATGGCAGCGAGTGCCGCTGGGCTCGTGTGTTGGCCTACGATCCGCCCAGCCGGCTGGTTCTGAGCTGGGACATCAGCCCTCGGTGGCAGATCGAGACCGACCCGAACAAGACGAGCGAATGGGAGGTCCGGTTCACGGCCGAGACCGAGAACAGAACCCGGGTTGAGATCGAGCACCGGCATTTCGAGCGCCATGGGGAAGGCTGGGTAGGCGTGAGGGGTGCAGTTGATAGCGATCAGGGCTGGCCGCTCTACCTGCAACGGTTCCACGACTTGTTCAACCATCGGACAGCCTGACAACCGCGTTGCAGTTCATGGGGTATGACTCGCAAGCACCGTATCGCCCACTGAGATTCCAGGAGCAGAGACAACATGGAAGTCTATTGGTTAAGCATCCTCGGCGTGCTTACGCTTTGTTTACTGTCGGTGGTGTTGGCGGTCTATTCCGGTTCGTCCAAGGGATTTGCAGGGGTACTTTCAGGACCGGTAGTCCCGGCGGACGACCACAACAGGCTCTACAGGATCGACCGCGTCCACATGAACTCGGTTGAGGCGCTGGCGCCCTTTGTCGTGCCCGCGGTGCTGGCGATGATGGTTGGTGTTGGACCGACCACTTTGGCAGCGCTTGTGGGGCTGCACCTGGCGATACGCCTGATTCATCTGGGAATCTACCTACGTGGCGGAAACGCCGCAAAGGGAGGCAGTGTCAGGACGGTTCTGTACGTTTCGGGAGCGCTGGTTACGCTTGCCCTTATCCTTGTGACTGGATGGGCAGCATTCCATTGACGCGTTATCGGCACTTATCGGAGGCTACATCCGTTTTATAGTCCGCGTCCGGCATCCCCGTTCGGCAACAGCGCCACCGTCTCGGCCCGGGCAAGCGTGTCCAACTGTTGGGAACCACTGCGCGATTTTTCAAAAAGTGCCCTCACCGCTCCAACCAAGGCATTTTTCGTTGCAGCCGATCGGCATTCTCCCACCCCCATCGGCCCCGTTGTTATGTGTTATTTTTGCTACATGTCGCTGCTCATGACTGGGAAAACCCATTTAGAGTCGCCTAAATTAATATTCGCTCACGTATTTTCTGAATATATCGGGTAATTCGGCAATGGTGGGCCTGGGGTTGGCCCGCTTAAGCGCCTTGAGGAAGGCGTTGGGGAAACGGGTGGGCTAAATGAACAGAACTGGCATGTCGGCCATAGGCAAGCGCCTTGGTCTTTTGATGGCGGCTACGATGCTGACTTGCGGGGGGGCGAACGCCCTCACGCTCAAGGAGGCGGTGGCGGTAGCGGTCGAATCCAATCCGGAGATCGGCCAGGCCATAGAAAATCGCGAAGCGATCGAGTTCGAATTGCGTCAGGCAAAGGGCCTCTATTTGCCCAGCGTCGACCTGCAGGCGTCGGCTGGCGCTCGTCGTCTCGACAATTCATCACGGCGCGCACTCTCGATAGAGGACGACGCGCTTTACCCGGCAGAAACAGACCTGACCGTTTCGCAGACGCTCTATGACAGCGGCGCAAGGCGCGCAGAATTGAACCGCCAGGCCTCCCGCGTCGATGGCGCGTCGTTTCGGGTGCTGGAACGGTCGGAATTCATCGGTCTCTCTGTTGTCCAGGACTACCTCGAATACATGCTCCAGGCTTCGATTGTTGCCGAGGCAAAGAAAAACCTGGGCTTCCATCAAGCAATCCTCCACGACATCCAGGAAGGCATTGCCGGCGGCGGGTTGAACGAAGCCGACCGGCAACAGGCCGAGGAGCGGCTGTTCGCGGCCAAGGCCCGCATGCAGGAAGCGTCGGAGGAACTGGAGGCCGCGCGGATACGGTTTTTCCAGACCGTCGGCAAGCCGCTGACCAATGCAGCGAGGCCGGCCGACGTGTCCGGCACGCTGCCAAGGTCGCTGGACGATGCGCTGGGCCTTGCGCGCGAGAGCAACCCGCGCGTCCACATGGCCAACAGCGATATTGCCGCGGCGGCCTCGCTGGTGGACGCGGCGCGCGCGAAATACGGCCCTTCGATCATTGCCGAAGGCTCTGCCCGGGCGGGCTACGACATTGACGGCGACAATGGAGACGCATCCGATCTGCAGGCACGTCTGGTGTTGCGCTGGAATCTCTATCGGGGCGGCATCGACAAGGCCAATGAGCAGGAGCAGATCCGCCGCACCAGCGAGCAGCGGCTCGCGATGCACCAGGTTCTCCGAGAGATCGAGGAAGCCGTTCGCACGTCATGGGATCGTCGCTTCCGGCAGGCCGATCTGGCCAAGACCCTGAAGCTACAAGCAGTCTCCAACGAAAAGCTGGTCGCGTCCTATCGCGAACAGTTTAAGGTCGGTCAGCGCTCGTTGCTCGACGTGCTCGATGCGCAGAACACGCGATTCAACACCGCGACACTGGCCGACACCGCGTCCTACGCATCCCTTTTCGCGCAATATCGGCTTCTGGCGGCGACCGGGCAGTTGCTGAAAACGATGGACGTCCACCCGCCAAAACAGGCTACGGCATACGCGCGGACCGAGTTCGCCGCGCCGGAAACGGCCGACACCGAAACCTATGCGCGCACGCCCTCGGAACAGAAAAACGACGTGCCGTTCGATATTCTGGCACCGGTCAGGAAAAAATAGGCGGGCCTAAGGATCGATCGAGAGTCCCCGCGGGCGGATCGTGAACCAGCAACCCAACATTCTGTCACCGAAAGAGGCTTTCAAGGCCTGCTTTTCGGCCGTCGCCGCATATCTCGGCCGCCCCAGCGCCGAAACCGTGCTCTTTGCCGGCGTGCCGCTGGCGGAAACGCGCATCGACATCGACGCGATCCGGCATCTTGCCGAGCGCGTCGGCCTTGAAATAACCGAGTTCAGCCATCGCGACTTTGTTCGGGGGCGCATCGACCTCCCCGCGATCGTCTTTCGCGTCAGCCAGCTGCCGGTCGCGCTGCTGGCCGATGGTGAAGCCGGCGAATATTTCACCGCTCCCCAGGAGGACGGGCGCACCACGATCAGCCGGTCGGAACTGGCCAACAGCTATATCAGCGGCGGTGCGTCCTTCTCGATCACCTACGCCAACGCGACGGAGGCCATGAGCGTCGGCTCGGCGCCGAAAATCGAGCGGCGACATTGGCTGACGGGAACGATGGGGCCGTTCTGGCGCACCTATTCGAAGGTTGTCCTGTCGGCGGTGTTCATCAATCTGCTCGCCATCGCCTCGCCGATCTTCACCATGAACGTGTACGACAGGATCCTGCCGAACAAAGCGATATCGACGCTCTGGGTGCTGGCCATCGGCATCGGCGCGGTCATCCTGTTCGACCTGCTGCTAAAGACCTCCCGGGCATCGCTCATCGACTATGCCGGGCGCAAGGCGGATCTGCGCATTTCATACATGCTGTTCGAGAAGGTGCTGAACTCGTCTCTGGCGGCACGGCCGGGCTCGACGGGCGAATACGCAAATCGCGTGACCCAATATGAATTCGTGCGCGAATTCTTCACGTCCAACACCATCAGCGTGTTCATCGACACGGCTTTCGTGTTTGTTTTTCTCCTCGTCATCTATGCGATAGGCGGCTGGCTGGTCATGATACCCGCGCTGGCCTTCGTCGCGTCGGTGATCGTCGGACTGGTCACGCAGCGGCGCATCGGCAAGCGTGTGGCGGCCTCCATGAACGAGGCCTCGCAGCGCCAGGCGCTGCTGGTCGAATCCATTTCCACGCTGGAGACGATCAAGTCGCTGCGCGCCGAAGCCTACCTGTTGCGAAAATGGGGAGAGCATTCCAAAAACGCCTCCAACACCTCCGAGAAGATCAAGCAGCTTTCGGCCGCCGCCGGCAATATAACGCAGGCCATCCAGCAGCTGGTCACCGTCGCGCTGGTGGTGGCCGGCGCCTACGCCTTCTCCGAAGGACATGTCTCCACCGGAGCCATCATCGGCACCGTCATGCTGGCCAGCCGGGCTGTGGCCCCGCTCGGGCAGATCGCCATCACCTTGTCCAGATTGCGCCAGGCCATGCTCTCTTTGCGGATGGTGAATTCGATCATGGCTCAGCCGGAGGATCGTCCGGACACTGTGGGCTTCGTCAACCGGCCCATCCGCAACGGCGCCATGGTGTTCCGGAACGTCGGCTTTACCTATCCCGGCTCCGATAACGAAGTCCTGACCGGCCTGAATTTCTCCGTGAAGCCGGGGGAGCGGATCGGCATCATCGGCCGCATAGGATCGGGAAAGACGACGATGGGGCGGCTGATCGGCAGGCTTTTCTTGCCGAGTTCCGGCGAACTGCTGCTGGACGGCATCGACATCCGTCAATACCACCCCTCCGAGGTTCGCGCCGCCGTCGGCATCGTCGCGCAGGCGAACGATCTGTTTTCAGGCACCATCAAGGAAAATCTTTTGATGGCCTGTCCGGAGGCGACCGATGAGCAGATCGTCGAAGCGGCCAAGGCCGCCGGCGTCGACGATTTCGTCTCCCGCCACCCGCGTGGCTATGACATGAATGTCGGCGAGCGCGGCACCAATCTCTCGGGCGGCCAGAGACAGACGATGGCGATCGCCCGGCTGTTGCTGACGAAACCGAAAGTCGTCTTCCTGGACGAGCCGTCCGGCTCGATGGATCTGGCTTCCGAGCGTCAACTGATCAAGCAGCTCAAAGTGGCTTTCGATCGAAACACCACGCTGATCGTCTCGACGCACCGCTTCAGCATGCTCGAACTTGCCGACCGGCTTATCGTCATCGAGCAAGGCAGGATCGTTGCCGATGGACCAAAGGACCAAGTGATACAGGCGCTGCAGAAAAAAAGCACCTGAAGAACGAAAACTATCAAAGTATTCAATGCGTTGGGGCCGTGGGAAATGCTTGCAAGGGAAGACCGGCCGCCGCTCTTTGCGTCGGCGTCCATATTTATCATAGGTGCACTCTTCGTGTCTTCCGTTGCTTGGGCGTCCTTTGCCGAGGTGGATGAAATCGCACGCGGCGACGGCAAGGTCATACCTGCTTCCAAAACGCAGATCATCCAGGCCAGCGAGCCGGGCGTCGTCCAGGAAATTGCCGTCAAGATCGGGCAGGTCGTGAAGAAGAACGACCTCATCATCCGCCTCGACAATACGTTCAACACCTCCAGCCTTGGCGAGCAACAGGCCAAGGCACGGGCATTACAGACCCGCATTGCACGGCTGAAGTTCGAGCAGAGCGGCGATCTGCAAGGCGAATTTCCATGTCCGGCCGAAATCCAGAAGGTCGCCCCGGAAATCTGCGACAACGAGCAGAAGCTGCTCGTCGCCCGCCGCGACAACTTCGAAGTCAAGCTGTCGGTTCTCAAGTCGCGCCTCGATCAGCGCGAGAAGGAATTGGACGAGGCGACCGCCAATTCCGATCGCCTCACGAAGAATCTGGTCGTCAGCGACCAGGAGGCAAAGCTGGTCGAAGCCATGGTCAAGAAAGGCCTGATGGCGCGAACCGAGCAACTCCGGGTCGAACGCGAGCAGACCGAGCTCAATGGGCAGCTGACGCTTGCTGGAGAAACCACCAAGAAAGCCAAATCGGCTATCACCGAGGCCCAGCTTCAGGTCGACGAGCTCGGCCTGCAGCTGCAACAGGAGGCGCTGAGCGACCTCACGCAGGCGCTGGCTGACCTCTCGGTGGTCGATGAAACCATTCGCGGCGCGACCGACAAGGTGGCCCGCACCGACATCCGTTCTCCAGTCGACGGTATCGTCAACACGCTTGACATCAATACGGTTGGCGCGTTCGTGCAGCCCGGCGCGGTGGTCGCCGGCATCGTTCCGACTTCGGAGACCTTGCTGGTCGAAGCGCGGGTTTCGCCCCGCGACGTTGCCTTCATCCGGCCGGACCAGGAGGCGCTGATCAAGGTCACCGCCTATGATTTCTCGATCTTCGGCGGCATCGAAGGCAAGGTCTCGAACATCACCGCCGACAGTCTCGTCGACCAGAAGACAGGCGAGCCCTATTATCAGGTGCGCGTCGCGACCGACAGGTCGACGCTGACGCGGGATGGCAAGACCTATTCGATCATCCCGGGCATGATCTGCTCCGTCGACATCAAGACCGGCCGCAAGACGATCCTGACCTACCTGCTGAAACCCATAAACAAGGCACGAGAGGAGGCGATGAGTGAACGATAGCGCCACGCCTCCCGCTGTCCTTGAGCGGTTGCTCGTGCCGATGGCCACGGAAGACCTCGGCATGGAGTTCCGGGTTGTCGCGCGCCGCGGCATCCGCCGCGGCATCCGCCTGGAGCGGACGTTCTGGACGTCGCTCAGGCAGATGGCGGAAAGCCGCAAATGCACGATCGGCATGCTTGTCGATGAGATCGCCGAGAGCCAGCCTCCGGCCGGCAATCTGACATCGGCGATCAGGGTTGCCTGCATTCGTGGCTTGACGGAAGAAAACCTGACGTTGAAGAGGCTTGCGTCGATCAGGACGATCACCGCGATACTGGTCGCCTGCCCCTCGCCCGCCTTCGCCCTTTCATCGTCGAAAAAGATCCTGACCTTCAACGCTCCGTTCCAACAATTGGTAAAGCGCCAATTGCCGACGGCGCCGAGCGATGACGGGCGTCAGGATCTCAGGCTGGCGCTCGATCTCAACGTGGCGGACATCTTCGCGCGGCTGGATGCCAATGGCGAGATTCCGGTCGCCAGCGGGTTCGTCATCGGCGCCGGCGAACGCCGATATCGTGGCCAATTGAATGCCGTGCGAGCACCGCTGGTCGGGCAGGACCTGCTGATGGCATTCGTCAGCGGCTAGCAGCAGTTCCAGGAAAAGTGCGAAACGCTTCCCGGGAAAAGCGTGTAGCGCTTTCCCTTGGGAATTGCGCAAAACAAAGAGATAGAGCGGTTCGGCGTTTTCCATAAAAGCCGGCGAACCGCGGTTGCTCACCGACGGGCAAGCGCTCCAGAAGCCGTGTCGGGCTGCAATCCCTCGCCGGGCGCGACGCCTGCAAAACCGCCCTTGATCTCCGCGACCTGCGCGCTGCCCGATCTCGAACCATGGATCCAGGCTCGGTCCGTGCTGAAGGAATAAAGCGGCACATAATCGGGGAGATCGCTGTCGCGCAGCACGGTGTTGTTGAGGCTGTCGAGAATGAACACGCCACTTGCCGTGCTTACCGACAGGACCGCATGGAAGAATCCCCGCCTGCGATCCTGGAGAACAACCAACGCCATGCTTTGCGCGGGGATGCCGGCCCTCAGCAGCGCCGTCATCTTCAGTATGACGAAATCCTCGCAGTCGCCGGCGCGCTTATCGAGCACCTCGGTGGGCTTTGCCCAGTAATCGAGCTTGCCATAGATGACGCTGTCCTTCCTGTAGGCGATCAGGTGATTGATGCCGCTGTTGACGAATGACAGTTTCTCGCTGAACCCTTTGCCCTGTGCCGACGAGATCAGCCTGGCAAAAGCCGCGCTCTTCTGCTCGCAGGCACTGCCCGCCGAGCAGCCGA
The DNA here is from genome assembly GCF_006442185.1 of Mesorhizobium sp. B2-4-1. NCBI lineage: Bacteria > Pseudomonadati > Pseudomonadota > Alphaproteobacteria > Hyphomicrobiales > Phyllobacteriaceae > Mesorhizobium > Mesorhizobium sp. B2-4-1. Next base: position 2,939 of record NZ_VFVN01000006.1, on the reverse strand, counting down.
CAATTGCCTGGTAGACCGGTGCCCACCGCGCGGCGACGGGAAAGTTATGCATGGACAACGCGACCGAGCCGAACACGCCGGGGATAATCGTTGCCGTCTTGATGGGATCAATTCCGACATTCGCAGGCGCCGGCGCAACGCCCGCTTGGGCATCGTCGATCGTGTAACTCATGGAAACCAGGTCGGGCTGGTATCCTACCGCCGGTCGCCAAGGCTGGAATCTTTCCAGGGAAACGCCGCCCAGGCTGGGCGGCATCCGCACGTCTTCAACAAGCCCGCCGACCGAAGCGGTGTCCTCTAAATGGACGCTCGCGAGCGATGGCTGCGGCAGGCCTGCGAGGCTGATCGTCAGCAAGAGTAGCTTGAGGCCGGCTGTTCCCGGCGCGGTTTTTTCTTTTTTCATAACGCCCACCTTTTGACTGTGGACGGTATCGATCTTGTCTCAAATTATTGGCAATGAAGGTAGATAATGGCGACGAAACTTGTTTCCTCTATTTTTCGTAAAATTTTATTTGAATTTATACTTCTATTTACCATGCAACCGGGGGCGAGGCCTCATCCGCACCGGCACATATCGACTTATATAACAGAATATATGCTCCCAGTTTACCACGCGTAAAAAATGCCATTGTAGGCATATAATGGTATATAAAGTAGATTGACGGACGGTTGCAAAGTAATGGTTGCGGCTGTCTCTTTCGGGGAAATGCCGGAGGGGTACAAGCAATGACCATCAATAACGAATTGGACGCCGTTTCGGGTTCGTGGGACGAGCATTCCATGGCCAGTGAACGTCACGACCAGACCTCGCCGGCAGAGTTCCAGGTCGCACAGGCGGCTTCGACGCAACAGGCCGCGCCGGCAGCGGCCGAACCAGTGCCGGTCGATGTGGGCAGTGGCGCGCCGGCGGAAGCACCCGCGGAGGCGAAGGCCCAGGCGGCAGCCGCGCCGCACGAATACGTCGCCGACGCCGGCAACGTCGTGAAGCTTCCGGCGAACGTCTCTATCGACAACATCAAGGTCGACGGCCACAATCTCGTGCTCGAACAGGCCGACGGCTCGGTTATCGTGATCAAGGACGGCGCGCTCAACGTGCCGACCTTCGTCCTTGGCGATGTCGAGGTACCGCGCGTCGCCTTGATCGCCGCGCTCGAGGCGAGCCATGTGGATGTCGCCTTCGGCGCCGATGGTTCGATGTCGGCTGGCCCTGGAGGTTCGACCTCGAGCGCCGGTGGAAATTTTGAAATTCCTCCTGGCGGCATCGGCGATGGGTTTGATCTTTCGACGCTCTTGCCGCCGACCGATCTGCAGTTCGGGCAGGCCGAGAGGCGGGAACTGTTCCTTCCCAATGCGAACCCGGAATTTGGCGATCTCACCGTCCGCGTGTCGGAAGAAGGGCTTTCCGGCGCAAACCCGGACGGCGATCCCGGCTCACCCTTCGACGAATCGAATCTTTCGGTGATCAACGGCAGCTTCGGCGCTACGGATCCCAATGGCGATCCGCTGACCTACGGCCTCGGAGTGCCTGCCACGACACTTACCTCGCACGGCACCGACGTCGTGTGGGAACTGGTCGATTCGACGCATCTCGTCGGCAGGGTCGGATCGGACGTCGTGATCAGCGTCACCATCACGGATGCGAGCACGGGAACCTTCCAGATCGCCCTGCTCGGTCCCCTCGACCACCCGCTGGCCGGCTTCGAGGATGACCTCTCCATCGTCGTCCCGGTTACCGTGCAGGATCCGTTCGGCGGCTCGGCAACGGCCAACATGACCGTGATCGTCGAGGACGACAGCCCTGCCCTGACGGTGGGCAACACGGCAGCCAGTTCCGCGGTGCTCGATGAAACCAATGCCGGTTCGCCGGCTGGCTTTCCGATCGATGTGACGAGCGCCAACCCGATTATTTCCGTTGCATCCAATTTCGGTGCCGACGGGGCCGCCGCCGGCGGCGGCATCGCCTATGCGCTGGGCCTGACCGGCAATGTCGCATCGCTCGATTCGGGCCTGAAGACGGCCATTGGCGATTTTGCGATCACGCTGCAGCAGACCAATGCGACGACGGTCACCGGCACTTATCAGAACGGCGGCACCCACACCGCCTTTACCATCGTCATCAACGGCAATGGCACGCTTACGGTCACCCAATACGCTCCGCTGGAGCACACTGTCGATGGATCGAGCGCTGCTGCCCATGACGACGTGCTGACCCTCTCGGGCAAGATCACAGCCTCGGTGACCGTCACCGACTTCGATGGCGACAGCGCATTCGGCGGTGCCCAGATCGGCGGCGCGATCCAGTTCCACGACGATGGACCTTTGGTGACAGTCGTCGCCGACGCCGGCGCCGTGGTCTCACTCGACGAAACGCAGGCCTTGAGCATGGCGGCTGCGATCAACACAGGAACCATCGTCAAGGGCGATGATCCCGATATCGGCGGTACCGGGGCGATCACCTCCGGCACCAGCAACGGCGCCCTGGTCAATGTGACGGCGCTGTTCGGCGGCGACGGCCCGGCGGCAAGCACCGCCACCGTCTATCAGCTGAGCGTCACGAACGCCGTTTCCGGCCTGACCGTCACCGACGGCTCAACGATCACCTTGCAGACGCTTGCGAACGGAGTGGTTGTCGGAGTCGTGCAGGGCGGCGCGTTCAAGGGCGAGGCCGCGTTCGCGCTGTCGATCGATCCGGCCACCGGCAAGGTGACCGTCGAGCAATATCTGTCGCTCCACCATTCCGACACCGGTAATCCCGACGACACGGTTGCACTCACCTCCGGCTCGCTGGCCGTGAAGGTCACGATCACGGATAGCGATGGCGACTCCGCCAGCGCCAGCGCCGACGTCTCGGGCCAGATCAGTTTCGACGATGACGGGCCGAAGGTGACGGCTGTCGCCGCCACCGGCGTTACGGTAGCGCTTGACGAGACGGCGACCAC